>JBFWSG010000085.1:0-17458 GCA_050248495.1 Pirellulales bacterium | reverse complement strand
TTCCGGCGATGGTCGTGCGGTCGCCGAGCTTCACGCTCAGGGCGGCAATTCCCAGCAGCCCGCCCAAAACCGCACCGGCAGTCAGGCAAATTCGCATGCGGCGCAGCGGCTGGTCGTGGCCGTGCAGCGGCGAGCGGCGAGCGGGCTGCAAAGAAACGGCAGGTCCACCCGAGGAGGGCTGCAGGAAGTCGTCGTGGGCGGCCTCCCAGGCACGGCGCTCATTGGCGTGGTCGCGTAGCCGGGTGCCAATGGCCGTGCTGAGAACGTGGAGCGTAACGACGCCGATTGCCAGGACCAGGGCGATCAGGGACATCCCATAAGGCACCGCAACCAGCACCGCCAACACGATCGAGGCGGCCGTGATCCACCAAAAGAACTGCCTGAGTCCGAAGCGTAACACGGGCAACTGCGGCTCCTCAAGCGGAGGCGCCGCGGGCAACTGGCCGACCGACGGTTCGAGGTCTCCGTCCACAACAAATGCTCCTTCGTGCAGAGCATTATCCACTGCAATTGCGGCTGGAGCAAGAAACAGAGCCGATGCGAAGATTCTGCCGCGTCTTAACTTCGTTCCGCAATCGCCAAATTATGAGTCAGACTGACGCTTCAGGAACTTGTCGAGGATGCCGTTGACGAACGGGGCGCTGTTGGCGCTGCCGTAACGTTTGGCGAGTTCGACGGCTTCGTTGATGGCTGCCCGGCCCGGCGTGTCGGTGTAGAGCAGCTCGTAGGCCCCGAGGCGGAGCACGTTGCGGTCCGTAGCGGCCATGCGGTCGAGGCTCCAGTTGTCCGCCGTCTTGGCGAGCAAGTCGTTGAGCTCGCCTTGATTGCGGCGGACGCCGAGGATCAACGAGAGGCAGAACTCTTCCAGCTCCCGGTTATGCAAGCGCGCGGCGAGGAACTCCTTGGTCTGTTCGATCGAGGGACGCGGATTCACGTCGTCTTCGAACAGCATTTGGAGGGCGACTTCGCGGGCTCGGCTGCGTCTCGACATTAAGGGAGGGTGTAAGTAGGTGAGTAAGGAAATAGGTGAGTAAGTACGGACGAATGGCTTGGCGGGAGCGTTGTACTTCCGCCGTGTGAAACTGTACGTTGCGGCTAGGCGGTGGGCAAATTCTTGAACAGGCCGATCATCTGCAGTGCGGCTTCAGCGCATTCGCTGCCCTTGTTGCCGACGTTGCCGCCGGCGCGGTGAATCGCCTGTTCCATTGTTTCGCACGTGAGGATGCCGAACAACACCGGAATGCCGGTCTCCAGGGCTATCTCACTGATGGCGGCGCTGACCGCGCGGTTGATGTGTTGGTCGTGCGTGGTTTCACCGCGGATCACAGCGCCCAGGCACAGGATCGCCCGATAGCGGCGCGAGTCGGCGAGCCGCTGGGCCACCAGTGGGATTTCCCAAGCGCCGGGGACCCAGGCCACGTCGATTGATTCGTCCGGAACGCCGCGGGACACGAGCGTGCTCGCGGCACCCTCGAGCAGGCGTTTAGTGATCGACTCGTTCCAGCGCGAAACGACGATCGCCAGGCGGTCGGCGGGGTTCGGATCGGCAATCGGGAAGATGTGCGGCATGGTTGGCGTGCTAACAACGATTGTCCGCCGAAATAAGAAAGCGAGCAATCCGAATTGGAAAACACGCGAAATAGCCGAGGATTGGCCCAGCGGCAAGTTATCGTCGGCTCCAGGTGCCGCTGACGATGACCTTCGTCTTACCTTCGATGGCGTTGTTGTGGATTAGCTGGGCGGGGTGCTCCTCCATGCGGACGCAGCCGTGGGAGGCAGGGTCGTCGGGCAGGCTCCAATGCGAATGAAACCCGATGGCTCGCTCTTTGTCGAACCAGGTCACGTAATGGCAGCTGGGCCCGTCACGGAGATAGTCGCGAAAGCCTTCGACGAAGCGTTCGCCCTTGGGCGTGCAATTCGAGCCGTTGCGGCGGCTCTCGGTTTCGTCGTTGCAGTCGTTGCGACCCAGACCCGCGCCGGGACAGCTGCGGAACGGACCGGTTTCTTGCTTTTCTGCACCCGGGCCGGCCCATTTCAGCCGGACGAAGTGATCCGGGTTGTCGAGTTCGAGATGGATCGACTCGATGTAAGTGTTAGGGTAATCGGCGTTGCGAAGATCGTAGTTGGCGACAAACTGTCGAGAGAAGAACTGCGAGAAGGCCGGCTGCAGATAGACAACGACGAATGCGACTGCGATGACCGAGACACAGCGAGTCGATCGAACGTAAGATCGCAGAGGCATGTTTCGCACCTCGCCGTTGGGGCCGCCGTAGTGCAATCTAGCGGGGGGCGTGTGATTCGGCAAGGAAAGTTGCTCGACTGCCGCGATCGCCGTGCAGCGCGAAATTGCATGCCGGCGCTGACACCGGGGACCGACCATCGCTCGGCGACTGTGCCCGCGCCCCGGCTCGCGCCTTGCGATTTGCTATCTGTCCTCTTTCATGCTCATCAGGAACTCGGCATTGGTCTTCGTCTTTTGCAGACGCGTGACCAGCAGTTCCATGGCATCCGGCGGATTCATGTCGCCTAGCACCCTGCGGAGCAAGCAGATGCGGCGGTGCTCTTCGGGGTCCATCAGCATCTCTTCGCGGCGGGTGCCGCTGCGGCCGATGTCGATGGCCGGCCAGACGCGGCGGTCCACCAAGCGACGGTCCAGCACGATTTCCTGGTTGCCGGTGCCCTTGAACTCCTCGAAGATCACCTCGTCCATCTTGCTGCCGGTGTCAATCAGCGCGGTGGCGATAATCGTGAGCGAGCCGCCCTCCTGAACGCGGCGGGCTGAACCGAAAAACCGCTTGGGCCGCTGCATGGCATTGGCGTCGATGCCGCCGGAGAGGATCTTGCCCGAATGGGGGCATTCCGCGTTCCAGGCCCGGGCCAGCCGCGTGATCGAGTCGAGGAAGATCACGACGTCGCGGCCATATTCGACCATCCGCTTGGCCTTTTCGATGACCATTTCGGAGACCTGAACGTGGCGGGCCGAGGTTTCGTCGAACGTGGAGCTAATGACCTCGCAGTTGGGGCCTTTAATCTGCCGCTCCATGTCGGTGACTTCTTCCGGCCGCTCGTCGATCAGGAGCATGATCACGTAGGCGTCCGGGTAGTTGGTGAGCACGGCCTTGGCCATCTTCTGCATGAGGATCGTCTTTCCGGCCCGCGGCGGGCTGACGATCAGGCCGCGCTGCCCGAAGCCAATCGGCACGATCATGTCGACGACGCGGCACTCAATTTCGCCGGCCGCGGTTTCCATCACGATCCGCTTGTCGGGGTGCTCCGGCGTCAGATCGTCGAAGAAGATCTTCTTTGCCAGGAGGTTCGGATCGTCGCCGTTGATCGCTTCGACGCGCAAGAGCGCGAAGTAGCGTTCGTTTTCCTTGGGCGGGCGGATCGTGCCGGCCACGGTGTTGCCGTTTCTCAGGCCGAAGCGGCGGATCTGGCTCGGAGAGACGTAGATGTCGTCCGGGCAGGAGAGATAGTGATAATCGGGGCTGCGAAGGAAGCCGAAGCCGTCCGGGAGAATCTCGAGCGTCCCCTCGCCGTACATCAGGCCCTTGAGCTTCACACGCGACTTCAAGATGCGGAAGATCAGCTCCTGCTTCTTGAGGCCGGTGATCTCGGTGAGCTGTTCCTGCTCGGCGGCCTCGATCAGCTCGGGCATGCTCATCCGCTGCAGCTCGGCGATGTGGATGTTGCGATCCTGGGCATCGTCGCGGGCGATGGCGGCGCCGACGCGGCGGACGCGTTCAGCGGCCTTGTCTAGCTCTTCCGCGAGTGAGAGCGGCTCTTCGCGCTCCAGCTCGGCCAAAAGTTCGCGGTCGATCGCGGTATCGATGCGTCGCTCGCGAAAATTGCCGCGGGGGGCGTCGCCGTCTCGGGAGGAATCGCGTCCCTGGCCGGGGTCGCGGCGGTGCATAGGACGTGGGCGATTACGCCGTGTGTCACGGTCACTGGTGTCTGACATCGAATTGTTCGCTCCTGGGGAAGAGAAGAGCGGCGAGCGCACGGATGGCGCTTGCGGTAGGTGTTCTCGAATCTAACTTGGCGACGAGCGTCTCGCTCCGGGACGGCGTTCTGGGCAGAACGGGGAGCCCCGCGGAGACTCGGCCAGGTTGTGGGGGAATTGCCTCTCTCAAGGCCCATTATGCTCTAGAAGCTATCGGTTTGAAAAGCACAAAGCGACGATGGTGCGGATCAATTTTTGAAAATTTCACACAACGGCGGCGGTGATTGCACAAACGACGTGCAGTCAGCTGGCGACATATTTGTGCCAAACGTCACAAACCGATTTTCGCAGGGAGTCGACGTCACCGTTGTTGGCGATGACGACGTCGGCAGCGACACGCTTGCGTTCGACCGGCCACTGCGCGGCTTCGCGGCGGGCAAATTCGTCGGCGGTCCACCCACGGGCGAGCGCGCGGGCGAGTCGGACAGCGGGGTCGGCGTCGACGAAGACAACTACGTCACAGAGCCCGTTCCAGTTGGCTTCCAGAAGGAGCGGAGCGTCAAGAATTACGGCAATTTGACCGGCAGCGGCGAAGGCTGCCTGGCGTTCGGCCAGAAGGCGGCCAATCCGAGGATGGAGCACGGATTCGAGAAACTTCAGGTTGGCGGCTGCGGTTTCGCCCTCGCCGAATACGCGATTCGCGATCGCGGCGCGGTCGAATGTGCCATCGGTGGCGAGGACGTCTGGGCCGAAATATGCCAGCAGCGGTTCGCGGACCGCCGGGTCGCCCGAGAGCACCTCATGCCCCGCCCTGTCGGCATCCAGCAAACCGGCTCCGAGCTCGACGAACATCTGAGCGACAAGCGATTTGCCGCTAGCGACGCCGCCGACGAGGCCGATGGTTTTCATCGTCGCTCAACTTGTGGATTTGACGACGCTGCTAGGGATGTTGGGCGAGTTTGGATTCACTTCGACCGTCTGGCGGCCCGGGGAAATGACCAGGTCGAGGTCTTCCATCGGTACGGCGCCGAGCAGTACGTCATCGCCCAGGACCAAGGCTCCAACGAAGCAGGAGCGATTGGCGAAAGTGACTTCGACAGGGCCGACGTAATCGCAAATATGTCGTTGGCCGTCAGCCGTCGTGACTTCACGCTGCTGCACAGTCGGCAGCTGCAATTGCAGTACGACGTGCTTGGGCAGGCATAGATGCAACGCGCCAGTGTCGACCAAGGCCGTCGCCTCGTAAGGCGCCAGCCGCGAATCCAGCGGGTTTCGCAGTTCGATCTGGGTGTTAATCAGTCCCATCAATACCTCCCCTGGCCCCAAATTAATCATACCCCAGGTTCAGTTCGACTGCCTAATCGGCGTCGGCCCAATTCTCGCCGCTCTTGGTGTCGACGTTGAGAGGCACGCGCAGCGGCATCACCGACTGCATTTCATGAGTGACCAGCTCGGTCACCGCTGCGAGCTCATTCGGCGGGACGTCGAAGACCAGTTCGTCGTGAATCTGCAAGAGCATTTTCGCTCCCAGGCCTTCGTCGCGGAGGCGTCGGGAGATGGCGATCATCGCCAACTTGATCAGGTCGGCCGCGGAGCCCTGGATCACGGTGTTGACCGCAGTCCGCTCGGGGAGATTCAGCGGGCGGCGGCTCCAGGGTTCCAGTCCGGAGAGCTGGGCGTCGGGGCGGCGGACGCCTTGGATCGTGCGGCGGCGGCCGAGCATCGTGCTCACAAACCCTTGGCGGTTGCAATCGGCGAGCGTCGTGGCGAAGAACCGGCCGACACCGTTGTAACGGGCGAAGTAGCCGTCGATGAAGGCGGCCGCCTCTTCCTGCGAGATGTCGAGGGCCTTGGCGAGGCCGAACGAGCTTTGACCGTAAATGATGCCAAAGTTGACCGCCTTGGCTTTGCGGCGCATCTCGGAAGTGACGTCGTCCTGGCCGACGCCAAAAACCTGGCCGGCGACGAGCGTGTGGATGTCTTCATCCCGGGCGAAGGCCTCGCAGAGGGCCGCGTCTTCCGAGTAGTGGGCCAGGATCCGAAGCTCGATTTGCGAATAGTCGGCCGCCAGCAGCTTCCAGCCGGGACGGGCCACGAAGGCGGAGCGAATTTCGCGGCCTTCGGCGGTGCGGATGGGGATGTTTTGCAGGTTGGGGTCACTGGAGCTGAGGCGGCCGGTGGCGGCGACTACCTGATTGAACGACGTATGCACACGAAGAGTCTGCGGGTGGATCAATTCCGGCAGGGCGTCGACGTAGGTGTTCTTGAGCTTGGCGAACTGGCGGTGCTCGATGATCTTCGCCGGTAAGGGGTGCTTGTCCGCAAGCTCCTCCAAAACATCGGCGTCCGTGCTTGGGCCGGTTTTGGTCTTCTTGATCACCGGCAGTCCCAGTTCCTGGAACAGCACTTGGGCCAGCTGTTTGGGCGACGCGATATTGAGCGGGTGACCGGCCAGCTCTTCGATTTCGATTTCGAGCTCCTTGAGGCGGGCACCGTAGCGAGTGCTGAGCTCGGCGAGCCGGTCGCGGTCGACGCGGATGCCTTCGAATTCGAGGTCGGCCAGCACGTCGATCAGCGGCACTTCGAGCGTGCTGTTGAGCTCGTCGAGCCGCATTTCATCGAGCCGGGCTTCGAGCAGCGGCTTGAGGCGGAGCGGCACGTCGGCGTCTTCGGCGGCATACGCCCCGATCGCGGCGATCGGCACTTCGTCCATCCGCTTCTGCGATTTGCCTTTACCGATCAGCTCGGTGATCTTGATGTTGGTGTGGTTCAGGTAGCGGCTGGCGAGGTCGTCGAGGTTGTGGTTCCGCTCGCCGGCGTCGAGCAGGTAACTGGCGACCATCGTGTCGAACGTCGTACCCGAGAGCCGGACTCCGACGTTGCGGAGCACGATCATGTCGTACTTCAAATTCTGGCCGATTTTGGCAATCGACGGGTTTTCCAGTATCGGCCGGAGGGCTTCGAGCGTCGACGCGGGGTCGAGCACCGCTTCGCCAGTCGGTCCGCGAACCGGGATGTACGCTGCTTTGCCAGCAGCCCAGGCGAACGAGTAGCCGACGATCTCGGCCCAACGGGGCATGACGTGCGTCGTCTCGGTGTCGAACGAGATCAACGACTGCTGGGAGAGCGTGCCCAGCAGCTCTGACAATTTGGCCGGTGTGTCGATGATCTGATAGTCGTCGTCCCAGGCCGAGGCGGCGGCCGCCTCGACCGTGCCGCCGAGTTTGGCGAAGCGCTCGCCGAGCGAGCGGAAGCCGAATTCGGCAAACAGCTCCGAAAGCCGCTGGTGATCGAATCCGCCGACCCGTCCGCCGTTCCAATCCGGGGTGAGCGGCACCTTACTGTCCAAGCGCGCCAGCTCACGCGAGAGAATCGCCGAATCACGATTCTCGACCAGCTTCTGCCCTTTCGCACCGAGGATGTCGGTCGCATGGGCCAGCAGATTGTCGAGCGTGCCGTATTTTTCGAGCCAGGTTTGTGCCGTCTTAGGCCCAATGGTCGGCACGCCCGGCACGTTGTCCACCTTGTCGCCCACCAGCGCCTGAAAGTCGACGACTTGCTCAGGCCGGACACCCCAATCGGCGACGAGCGCCGCGGCATCGAACACCTCGTCCTTGCGAATGTTGTAAACGGCCACGCGATCGGTGATCAGCTGTCGGCAGTCTTTGTCTCCGCTCACTAGGAAGCATTGCGCCTCGCCTTCGTCGCAGAGCCGGGCCACGGTCGCCAGCACGTCGTCGGCCTCAAAGCCCGGCCGTGAGATCACTGGAATCGCCAATGCATGGAGCACCTGCTCGATCTTCGGTATCTGATCGACGAGCTCCTCGGGCATCGAACCGCGGTCGGCTTTGTAGCGGTCGTAAATTTTGTCGCGGAAAGTCGGGCCAGGGGGATCCAAGGCGCAGATTAAGGCATCCGGCTGCTTCTGCTCGATGATCTGCAATATGTCGCGGACAAAACCGTACACCGCGTTGACATGCTCGCCGCGCGGGCTGGTCATGTCGGGCAGCGCGTGGAAGACCTGAAAAATGAGCGAGTGGGCGTCGACGACATACACTTTCCAGCCGGCGATTGAGGGCTGCTCGGTGGCGGGAAGCGGTGCGGCGAGGCCGGTGGGATCGATCGCAGCGGCCGTCTCGGCGGCTTCGTCGGCGGCCTGGTCGGTCCAGCCATCGAACGAACGCTGATAGTTTTCGACCGGCATGGGCGGCACGCATAGAATGGAAAGTCGGCGTTAGATTGGCCCGAAACTCGCTAGACGTTTCGGACTTGTCCCATGCTACCGAGTTCGTTGACGGGTGGTAATCCCCTAACTAAACTGGACTTAGGACGATTTCTTGGTGCATCGTCCGTGGTCCGGCGGCCGCGTGTTGGCTCGTTCGAGCGGCGTGGCGTTGGGCTGCCTGCATCGACGGACGCTCTTGCATCACGGACACAGCATCTTCTGAAGACGGACGACCCTCATGGCTGCGCGACAAGATCAAGGTCTGGTTTTTACCCTGATCACCTTCGTGATTTTATTCATCATTGCCTTCGTCGCCGCGTACGTCGGCTGGAAGAGCTATAGCGACGCCCAGACGCAGCTGGCGTCACTGCAGGATCAGAAGCGGCAGAGCGATACCGCGGCAACGACGGCGGTTGATGCCGCCTTGCAAATGAAGACCATGCTCGGCGTCGGCGAAAACGACAGCACCGAGGACGTCAAAAAGACCTACGACGACGACATCAAGCTCTACGGCGCCACGCTCGAAGAAAGCCAGCGTTCGTACCGCAAGATTATCGAGTCGCTGGCCAAAGAGAACGAGGCTGTCTCGTTTCGCGAGGCCGAAGCGAAGAAGAACTTGAAGGAAATGAAAGATGAAATGCTGGCGCTGAAGGGCGAGAATGAAAAGCAAGTCGCCCAGTATGAAGCCCAGGCGAAAGCGGCCGAACAGGATGCCGCGGCCGAGCGAGCCCAGCACAAGAAAGACCGCGATTCGCTCGAAGCGACCAAGAAGGAGCTGCAGGATAACCTGGCCCAGCAGGAGCAGCGCTACGAAAAGCAGCTCGCCGACGTTAACACCGAAATGAAAAATCTGACCGACAAACTCTCCAAGAGCGAAGTGGCCAAGGAGAATTTGCTCGCGGAAGTGTCCAAGTCGGCCGAAAGTTTTGAAGTGCCGGATGGACGGATTTCCTGGATCAACCAGGATGGCACGGTGTGGATCAATCTCGGCGCGGCCGATTCGCTGCGGAAGCAGATCACGTTCACCGTGTTCGACGCCGACGCCCAGGATCCGGCCAAGACCGAATCGAAGGGCAGCATCGAAGTCACGCGGATTCTCGGTGATCACATGGCCGAGGCGAAGATCTCGAACGACCATCCTGAGAATCCAATCCTGACCGGCGATCAGATTTACAGCCAGGTCTGGCATCGCGGCAAGAAGCTGCGGTTCGCCTTGATGGGCATCATCGATCTGGACGGCGACGGCATGAACGACATGAAGCTCGCCCGCGACTTGATCGAGCTCAACGGCGGCGTGGTCGACGCGTATGTCGCCGACGATGGCAGCGTGCAGGGGGCGATAACCGTCAACACGCGTTACCTGGTCCGCGGCAACGAGCCGACCGCCGGCAACGAAGGCAAGCTCCAGGAGGCTTGGCGGATCATGAGCGAGGCGGCGCGAGTGAACGGCGTCGAATTGATCACGCTCGACAAGTTCCTCAATCAGATCGGCTACGCACCGGACGATCGCGTCGTGCAGCTGGGCACGAAGGCACGCTCGTCCGATTTCCCGGCCAAACCGGAAACGGGCCCCGATGCAGACAAGCCGGCGACCCCGCCCTTCCGGCCACGCGCGCCAGCCGGCTCCGCGCCGACCGGCCGCTACTTCCGCTTCTCGCCATAAGTTAAGCGAAGAGTTTTGTACGCAGCTGCTCGAGGCGATCCGTCTCCTCGTGCCATTCCATCGGCAGACGTGCGACGTTAAATCGCTCCGGCTCAACGAACAGCAGCGCCGGGCTGGTCATTTCCCATTCCGCCGCCAGCCGCTTCAACAGCCGGCGGCTCGACCAGTCGAGCTTGTGCAGCCGGCACAGCTCCCGAAACAGTTCGGGCCGGCTGTCGTAGGATTTGAGCCGTTCGAAGCGGCGATAGTAGCGGCTGATCAGGAACAGGATCACGCAAATGCCGACGATCACGCCGGCAACCAGCATGGTTTCCCAGGCCTTGTCGCTGTAGCCGACGCTGCGGAAGCCTTCGCTCATGCTGCGGAGGTCGCGCGTGCGGGCCAGCAGCCCCCAGGTTTCCGCCTGCCAACTCATCCCAGCCATCCTTCTGACTTGCGAAGCTCGGTTTTCTTGCCGGCCACCGAGCGGTCCGCGATCTGGTCGATGCTCCGCTGGGCGGCCTCGCGAACCGAGAGGCTCACGTCCTTTTCGACTTCATACAACAGCGGAATGGCTTCGTCCCGATCGCACAGTCCCAAGGCTGCCACGGTTTCGGCCCGCACGCCGACATCCGGGTCGTTGATCAACTGCGACAGCCGGTCGAAGACCTCGTCCGCAGCGTTCATCGCTTGCGTCATTTCGAGGGCCCGCAGTTTTGTGGATAGCGCGGGGGACGACAGGTCCTCCGCGAGCCGTTGGTACGCGGTGGGATCGACTTTGCCCACCAGCCGGCCAATCTTCTCCCGCGATTCGTCGTCGATCGAATCGAACACGCTGCGGTACCGCGAGTAGTTGAACTCGGCCAGCGAAGTTCGCGCGGCATCGCGGACTTCCGGCGCGCGATGGTCCAGCAGGCCGACCAGCCGCTCCATGGCGTCGTGGAAGCCGCGTTCGCGCAGTTGGCGGACGGCGGCTGCCTGGACGCGAGGGTCGGGATCCTGCAACGTGATGGCGATGAGTTGATCCGTCGCACGGTCGTGAAACTCGGCCAGCGCCTCGCAGGCGGCGCGACGTCCTTCCGGTGCGCCGTGCTGCAGCAGGAACTTGAGCAGAGTCAAATACGTCTGCCGCGTCACGCAACCCGATTTGGCGATTTCGATCGCCACCCGCTGGGCCCGGCCGTCGAGATCCAGCAGCACCTCGCGGCGGTCCTCGAGCCAGCCGACTTTGCTCAGCTGGCGAAAGTTCTCCAGCACGCGGAGCGACACCGGCCAGCCAATGTGGTGCAACAGGTAGTCGAGAAACTTGCGGTCGAGCCGCGCGCCAATCGTCTTGAGGGCGGCGGCGGGGATTTCCGTGTCGTGCAACAGGCGCGTGAGCAGGTCCAGAATCGGCACTAGCGCGCTCGTGCTGAGCGAATCGAGCACCGGACGGTGGCAGGGATGCGACCGCTCGCGGAGGATCTTTAGAAGCGTCTCGTTGCTGGGCGGCACGACCAGTAGGAAGGCGTCAATGATCTCCAGGCGGCGGTGTTCGCTGAACCGCACGACCGACGCTTCGAGCGGAGGCAAGATCTGGCGGCGGACGATGCCCGGGTCGCACGTCTTCTCCTCGCCCCGTGCGAACGACTCCTCGTGCAATAAACTGGCCAGCTGCACGAGCGTGGCCAGCGCCTGTTGCGAATGGCGGTGGTTGTGATCCTCGGCAACTTGCACCAGCGTCGGAATGATCGGATAGACGCGGCCCATCAGGATTACTCGGCACGCCGTTTCGCACAAACGCTGATCCTCCGACAGCATCACGTCGCGGAGCGTCGAGAGCATCTTGTGCTGCGAGCGAATCAACGACGACGCCAGCTCGGCAAGCTCGTCGTCGTTGAACGTCGGGAAGCGAGCCAGAATCTGGGAGTGCCCTTCTGGGTTGCGCCGGACCACCAAGCCATGAATCGCCCCCAGGCGGATTTCCAGCCGCGTCGAGGCCAGCGCCGACGCCAATACCGACACGGCCGCTTGATTGCGGGTGTGGGCCAGGTGGTACATCGTTTTCGAAAGCGCGTCGACCAACGAAATGGCCCCGAGGTTTGGGCGCACCGCGACCGCCGATGGGGCAAACTCGCCCCAAATTGCCTTATCGGCCTGACGCGGCGGCCGGGTCAGGCGAAGCCGCGCACCTTGGCAGAGTCGGCCGATCCGACCTGGGATTGGCCGCATGACGTTCAGTTCGTGCGTTGCAACGGGTCGGATTACAGCGAGAATAGGGACTGGAGAGGAATGACTGGCCGCCGAATTGTTGAGGCCTGGCGTGGCTCTTCGTTCGGCAAACTCAGTTCGAGGCCCCCCCTATGCAGTCCGCCCCCATTTTGGAGCAGGAATTCTTGCCGCTGCGGGCCAAGCTCCTCGAGATCGCGGCCGCACTCGATCGCTTGGATCGCAGCGACGAAGTGGTGCAGCGCGAGCCGCGATTGCAGAAGATTCGCACGGCAATCGAACTCTTGCTCACCGCGGAGGGAGACCGCGCGGAGCAATTGCAGCTGGTGTTCAGCCGCGCATATGAAGGCGACTGGCAGTCGAAATTCGGCCTGGCGAAATCATAGGAATCGAGCAGTCGAAGAGGCAGTGATGTATTACTTGGATCCCCACATTCACATGGTGTCGCGGACCACCGACGACTACGAGACGCTGGCCAAGATGGGCTGCGTCGCGGTGAGCGAGCCGGCGTTTTGGGCGGGCTACGACCGCGGCAGCGTCGACGGATTCCGCGATTACTTTGAGCAGTTGACCGCATTTGAACCGAAGCGGGCCGCGCAGTACGGCATTCAGCATTTCACCTGGCTATGCATCAACGCCAAGGAGGCCGAGAACGTGCGGCTGTCGCGGGAAGTGATCGCCATGATTCCCGAGTTCCTCGACCGGCCGGGCGTGTTGGGGATCGGCGAGATCGGGCTCAACAAGAACACGCGAAACGAAGCGACCGTGTTCCTGCAGCACCTCGAGCTGGCGACGAAGACCGACGAACAGATTCTCATTCACACGCCCCACCTCGAAGACAAGTATCAGGGGACGCGAATGATCCTCGACATGCTCACGGACGATTCGCGGATTGTGCGCGATCGCGTCCTCGTCGACCACGTCGAAGAGCACACGGTGCGGCCGGTGCTGGAGGCGGGCTTCTGGGCCGGCATGACGCTCTACCCCGTAAGCAAGTGCACGCCCGCGCGAGCGGCAAACATCGTCGAAATGTATGGCCCGGAGCGGCTCCTGGTAAATTCTGCAGGCGACTGGGGACCGTCGAAGCCGACCGCCGTTCCCGACTTCATCCTCGAGATGCGCCGCCGTGGCCACTCGGAAAGTCTCATTCGCCGCGTGACCTATGAAAACCCCGTGCAGTTTTTCGCGCAAAGCCGCGGGTTTGTGTTTGATCCGCCCGAGGCAGCAGAAATCGCGTCACGCTAGGTCGAAATTTCAAACTGCCGCAGGATGATTCCGGCGACGTCGGTGTCTTTGAGCGTCGGGCCTTGGAAAATGCCGGCTTCCGACGAGAGCAGCACGCCGCGCTGGGCCGGGAAGTTGGCCGGGGCGCCGTGCGAGCCCTTTACGAGCGTGGCATCCAGTGGGATGCTTTTCGTCTTTTTGTCGACAAACAGCTCGACGGGGTCGTAGCCCGGCTTGCGGTGGATATCGACGGTGCGGGCGAATTTTGGCGCGCGGGCGTCGTCTTCCCACCAGTAGTAAGCCTGCCAGCTCTTCGGCTCTGATACGACCACCACGTCGCCCGAGCGCGGATGGTCGAGCCCGTATTTTGCCAGGGTGGGGCCGGTCAGCACCTCCGCCACGCCCGGCTGCTTCTTGAACAGATTGGCCACCTTCTTCACCAGCTTGGGATCGGAATCCTGCACGTAGACGTGCGAATGCTGGTGGTCGGCCATGGCGAAGACTTTACTCTGAGTGAGGTCGAGCGTTTCGCCCTCGTCCGTTTCGATGATGCTCAGCAGCTTGGCGTCGCGGAGGACGCGGTTGGGATAGATCACGCTCTCGACGGGGACAATCGTGTACTCGCTGGCCACGAGCCACAGCGGCGACTCGCGGTAACCTTTCTCGAAGCCCTCGATCAATTTGCCAAGCTCGGCGTCCAGCTCCTTCAGCGCAGTCTTGGCCGCGGGGCTGTTGGGACCGGCCTTTTGGGCCGCGTAGTCGAGGTGCGGAATGTAGATGTAGAAGAAGTTCGGCTTGTAGCGGTCGGCGGTGTAGTTCGCCGAAGCGACGATCCAGGCGGTTGATTGGATCCCGGCGAGCGGTCCCCAAAAATGTTGCAGCGGGAAGTGGCCGATCTTCGGCTCCAACTCCATGTAGATCATTTCCGGGCGCGTCTCGCACCACAGCGATTCGGTGCCGTCGGCATTGTGAATTGGCGCCGGTGTGCAGAGATAGTCGGCCCCGCAGCCGCGGCTATGGAGCGCAAACCAGACGGCGGACGTCACCGAGCGATCGCGGTCGTGCAAGATGTCCCAGATCTGCGGCTGCAGTATGCAGTCGTTCCAGGAAGTCCACATCTCGACCCGCCGCTGATCGCGCCAGTAAAAACCGTTGGCGATGACGCCGTGCTCCTTCGGCGTCTTGCCGGTGAGCATGTTGGCTTGCACCGTGCAGGTGACGGCCGGGAAACTGGGGACGAGCGAGGCGTAGCCGCCTCCCATCACCAGGCGGCTCAAATTGGGCATGACCGACAAGTCCCGCTCGCGCAGACCGGGAATCGAAAGCAGGACGATATGTTGATGCATCGAGGGTTTTCTCGAAGGGCGAGCTCCGATTGAGGCTCACGCCTCCGCGGAAAGAATCAGGCTCGGCGAGAGCTGCGCCCTCCCGCCTCGGCGGCATCGCAGAGCGGCCGCAGGAAATTGTACGCCTGTCGAGCGGCCCGAGCGCCCAGGTGGGCATGCCGCGACAATTCGACGCCAATTATCCCAGAAAATTGAATTTCTTCCAGGGCTTGAATTACCGGTGGAAAATCGATTTCTCCCTCGCCGATCATCAAGTGCTCGTGGGTGCCCCGGCGCATGTCCTCGATGTGCACGTGGACGAGCTGGTCGGCCCACTGGTGCAGTTTATCGGCGATTGGCAGCTCCCCCTGGCAGTGCAGGTGGCCGACGTCGAGGGTGAGCTGCAATCCCTCGGCGTTGCCCCCCTGTTGGTGGATCGCTTCGATGAGGTCGGCAAAGCGGTCCATTGTATCGATCAACATCCCGGGCTCGGGCTCGAACGCGAGGGGGACGCTCTTCGCGGCGGCATGTTCCATGACCTCGAGGAGGCCCACGACAAGCCGGTCCATCGGCTCACGGTCACCTGCCCCATCGCGGACGACACCCGACCAGCAGGAGACGCAGTTCGAACCGAGCGCGGCCGCCGCGTCGATCGCCCGCGAGAGAAACTCGACGCGGCGTGCCCGGCCGGCGGGATCAGCCGAAACAAGCGTCGGCTCGTGCTTCACGTGGGGATCGAGCAGGAACCGGGCTCCGGTTTCGATGGCCGATTGCATGCCGAGCTGCTGCAATCGCTCTGCAGTGCGGTCGAGCTGGGCGGCGAAATTTGCGTCGAATGGATTGAGAAACCCATGATCGAGCGTCAATCCGATGCCGCGATAGCCGATTGCATGGAGCAGCTCGACAGCTTGAACCGCATCGACGTCGGCCAGGCCATTGGTGATGTAGCCGAGGAGCATCTTAAACGATCAAGCTGAAGCGGCAGCCGATTACTCGGTCATCGCCCAGTTTTGCACCGCCTCCCAAATGTCTTCTACCGCCAAATCTCGAGACTGTTAAGTAATGTATTGCCGATCGATCATCGCGGCACTCGTCTTGAGAATTCCGGCAATGTCGCGCAAGTGCTTTTCCGAGCCACCCTCGCGGTAGTCGATCAGCTTGCCCAGGATGACGTCTTCCGGTGCGGCGATTTGGACGTCAACCTCAGCGAATATAGAAAGCCTCTTTGCGCGGTCCAGTTGGGCCAGGACCCACGACACTTCTCCGGAGACCAAGAAGTCTATTTTGTTGCCGGACGAAGGGTTGATCACGTTGAACTGGCTCGAATTGGCAACGGCTTCCTGCGCCGCCGACGCGCTGACGTAGAATTCCGGATCGGGAAAAGCCGCGCAGATATTCGCGACATGAGTCGGTTTGAGATCGACAACAATGTCGATGTCTTGAGTCAGACGCGACTCGCCCCAGACGCTGCTGGCAAAAGATCCGACGACCGCGTAGTTGATTCCCAGCCGATGCAGTAGCGTGGCCGCGTATTTCAGCAAGTCACTTTGTTCCACCGCAAACTCGTCGGATCACTTCGGCCTGGATTTGGGCCTCATCCCAATCGGGGTGAGTATATCGAACGCCGGCGGCCGCCAGCAGTCTCGCCGTCCGGTTCGCCGCGGCCACCATTTCAATTTTCTCCGCCGGAGTCTTAGTGCGCAGGACTTCAGCGAGTTGATCGTCCACGCTTTCGATATTTTGGGGAATTGGACGAAACACCAGACCACCTTGGGCCTGACGGCCAAAACCGAAATTATACCAGCCGGCTCGGATCGCGTGCGAGTGCATTCAAACGCGAAAGTATTGCCTCATCGATTCGGGCTGCCGACCGCGACCGCTTCGGCGGCTATAGCTTGAGGAAAATAAGAACGCCGTCCAAAGTATTGACAGGACAGACGGTTCGGGGATGGCGACCAGCGTGAAGCCATTGAGCCGACTGCGATGGGCACCATTGGCACCGGGACCGGTCGACGGATCGTCGTTACGAAAGACAATCTCCTTGGCCGTGCTTGGAGAGGTAACCTGAAACTCGAAGACCTGCGGCGATGTTCCCAACGAAAAATGATCGACGACGACGGTGGTTGCGGCGGCAAACTTGGGAAATTGCTGATCTCCAATTTCAATCTGCATGTGGTTTGTGAGAGGATCCACGGAGGGATATGTGTCACGGTGCCAGGTTGTCATCCGATACTTGCCGAGCGGAAGTCCGCTGGCCGTCAGATAGATAAAGTTACCCTCTTCGCCGTCCGCGAAGACGAAGTCCTGGAGCAGATCATCGAACGGACCGCCGCCGCCGTTGAATCGAACGCGGGAACCATACGAGGGCGGGTCCACATTGCTCTGCGGTGGCGGTGCTGCTCGCCGATACCAGATTTCAAAGGTCACGCCCTGCGTCACCAATTGGTGAAACGGACGCGGCGGTGGGAAATTCGGAATGAACGTGGAAACGTCCCAAGAGAGAAATCCTGGCTGGGTCACCAGGGGAAATGGCTGCCGGACGCCGCCAACTCCCACGTCAGAATCGAAGTCGACCGCGATGTTGATGGTTGCCGCGGCCGCGATCGCAGGCTGCGCGGCAATTGCCGCCAAAGCAAAGAGGTAGTTGCGTACGAGTCGCATTGGCCTGGTCTGGAGGAGATAAGACCATTCTAATCGGCCAAGACTCGAAATTGCATTTCGAGATTGCGACATTCCATAGCGCAATTGAGAAACACCGCGCAACAAAAAACCCGGCGGTGAGGCGGCTCAGCCTCACGCCGGGTCTATCTTTTCAATTTGGCAAGCTGTTCGGGCGATTTGCATCGCTCGAACGGACCTTCAACTGTCAGCCAAGACTCCCCACAATACCG
>JBFWSG010000084.1:0-17528 GCA_050248495.1 Pirellulales bacterium | reverse complement strand
TCCACGCGCAGGTGGGGCTCCTCGAGCCCGCAGCGGCCTTCGAGGACTTCCTTGAGCTGCCGTCCGATGTGGGCGGAGAGCAGTTCCGCGGTGGTATTGGCGAGCGGCAACAGCCGGCAGTCGCCCCGTGGAAAGACCCACCGCCGCTCCTCCAGCACCGCCTGCACTTCCTCTCCCACCACTTCCACCGCCAGGTCTGGGTGCTCGGTCGGCAGGAGCACGACGTGGTCGAGCTGAGCCACGATTTCTCGCAGGGCCGCGCGGACCGCGATGAAGTCCACCACCAGCGAATCGTCGTTGAGCGCGCCGCGAATTTCGACTGCCACGCGGTAGTTGTGACCGTGCAATCGTTCGCAGTGTCCGTCGAACGTGATGAAGTGGGCGGCGCTAAAGACGTGCTCCGCCTTCGCCAGGCGGACGCCATACGATTCACTCATGATCGGAGGCTCCTGGGCCATTGGCGGCGGCCAGTAGCTCGCCGCGGTCACGGTCGGTCCGTGCGAGAAACTCTCTTACCAGCGGTACTGCTTCTTCCGGCGCGTCTTCCAGCACCCAGTGGCCGACGTCGGCGAGCCGATGAACCTCCGCCTGCGGCCAGGCGCGCTCGAACCGCGCGAGACAATCGGGCCGGAAGCACCAGTCGCGCATGCCCCAGACCACCAGCGCCGGCCGCTCGGCAAACGTCGGCAATTGGTGTTCGATGTCCGCCAGGAGTTGCCACGTCGGATGCTGCGGACCATTGGGAATATCGTCGACAAAGCCATAGACGGCGCGGCGATTGGTCCACGAGTCGTACGGCGCCATGTATCCGGCCGCTACGTCGCGGTCGAGTTGGCGCCGCCGGGCGAGCGTCATCCGCAGCGCCGCGCGATCGAACAGGCCGCCCCCCTGCACTGCAAGCCGTCCCACGAGCGGGATGCGGCAGGCACGAATGCGCCACGGAATGTACGGTGGCGGAAACGCACCGGTGTTAAAGAGCACGATCCGCTCGAGCCGCTCCGGCATCCGCAGCAGCGCCCCGAGGCCGATCGCCCCGCCCCAATCTTGGGCCACGAGTGTCACGCGCTCCAGGTTGAGCATTTGCACGAGCGCTACGAGATGTTCGACGTGATCGGAAAGCGTCTGCAATTGCGCCGGCTTATCGCTCCACCCGCATCCCATATGATCTGGCGCGACGCAGCGATAGTGGGCGCGCAGCGACGAGATGAGCGAGCGCCAGTGGAACGACCAGGTCGGGTTGCCGTGGACGAAGAGCAGCGTGTCCACCGGCGCCGCCGTAGCTGCCAGACCCTCGTCGAGATAGTGGAGCCGGCCCAGCGGCAAATTGAGCCAATGGGACCGGAACGGGTAATGCACGCGCCAATCGCCGTTTCCCGTTGAATCTCGTCGGTCGCTCATGCACCCATTGTTCTGGCAGCGATTGGGGCCGTCAATCGAACGCACGGCGCTGCCGCGGCGGCACACTCTCGTCACGTCACCCCCCACAATCGCCCCTGACACTTTCGGAGCGGCGAAGTACGATGACCGGTAAGGGGATTACGCTTCGACCGACCGCGTAGGGAAGGACGCGTTCATGGCCAGCTTGACGGTCGAGAATTACGTCAAGACGATCTACCAACTTGCCGAGCCGGAAGACTCCGCGGTCGCCACCGGCCAGATCGCCACAGCGCTGGGCGTGCTGCCCGGCACGGTGACCAGCATGCTCAAGACGCTCGACGAGAGCAGCCTGGCGACCTACACGCCGTACGAAGGCGCGCGGCTCACTCCGGCCGGCCGAGCGCTCGCGCTTCGCGTGCTGCGGCGGCACCGGCTGATCGAAGAGTTCCTCGTCCGCTCGCTCGACCTCTCCTGGAGCGAAGTCCACGAGGAGGCCGAGAACATGGAGCATGCGGTCAGCGACTGGCTCGTGGATCGCATCGACTTGAAGCTCGGCTATCCGCCGACCGACCCGCACGGCGATCCGATTCCGCGGGCGGACGGCACCGTGGCCACGACGCGCGATCGGTGCCTGGTGGATTGCGCGGCGGGCGAAAAATTCCTGGTCGCCCGCGTGACCGACCAGTCGCCCGACTTTTTGCAGTTCCTTTCGCAGGCCGGCCTGGCGATCGGCACCGCGGCGGCGCTGGTGACCAACGAGCCGGCCGCCGATCAATTGACGATCGCCGTCCACGGCGCGCACCAGCGGCTGCCCCGCGACATGGCCCGAAAAGTGATGGTTCACTGAGGCACCAGAACATTCTGCTTTTTGTGGGAGGCGACTCTGTCGCCGATTTCGTTTTTTCGC
Source organism: Pirellulales bacterium (assembly GCA_050248495.1). Classification (GTDB taxonomy): domain Bacteria; phylum Planctomycetota; class Planctomycetia; order Pirellulales; family Lacipirellulaceae; genus DASYDU01. The sequence goes on along the minus strand of JBFWSG010000084.1, from coordinate 15,244 downwards.
TTCTCTCGCATTTTCTCGTTAAACGGCGTCGGGGAACCAGCCCACAAGTTGCCGATTCTGGACGCCGCGCCCTGCGCCGCGTACAACAGTACATGCGAGCTCGCGGCGGAAACATTCCTGTCGAGCGCGGCGTCCGGTGAGAGGCCTCTGCGAAGGGAGCCTTGCCAACCTGGTCAGGGTGGAAACACAGCAGCCATACGCTTGCGTTTCTTTGTGTGGGGGCCTCTCACCGGCTGCCGAAAGGTTTTTTCGCGGCAAGATGCCGCGGCTATATAGGCCGGCCATCTTGGCCGGCATTGCTTTGCGCAATCATCCGCGATGAACTCTGTGGACGAACAATCTGAAACGGTTGAATCTGCCGGCGAATACGTCGTCATCGCCCGCCGCTATCGCCCGCAGTCGTTCGGCGAGCTCGTGGGTCAGCAGCATGTGGCCCGGGCGCTGGAGCAGGCTATCACCAGCGACCGCGTCGGCCATGCCTATCTCTTCACGGGGGCGCGCGGTGTCGGAAAGACATCCGCCGCCCGCATCCTGGCCAAGGCCCTCAACTGCGTGAAGGGCCCCACGCCGACGCCTTGCAACGAGTGCGACGTCTGCCGCAGCGTGGCCACGGGCGACGACGTCGACGTGTTGGAGATCGACGGGGCCTCGAACCGCGGCATCGACGAGATCCGCCAGCTCCGGCAGAACGTCTCCGTGCGGCCGAGCCGCGCCCGGTTCAAGATCTACATCATCGACGAAGTCCACATGCTCACCAAAGAGGCGTTCAACGCGCTCCTCAAGACGCTCGAAGAGCCGCCGGAACATGTGAAGTTCATTTTCGCCACCACGGAAGCGAACAAGATCCCGATCACGATCCTCTCCCGCTGCCAGCGGTTTGATTTTGCCGGCATCGACATGGGATCGATCCAGTCGCGGCTTACCGAGATCGCAGCCCGGGAGGGTGTCGAGATCGAGCCGGAAGCGGCTCAGATCCTGGCCAGCCGCGCTGCCGGCTCGATGCGCGACAGCCAGTCGCTGCTGGAACAGCTGCTCTCCGTCGCCGAGGGCAAGGTGACGTCGGCCGATGTCCATATGCTCTTGGGCACCGCGCCGGTCGAGCGGCTCAGCGGACTGGTGCATCACCTCGCAAATCGCGACGCGGCCGCCGCGCTCGCCGAGCTGGATGCGGCAGTCGCCGGCGGCGTCGAAGTCGGCCAATTGCTCGACCAGCTGATCGGCTACTTCCGCGACGTGATGGCGGTGGCCGTCGGCTGCGGGCCGCAGCAGATGCTCTATGCCCTGCCCTCTCAGGCCGCCGAGGTGGCCGCGATCGGCAAGCATTTGGGCCTGCCGACGATCCTGGCGATGGTGCAAATCCTCGATCAGACCGCCGCCCGGCTGCGCGTGAGCCTGCACGGGAGGACGCTCGTCGAGATGGCGATCGTGCGAATCTCTTCGCTCGAGGACTTGGAAGACCTCGCCTCGCTGGTGGCCGAACTGCGGGGTGAAGCGCCAGCAGCCCAGGCCTCGCCGCGAGCGCCGCTGCCGCTGATTGAGCCTGCAAAAAAAAACATTGAGCCGGTGGCAAATGTGGCCTCGCTGGGGACCATCCCGTCGATGCCGCAAATTGCTGAGCCTGCCAAACCCGCTTCAACGCCGCAGACAACTACACCGTCGACCGAGGACTCCGAAACCAAAGCGTCGATTGCGGATCCTGCTCCGTCTCTGGAAGCTGCTACCGCCCCCGAGCTTCCGACCAACGGCGCCGCGCACGAGGGGCTCGACTCGGTGCTCAAGCAATTCCAGCTGGCAGTCGAAGCCAAAAAGAACGCCGCCGTCGAGAGTCAGCCTGCCGCGCTGCGGGTGTCGCGCCGCCAGCAGGCCGCCGAACAGGCCAAAGCGGTCGTCGAGCAGCCTTTCGTCAAACGAGCGCTAGAATTGTTCGACGTCGGCCCCGGCCAGTTCCGCTACACGCCACCGAACGAAGAATAATCATTATGTCTCACGCCAAGGCGCCAAGGCGCAAAGGAAGAGCTTCGACTTCGCGCCTTGGCGCCTTGGCGTGAGATTTGCTTTTTCGAGAATCGGAAATTGTCATGTTCAAAGGCCTCGGTAATCTCGCCAATCTTGGTTCCCTGATGAAGACCGCGCAGGAGATGCGCTCGAAGATGGAGTCGCTTGGCGAAGAGCTCAAGACGAAGCGCGTCACGGGGAGCGCTGGCGGTGGGCTGGTCGAAGTCGAGGTCAACGGACTGAAGGAAGTGCTGTCGGTCCGCATCGATCCGTCGCTCATCGAGAAGCAGGATCGGGAAATGATCGAAGACTTGCTGCCGGCCGCCTTCAACGCCGCCGCCAAGAAGGCCGAGGAGTTGCATGCCCAAGCAATGGCCTCGCTTACCGGCGGACTAGAACTGCCCGGCCTTGGCGACGCGCTGTCGCAGTTTACCGGCACTCTGCCGGGTGGCGACAACCAATAGCCCGGCGCTCTCGATCCCGCTCGCTGCCCAACAGCGCTGCCGCGTGCGCTTTTTCCAAGTGCATTCGCGACACCGCCGAAAAGTCAAGGGATGATTGCCGCGATTCGTCGCTTGCAGCGGGAATTTTCGGCGCGACTTTTGTCGCAATCCGAAGCTAGAATTAAGGGGTCGGTTTGACCTCGTTCGCTTCGCGGCAGTATGCTAAATAGCCGTGGGGAACGCGAGTTTCCGAGTGGGCACGGATTTTGCTCCCACTGGTGAGACACTCGCATCTTCCTGGCAGGTTGAATCACGAGGGCAGTCCTCCGCCGACTTCAGGTCAATCCGGGCTTCGGCTCAATTCGGGTCCTTCAGGCAGTCGTTCTTTCAGGCAAACGCCATGCGTCTCTCGCTCGGTCAACAAATGCAGCTGGCTCAGAAGCAGGTGCTCGCACCGCGGATGATCCAGTCGATGGAGATTCTGCAGTTGCCGCTGATGGCCCTGCAGGAGCGCATCGAGCAGGAGATGGAAGACAATCCCTGCCTCGACCAGATCGAGCCGGAAGCGGACGAGATTCCCGAGCCGGTTGAAGGCGAGGAAGAATCGCACGTCACGTCGGTCGCCGACACCGAGCGCGAGCTGGTGGTCAAGGACGGCACCGACAACGCTGACGACTTCGAACGCCTGATGAACATGGCGGAGAATCTGCCGGACGACTACGAGGAGCGGAGTCGCCCGTCGCTCAACCGCATCGAAGCCGAGGCCGACCGCCGGCACGACGCGATGGCGAACATGCTCGCCCGCCCCGAGTCGCTGCAGGAATACCTCGAACACCAGCTGGCCTGGTTCGAGCTGGACGACGCGGTCCGCCGGATGGCCGAGCGGATTATCTTCAGTCTCGACTCGAACGGCTACCTGAAATCGCCGCTCGAAGAGCTGCTGCCGCCGATCCCGGCCAACTCGAACGGCGACGCCGCCCGCTTCCGGGCCGAGTATCTGTCGATCGCTGAGCAAGCGCTCTCCGTGGTGCAGCGGCTCGATCCGCCCGGCGTAGGCGCGCGGTCGCTCAAAGAGTGTCTGTTGCTGCAGCTTGTGCCCGGCATGCCGGACTACGATGAGCTGCGGACGTTGATCTCGGATCACTTGGAAGATCTCGAAAACAATCGCCTACCGCAGATCTCGAAGAAGACCGGCTACTCGATCGAGAAGATCCAGGAAGTCTGGCAGGAATTGCGGAAGCTCAAGCCCAAGCCGGGTGCTGACTTCAGCGAGTCGACCGTGCCGAGCGTGACGCCGGACGTGTTCGTCGAGCGGAACGAGGCGGGCAAGTACGAGGTGCGGCTGGAAGACACCCAGCTGCCGTCGCTCTACATCAGTCCGTACTACCGCAATTTGCTCAAAGACGAAAACACCAACGCCGAGACTCGCGAGTACATCAAGCGCAAAGTCAACTCGGCCCAGTGGCTGATCGAATCGATCGAGCAGCGCCGCAGCACCCTTACGCGGGTCTCGCAGGCGATTGTCGACCACCAGACGAAATTTCTCGACGACGGCCCGGATCACATCGAGCCGCTGAAGATGCAGCAGATCGCCGACAAGGTCGGCGTGCATGTGACGACCGTGAGCCGCGCGGTCGACGACAAATGGATCCAGACGCCTCGGGGCATCTTCCCTTTGAAGCGGTTCTTCGTGGGCGGCACGACCGCGGCGGACGGCGAGGAAGTCGCCTGGGATCGCGTGCGGATCAAGCTGCAAGAGATCATCGACAACGAAGATAAAACCTCGCCGCTGTCGGATGATGCCATCGTCGAAGAGCTCGGCAAGGCCGGCATCACCGTCGCCCGCCGCACGGTCACCAAGTACCGCAAGGCGATGAACATTCCTTCGAGCCGCGGCCGCCGCGACTGGTCGAAGGGCGAGAAGTAAGATCATTTGGGCCACCGTGCCATTTGTGTGTGACGGCGGCGAGCCGGCGGCAATTTCTCCCGTTGAGCCGTTGTTGGAATAATCCGTACCCCCCGAGTAGAATTGTCTTGGGGAGGGCGGTTGGTCCACATTTTAAGGTGCGAACATGATTCGAATCGTTATCGACAACGCGCTGAAAAGTGAGTTCCTTCGTGCTCAGGAATCCTGCGAGGTGGTGGATTCGGCAGGAAACTCTCTCGGTCGTTTTACGCCGACTTACGCGGGACGTGAATGTCCTTATACGGACGAGGAATTACGCCGGATCGAAGAGAAGGGCGGCGGACGGCCGCTCAAAGATATCTTGCGCGATTTGGAAAATCGCGCCTGAGATACAGCGTCGCCTGGTCCGAGGAAGCAGAAGCCCGGTTGGCCGACATCTGGATCTCGGCGCGCGATCGGAACAGGATTGCGGAGTTCGCGGAGCAGAATGCGATGCTCGAACACGATGCCCATCTGGTGGGCGAATCACGCGAGGGAAGTCGACGAATCGTTCTTGAACCGCCGCTCGGTGCCGCCTTCTCGGTTGATCAAGACAGCTGGCGAGTGCTCGTGCTTGATATCTGGCTCTTCTAAGTGGTGACTCGCCTCGCGTCGTTCAAATCGCCCGCCGCAGTTTGTGCAGCAGGTACATCTCGCCTTGATGCCGCGCTTCGTCGTGCCAGGCGTGAAGCAAGCCGGCAAGTAGCGGCCAGCCGCTGCCCGGGAGCGTCTCGTCGGCGTTGATCGCGATCGTCTCTGCGTACTCGATGTAGAGATCGAGAATCCGCGCCAGCTGCGTTTCCAAGGCCGTGCGCACGACCGCCTCATCGGGCCAGGCGATCCTTGCCGCCGCCGGCTGCGAGTGCTGGCCAAACATCTCGGCCCAGCCGCCCGGCAATTCGCTCACGCCCGTCAGCGGCTCGACGCAGAGGGCGTCCTGCACCCACAGCGCGTGTCCCGCGTGCCAGAGCAAGTGGTTCGCCGTGCCAATGGGCGTCCAGGTGAGCCACGACGACTCCGGCGCGTGCAATAGGTGGAGCGTACTTTCGCGGACTTGCTGTGCCAATTCACTGAGCGTCTCGATCATGTACGACCTGCCCCCGGATACCCTAGACTGTATGAGATGAGTAACGACGAACCAATTGACGGGCCACCCGATTATCGGCCGGGCCCGCCGCTCGATCAACCAGCGGAGACCGCGACGGACGAAACGACGCTCGCCGAGGGGCTCGCCCGTGAGGCGATCGTGCTCGAGCCGGCCCAGGTGGAGCTCCTCGACCGCTACCGTCTGCTGCTCTGGGATTGGAACGCAAAAATGAATCTCACGCGGCACACGACCATCGAGAAGTTCGTGACCCGCGACGTCGTCGACAGCCTGCAGCTGGCGCAACTGCTCGAACATGGCCAGCGGGTGCTGGACGTCGGCACCGGGGGCGGCGTGCCGGGGCTGATCCTGGCCATTGTGCGGCCCGATTTGAAAGTGAGCCTCTGCGAATCGACGCTTAAGAAGGCCCGGGCGGTGGAGGAAATGGTCCGCGAGTTGGGCCTGCCGGTGCGGGTCTACGCCAGCCGCGTGGAAGACGTGCTCGAAATGACTACGTTTGATACGCTGGTGGCCCGCGCCGTGGCCTCGCTCGCCAAAGTGCTCACGTGGCTCAAACCTCACTGGGCCGCGTTCGACCAGCTGCTGTTGATCAAAGGCCCCTCCTGGGTCGAAGAGCGGGGCGAAGCCCGCCATCGCAATCTGCTCAAGCACCTGGAACTGCGCAAGGCCGCCACTTACGAAACTCCCCGCACCGGCGCAGAGAGCGTAATCCTTAAAGTTTGGCGAAGCGAAGGTCTCGATGCTGGTCGCTAGGTGCCGGATTTCGGACGATTGTCGCAGGTAATTCTCACAATCGGGCACCTAGCATCCAGCGCTGAGCATCGCGTAGACTACCCACTGGAAACAGCAGACACGTAACCCGAGGTACTTGCCGTGGCCAAAGACGAAACCAACGAACCAGAAGCGCAGACGCCCGCCGATCAGCAGCGCGGAGCGCGGGTCGAAGTGACCGATAAGAACGCCATCTCGCTGTATGCCAACTTTTGCCGCGTCACGGGGACTCCCGAAGAGCTGATCCTCGACTTCGGCCTCAACGCCCAGCCGTTCGGCGTGCCGACCGAGCCGGTCGAAGTGAAGCAGCGGATCGTGGTGAACTATTTCACGGCGAAGCGGATGTTGCAGGCCTTGCATATGTCGGTCCAACGGCACGAGCAGGCATTCGGAGTGCTGGAAACCGATGTGCAGAAGCGCGTCGTAGGCGGCCGCGGCCCCGCTGCCCCCCGCCCCGCCCAAGGCTAACGCGTCGTACGCCCCGCTAATTCGACGCCGGACTGGCCACTTCAGCGGCCGGTTTCGAATCACCGCAGCGTCGAAACTGCCGAACAGTTGAATACTGAACGCGAATCAACGCTCAGCATTTCAACGTGTTGCCGCGGGCTTCAAACGCAAATCCAAGATCAGCGGCCGATGATCGGAACCGGCGCCGATCCCTTCCTCGCAGCGTAGGCACTCCACCTCGGGACAGAAAAGCGCTTGGTCGATGCGAATCGGCGGAATGGGAATACGTCGGCGCGAGTGGCTCGGCGGATGGGTCCGATGCGACTGAATGGCCCGGCATGGGGGTTACAGCCTGCGGTCGATCCAGCCCAGATCGAGGAACACGACGAACAGCATCAGACTGACGATGAACACAAAGCCGATCGTGTGGAGGGCCACGACGAAGCGTTCGCTCGCCGGCCGGCCGCGGACACCCTCATACGCCAGGAAGGCCATGTGCCCGCCATCCAAGAGCGGAATCGGCAGGAAATTGAGCACGGCCAGATTCGCGCTAAGCATCGTCAAAAAGATCAACAGGGCCGGCAGGCCGTCGTAGGCCGAGTAGCCGGCCGCCTTGGCGATCGTAATCGGTCCGCCGAGCGCGGTCACCGGCACCTGGGTGCCGATCTTCTTCAGGAAGCGAAAGACCATGCCAAGCGCTTCGCTCGTTTCGTCCCAACCGTATTGCACCTGCTCGGAGAACGAGCCGGCGCGTCGCACCCGCTCGACCGGATCAAACTGGAAGCCGCGATCGGCGACGAACAGGCCATCCACCGCGACCGGCGCGAGCGATTTGTTGAGTTTCTCGTCACCGCGCTGAAGAGTGATCTGGACGGTGGTCCCGGGAGGCACGAATTGCAGCGTATCGAACACGACGGGCCAGTAGGGACGCGGCGCCGGAGCAGGGGCCTCCTCGATGCCGAACAGGTTGCGCAGCCATGCTGGCAATCGGCTGGCTGGCGGAGGCACGAAATTGAATGCGATCGGCTCCGCTTTTTTCTCGTCTTTTTTCGCCGGCCGCACGAATTCGACGGCCTGGACTAGGTCGCCCGGTTCGATCTTGGCCTCAGCAGCGGGGCTACCCTCGATCGTCCCCACAACTTCGTTGCCGATCTGATAGGCCAGGCCCAACGACGGCACACCTGCCGGGGCGCCATCTGGCAGCAGCGAGCTGTACTCGGTTGGAACTTGAGGGGTGACCGAGAGGTCCATGCTTTTGCCGTCGCGTTCGACGGTCACAGCGACTTGTTGCCCCGCGACCGCGGCGATTCGCATCTTTTCGGCGATGGTATCAGGCTGCCAGTCGGAGAAACTCTTCGCCGCGGCAAGCGACTGTCCATCGATGGCCGTGATCACGTCGCCCACTTTTATTCCGGCCTCCGCGGCCGGGCGATTCGCCTGCAGCGCCACGACGGGACCCATCTTCATTATGAGCCCCAGCCGCTGCTGCTTGCGAACGCCGACTTCGAACGTCAATTCCTGTTCGCTCTTGTTCGCTGGTTCAGCTTTCGCATCGGCGCGCTCGCCACTAGCATGCTGCCCGCGACGCACCGTCACACGCAATGGTTCCTGCGGCGCGCGGGCCAATTCGGCCGCGAATGCACGGAAGTCCTTGACGTCGCTGTCGCCGACGCGAACGATCTGGTCGCCGGCCTTGAGGCCCGCGGGCTGCTCTTCGTCGGCTGATGGCGGCGGCTCGATTTGAGTCGCGTTTGCGGCCGGGGAATCGGTCGCGACCGGCATCGGGCCAAGCAGCTTCAACGTTCGCGCATTGAGGATGCCAATCGTCGCCAGCCCGCCGCCGTTCTGTTCGGGCTTCAATAACAGCTCGACGTCTTCACCGTCGGCCGCCCGATGGACGACGATCGGAATGCCGTTATCGAGATCCCCGAGCGTCACGCCCCCCTTGAGCTGAACGAAGGTTGGATTCGTCCGCTCGCCAAGTTTAACAATTTCGTCGCCCGGCTCGAGCCCGGCCCGCCACGCCGGCGAACCAGGGATCGTTTCCGAGACGATGCTCGGCATGTATTTCACGCCCATCCCGTAGGCAATCACCGCGAAGATGAACGCGAAGATCACGTTCATGATGACGCCGGCGGAGATGATCGCCATCCGTTGCGGGACGCTCTTGGCCAGGTAGCTGCGGCGGTCGACGTGATACGTCTCGCCGCCGGGGCCGTGCACTTCCACCGCATCCGGGCTGGTCTCGGCTACTTCCGACTTCTTGAGCTGCTCGGCGATGTGAGCCGGATCGTCATCCTGGCCAAGCATCTTGACGTAGCCGCCCAAGGGGAGGATGCCGATGCCGTATTCGGTCTCGCCCCATTTGCGGCTCAACTTGTAGCCGCCGATGTCGAAACCGATCATGAACTTTTCGCATTTGACGCCGCAGGCCTTGGCCACGAGGAAGTGGCCCAGTTCGTGCACGAAGATCACCGCGCCCAGGCCGATCGCCACCAGCGCGATCACGCCCAAGAGCGCTGGGAGCGAACTGAGGTCCGCCAACAACAGCGCCGTTCCCAACAAACACATTCCCACGATACAAGCTCCGTCACTTGAATGACTAATAACGAATGCCTAATGACGAATGTGGAGTGAACCGCCCGGTTTTCGTCATTAGGAATTCGTCATTCGTCACTACGTCATTTTCCCTACGCACACACCCACCGTCCCACTTCCTCACGGGCCCATTGGTCCAGTTCGATCAGCTTGGGTAACGAGGGTCGCGGGTCGAAGTTGTGTGATTCCAGTACGCTGCGACAGGCCGGAATGATCTCCGTAAAGTGTAGGTCGCCGGCCAAAAAGGCTTCCACGGCCGCTTCATTCGCTGCATTCAGGACCGCCCCACTCGTCCCACCCTGCTTGGCGCACAAATGCCCCAATTCCAGGGCCGGGAATCGCTCGCGGTCGGGAGGCTCGAATTCCAGCTGCCAGCGGCTCCGCCAATTGATCCGCTCCGCCAATCCGGGCCGGCGATTCGGGTACTCCAGTGCATACTGAATCGGCAGCTTCATGTCTGGCGGGCTCAGCTGCGCGACCACCGCGCCGTCCACAAACTCCACGAACGAGTGGACCACCGACTGGGGATGGATCACCACGTCGATCTGCTCGGGTGTGAGGCCGAACAACCAGCGGCACTCGACGATCTCCAGCGCCTTGTTCATCATGGTGGCCGAGTCGACCGTAATTTTAGGCCCCATGCTCCAATTGGGATGCGACAAGGCGTCGTCGACCGTGACCTGCTTCAACTGGTCGCTGGACATGTGTCGGAACGGCCCACCGCTAGCGGTGAGCACGACGCGGACGATTTCTTCGTGCCGCCCGGCTTGGATGGCCTGGAAAATCGCGCTGTGTTCGCTGTCGACCGGCAGGATCGTCGCCCCGCGTTTGGCTGCCAGCTCGACGACCAGCGGCCCGCCCATCACCAGCGACTCCTTATTCGCCAGGGCCAGCGTCTTCTTGGCCTCAAGCGCCGCCCACGTGCTGCGGAGTCCGGCGCTGCCGACGATGCCGGCCAGTACCAAATCGACGTCTTCGGCGGCGGCCACTTCTTCCAGCCCGCGCTCGCCGACCACCAGTTCCGTGCCCCGTGGCAAACCGTTCCAGCGAAATCGATCGGCCGCTGCTTCGTCGGTGGCGATCACCCACTTTGGCCGGAATTGGTGAGCCTGCGTCACGAGCATGTCTAAGCGACGATGGGCTGAGAGCGCGACTGCACGCAAACGTCCCTCGCTCCCGGCGATCACTTCCAAAGCGCTCGTGCCGATGCTGCCGGTCGAGCCCAGCACCGCGATGCGCTTTGTGTTCACGGCAGGGGGGGCTGATTCGGTCGGTGTCATCGGTCGCAGGGCGCTCGGCGGAGTGTCGGGTAGGTCCAATCAGCGCTCACGGGCGCGGGCCCATAAGGACAACGCTTCGCGCTGGTCGCACGGGTCGTGCACAATCTGCCGGCATTTTGGTCCGGCGCCAGCTTCCCCGCACAATTGAGGCGTACTGTTTGCAGGGCGGCGCCAAGTGGGACGCGGCCGCGCGGCAATTCGGCGTACTTTCTGCATGGGAAGCAGGCCATTCTAGGGGGGCCGGATGACTCAAACAAGCCGAGCTCTCGCCCTTCCCCGACGCCGCCCGCACGATTGATCGCAACCCGCTTCGTTGTAATTTCGTAGCTATCGACATACCATAAACACAGGTCGAAATCCTACCGGAACACTGCAGTTCGAAGCCAATTTCATGGAAAATCAAAAGCCTTCCCCCGGTCCCCAAAAGCCTGCCGACAAGAAGCTGCCCCAGCAGAGCGGCAACTTCGTCTGGTATCTGTTGGGATTGGGCGTCTTGCTCCTGTTGATGGTCACGATATTCAACAGCCGCAACGAGTCCCGCATCCGGATGAGCGACTTCTATAAGCTCGTCGAAGCCAGCAACCCCAAGACCCACCCGGAGAAGAGCGAACGCTTCATCGACATCGACGACAACAGCGGACAGCAGCCGCAAAAGATCCGGCTCTCCGATCTGACGGACATCAAGATCGGCGAAACCGAGCTCAGCGCTCATGTCACCCGCACCCGGTTGAACGCCGCCGCCAGCGACCTGGCCGGCGAGAAGTCAGCCAATGGGAAGTCGGCCGACGGCCGCGAGGAAAACATAACGCTACGGGTGAACCTCAACAACGACCAGAAAGAAATCACCAAGCTGCTGCAGAAAAACAATATCCCCGACTACGACAATGCGTCTCAGCCCGGTGTGTGGGCGGCCTGGATTCCCGTGCTCTTGATGACCGGCCTGTTGGTGATGTTGTTCATTTTCATGATGCGGCGGATGGGCGGCGCAGGCTCGCCGATGGCCTTCGGCCGCAGCCGCGGCAAGCTCATTGCCCAGGAAGACATCGACGTCACGTTTGAAGACGTCGCCGGCATCGACGAAGCGGTCGAAGAGCTCCGCGAGGTGGTCGAGTTTCTCAAGACGCCGGAAAAGTACCAGCGGCTGGGCGGCCGCATTCCCAAGGGCGTGCTCCTGGTGGGCCCGCCGGGCACCGGCAAGACGCTGTTGGCCAAGGCGGTGGCCGGCGAAGCGGGTGTGCCGTTCTTCAGCCTCAGCGGGTCGGACTTCGTCGAGATGTTCGTCGGCGTCGGCGCGGCCCGGGTGCGCGACATGTTTCAGCAGGCCGAACAGAAGGCGCCCTGCATCATTTTCATCGACGAACTCGACGCCCTGGGAAAGACCCGCGGCAGCGGCAACATCGGCGGCCACGACGAACGTGAGCAAACGCTCAACGCGCTGTTGGTCGAGATGGATGGCTTTGGCACCAATAGCGGCGTGATCGTGATGGGCGCGACGAACCGCCCCGAAACGCTCGATGCGGCCTTGTTGCGCCCCGGTCGGTTCGACCGCCATGTGCTGGTCGACCGCCCCGACGTCGCCGGCCGCGAACAGATCATCGAAGTCCACCTGCAGAATATCAAAGTTGATGCCGACGTCGACGTGAAGGCCCTCGCCGCCATCACCAGCGGATTTGTCGGTGCGGACCTGGCGAACATGGTCAACGAGGCAGCCCTCCTGGCGGCGCGCAAAGGCCGGCAGGTCGTGACGATGGCCGACTTCAACGAGGCGGTCGAGCGCTCTAGCGCCGGCCTCGAAAAGAAAAGCCGGATCATGCACGAGGATGAGAAGCTCCGCGTGGCCTACCACGAAGCGGGCCATGCGCTCGTGGCCTCGTCGCTCCCGAACACCGATCCGGTCCACAAAGTATCGATCATTCCGCGTGGTCTGGCGGCACTTGGTTACACAATGCAGCGGCCCGAGCAGGACCGCTTCCTAATGACCAAGAGCGAGCTAGAAAGCCGGATCCAGGTCCTGTTGGGCGGTACCGTGGCCGAGGAAATGATCTTCGAGGACGTTTCCAGCGGCGCGCAGAACGACCTCGAGCGGGCCACCGAAATCGCCCGCAGCATGGTCATGGATTTCGGCATGAGCCGGCTGGGCCGCGTCAACTACCGCGAAAGCAATCGCAGCCCCTTCCTGATCGGCGCCGACATGCCGCGCAGCCAACACCACAGCGAGCAGACTGCCCGCGAGATCGATGAAGAGGTCAAGCGAATCATCGACGACGGACTACACCTGACGAAGCAAATCCTCGTCACGCGGCGCGACGCTCTGGTCGCCGTGAGCGAGGCCCTGATGAAGCAGGAAGTCATCGACTCGACGCAGCTCAAAAAGCTCATCGAAGAGAATTCTTCCAGCCCGATGCTCGTCCCCGGCACCGGCGCCGACGGCCGCAAGCGACCGGGCCCGGCGCGCCCGGCGAAGGACATCGACGCCTCGGACATGGAACGGGCCGAGGGCGGCGTATAGTTCGGCGCTTGGGAGTGCCTAAACATGGCCACAGTTAGCTCCGTGCCTGCTGATTCGCCTTCGATGCTCACTGTCACGCCGCGGTTGTTAACAGCCGCCGACGTCGCGGCGATGCCGGAGCAGTTGCCGACCGGGCCGGTGTCCTATGAGCTTCACCATGGGAGATTAGTGCCGATGTCGCCGCCCGGTGCCGATCATGGAAGCTATCAGCTGCGAATCGGAAGCGCTCTAATGTATCAAGGGGAAGCGAAAGGACTTGGCAAAGCGTATGTTGAAGTGGGCGTGATTCTTGCACGCAACCCAGATCATGTGTTCGGACCCGATGCCGCCTTTGTCGCAAAACGGTCGTTACCCTCAACCAAATCGCCCGAAGGGTTCCTGGAGAAAGTGCCGGAGTTGGTGGTCGAGGTCCGTAGCAAGAACGACACAGCACGTGAAATCGCTGTAAAAGTCTCCGATTACCTTCAGGCCGGCGCGACGCTCGTCTGGGTGGCGGATCCTTCCAACTACAGCGTGATCGAACATCGCAGCGGCAAGCCTCCAAAAACCTATCTTATGTCGGACATGCTCACCTGCGACGACGTGATCCCCGGCTTCCGTCTGCCGCTGGCCGAACTCTACCAGCAGTAGCGCTCATCCCTGGGGCGCCGGCCGAATCGGGCGACCGACGAGCGCATGTCAAAGGCCGCTGGGCGAAGCGATGGGCTTCCCCAAAAGCACTAGCCGACTTTGCCAAGCGGAATTCTTAGCCACCGCACGGCTCGCCAAGTTTTTGCTGTAGAAACTCCTCGACGCCATCGCGTCGATCTGGCGGAACGACCGCTCGATACTCTCCCATGCCGCCGCCAAACACCAACTGATCGTGCCCGTCGATACGCCATCCTTGCCGTTCAAACTTTTGCCAGGGAATAAGCTTTCCCTCGGCTTCAATTCCGTTTTCGCAGATCGACAGCGTTCGAAAGAAGAGCGAGTGGACCAGTCCGATGCCGCTGCCAACAGTTACGAGTGCCATGAACTCGAGGGCAAACGGAAAATCTTCCATGCCGCTCGTGAGCATACTGGCGACGACAAGCGTTGCGACCGGCACCGCTGCATACAGCCACAGCCAAATCGGCCGCAATCTGGGAATGGTCAGTCGGAAAGCCGGTAATCCCGCTCGAAATGTTGACGATCGGCGCCCAGCAACGATGCCGGTGGTAGTCCCAATCGTGATCCACACAGCCGCCCACGCGATCATTTCCAGCCAATCAGGGTGCCAGCGCGTGCCAGAACGCCGAGCGCCGCCAGATGCCACGAGACAAGTGTCGTAGCGACGAACATCCCGCGCAAGCCAAAACGCATCTTCGGAAGCATCTGCCAAGCTCTCACGCTCATCAGGCCAGTTTGCTGCTGGCATGTCGGCCGCAAATGATCGCAGCTCGCGCCGCTGCAACACGCTCCGCGATGAAACTTTCGACTTCAGCCCTTTGCTCTGCCGGCACGCGAACCGCCAACCAGGTATCGAGGACGATTACATCGCGGTAGCAGCCATCCCAGTACCAACGCTGGATTTTGTTCCATGGGACGATCTTGTTTCGCAATAGCAATCCATTGTCGCAGAGTCGGATCCCGCGGTTCCACCACAATACGCTGATCCCAAACGCGATTCCGGCGACGGCATAGATCGTATTCCAAACGAGCGTCACGTTTGCGCGCCCTGAAAATTGCTCACCGAGCATGAAGTCGGCGAAGGCGAGCATGGCGACGCTGTAGAGAATCGCGGTAAGACCGACCAGATTCGCCGCCAAACGCGGCGTTCGAGGGAACAAATAGCTGTGAGGAATCAGCACGAAGCGGGGCGGCCCGGCGCGAAGTTCCAGGCGCCGCCGTCGCCAAGCCACATAGCCAAAGCAACCAACCAGAGTTGCCGCAACAACGCCGCAAGTCGCAGTAGTCAGAATCTGGCGTTCAACGGGAATCTTTCGCAGAACGCTGCCCAACAGTGCGGCCGCGAAGGCGACTGCCACCATCGTGAACAGCAGCGCGCGAGTCCCGAACCGCACATCAGTCGGCGGCACTCGCCGGCCGGCGTCGGCCGTCTCGTCAATCGATGCCATTTGCTTCGTCCCGGCAAAGTCCGTATTCGTCTGGCGGTGGCCATTCTAACCACCC
>JBFWSG010000083.1:0-18850 GCA_050248495.1 Pirellulales bacterium | reverse complement strand
GCGGTCGATCTAGCGGTGAAGGCGCACGTGATGCCCCGTCCGAATAACAGCGTCATCACGCACATCGGCAATTTGGGCACGGCCAACGCCAAGTCAACAGCCGCTGGCATGTCGCCATTGCTTTTGCCGGCAATTTCGCAAGAAGGCCGTCGGCGCATTGCAATCGCCCCCCCCATTGGAGCCGATTCAAAGAGGTTAGCATGCGCTCTAACATAACCAACTGGCGGCCCTGGCTACTCGGCATGAGTGGATACAAGAGTGGGATATGCGACACTTGCGCATTATTTCGGGACGTTGGCACCGCAGGTCGTCCTCTGCAAGTCGTAGTAAACTCGTGTCCGTCAACTCGGAGCTTCGACTGATTGTAGTCCTCTTCTCATCAACCGGCGGCGGCGGGCCTCCGCTCATTTAGCCAGATCACAAACTGATCTGGCCTTCTAGCCGCAAGTGCCGATTGACGAAGCCGCCAGATGTTGCGACTCGTCAATCGATTTGTTCGAACACTCCGATGCGAGTGTCATCCATGCGCGTAAAGGGTGAAATGCAATGCTAGTTATATCTCGCAAAAAGGATCAATCGATCGTAATCGGTCCCCAGGATGGGACCGAGGAAATACTAATCGTGGTCGGAGAAATTCGAGGTGGAACTGTCAAGCTCTGCTTCAAAGCCGGTAGGGATGTACCGATCTACCGTTCTGAGATTTGGCAGCGCGTTCAAAATGATCACCAAGACTCGACTTCGTCTCACGCAAAGCATCGAAAGCGAATGAGGAGTAGCCAATCGGAATTCCGTCGACAAGCATTGACGGATGGTGTGTCGCTCCGCAGCGACATCGCACAAGTTGTCTGCAAGCTTTGCACCACGGAAGCTCCGAAATAGCCGTTGTCTATCGTCATCAATTCGGTGCTGGCTAACTTGAGTCCACTCGCCCCGGTTGGCTCTGCAGTCGTCGGAGAGGCCTCCGCCGCGCTAGCGAACATACTTTGCGGTCAATCTAGCGGCGGCGGATGGCGAGCGAAATGCCGATCGCGCCGAGCATCATGGCTGAGGGCTCAGGGACGCTTGAAGCCGCGTCACTTGGACCGCTACTCAGAGTCTGTCCGAACTTCGTTCGCCAACGCACATAGTCGTCCTGACCGACGCCTGGAGTGTCGTCGTTCAGAAGCGAATTCGTGCTGCCGAGCCGGTCGCGCCAGATTGAGTAATCGGCGGCATCCACCATATTGTTGCCGCTATAATCGCCAGGAAGCGTCACCGGCACAAGACTTGATCGAACTAGAGCCGAGCCAGTTTCGGGCTCGCTTTCGTCGTACGCAAGGCTGGCGATTGTGAATTTAGTCCTGCCTGTACCTACTGCTGTTCCGACGTCCGCGATCTGGACAAATCCAACGTGCTTTTTGCCCGGTATTCGGTCTTCGCCCGTTAGCCACCACGCCCACCTGCCGCCGTCGAGGCCACCGCTCCAATTTCTGAATCCCCAGACGCCAAGCAAATCCGCGACCGGCTGAAACACGGCCGATGTGAATGCTTGATTCGTATCCGCGATTCCGGCGTTCGCCATCAGCGTTGCGACTTCGGCGTTTGTAGCGTACCGCCAACCTTCAAACTCGCCGCCTGGCGCCAACTTGTTGGATACATCGTTGAACGACCTATTGTAGGTTTCGTCGTTGTCCAGCCAAAGCAAGTTCGTCGAAGTATCCAGGATAGCACCCGGATGCAAAGAAGTGGTCAGCGGATGACCGTCCGCATCGACGATTGTCGACGCGCAAGCAACGGGGAGTCCGGAAGAAAGCGTTGCAAACAGCAGCAGGCAAGTAGCAAGTTGTGGAGGTCGTCGGGAGGTGTGAATCTGCATGTCTCGTTTCGCAATGATCTGGTGAGGCGAGTTCTGGAGTTGAAGCGTGCAATGGGAATCGAGCCTTCGCCAACAACCGAACTCGCCGTGTCATTTGCCACGCCGTTTTCGAGCCGGGGCTCTAGGGTTTAGCCGTAGCGAACGGACGGCTGTCACAGATATTTTCTGTGCCCACGGATTCCAGGCCGAAACGACGGCCGATTCTCCGCCGAGCCGGCAGGCCTATCTCACCTCGGAATATCCGATTCACGTCGAGTGCGAATCGATCGAGAGCAAGGTCGCCGTGGAAAGGAAACACCACGTGCAAGTGAACCCAAATCGCACCAGAAAGAAACATGGCGTCCGACGACAAGCGCGCGAGACCCGAGAAGCGGAATCGCTCTGAAATCGCCGGAATGCGAGTGGGCGCGCCAAGATTCGAACTTGGGACCTCAGCCTTATCAGGGCTGCGCTCTAACCAACTGAGCTACGCGCCCGGCGAAAACTGCTGTCAGCTATCAGCTATCGGCCGTCGGAGCGGTTAGAATGCAGTGCTGCCTGTCATTCTCGCCCGGTTGCCCAGCGCTGAGAGCCGGCAGCCATTGGTGCCAGCTTCTAGAACGGTCGCAGTCGACGATCGCGGCCTCGTTTCGTCGTTTGCGTCCGCAAAACCCGAAATGACACACGCTACCAGCCGTGCGACTCGCACTAGCAAAGAACTGACCATTTTAGGTTTTGTGGGTTCGCTGTCAAACGCTGCCGAAAATACGTGGAGCACGCGAGGTTTTGCCCACTTGCCAGCGGGGATCAAGCTGGCATTCAGCAAATCTCCTCGACCGCATATAGTCCGCACCGCACGGCCCGCGACTGCCGATTAATAAG
The DNA here is from genome assembly GCA_050248495.1 of Pirellulales bacterium. GTDB lineage: Bacteria > Planctomycetota > Planctomycetia > Pirellulales > Lacipirellulaceae > DASYDU01. Next base: position 16,134 of record JBFWSG010000083.1, on the reverse strand, counting down.
GAGATTCGCGGCACTGTGCCCACGGATTCAAGACATGAGGAGCACGTCGGATGAATAGGATGCGAAATCGATTGGCGTCTTTGGCGTTGGGATGCCTGGCCGTGCCGGGGCTGTTGGGGAACAACCAGGCCGCCGCCGCGCCGTCCGCTGCGCAGGCCCTCGGGCTCACGCCGATCCAACCGAACGTCTCCTTCGCCCGCCCGACCAAGGAGGAAACCGAAGCCTCCACGATCCGCGCCGAAAAGCAGGGCAACGCCACGGCCTGGGTCGTCCGCAACGGCCGCGGCGAAACGCTCCGCCGCTTCGCCGACACCAACGGCGACAACGTCGTCGATCTCTGGTGCTATTACAACGACGGACTCGAGTCGTACCGCGACATCGATTCCGATTTCAACGGCAAGGCCGACCAGTACCGCTGGTTCCAGACGAGCGGCACCCGCTGGGGCATCGACAAGAACGAAGACGGCAAGATCGATTCCTGGAAAGTGATCTCGGCGCCCGAAGTGGCCGAAGAGCTCGTGTTCGCGCTCAAGAACAAGGACCGCGCGCGGTTCGAGTTGCTCTTGATTGCTCCCGCCGAATTGGCCAGTGCCGGCTTCGGTCCCCAGCAACAAGAACAGCTCGAAACGGAACGCAAAGCGGCTGCCGACGCCTTCAACAAACTCGCCAGCGAGCAGAAGAATTTCACCCCGCAAAGCGAGTTCGCCGACTTCTATCGCACGCGTCCGGCGACGATTCCCGCCGGCACCGAGGGCTCGACTAAGGACGTCACGATCTACGACAACGCTTCGGCGCTCGTGACCACCGGCGACAAGCACGACCAGGTCTATCTGGGCACGATCATCGCGGTCGGCGACACGTGGAAGCTGCTCGATGCGCCGACCGTCGGCACCGACAACCAGCCGATGCCGCAGGGCTTGCTGACGCCGAACATGGCGGGCGCGCAAGGCCAGGCCCCGCTCGCCGGCGGCCCGTCGGCCGAGATGCAGAAATTGATGGGCGAACTGGAAACGCTCGACCAGCAAGCGGTGCAGGCCGCCCCGACCGATCAGGGAAAACTCACCGACAGCCGCGCCGCGATCCTCAACCAATTGGCCGACAGCTCCACCGATCCGGAGATGCGCGGCGAGTGGGTCCGCCAGCTGGCCGACATGCTCTCGAGCGCCGCGCAAGATCAAAGCGCCAACTACGCGACCGGCCTCGACCAGCTGAATCAATTGGCCGACAAGCTCGCGGCCAAGGATCCGAACGATCCGTTGATTCCGTATGTCCGCTTCCGCCGGATGTACGCCGACTACGCGCTGAGCCAACAGGCGCCGAACCCGGACTTCGCCAAGATCCAGGAGAAGTGGCTGCAAGATCTCGAAGCCTTCGCCACGCAGTACTCCGCCAGCCCCGACGCGGCCGAGGCGATGCTGCAGCTCGGCATGTCGTACGAATTTGCCGGCCAGACCGACAAGGCCAAGGAGTGGTACGGCAAGCTCGCCAAGGACTTCCCGAATAGCCAGCAGGCCAAAAAAGCCAGCGGCGTGCTCGGCCGTCTCGAATCGATCGGCAAGCCGATGCGATTTGCAGCCAAGGACATCAAGGGCCGCCCGGTCAACATCGCCGCGCTGCGCGGCCGCGTGGTGCTGATTCAGTTCTGGAGCAACATCGACGACCGCTGCCAGCAGGACATGGACGAGCTGAAAGAGCTCTATTCAAAGTACGGCGGCAACCGCGGCTTCGAGATCGTCGGCGTCTGCCTCGACCGCGATCCGAAAGCGATGCAGGAATTCCTGCAACAGAACAAGTATCTCTGGCCGCAGGTACAAGAGCCCGGCGGCTTCGACGGCCCCTTGGCCAACCAGCTGGGCGTGATGACGCTGCCGATGATGATCCTCGTGGATCAGAAGGGCAACGTCGTCACGGACAACATCTTCGTCGCCAATCTTGAGGGCGAGCTGAAGCGGCTCTTGGGCACGGCTACGGCTCAAGGCGGCGGCGCTGTCCCGCGCTAAGTGAGTTGCTGTCGACCGACTGACCGTCGACTACCATTCCCTTCGACTACACTCCCGTCGACTACCAGGCCCAACGTCGGTTGCGACGGGCGGAGATTCCCAGAGGGACTTTCGTTGACGCAGAGCGCGTCGAGCGGCGCTTCGGTGTGCGCGCCGAACGGCCTCGCGAGTAGTGCTTGCCGTTGGCGTCGCCGCGCGCGACAGACAGGTCGTCATCCACCTCGTCGGCCGTCAGTTCCAAATGCAGGCTTCGAGTCCGCATGATCTTTCTCCCAACAATCGAGTTGCTTTCAGTAGCACCTGTCTGAATGGCGTAAGCGCTGAAAACGTCCGAGGCCGCAGGGAATGCAAAGGGCGCGCCGCGGCGAACGCTTTCACCGCGGCATGTCATACCGACGGACAGAAAACCACGCCAGATCAAGAGATGCGACGCTAGCACGCGACACGCACCGACGGTGCTCGAACACGCCGCCTCACCACTTGGGTGAACGAGTTTCACCAAAATGGTGAAACGAACAGACCGCTCGCGCCTGCCGCGCGAGGTGCGCTTCGCGCGGTCCGCGACCGTGCCTTGCCGCTCCTTGCAAGGCGATGCGCAGGCAGACCATCTTCCCCAACGCTGCAAAAAACGGCTATTTTTCAGCTTTTTTTCGCGCGCAGCGCAGCTTCGCGCCGTTCCACCACAGAGAACAAAGCAAGCGTGAAGCGCGTAACGCCCACGGCAGTCGGAGCTGCCGCGAATGGTTCCGCGCATTCGCCTCCAGAATTGCCCCGTTCGGTCGAACTGGTGAGAAGATCCGCCCGGTAAGTTTTGCTCGCGCCGTCGGCGGCGCAAATTGTTTCGGCGACACGCTTTGAGAGCGCGCGCGGGCGGCGGCCGCGGTAAGAATTGCGGCTTGCGCCCACTTGGCAACCTAGGCAAGCCTTATGCCGAAGTGATATCGACGCCACTGCCAGCACCCTGTAAAGTTTGCAACGTCGGTAGATTTTGACAGGCCAGTGGCGGCGCCTGCATCCCGCTGCGATGACTAAGTGATCGCGCTAAGTCGTGGCGCCGCAAGTGATTGATGAATGTTTTCGCCGGCGCGGCGTCGCCCGCGGGGCATACTGGCACAGCAGTCGCAATGTGCCGCCAGCAACAACCCGCCCGTGTTCCGCGTCGTATCGGCTTCCATGGATGGAAACGCAACGACGCTCGCCGTAGTCCCGCCCCCCTCTAACCTTGGAAGGAACCAAGGATGAACTCTCTCTCGGCCTGGCACATCGCCGGCTTTCTGGTCCTGCACTTCGGTGCGATTTCGTGTGCCCTGGGGACCCGCGTCGCGGCCGGATCGCGCTACGAAGCGATCTTTCAGTTCCTGTTTCTGCCGTCGCTCGCGGCGATCGGACTCGCTACGTGGTATTGCCACTCGGAGGTCCTAGGGATCGGCATTCCCTCGGGGATGACGTTCATGGCGATGATCCTCGTGGCGGTGATCGACTTCCGCCGCACGCACGAGACGGCGGCCGCGCATCACTACGGCCTGCATCGCTAGCAACTCGCGTCGCGCGGGCGCGTCGAGCTAGCGGCCGCAAAGCTGACCCAATTTTCGCAGCCCGCACACGGCGCGTCAGAAGCACCGGCAAAACCGGAAAAATACTCCCTTCCGGCACGACCCGCAGCCGAAACAAAAACTCAGAGACCGGAGTTTTCGGTCCGCTTGTGGATCGGTGTACGTCACTGGCCCAACAACGAGCGACCGCGAAACTCATCACTGACTTAGGGGGGAAACAATGCGGACTTCTTTTCTCGCGGCCTCGCTCGCGCTCGCGGCACTCTTGCCGGCGTCGCACGTCGCGGCCCAAAGTGCTCAAGACAAAGCGATCGCCCAGCAGATCGGCAGCCAGCTCAAGCAGAGCGGCCAACTGCACGACTATCGCATCGGCGTGAAGTACAAGGACGGCGTGGCGGCCCTCTCGGGCACCGTCGCCAATCAGCAGCAGCTTCACGCCGCGCTGCAGCTCACGCAGCAAATGAACGGCGTCGACCAGGTCGTCAATAACCTTTCGATTGCCAAGGAAACCAAACAAAACTTCGGCAAGCCGGCCACGCTGAACCGCGCCTCGCAGGCCAACTTCGCGGCGAACGGACCGCAGTCGGGCATGGCCACGCGGACGTCGTACCAGCAGAGCGGCCCGCAGCAGCCGATGATGCGGCCGGGCATGAACGGACCGGGAATGAACGGCCCTGGCATGAGCCAGAATCCGAACATGGGTCCGATGGGCCCGATGGGTCCGCGTCCGCAACGGCCGATGAACGCCGGCCGGATGCCGATGCCGCAAGGCCGCGGCGGCGCCCCGATGCCGATGGGCGGCCGTCCGCCGATCCAACAAGCCATGGCTCAGCAGGCCAACATGCAGCAGGCCATGATGGCGCAGCGTCCGCCGATGCAGGCCATGCAGGCCGGCTGCAACTGCGGTCCCGGTGGCCCGGGCGGCGGCGGCATGATGGGCGGCGGCTACGGTGGTGATCCATCGGCGATGGGTTACATGGGCGGCAGCGGGGTGAACTACGACAACGCTCAAATGCCGGGTTATGCCTGGCCGAGCTATGCCTCGTACCCGAACTACGCGGCCCTGAGCTACCCGACGCAGTACTCGCCGACGGCCTGGCCGTACATCGGTCCGTTCTATCCCTACCCGCAGGTTCCGCTGGGCTGGCGGAAGGTCTGCCTGGAATGGGATGACGGCTGGTGGTTCCTCGACTTCAGCGACTGCGGCTCGAACCACTAGGCGACGAGCGGTCGTCTGACCGCAAGCCTCCCATTGTGTGAGTGTTCTCCGACAACGAACACAAATCGGCGTCGGAGACGCCTCCCACACCAAGCGCAGTCCGGCAACGCGTCCGCAAAAAAATTGTTTACCCGCAAGCCCTCGCAGCGATTCACGTCGCTGCGGGGGTTTTGCGTTTGGGGGGTTGAGAGTGGAGGGTTGAGCATGGGGACGGGATGCTGGGCGCAGCGTCAGCGCGGAGCGCCGCTGGACTAGCGCCGTTGTTGGCTCTTAACCGTCAACTCTAGACTCTCAACTCTAGACTCTTGTCTGTTCTGGCGAACTCTCCTTTCGGCCTTTGATCGGGCGTTTGGGGCAGAATCTGGGGCGCGCCGCTTTCTATTCGCAGCGTCGTTGCCGACACCGCTAACTCCTAACGCTCAACTCTCAACCATCAACCCTCAACTTTCTCGCGTCGGGCGTGGGGGTAGAGGGATGTGTCACCTCATCCGTGCCCCCGCGCTCGCGCGCCGGCCGTTCCTTTTGCGGTCGTTCTTCGTGAACACACACGTTGAAATCGTGGATCCACTGGGGGCGATGCGCGCAGCGCGAGCGGCTCGGCAGCTAAGTCCGCCGGGTGCCGGCTGTGCGATCCCTCTCCCACCCGCACCGCGAGCTAGTGGCCATTTCCCAGTAGGACCGGCTGCCCACACGAGAGCTTGTCTGCACGAGGGAGTGAGGCCGTGTTCGAAACTTGGCCGTCTACACAACTGCGGGACTTGAAAGGTGCATTGTGGACCGGAAAGTCGACTTATGGGCCGCTCACGGGGGTGATGATTTACGATACGCCCGTACAGTATCAGATGGGGTGGCCGATTTCAACAACTTTTTTCGGCCAGGGGAGAGAGAGAGCAGGGGGCAGGGACCGAGGAGCAGGGAGGTCAAGGCAGGCTTTTCACCACGGTGAACGCGGAGAAAATTGCTGATTTCGGATTTCGAAGAATTCAACTCGTTACATCGTCAGGCGGTCGACCTTCCAGTTGCCGCCCTCGAAGCCGATCAGGACGCGAATCATTTTGGCGTCGGGCGATTGGAAGAGGTACTCGGATCGCGGCTCCTCTTTCACGACCACTTTCTGGCTGGAATTGAAATGGAGTTCGTCCTTGAGGATCGGCGTGGCTTTGACTTTGCGGATGAACGACTCGCGGCCTTCGATGCTTTTGAACTCGGCTGTGGCTGAGTCCCAGGCTTCGCCGGGTTTGCCGCTGCGGACTTTTGAGAGGAAGCCCTCGGCGACGGCGCGGCCTTCGTCCGTACCGGGCTGCGTCGGGGGAGAATTGTAATAGCGCACGGCCAGGAACGCGCCGCCGACGAGCACGATGAGTGCGCCAATTGGCAGCAGGGTTTTGCCGAACGCGGCTGTGGTTGTCTCGCTCATGATTCCGCTCGCCAAAATGATGTTAGCAACGGACGACTTACGGCAGCGACTGGGTCTCGTTGCCGGCGCGCGTCCCGGCCGCTCGCCAGACGGTAAGATCGACGTCATCCGCGACGACGCGGACGGAACCATCCAGCATGGCGACGTTGACGTGGCCCGGATGATAGCTTCTGGCTGTCACGGCGGCGTACGTCGGCGAGGTCGTCGATTCGCCGTCGCGGATTGAAGTCAGGTCGACGTCGTAGGTCCCGCCGCTATCCGAGTAGGCCACTTGCGCGTTAGGAGTAAACGTGGTGGTGAAGCCGGTTTCGTGGACGTCGCCTTCGACCCACTCGGTGTGGCCGTTGAAGTCAAAGGTTCCACCAAAATGTGCAGCCAGGTCGGCGGGAGTCGCTGGGGGAGCAACGCCGAGCGTCGCCGGCTTGCCGGTGTCCCACATGTTCGGCTGATACGCTTTGCATTCCGACATCGCCATCGTGTGGCTGAGACCGTCGGTGATCTGGCTGGGCTGGAAGGGATGATTCGGGGCGAACGCGCCGTCACCCGCCTCGTTGCTGACCGGATCGTAAATGAACCAAGTGCCTTCGTTGAAGCAGTAGTTGAGCGGATAGTAGGTGAGCGTCGGCGTTTCTCGAGCGCGGTCGTTTTCTTCCGAGGGGCAGATGAAGGTTGCGACCCGCATTTGGGCGACTTCGGGGTGCTCGGTGAACGGGACAGCAACATCCAGGTCGATCAACCTGGAGACGTTGTCTTCTTCAAGATATGGCAGCAACCGCGCCTGCGCCGAAAAGGGCTGGAACGTCGTCTTCCGCGGCAGCTCACAGAAGGGGGGAAAAGTCTTCTTGGCCGATTCGAAGTTTTGCAGGGCGAGCGCCGCCTGCTTCATGTTGTTCTGACACTGCGTTCGACGAGCCGACTCCCGTGCCGCCTGAACCGCCGGCAGCAACAGGGCGATCAGGATCCCGATGATGGCGATCACGACGAGGATTTCAACGAGCGTGAAACCGCTGACAAATTGACGCCGACGCATGGCTGCCTCCGGTCCGTTGGAATTCTCAGGCTCCAATCGCGAATTATAGCCGCAGCCAGTCTGCCCACTAGGCCCCAAAGCGGGCAGTCGACGATGAGTTGAAGTGGAAAAACATGGCGATTTCGTGGCTTCGCCGCAAAAATTCGCGCAGGCGGCTACGGCATGTGGGCAGCATTTGCCATGCCCAACGATGTGTGGCGCCGGCGCTCGCTAGCAGACGTTTCGTCGCTGCGGATCCTGAGTTCCCGAACTGCCCTTGTTGAACTCCTAAGACTTTCGTAGAAACCGCCTCCCTGATGTTTGTCCGACATCGCCGCAGGATTACCCCATGCATCCCGACAACAATCTAACGAAACGGCGCGGAGCGTTTACGGTCTTGGAACTGCTGGTCGTGATCGGGATCATCGGCATGCTCGTTGGGTTGCTGCTGCCTGCGCTGATGGCCGCGCGTGAATCGGCGCGGCGACTGCAGTGCACCAGCAACTTGCACGAACTCGGGCTGGCGATCCAAGAACATCACGACGCGACCAAACACTTGCCCCAGGCCTGGAAGGCATCGGCCGATGGCATGTCCGGGTACGGGTGGGCGGTGGCCCTGTTGCCGTATATCGAGCAATCGGCACTCGGAAAGAGCGTCAATTGCAAGCTGAAAGTTGCCGACGCGCACAACGAGGTTTCGCGGAACGCGGAACTGGCGATCATGCGCTGTCCCTCCGATATTTCGGAGTCGACCTTCGAGCTGTACGCCGAGCACCAATCCCCGATGGCCCCAAGTAGTGCGAAGGCAGAAACAACGCCGCCGCCCGAGGCGGAGAGCCTGATCCCATTGACACTGCTCCCTGCGGCGAACTACGTGGGCGTGTTCGGGACGTTGGAAGCGGATGAGACCTTTCCCGCGCCGGCCGGCGACGGACCCATCGTTTCGCATCGGACGGTGCGCTACGCGGACCTGGAGCGCGGCCAGAGTCACACACTCTTGGTGGGCGAACGCACGACGGCGATGGTGCCGTCGACCTGGTTGGGTGTCGATTTCCGCGGCGAGGATGCCGCCTGCCGCCTGGTCGGATCGGCGATCACGACGCCGAGCTGTGAAACTTGCGACGAATGCGAATTCGGCAGTCGTCATTCGGGAGGTTCGAATTTCGCCTGGGCGGACGGGCACGTCACGCTGGTCGATGACGATATCGATCCAGCCGAATACCAGCAACTGGCGAAACGATTTCAGCAGTAATCAAATCGGACAGGGGCCACCCCTTATGCGCAGCTCATCACTCACGCCTTGTGAAGCGGAAGCCATGAACGTCGTCTGGTCGCTCGGCGCCGTCACGGTGCAGGATGTCGTCGATGCAGTGCCGCGAGAATTGGCGTACACGACCGTCATGACGACGCTCAAGATCCTCGAGGAGAAGGGATTTGTCGCGCGCGGTGAAAAGCGGGGACGAGCTTTCGTCTATCGGCCACTGGTGTCGTGCGAAACCGCGTCGACCAGCACGGTCAACGAGCTGGCCGGCCGGTTTTTCGACGGGTCGGTGAAATCGATGGTGCTGAGCCTGATCAAGACCAATCAAATTACCCCGTCGGAACTGGCCGAGTTGCGTGACGCCATCGACTCGTTGGAGGAGGTCGCATGACAGCTTCTCAATGGCTGGAAGTGTTGATTTCGTTCTCGGTGCAGGTGGCGGTTCTGATCACGGCTTGCACGACGCTGGAGCGGGCGGTGGTTCGAGCAGCGGACCGCTGCGCCGTGTGGAACACGTTTTTCCTGTCCGTGCTGTTGCTGGGCGTTGGTGCCGTGCTCCTGCCGCGGTTGCACCTGCTGCATCCGTGGTCCGGGCTGGACTCGCAGACCGTGCTAGCCGTGAACGCGGCCCAATCGGCGATTGGGACGGTCGTGCTGTCGATTTGGTGCGTTGGCGCGGCCTTATCCCTCGTGCGCTGGATCGCTCGTGGCTATCTGTTACGACGCGATTTGCAACGGTGCGAGCGGCTCTCCGATGAACGCGCGGTCGCTTTGCTGAATTTGGCCAACCTGGAATTTCCCGGCCCTGCGCCGCCGGTCGTACTCATTAGCGACGACGCAGACGGACCATTTTGCTGGCAGCTGCACAGCCCGACGCTGGTGTTGCCACGATTTCTGCTGGATGGAGACGCGGACGACCTGCGCCACGTTTTGTTGCATGAGCTGGAGCACTTGAAGACCAATCATCCAGTTCAACTATTCCTGCAGCACTTGGCGCAGGTCGTGTTTTGGTTTCATCCGTCGGTCTGGCGGGCCGGCTCGATCGCATCGCTGGTCCGCGAATTGACGTGCGATGAAGTCGCCGCCCGGGTCGGCGCCGGGAGTGCGGCCTACCTGAGGACGCTGCTCCACATCGCCGAGCGCTGCGAACAAAGGCGCAACGCTTCGGCAATTGGCTTCAGCCGGACACCGAGCGAAATTGTGCTGCGTGCGCGGAGGCTGGTCGAATTGGCCAAGAATCCGCAAGGCACTGCTTCGAGGTGGGGCTTGGGAAGATGGACGGCCTGTGCCGCGGTGTTGGCAGCAATGGCCTTATCGAGCCTGGTGTGGATTCCCAGCGATCCGTTGGCGTCGCCGCGGTCGCTGTGGTCGCCCTGGCCGAAATGGACCGCGCAGGCACTACACTGTTTTGGATATAACCTGCGCGACTACGAAGAGTTCGATCGGCGCACACAGGTGTACGAGTTGTCGCTCGACTGCGGCGATCCTTCGGTTCCGGCGGCGGCGCCCAGCGCCGACGGCCTGTCGCCGAACTCCTGACGCTTTGACTATGCACGCAACTACTAAACATTTCGTGGTTCCGAGTTCAATTTCAATCATGACGTCTACCTCAGCAATAACGCCACCGATCCTTGCCAACTCATCTCACGGGAGCAGGAAATTGCGCTCATCTCGCCTACGCTTACGGCTGACTCGATTAATGGCAATCACGATTCTGACCACGTTTGCCGCAGGAGCCGCCTTTTGGGCGCAAACGCATCCGCTGGTCGAGAAATCGCTGTTCGTCACGGGTGTGATCCTGGCGGCGTTTGGTGCTACAGGCCGTGCTTGGGCCACCTCTTACATTTCGGGACACAAGCTCAAGAGGCTGATTACCACCGGTCCCTACTCGATGTGCCGAAATCCACTGTACTTCTTCAGTACAATCCTCGGCGTCGGGTTCGGTTTTTGCACCGAAACATTCACGATGCCGATTGTGATCGGTTGCGCTCTATTGGTTCTGTACTACTTCCAGATCAAGCGCGAGGAGGAATTGCTCCACGGCGCATTTGGCGGGCAATACGACGCGTATCTGTCGACCGTGCCCCGCTTTTTCCCGACGGTTCGACACTATACTGAGCCGGAGGAGATCTCGATTTCTCCAAGGCTGTTCAAGAGCGGACTGTTCGGCATCGCGTTCTTGTTAATCTTAATTGGCGTCCTGGAGATGCTCCAAGGGCTGCATCAATCCGGGTTGCTGCCGGTGTATTTCCGGATTTACTGATTCGCGCGTCAACAGTGTCGGCGTCCTCCTAACGACCAACTTACGCGACAGGTATCGTCAATTTATCACCGGCAGTGCGCTCAAAATACGCGCTGGAGATTCCCATGGCACTTACAGACGAAATGCATCAGCAAGGCGCATGGCTGTTTCGATGGCGAAGCTATTTGCCGATCGTCCTTTTGGCAGTACTCTTTCCAGCCTCGCTGCTCGGTTTGCGCTGGCCGTTCGGCAGCTACGGCTTTCACCAGTGGTGGGAATTCGGTTGCCTGATGCTATCGTACGCCGGCATGGCGATTCGCTGCGCCACGGTCGGCTGGGTCCCCGAAGGCACTTCCGGACGTGGAACGCTACGGCTGCGGGCCACAACGCTCAACACGACGGGCCTGTATTCGATCGTGCGGCATCCGTTGTATGTGGGGAACTATTTGATCGGTCTGGGCGTGACGCTCGTGTGGTTCGACTGGTGGGCGCCGCTGATCTATTCGCTCTTCTTCTGGCTCTACTACGAGCGGATCATGTTGGCTGAGGAGCGGTATCTAGAATCCAGATTCGGCGACGAATTCCGGCAATGGGCCGCGAGGACTCCCGCGTTCTTCCCGCGCTTCTCAGAGTGGCGGCGGCCGGAGCTGCGGTTCTCGATCAAGACAGTGCTGAAACGCGAGTACTCCGGAATCCTCCTGCTAATGATCCTGCACGCCGGAATGGAAGTGATCGAACATGCCTGGCTGGATGGCCGATTCTTTCTGGGGCCGTTCTGGCTGATTGGCGTTTCCACCGCGGTACTTATCTACGTGGGACTCTCCACGCTCAAAAAACGGACGCAGCTCCTGCATGTCGCTGGCAGGTAGACGACGCGGCAGCGGCCCAGATTCAGTGCGCCGCTTTGCCGCACTGGTCTGCTGGCAGCGCGATGCATAGAGTTCAGTTACCTGACCTCCCGGGTGTGCTGGCTTGCCACCTCAGGCCGGCACTGGCGTCCATTATCATTAGGATGGACGCCTTTTTTATGCGCGCTTGCTGGCGATGGCGCTGTCGATATTGCGCGGGTGCGGAGGTCGCTGCTTTCTTGTTGAGCTAAACCGCAAGCGGTGGGTGGGGGCGGGTAAGAGGAATTGCCGCACACCCGTTTGATGCCGGCGATGGTGGCGGTGCTGGCGGGCGGAATTTCCGGCACAATCGGAAAAACCCGCAAGTTTTTCCCAGTCTCACTCGATAACAAGGTTCTAGCGGACGACAGGTCCGGAGAGGCCGCGATGATTGCGCGGGCGGGAGTCTCCGGAAATCGTTCGTCATCGACCAAGCTCGATCGCATCACAAAGGATGAACGATGGCACGATCAACGCTCATGGGACCTGGACTCGCCTTGGTGGCGGTGACGCTCCTCTCGACGGGGTGCGGCTGGGGATTGGCGACGCAGGGGCCCAGCTTGGGTCCGGTGCTGGCGATTCCGATTCCAATCAGCCCGTACTTCCAGGAACGCAAGGAAGACGAAGCCTGGGAGAAGGAACGCTACGAGCGGGTGCCGATCCTGGGTCCGATCACGTCCGGCGGCGAGCCGGTGGCGCTCGATCCGCCGAGCGACGACGAAGTGATGCGGGCGATGGAGAAGGCCCGGCCGGTCGAAGGCGGCGTGCCGATGCTCTACGAGCGCTGCCGCAACAACGTTCGGATCGCCAAGTTCAAGATCGCCGACTACGTCGATCCGCCGCGGGTCTATCCGCTTGTGGGCCCGGCTCAGCAACACCATGCCCACTACAAGTGCATCATCTACTACGAGGACGTGCGACGGATCGGCTGGCCGGTGCCGCACACGATCCGCGACGACGAGTGCGAGGAAGTGATTTACATCGACCACAACCACCTGCACATGGTGGGGAACGTCGACACTGGGGCCGGAGCGCACTTCTAAAACGAGCCTGACAAGGGCAGGATGCCCGTCGGAGAGTGAAACCGAACAAGGAGACTTGGGGACAAGATGTCGCCAGGTCTCCTTGTCTACGTAAGTGCTGGTCGCAATCACTATGTCGACACCATTGTTCGTATTCGCCGACGCAGGAGCGATGCCCGCGCCGCAGAGCTTGTTTGAAATGCTCGTGGCGGGTGGGCCGCTGATGATTCCCATCCTGCTGGCATCGTTCGTATTGGTCCTGATCACGTTCGAGCGATTGTTCAGCTTGCGGCGGCGGCGGGTGGTGCCGCGGCTATTTGTCGAGCGGTTTCTGCTGCAGATTCGCGAAGGTGCGCTCGATCGGCACGAGGCGCTGGAAAAGTGTGACGACGAGCCGAGCTACATTGCTCAAGTGTTCGCGGCGGCGCTGCGGAAATGGGGCAAGCCGGCCGTCGAGGTCGAGCAGGCCGTGCTGGATGAAGGCGAGCGCGTGGCCAATGTGCTGCGAAAGTATTTGCGGGTAATCAATGGGATCTCAACCGTGTCGCCGCTGTTGGGGCTGGCCGGCACGGTGTGGGGCATGATGCACGCGTTCAACGTGATTGCCACGAACTCGGCGATGGGCCGGGCCGAGATGCTCGCCGGCGGCATCAGCGTGGCGCTCGTAACCACCGCCTCTGGGTTGATGGTGGCGATTCCCGCGATGGTGCTCTACATGTTTTTCGTGGGTCGGGTAGACGGACTGGTGATGGAAATTGACTGGCACGGGCAGGAGCTGGTGAATCTGATTTCGGCCGAGGGTCTGGAAGAGCGAAAGACGCAGCGGTCGACAACGATGCGGCGGAAGTCGGCGTGATGAGCTGATGAGTTGATGGGCTGGACACCGGCGGGCCGCCGGTGCCACGCTAGCTGGCGGTACCAATTCGATTGCTGGTGTCACACACTTTGGTAGTCAATTATGCCGCTGAAGATGCAGCAAGACGATGCCTTGCAGTTAAACCTCACGCCGATGATCGACGTGTTGTTCCTGCTGATCATCTTCTTCATGGTGGCCACCACGTTCGGCGACTTGGAGCGGAACATGGAGCTCAAGGTGCCCGAGGTGACCGAGGCGGGCGATTCGGTGCAGCCCTCGAAACCGCTCGTGATCAATGTGTTCGCCGACGGGCGGCTGGACCTCGACGGTCAGATGGTGACGCTCGATGAACTCAAGGAGCAGCTCCTGGCAGCCCGCGAGGGATTGGGTTCGCCGACAGTCGTGATTCGCGGCGATGCGGCGTGCCAGTTTCAACGCGTGGCCGACGCGCTTGCGGCGTGCAAGGGCGCCAGAATTTCTGAATTGGGAATCACGGTCCGCATCGCCAGCGGCGGCGGGCCGGCACCGCACTAGTGCGAGTCGCACGGACGTGTAGCGTCTGCCATGTCGTATTTCCCAGACGCAAACGACGCAAAAACCGCTAAAGTTGAGTGGAACGCGCTCTAATTCCGGGCGGTGAGCATGGCAGTGTGGTTTCCACTGGCTGGCATCTGGCAGAACCTCGCGGCGGTGCGACCGCTGTATCTGGTTGTGTGGTGCGGCGCGGCCTTGTTGAGCGGCGGTCTGGTGCTCCTTTTTCGCAGCCGGTGGGGGCGGAAGAACGCGCTCTATCGCTGTGCGGTTGGGTCGCTCTTGGTGCACGTCTTGATCGTCGGATTGACGATGACGGTGCGGCTTGTGGTGGGCGACGGCGGGGCGGGGGTGGGGCCGCCGATCTATGTGAAGCTCGTCGACGATGTGCAGCGCGAAGGGCCGATTACGTTGGCGGCGCCGGTCGAGGAGACCAAGGCGCCTGAATTATTGGTGGTAGAGGAGGAGGCGCCGGAACCCTTAGCTAAACCGGCAAGCGATGAGGAGGCCGCGCCGGCGGAAATCGCGCCGGTGGTCGAGGCGCCGCCGCTCATGTCGCGGCCGGAGCCTGCGGTTGAGAAGACGATTGTGCTTGATGAGGAAGAGGACGCCAAGAAGCCGGAGGCTGCGGATGTCGCAGCGGGGCCGCAATTTCCGGAGCCGGTGACACCGATTGAAGCGACGCCAGAGGAAGCGACCGCGCCAGCGAGCAGTCCGCCGTCGGCGATCGCGGATGTCGCGGCGATTGCTGCGCCGGCCACGAGTCCGTATGCCCATCGCAATGCGCCCGATCGGCTCGAGTACGCGGAACAACACGGCGGCAGCATCCAGACGGAGGAAGCGGTCGCGGCGGCCTTGAAGTGGCTCGCGGAGCGGCAGTCGGAGGATGGCCGTTGGGACGCCGACCGCTTTGGGGCCGGCGAAGAGCGGGCGGTGCTGGGACAGGATCGCGGCGGGGCCGGGGCCGACGCGGATAGCGGCATCACGGCGCTCGCGCTATTGGCGTTCATGGGCGCAGGACACTCGCACACCGCGGGCGACTACCAGACCACCGTCGCCAAGGGGCTCGAATTCATCATGCGGGGCCAGGCCGGCGACGGTCACCTGGCGGCGAACACGAGCCTGTACGCGCGAATGTATTGCCACTCGATGGCATCGTTCGCGCTGGCCGAAGCGCTGGCGATGACGGGCGACCAGCGGCTTGAGCCGGCGGTGCGGCGGGCGGTCGAATACTCGGTGCGGGCGCAGCACCCGTCGACCGGCGGCTGGCGGTATCGGCCTGGCGACTTAGGCGACACCAGTCAGCTTGGCTGGCAATTGATGTCATTGTTGAGCGCGGAGCGGGCCGGTATCAAGGTTCCGCCGCAGACGTGGACCGGGGCGGAGCGGTTCTTGCGGAGCGTAGAGCGTGGCCGGGCGGGCGGGCTGGCGAGCTACCGACCGGATGGCCCTCCCAGCACGCCGATGACGGCTGAAGCGATGTATTGCCGCCAGGTGGTTGCCGATGCGCTGAGTGGCACGACCAATCAGGTTGCTTTTGACGAGGCGACGGCCGCCATTTTGGCCCTTCCGCCCGAACCTCAGCGGGTGAACTTGTACTATTGGTATTACGCGACGCTGGCGCTCCATCATCAGCAGGAGCAGCATTCGGCGACAGCGGCCGCATGGCAAACGTGGAACACGGCGCTCACGCTCACGCTGGTGAACTCGCAGCTCGCCGACGGCCCCGAGGCCGGGAGCTGGGAGCCGAATTGCATTTGGGGCGGCTACGGCGGGCGCGTGTATTCGACAGCTGTGGCGGCGATGTGCCTGGAGGTGTACTACCGCTACACGGACGATGCGGCCGCCGCCGGCTGGACCGCATCGCGGCCAAACGTGCAGCGTTTGCCGCAATAACCGCTGCCGCCGGCAGAGCATGCGAACTTGACCCAGTTTGGCTAATCGCTTAACTTTGAAGCAAGTTTGCGGAGTGAAACGTCGAAATTTAGTAGGCGATTTCGCAGAACGACATGGGACTTGCTGCTAGCAGCCGCGAGCCCCCGCTTCGTCCGACAAATCGACACGGCGCCGTCGCCAAGTGGCTAAGGCAACGGATTGCAAATCCGTCATCGTGAGTTCGACTCTCACCGGCGCCTCT
>JBFWSG010000082.1:0-19362 GCA_050248495.1 Pirellulales bacterium | reverse complement strand
CGCCTCACCGCGAACTTGCGCGCCCGCACCGATCGCACACGCGCCGTCGAATGCATGTTCCTGGTGCTCACACATAACCTAATGCTCCTCGCCACAAGGCGAAGAAAAGCTTTCTACAAAGCATGTTGAGAGTTGAGGGCTCGGCGGCGAGGGGGATCACGAAGCGGTAGATCGTCGTGCACGATCCTGAAACAGCATCCGATGTGGCCGGTGTCGTTTTCCATTGGCTGCCGCCGGTGGAGACGTTGGCAACGAGGATCGCCCGGTGGAGATTGAGCAGCCGGCTCAGGTCGCAGCGCGATTGATATCGGTTCGGCAAACGGGCGAAGCCTTCGCCGCCAAACGCCTGATAAAACATCATCACGTTGAGCAATTGATCCGCGGTCGCGCGATCGGGGAGAAACGTCTCCTGTTCGCCGGCTTGCGCGCGACGGACGCGGCGAGCGAGAATCGCCCGCGTCCGCAACGGACTGAGTGCGGGGCCAATGGCAAGCTGCTCGCCGGGCGCAAGGTCGCCGAGACGATATCCTGATTGGCCGCTCATGAGACACACGTCTTCGAGCTTGGAAAGGGTGTTGTTGGCGATCGAACCAACGAGCAGACCTTCATCGTTGAGCGACAGTTGAGCGGTGATCTGGGCAGACTGGCTCGCGTCCGCGTCGACGACCCATTGGGCGACGAGCGACTTGGTGGCGGCGGTGAGCAGGGGAACGCCGGCAAGTTCGCTCCATTGGTGCAACGCCTGATAGCCGACGCCGGCGACGTCGATCGGGTCGCCACCTGCGTGCATGCCGCCCAACCCCCGGCCTGGCAAGCCGAGCCAGGAGACCAGCGTTTCCGCGTGTTCGGCCTCTTCGCCGTCTGGCAGCCGCGGCGAGAGCATGACTGAGAAGCGCTCGGCTTCCGGGCTATAGAGGGTCGACCAGCATGTCCCGCGGACGAGTCCCGTCGCCATGTCGACGTCGACCAGTTCGGCGCCATTGAGCTGCGGACCTCCGGCGGCCTTCGAGCGGGTGGCGAGGTGTGCGGCGCCAAACGATGTTGCCAGGACGATCACTGGCAGCGTGAGCCAGGCGACCCACGCCCGCTGGGCCACGCGCTCGACGAACAAGTAGTCGAGCGGACCGAGCCACAGGAGATAGCCGATGATCAACCCGGCGACGAGCGGAAAGCCCAGGACGGAAACCCCCGCGAACGAGCTGCCCAGCCGCTGCCGCAGCGCGCCGGCCAGATCGTCGTAACCAAGCGATACGAGCTTTTGCTTGGTCGAGGCGGCGTTGACTTCCGGCAGGTAGGGCCGGAGCACCGCACGAAGCAGGCCGGTGCGGCCGGTCCAATCGGCAAACGGCTCGTCAGTCGGATCGATGCCCAGAAACGCCAACTCGCCGAAACCGTGGGCCGATCGCACCAGAATCGGCAGATCGTTCGCGCGACCAAAGAGCTCGACGTGGCCAGTGATGTCAGCCAATAGCGGCAGCGGAATGCTTTGCTGAGCGCCGCTACGGCTAAGGGCGTCGCGGCTGGCGGCGAACGTTTCGATCGTCTGCGTCTGCGGCAGACGAACCAGTTCCGTGAAGCGGCCGGGCACAAACTCGGCGAACGGCGCTTCGCCCGCCAGGAGCTCTGGGGCGTTGCGGCCGACGCAAATCAACATCCGACCACCCAGCTGAAGCCATTTCTTAAGCGCCTCGAACCGCTCGGAGTCGGCAGCGAGCCGCTCGCAGAACGCGAGGTCGCCCGTCGAGAGCACCACCACGTCAGCCGCGTCGTAGCCAAACCAATCGGTCGGAAGCGATTCGACGTCGACAATTTGGACCGCAGCGCCGACCGCCGCGCTGTCGGCCGCCCCCGGATCTGCCAGCACGCCAGCGAGGCCCAAGTCGCCAGGGCCGATCTGGAGCACGAGAGTTCCCGTGGACTGCAAAGTCGTGAATTGGCCGCCATCAGTCGAAGTCGCCGGCATCAGCTCGGCCCGGTCCAGGACACGGCCATCTTCGGCGACGAGTCGGACATGGAGGCCGCTGCCGAGCCGGCCCAGCCGCGTATAAAGGAGCGCCGTCCCCAACGCCGCAGGCTTCGCTTGCACGGCGACTTCCACGCCATCGCTGTCGACGGCAATGAGCTCGATGTGGCTGCCAGGAATGCCCTCACCGGCAACGTCGACCCAAACCGGTGTCCAGTGGCCGACTTTGAGCGTGCCGTCGAGCCCGACGCGGCACTCGGCGATGTGAGGCCCAGCAACCTCAGCGTCCCCGGCGGCAAACGCCGTTGGGGCGAGCAAGGTCGCCAGCAACACGCCCATTCGCCAGGTCAGAGCTTCGAGTGCCGTTCGCATAATCCGCCTACGGCTTCCCGGCATCGTCGCAGGTGCACACCAGTTGTCCGCAGCCGGGGCAGCCGGCGCCGTACTTTTCGTGAATTGCCGCGGCCAGGTCGATCTCGGCGACGTTGGCGATCGTGGTGAGCCAGGCCAAAACGTCGGCAAACTCGGCTGCCTGCTCGGCAGGCGTGCCTTCCCGAAGAGCAGCGGCGAGCTCGCCCACCTCCTCCATCAGCCACATGAACGTGCCGTCGATGCCCCGCGCGGCGTCCTTTTCGTAGTACATCTCGTGGATCAACTTTTGGAAGTCGTTGATCGACAGCGATGGCTTGCTACTAGTCACGCAAACGGTCCTGGTGCGCGAGGGAGCGGCCCCGCCCACCTGTTGGGCGCGACCGTTTTGCCCTATTCTACACCCTCTTACGCAGCCGCCGTAGGGTGGGGTCGAGGAGCAGATGCCGGACGCTGGGAGTGACGCAGAATTTGTGACGGTCGCCAAGGTCGGGGCAATTCCCGAGGGCGAGGGCGCGTCGTTCCAGGTCGGCAAGCGGCTCGTGGCCGTGTTCCTTCGCGGCGGCCAGTACCAGGCGATCGACGACTTGTGCCCCCACATGGGCGCGTCGCTCGGCGGCGGCCATCTCGACGATGAGGGCGTCGTCACCTGCCCCTGGCACGCCTGGCGGTTCAACACCTGCACAGGCAAGTGGGCCGACAATCCAAGGCTCTCGATCGATACGTTTGAGGTGCGAGTCGTGGGGGACGAGATCCAGGTCTGCCCAACGCCGCGCGGTAAAGCGTGACGGCGCAAGCACCGCCGCGAATTTGCTTTTTTATTTCGCGGCCGCTTCGGCGGGTTCCTTCGCTGCGGCTGGCTGCGTGGGCGCTTCCGCGGCCTTTGCGTCGCCGGGCGTCACCTTCACCTCGATCTTCTGGTCAATCGTGCCAGGCATTGTCATCTGCTGGGCGATCATGTCGAGCGTGATGTTGAGATTCACCGACATCGAGTGCAACCGGCCGGCCTTCAGGTCGAACAGCACTTCGCCGTCGGTCTTCTGTTCCTTCATCTTCATTTCCATCATTGGATTCTTGGCCAGCTGCATGTTCATCGAGGGCTTGATGACGGCAAAGGTCGTGCCGTCGGCTTCCCGGGTGCCGTCGAAGGTGTAGGTGGTATCGACCGTTTGGTTGCCGCCGGCGGGGTTATTGACGGTGACCGTCGTCTTCCAGGTTTCGCCCGGCTTCGGCGCGTTCTCCGGCAGCACGAAGGCCACTTGCGACACCATCGACTTGAACTGCTCGGCGCCGGCAGCCTCGCCGCCGGGACCGCCCTTGATCGCTTTCTGCAGCTCTTCCGAAAACTTGACGTCGCTGATTTCTCCGCGCGGCGTCATCTTGAACGTGAAGCTGCCGGCCGTCATGGCTTCCATCGTGGGCGCGATCATCGCCGCCATGCCGACCGCCGGCTCCGTCGAATCGGTGTCGTAAACCAGGCCCTGACCGCCCGGCACGGTCATCTTCAATTGAATCCGCTTGAACCGCTGTTCAATTTCGGCGTTACCCGCGTCGTCGACGCTCTTGATGTTCCAGCTCATGTTCATCGTCTGCTCGGCCGTGGTCGTCATCTGTGCCGCCGGCCCGGCTTGAATGTTCATGTTCATGTCTTGATCCATCGAAAAGTCGAGCACCTCCCCGGCCGTGAATTTCCAACGGATGGGTTCGTCGGCGGCGCGGACAGCGGTGGCCGCACAAGACAGGATCACGAGTGACACGACAACCACCAAACGACGAAAGATAAGTCGAGAACGCATGAGAGAATCCTTAGGGAAATTGCGAGTGCGAAAACAGTGCGAAATTATTACCCGTCGGCGGAACGACCGGTAGGCCTGTAGGGCGGAGAACGGGGCGAACGGCCAGGTTTTTGTGGCGTCTAGAGACTGATTTTCTGCCCCGGCTCCAGGACAATCGGCTCGGCGGCGGTGTGGGAGCGGACCCGCTCGGCCCAGGCGCGGGCATCCTGAGCGATTGGCGGCCAGGTGTTGTAATGGCAGGGGGCGACGCGCTTCGGGTTGAGCAGCTTCACCGCGTCGATCGAATCGTCCGGCCCCATGGTGTAGAGGTCGCCAATCGGCACCACGGCGAGGTCGAGCCCTGCGGCGCCGATTAGTTTCATATCCAGAAACAACGCGGTGTCGCAGGCGAAGTAGACGCGCTTGCCGTCGAGGTTCAACAGCCATCCGCCGGGCACGCCGCCGTAGCTGCCGTCGGGCAGGCTGGAGCTGTGGTGGGCGAGCGTGAACTTGGCGTGACCAAACGGCTGCACGACACCGCCACCCGGGTTCATGCCAATCACCTTGCTCTCGGCAAGGCCCTTCGACTTGAGCCACTCGCCGACTTCGAAATTCGTCAGCACCACGGCCCCCGTGCGCTTGGCGATTTGCACCGTATCTCCCAAATGGTCGCCGTGCCCATGCGAGAGCAGGATGAAATCGGCCCGCACCTCGTCCGATTTCACCGGCGCGGTGGGTGAGTCATCGAGAAACGGGTCGACGAGCAGGTGCCTGCCAGCGGTCTCGATTGCCCAGGCATTGTGACCATACCAGGTGATTTGTGTGGCCATGATTCTTCTTTCGAACGACAACGGTCTCGAATTTGGGGAGAGCACAAATTGTAACGCCGCGCGGCAGGGCGACCCAAGTACGTCCTCCGCGCGACCCTTGCGAAGGGCGACTTTTCTGCGACGATGGAGGGGCTATGGGGCCGCCCAAGCTCTGGTCGCTGATGCGACCAGGCCAGAATTCGCAAGACAGGCCCGCAGGCTGGCGAGGACCGCTACGATGGATATTCAAGATCTCACGCGTGAGCTACACGTTAAGAACAACACCAAGATCGTGATGTACGTCGGCGACGGCCTGGGCGGATTGCCCCAGGAGCCGGGCGGCAAGACGGAGCTCGAAACCGCCAACACGCCGAATCTCGACGCGCTGGCCAAGATCGGCGTTTGCGGCGGCAGCATCCCGGTGCTGCCAGGGATTAGCCCGGGAAGCGGCCCCGGACACCTGGGCCTGTTCGGTTACGATCCGATCAAGTGCCTGATCGGCCGCGGGGCGCTGGAGGCCACCGGCATCGGCTTTCATCTGCAGGAAGGGGATGTGGCGATCCGCGCGAACTTCTGCACGCTCGACGCCTCCGGCAACATCAGCGACCGCCGCGCGGGCCGGATTCCGACCGAAGAAAGCGCGCCGCTGGCCGTGAAGCTCCACGAAGTGACCATTCCCGGCATCGAGGTGTTCGTCGAGCCGGTCAAGGAGCATCGCTTTGTGATCGTGTTCCGCGGCCCGGGACTGGGCGGACACATGCACGACACCGACCCGCAGCGGACCGGCGTGCCGCCGCTCGATCCAACACCGTCGAACCCCGACAGCCAGAAGACGGCCGAAATTGCCCGCGAGTTTGTGAAGCAGGCCTGCGCGATTTTGAAGGGCCAGCCCAAGGCCAACGGCCTTACGCTGCGGGGCGTCTCCGGCAAACCGAACTTGCCCAGCTATGAAGACGTGTACGGACTTAAGGCCGGTGCGATCGCGGTCTATCCGATGTACAAGGGCCTCGCGCGGCTCGCGGGAATGGACATCCTCGGTAAACCGCACACACTCGATGAGCAGATGAAGTTGCTCGAAGAAAACTGGTCGAAGTACGACTTCTTCTTCATCCACTTCAAGTACACCGACTCGAGCGGCGAGGACGGCAACTTCGCCGCCAAGGTGAAGCGGACCGAGGAGTTCGATGCCGCGGTGCCGCGAATCACGGCGCTCAGGCCGGACGTGCTGGTAGTGACCGGCGACCACAGCACACCGAGCATGCTCGCCAGCCACAGCTGGCACCCGGTTCCGACGTTGATCGTGGCGAAGAACTGCCGCACCGACGGTTGC
The DNA here is from genome assembly GCA_050248495.1 of Pirellulales bacterium. Classification (GTDB taxonomy): domain Bacteria; phylum Planctomycetota; class Planctomycetia; order Pirellulales; family Lacipirellulaceae; genus DASYDU01. Next base: position 13,116 of record JBFWSG010000082.1, on the reverse strand, counting down.
CAGTCGTTTGGCGAAAGCGAATGCCTCCGCGGCGGCCTCGGCCAATTCGAAGCCAAGTACATCATGTCGCTGGCCCTGGCGAATGCCGGCCGGCTTGGCAAATTTGGAGCGTAGGATTTTCTCACGCAAAGGCGCCAAGGCGCAAAGGTAAGAACACAATTTATCTCTGCGCCTTGGCGCCTTTGCGTGAAATGCTGTTTTGCTTTTCTTGTTGATCAATGTCTCAAACCTCTCGGCTAAAGATGCACGGTGTGCGGAAGCGGTTTGGGGCGACCGTGGCGCTGGGGGGTGTCGACCTGGAAGTGCAGCCGGGGGAGATTCTCGCGCTGGTGGGGGAAAACGGCGCGGGGAAGAGTACGCTGATGAAAGTTCTCTCCGGGGCCCATGCTCCGGATGAGGGCGAGATGTGGCTCGATGGCCAGCCGTACCAGCCGCGAAATCCGCTCGACGCGCGGCGGCAGGGCATCGCCATGATCTATCAGGAGCTGTCGCTTGCGCCCCATCTGTCGGTGATGGAAAACATCTTGCTGGGAATCGAGCCGACCGCCGGTCCCTTCGTCCGCTGGCCAGAGATGCGGCGCCGGGCCAAAACCGCGCTCGAAGAGGTCGGCCTGGGGAATGTGTCGCCCGACGTGCAGGTCCGGCGATTGTCGCTGGCCCAACAACAGATGGTCGAGATCGCGCGGGCCGTCGCACTCGAGAGCCGCGTGTTGGTGCTGGATGAACCGACCAGCAGCCTCACGCGCCGCGACATCGAGCGGCTGTTCGCGTTGATCCGTCGCTTGAAGTCCCGCGGCATCTCGGTGATTTACATTTCGCATTTTCTCGAAGAAGTGCAGGAGATCAGCGATCGGTTTGCGGTCTTGCGTGACGGCCACTCGGTGGGCGGCGGCGTGACGGCCGACACGCCGTCCGACCGCATCATCGCACTGATGGTCGGCCGCAACGTGGACGATCTGTACCCGCGATCCGCGCGCCGCGACGACGGCGACGTAGTGCTCGAGGTGTCCCAGCTCGCCGGCGCCGTGAAACCCAGCTCCGCAAACTTGCAGCTGCGACGCGGGCGGGTGCTCGGCATCGCCGGGCTGATCGGCGCGGGGCGAACGGAGCTGATGCGGGCGATCTTCGGCCTCGACCGCGTGGCAAGCGGCGCGATTCGCGTGGGAAGTCATTCCGGTGCTGCCGGTCCGCGGGCGCGATGGGAGCAGCGGATGGGGATGGTCAGCGAAGATCGCAAGGGAGAAGGTCTCGCATTGGGCCTGTCGATTGCCGACAATATGACACTGGCCCGGCTCGGCGGCCTCGGTCCCTGGCGGTTCGTGTTGCCGTCGCGGCAGCGAGCGGCGGCCTGGCCCTGGGTGCGGCGGATTCCGATCAAGTGTGCGTCGCCCGACCAGCGGGTGAGTGCCCTGTCGGGCGGCAATCAGCAGAAGGTGGCAATCGCACGGCTGTTGCACGCCGACGTCGACGTGCTGCTCCTGGATGAACCGACGCGGGGCATCGACGTCGGCTCCAAGGCGCAGATTTATCAGCTGATCGACGACCTGGCGGCGGGCGATCCGGCGACAGGCCGGCCGCCCAAGGCAATCCTGATGATCAGTAGCTATCTGCCGGAACTGTTGGGCACGTGCGACGAGATCGCGGTCATGAGCCGCGGCCGATTGGGCGCGGCCCGGCCGGTCACCGCTTGGGACGAACATCAACTGATGGTGGCCGCCACCGGGAAAGAGGAATCACGGTTAACATGACGACGGCGAAGAGCAACCTAGCACAATCCGACTCGACCGCGACCACTTCCGTGTGGCAGGCGCCGTGGGCACTCGCGCTGGGAAGATTCGTTGCCTTAATTGCCGTTTTTTTGTTTTTTGCAGTGATCATCAAGGACGGACGATTCTACTCATCTCGTAACTTGGAGAACATATTGCGCCAGAGCGCAGTATATGCAACGGCTGGCTTGGGCATGACGTTTGTGATTATCGCTGGAGGCATTGATCTCTCGATGGGGTCTATTATTGCGCTGGCGGTGGTCGTCGTTGCCTGGGTGCTCAATCTTCCGGATCAGACTGTTGGCCCCGACGGCGCGGCGGTCAACGGACTCCTGTACGAACATTGGCCGCAACTGCTGCCGGTTCTTGCGCTATTGGCGGGCGTCGCCGCCGCAACGCTGGCAGGTGCGGCGAACGGGTGCATGATCGTTGGACTGCGCCTCGTGCCATTTATCGTGACGCTAGGAACTATGCTGATCTTTCGCGGGATCGCCAAAGATGTGGCCAACGAGAAAGACATTTACCCACCAAGTACTTGGCTCAACAACATTCACGATCCTACGCTGGTTCCATTTTTGAATTGGCTGACTGGCCAGAAAGGAGCGAAAGCGCCGACCGGTCTCGGCTGGCTCGTGCTGCCGCTGAGCATCTGGCTCCTCATTATTGCGTCTGTCGTGGCATCGCTTATTTTGCGGTATACGCGATTTGGACGGCATGTGTTTGCAATCGGTTCCAATGAAGAGACGGCGAGACTGTGCGGAGTTAATGTCGAACGGACCAAGATCATGGTCTATGCGCTCGCCGGATTTTTCGCCGGTCTGGCGGCGATCATGCTCTACTCCGACATCAATGGCATTGGTCAGCCCACAGCGGCGGTGACCTATGAACTGTATGTGATCGCTGCCGTGGTGATCGGTGGCGGCAGCTTGTTGGGAGGAGAAGGATCAGTCGTCGGGACCCTGATCGGGGCGCTGATCATCACCATCCTGTATATGGGCGGCAAACAAGCCGGATGGGACCAGTCGCGGCAAGACATGATCATTGGAGCCATTATTATCGCAGCGGTAGCTTTGGATCGGATGCGTTATCGGGCGATGGCTTGAGCATGCCTGACACCGGTATCAAGGCTGCGGGATTCGTGTCCTGAAATGCGGGTTTGCCGGCCTCAATTTCCCGCTGCGAATGTGCGATAATCGAAGATTCGGTACTGGACCTCTGACCTTTTCCGTGATTCGAGCGTGCGATGACCCCCACTTTGCAGGCGACCAAACCCGTTCCACTTGGACTGCGGCCGAGCTTCGGCTTTGGCGACCGGCTGGGGTTGGCGACGCCCGGTCATGTCGAGGCCATGCGCCGCGCGGGGCAGGGGATCGCACCGATATTTCCGCAGCAGTCGATCCGCGAGATGACGCGGACCAACCGGTCGGCCGAGGCCGTCATGGCCGATGCGGTGAATGCCGCGGTTGCGGCCGGTTGGACGGAAGACTTTGGGGCGGACGCCGACCACCTCAAGACGCCGGCTGACGTCGACCGTACATTCGCCGTCGGATTCTGTTTCTTCACGATCGACCCGTCCGATGCGGTCGACGCCAAGGCCGACAACTACCCGGCCGACGTGCTCCAGGGCCGCTTTACGGAAGTCCGCGACGAAATCGACTGGTTCGACAAATACCGCGGCAAGTCGGTGAAGCTCACCACGGGGACAACGATCAACCTCGATGAGGATGCGGTAAAGCGGGCGGCGGTGAAGTACGGTAGGGCGCTCAATCGCGGCATCGAGCTCGCCGACTATATTCGCAAGGTAAACGAGGCCGCTGGCCGGGACTACGAAATCGAGCTCTCGGTGGACGAGACGGACCAGCCGACGACTCTCGCCGAGCACTACATCATCGCCGATCAGTGCCTGAGCCGCGGAATGAAACTGGTTTCGCTCGCGCCGCGGTTCGTGGGCACGCTCGAGAAGGGCGTCGACTACATTGGCGATGTTGCGGCCTTCGAGAAATCGCTGGCCGATCACCAGGCGATTGCCGAGCTAATCGCACCGTACAAATTGAGCCTTCACTCGGGCTCCGACAAGCTGTCGATCTACACGCCGCTGGCGCGGGCCACGGGCGGGCGGTTCCACGTCAAGACGGCGGGCACTTCTTACCTGGAAGCGCTGCGCGTGGTCGCGCGGCACGATGCGAAGCTATTCCGCGAGATCTGCGACTTCTCGCGCGGGCGATACGACGTCGACAAGGCAACGTATCACGTGCACGCTACGCTCGACATGGTGCCGGCGCCAGCAGCTGTGAGCGACGCGCATCAGCTGGAGCAACTGTACCTGGAGTGTTGGGAGGATGTGCCGGAAGGCAAGGGATTCACCGCCCCGGGGCGGCAAATTCTCCATTGCACGTTCGGCTCGGTGCTCACGGATGCAAGATTCGGCCCGGCGGTGCGTGACTGCCTGAAAGCGCATCCCGACACCTATCTAGAAGTCTTGGCCGAGCACTTCGAAAAGCATTTGCAGGCGCTGCAAGTGGGATGCTAAAGCTGCAACGAGAGACTTACCGCCCGCTCGGCAACACCGGCCTCCATGTGCCGCCGATCGTGTTCGGGTGTAGCGCGCTAGGCAATCTGTACCGCGTTATCCCCGACGTGGCAAAGCTGGAGATCGTCAGCGCGTGGTTCGATCATGTGTCTCCGCCGGTGTTCGTCGACACGGCTGGAAAGTACGGTGCCGGGCTGGCGCTCGAAGTGCTCGGCCGATCGCTCGCCAAGTTCGAGATTCCGCAGGGCGATGTCCTGATCAGCAGCAAACTGGGTTGGAAACGTGCGCCGCTCACAACGCCCGAACCGACGTTCGAGCCGGGCGTGTGGCAGGATATCGAACACGACGCGGTCCAGCGGATCAGTTATGACGGGATCCTCGAATGCTACGACGAGAGCTGCCAATTGCTCGGATCGCCCTATCGGCCGCAGCTGGTGTCGGTCCACGATCCGGATGAATACCTGGCGGCCGCGTCGCCGGCAGATCGCGCGCAGCGATTTGACGATATCGTGGCCGCTTACCGGGCGCTTGCCGAGCTGAAACACTCGGGGCAAGTAGTGGGCGTCGGCGTGGGGGCCAAGGACTGGCGAGTGATCGAAGAGATCGCTGCCGCCGTGCCGCTCGATTGGGTAATGCTCGCCAACAGTCTGACCGTGATGCGGCATCCGCCGGAACTCGTGGAATTCGTGGCACGACTCGTCGAGCGTGGCGTGGGCATCATCAACTCAGCCGTGTTCCACGCGGGCTTTCTAGTAGGCGGCAAGTACTTCGACTATCGCGTCGTGGATGCGAACAACGACGCGGATCGCCCGCTATTCGCCTGGCGAAAGAGTTTTGTGGCAATTTGCGAGGCCCACGGCGTTTCGCCGCTCGACGCCTGTGTCCAGTTCGGACTTTCTGTCCCGGGGGTGGTGGCGGTGGCGCTCAACACGTCGCACGCCGACCGGATTCCGGAAAACGTGGCGGCGGTGTCGACCCCGATGCCGCCGCAGTTCTGGGCCTCCTTGCAAGAAGAGGGTCTCTTGGCGAATGATTATCCGTATGTGTGATTGGAATTGATGACGGATCGTTACTTATGCAAATCGACGCGCATCATCACTTTTGGGCGTACAACCCCGCCGAATATGCCTGGATCGATGATTCGATGTCCCGGCTGCGGCGCGATTTCCTGCCGGTGGATTTACAGCGGGAAATCGAGAGCGTCGGCATCGATGGTGTGATCAGCGTCGAGGCCCGGCAATCGCTCGCCGAGACGCGCTGGTTGTGTCAGCTTGCGGCGGAGAATTCTTTCATCAAGGGCGTCGTCGGCTGGGTGCCGCTGGTCGAGGATGTGAAGCCGGTACTCGAAACGCTGGCACACTGCCACTCGCTCAAGTCGGTGCGCCACCTAATCCAGGACGAGCCGGACGACAATTTCGTACTGCGCGACGATTTCAATCGCGGCGTCGACGCGCTGGGTGATTTCTGGCTGGCCTATGACCTGGTGATTTACGAGCGGCATCTGCCGCAGTCGATCGAGTTTGTGGACCGCCACCCCTACCAGACGATTATCCTGGATCACCTGGGCAAGCCGCGGGTGCGCGACAAGCACTTGGAACCCTGGGCCACCAACATCCGCAAACTTGCCGAGCGGCCAAATGTGTTTTGCAAACTCTCCGGCCTGGCGACTGAAGCCAACTGGCAGCATTGGACGGAAGAGGAATTGCGGCCGTATTGGGAAGTGATTCTCAGCGCCTTCGGCCCAGGGCGGCTCATGTTCGGCAGCGACTGGCCCGTGTGCCTCCTGGCGGTCGAGTATCGCTCGTGGTACGAAATCTGTCGACGCTTCACGTCACAACTCTCGCCAGACGAGCAGGGCCGCATCTTCGGCGACACGGCGATCGAAGCCTATCGTTTATCCCCAGACCACTAACCTTTCGTTCCACTAACCACCCGCTCCGCCATGCGTGCCTTTGTCATTGACCGACCGGGCGAGACTTCGCTGATCGATATCGCAGAGCCAGCGATCGGCGAGCGGGATGTGCTATTGCGCGTGCGGACCGTCGGTTTCTGCGGCACTGATTTGAGCACATTTCGCGGAGCGAATCCGCTCGTGAGTTATCCGCGAATCCCGGGGCACGAGTTGGGCTGCACGATCGAAGCCGTGGGTGCGGCCGTGCCGGCAGAGTTTCATGTCGGCCAGAACGTGCTGGTGCATCCGTATCAGAATTGCGGCGGGTGCAGCGCGTGCCGGCAAAATCGGCCCAACGCCTGCCGCGAGAATCAAACGCTGGGCGTACAGCGCGAAGGGGGCATGACCGAGTTGATCGCCGTTCCCTACGACAAACTCTACGCGTCGCCCGCGCTCTCGCTCCGCGAGATGGCTCTCGTCGAGCCGCTCACGATCGGTTACCACGCAGTGATGCGTGGCCGTGTGGCGGCGGGAGACACGGTGGGCGTCTTCGGCTGCGGTGCAATCGGCATCGGCGTGATCGCCGCAGCGGCCAGCAAGGGGGCGACCGTGATCGCCATCGACGTCGCAGACGAAAAGCTGGCGCTCGCCAAAAAAGTCGGGGCCGCGCACAGCGTCAACTCGGCAAGCAGCGAACTCCACGCTGCGCTCCATGAACTCACCGATCGCCAGGGGCCAAACGTCATGATCGAGGCGGTGGGGCTGCCCGCTACGTTTCGCGCCGCCGTCGAGGAATGTGCGTTCGCAGGCCGCGTGGTCTACATCGGCTATTCGAAGAAACCGGTTGAGTACGACACGCGATATTTCGTGCAGCGCGAGCTCGATGTTCTTGGTTCGCGTAACGCCTTGCCCGACGATTTTCGCGCCGTGATTGCGTACTTGGAGTCCGGGTTGTTGCCCGTGGACGACGTTATCTCGCGCACGGTTTCGCTCGACGAAGCGGGAGCGGCGCTGGCCCAATGGGACGCCAACCCGAGCGCCATTTGCAAGATTCAGGTCGAAATCTAAGCCCATGGTTTCCGCCTGTCGCCCGATGCTGCGGCATTCCTGAGAGAAAAGCCAGGGTTTTACTCGGTTCTCAAGACCGCACATCCGCGCTGATCGGTTCGCGAAGCGGTCGCTCTCTGCGGGATTTTCCAGCCGCGCGGTCGTTTGCTGCGGATGCAGAATTGCGACTATTTGCCGTCCCCGCGGCCTAAACGCGACCTACGTTTGCTCGTCGGTAAAGCGGTTGCAGTCACCGCTCGATCGGCGACCGATCGCTTGCGCGAGCGGAGTTTTGGGGGTTCGCTGCCCGCGTGCGCTCGCACGGGCGGCACAGCAGAAAAGGGCAAGCCAATGGACTTGGGGGTCTATTTGGTCCGTCGCGGGGTAATCACCGCCGACCAGTACGTCGACGCGTGCGAATGCCAACTCGATTCGCGTCGCAAATTGGGCGAGCTCGCGCTCTCTTACCATCTGCTCTCCATGAAGCAAGTCATGGAGCTCCTCGAGGACCAGCTCGACTCGCCGCTGCCGTTCGGGCAACTGGCGGTCCAGAAGGGTTATCTGACCAACAGCCAACTGCTGGAGCTGTTGGGTCTGCAAACCGACACCTGCCGTTCGATCGCCGAAATCCTGGTCGAGCAGAAGGTGCTTACCAAGCGGAAACTCCAACAAGAAGTCCGGCGCTACCGCAGCCACAAAGCGGAAGAGTCGCTGGTCGCTCAAGAAGCCTAAAACGCCTCAAGCTCAGGACACTACCATGGCATTCGACGATCCGGAATTGATGGCACAGTTTGTCACCGAGTCGCGCGAGCACTTGGGTGATATCGAAGGCCAGTTCCTGCAAATGGAAGCGGCCGGCGCCAGCGTGGACGTGAACCTGGTCAACACCGTGTTCCGCGCAATCCACTCGATCAAAGGTGCGGCGGGGTTCCTGGGCCTGACCACGGTCAACAAGTTGGCGCACAGCCTCGAGAACGTACTGGGCAAGATGCGGAACAACGAGCTGGTGCCGACCTCGTACAACGTCGACGTGATGCTCAAGGCCGCCGACGCGCTCAACAAGTTATTTGACGACATCGAAGCCTCGAACGACGTCGACGTGAGCGAGCACGTCACCGTCTTGGACAAAATCTACTCCGGCGAAGCGGAAGAAACGGCCGTCGCATCGGCACCGGCTCCGCGCGAACCGGTTGCTGCGCCGCAGGCCGCGGCGCCCGCAGCAGCGGCCGCACCGGCGCCCGCCGCGCCCGCTGCTGCCGTTGAAGCTGCTGCACCTGCGGTGGAACATGCCAGCGAGCCATCTGGAAACGGGCGTCCGGCGTCGGAGTCGGGCGCGGCGCCCGCCACCTCGCCACAAGGCGAAAACAGCATCCGCGTGCAGGTCGGCGTGCTGGACCGATTGATGAATCTCGCCGGCGAACTGGTGCTGGGCCGCAACCAGCTCATGCAAACGATCAATGCCAGCGACCGCTCGGGCCTCGACTCGGTAGCCGCACGGCTCGATCAGGTCACGACCGAGCTGCAAGAAGCGATCATGCGGACGCGGATGCAGCCGATCGGTTCGGTGTTCAGCCGCTTCCCGCGCGTTGCCCGCGACCTGAGCGGCAAGCTCGGCAAGCAATGCGACATCGTGATGGATGGCAAGGAAGTCGAAGTCGACAAGACGATTCTTGAGGCGATCGGAGATCCGCTGACCCATCTGGTCCGCAACTCGATCGACCACGGCGTCGAGAAACCCGAGGTCCGGACGGCTAATGGCAAGAAATCCAAGGGCACGGTGATGCTGCGGGCCTACCATCAGGCCGGCAAAGTGCGAATCGACGTGGCCGACGACGGCGCGGGAATCGTCGCCTCGAAGCTGCGGCAGAAGGCCGTGGAAAAAGGCGTGATCACAGCCGAACAGGCTGGCCGCATGGGCGACCGCGAAACCGTGCGGCTGATCTTCCACCCCGGTTTTTCGACCGCCGAGCAGATCACCGACGTCAGCGGCCGCGGCGTGGGCATGGACGTGGTGCGCACGAACATCGAAAAGCTGGGCGGCACGGTGGACGTCGAGTCGGTGCCGACCAAGGGCACGACGATTCAGATCACGCTGCCGCTCACGTTGGCGATCATTCCCTCGTTGATCGTGGGCGCCGGCGACGAGTGCTTCGTCGTCCCGCAGGTAAACGTGCTGGAATTGGTTCGCGTCCGGGCGGGCGAGGTTCAGGAGCAGATCTCAAAAGTCAAGGACGCGGAAGTGATTCGCTTGCGGGGCGAGCTGTTGCCGATCGTGCGGATCGATGACGTACTCAAACTGCCCAAGCGCGAGTCGAAATCAAACGGTCCGCGACCCATGAGCATTGTGGTCATTGAAACGGGCCACCGCCGCTATGGCCTCGTGGTCGACAAAATCGTCGACTCGGAAGAGATCGTGGTTAAACCGTTGGGGCGGCACTGCAAAGGCTGCACCTGCCTCGCGGGCGCGACGATCCTGGGTGACGGCAACGTGGCGTTGATTCTTGATGCGGCCGGCATCGCCGCCCAGGCCAATCTGGCCACGAACCAGGAAAAGGACTCCACAACGGACAACGACGAGCAGGCCGAACGCGCTCAGATGAATTCCGACGCGCAGGAGCTGCTCCTGTTCAGCACGACTCCGACCGATCGCTTCGCGATTCCGATGAGCCTGGTTTCGCGGATCGAGCGCGTGCAGACGCAGAACATCAAAGTGGTCGGCGGTCGACGGCTTTTGCAATATCGCGGCTCGAGCCTTCCGCTCGTCCGGCTGGAAGACCACGTCAAGACACGGCCGATGGCGGAAGCAGACCGCTACTATGTTATCGTTTTCCGCGCCGCCAGCCGCGAAGTCGGTCTGCTAGTTTCCGAGATCGACGACATCCGCGAGCTGGCGCTCGACATCGACCACACCACGTTCCGCGAAAAGGGCATCGCGGGCGGCTTCGTCTTGAACGAAACCACGATGCGGCTGGTCGACTCTGTGGAGCTGGCCCAAGTGGCGCACCCCGAATGGTTTGATAAGGTCGTGGCCCCGGTCTGCGAAGACGAAGACTCCGTGCCGACGATACTGATCGCAGAAGACTCCGCGTTCTTCCGACAACAGCTCGTGAAGTTCTTCGAAGAAAAGGGATTTGAAGTGATCGCCTGCGAGGACGGCCAGGACGCCTGGGACACGCTGCAGGAAGAAGGCGACGTTGTGAAGCTCGTGGTGAGCGACATCGAAATGCCGAACATGAACGGCTTCGAGTTGTGCCGCAAAATCAAGCAGCATGCAACGCTTGGCGGCCTGCCAGTCATCGCCTTGACTTCGCTGACCAGCGAAGCCGACCAGAAGCGGGGCAAGGAATGCGGCTTCGAGGACTACCAGATCAAGCTCGACCGCGAGCAGATCATGAAGGTGGTCGACCGGCTCCTGCCGCAGAAATCGAAGCGAACGCGCTCGCGCAACCGGCGTGCAGCAGCCGAAGCGGCTACCCCATGTGTATCGGTGTAGTTTCCAGTCGCCGTTTCCAGCGACCCGAAATTGAACGAGAAACCAAATCATGTCCACAGCCACAATAACCTCGAAACGGGTGAGCAGCGGTAACGTGCAGCTGGCGACGTTTTACGTCGCCGACATGTGCCTCGCCCTGGACATCTCGGTGATTCAAGAAATCATCCGCGACGTGAAGATGACGCGCGTGCCGCACGCCTTGCCGCAAGTTCGCGGCGTCATCAACCTGCGAGGCGACGTGGCCACGGTGGTGGATCTGCGCCAGGTGCTCGGCCTGCCGACGCTGGAGACTACGACGGATACACAGACCATGATCGTCCGCTCGCAGGGCGAATCGATCGGCCTGATCGTCGACCGTGTCGGCGACATTTGCGACGTCGATCAATCGTCAATCGTGCCGCCGCCGCCAAACGTCGACAGCGTCGATGGGCGCTTCTTCGTGGGCGTCTGCCAGCGGAAGACCGAGATCATTCTGGTGCTGAATCTGGAGGAAGCGCTGTCGCGCTGAGCGCGAAGCAGGGACGCGAGGGGCAAGATGCAAGACACGTGTCGTGCGATCACGGATGAGTGATCGCCCGGCACTTCCACCCGGCCAACTTAGTGAGGCCGCGCGCAAGCGGTGTTGGTGCGTTTTCGGGTGGCAGTATTGGTTGGACGGCACTGTGAGGGTGCCGTGAGTGAAAAAGGGGCAAAACCAGGCAACCATTCATGGTCCGGCGTCGAACGCGTTCGCGCTCGATGTCGTGCCGCTGGATGGCGCCATAGATTTCCGAGGTCACTGTGAAAGACACTGCGCAAAAGGGGAAGGGCACTAGTTCCTACAGTTCCAAAATCAAATGGAGATTGCTGGCGCTGACAGCCGCATTCGCCGTCGGCATCGTGATCTTTGGCGTCGTCGCTCAAAGCGCGATTAACCGAGTAAAGGTCGGCGGGCCGATCTACGGCAAAGTCGTCGAAGGCAAAGATCTGGTTGCGGACATCCTGCCGCCACCCGAATACATCATCGAGTCGTACTTGACCGCACACGAACTGGCGGACCAATCCGACAAAGCGGAAATCGACCGCCTGCAGAAGAAAATGCAGACCTTGAAGAACGACTACGAAGCACGGCACGAGTATTGGCTCAATACGCTTGCCGACGGCAAGATGAAGGACACGCTGGTGGACCGTTCGTATCAACCAGTTGAGGCCTTCTATCGCGCCTATGAAAACAAACTGCTTCCGGCCATCGACGCGGGCGATCTGGAGAAGGCTAAGGAAGTCGTTCGTGGACCGCTCACCCGTCACTACAACGCTCACCGCGCCGAGATCGACGAAGTCGTGAAGATGGCGAACGAGCAAAACGCCGAAGTGGAAGCAAGCGGCAATTCCGCCGTCAGCCGGACCGCGTGGATCTTGATCGGCATCAGCGCGTTCTCGCTGGTGCTGTTCGTCGTGCTCGGCCAGCTGGTGGGCCGCTCGATCGGCAAACTCTTGGCTCCGCTCGCGGATGAACTGGCCGCCATCGGCAAGTCGCAGGCAGTGATCGAATTCAACAACGACGGCACCATTGTCCAGGCGAATCCGAATTTCCTCAACGCTGTTGGTTACTCCTTGGAAGAAATCCAAGGTCAGCATCACCGCATGTTCTGCGATCCGGCCTACACCCAGTCGCCCGCCTACCAGGAATTTTGGGCCAAGCTCAATCGCGGTGAATATCAAGCCGCCGAATATCAGCGGTTTGGCAAGGGTGGCAAGGAGATCTGGATTCAGGCCTCCTACAACCCGATCGTTGATTCCAACGGCAAGGTGTGCAAGGTCGTAAAGTATGCGACCGACGTCACAGCGCAGAAGATCAAGAACGCCGATTACGAAGGTCAGATTTCGGCGATCGGCAAGTCGCAAGCCGTGATCGAATTCAAGATGGACGGCACGGTCGTCTATGCCAACGCCAACTTCTTGAAAACGCTTGGCTACGAGCTAGACGAAATCCGCGGCAAGCATCATCGCATGTTCTGCGAGCCGACATTTGCTGCCAGCGCCGAGTATCAGGCCTTCTGGGCGGCCCTCAATCGGGGCGAGTACCAGGCGGCCGAGTACAAGCGGATTGGCAAGGGGGGCAAGGAGATTTGGATCCAGGCCTCTTACAATCCGATCCTCGATCTCAACGGCAAGCCGTTCAAGGTCGTCAAGTACGCTTCGGACATCACGGAGCAAAAGCTTTCCGCGGCACGCCAACTGGCGCGGAACGCGAAGATCGCCGCCTACCAGGGCGAAGAAGTCTCCAAAGTCTCAAGCGTGCTCTCGGCGGTCGCCAACGGCGACTTGACGCAGCACTACGACGTGGCCAAGGCGGATGAAGATACGGCCGACGTGTTCGGCACCTTCAGCCAGATTGCCTCGGCCGTCA
>JBFWSG010000081.1:0-19710 GCA_050248495.1 Pirellulales bacterium | reverse complement strand
CGTTCGTTTTGAGATACTCGTACGAGCCCGCGGGCGGCGTGTCGGCCATGTCCGTATGATCGGGCTGGAACGTCCAACAGATAAAGGCGGTAAATCCGCCCGTCTCGTCCTGCAACTGGCGCAACCGCTCCAGGTGTTCGATTCGCTCGGCGAGCGTCTCGACATGGCCGAACATCATCGTCGCCGTGCTGATGCCGCCGAGCTCGTGCCACACGCGGTTCACGTCGAGCCAGTCGTCGGTCATCACTTTGCCGCGGGTGATCGCCGCGCGGACGCGATCGACCAGGATCTCGGCGCCGCCGCCCGGCAAACTGCCCAGGCCGGCCGCTCTGAGCCGCTCGAGCACGGTACGCAGCGGCAGCTTCGAGACCTTGGTGAAGTGATAAATCTCCGGCGGGCTGAAGCCGTGGATGTTTATCTGCGGGAAGCGCGACTTGATATCGTGGAGCAGATCCTCGTACCACTCAAGTTTGAACTCCGGGTGGAGGCCGCCCTGCATCAGAATCTGGTCGCCGCCGATGTCGACCGTCTCCTGCACCTTTTCGAGCAGCTCCGCGCGGTCGAGCACATAGCCCTCGTTCGATTTTGGCGTGCGGTAGAACGCGCAGAAGTCGCAGACCGCGGTGCAGATGTTCGTGTAGTTGATGTTCCGGTCAATGTTGTAGGTGCGGTAATTTTCGGGATGCAGCCGGCGCGTGATCTCGTCAGCCGCCCGACCCAAGGAGGCAAGTCTTTCCGGCGGCCCGTCGTGTGACTCCAACAGCGCGAGGCCTTCTTCCGGCGTGATCCGCTCACCGGCGACTGCTTTGTCGAGGATGTCGTCGTGTTTATTGCTTCGAACAACCATAGGGAGTCATCAAGGCAACCGCGCGGTCGGCGTCTTTGGGAACGAGTCCGCGGCGGGCGCAGAGCCGTGCAAAGCGTCCCAGGCCCGCGAATTCTTCGCGTCCGAAAGTGAAGTGCAGGTTATCGCGGAAGTACCGGAGCGCCAACTCGGTATCGATGCCCAACAGCGGTGCTTCCGCTGCGGCGATTTCTCGCAGGCGAGACACACCGCGATCGCGGGCTGCTGAGAGCCGCGCTTCGATTTCCGCCGTTTCGACTTCCGGCCGCGCCACCCAGGCCGCGAATACGAACGGCAGGCCGGTCCACTCGACCCATTTCTGGCCGAGGTCCCAGGTCTCGAGCGCATCCTGGTCGGCCGACAGGATCGCGCGATCGCCAATCAGCAGCACCGCATCGGCCTGCGTTTGTTCCATGCCACAGCCGATCGGCAGCGGCTCCGTCTCCGGCCGCACGCCGGAGAGTTCTTCGAGCAGGATTTGCGCCAGCGCGGCGCTCGTCCGCGAACCCTCATCCAGAGCTAGTGTGCGCACCTCCCGCGGCGGCTTGCGGAAATACATCTTGACGCTCAACACAGGCCCTCGGCAGGCGATGCAGGCGTCCGAGACAATCACGTGTCCGGGTTGTCGGAGCCACTCGACCGACGGCACCAGCGCCACATCGAGCCGCCCCGCGGAAAGCGAATCGGCCAGGCGGCTGGGCAAGTCGAACAGCAACCGGTCGTTCGGCGTGGCCTCGTCCAGTCCGTGGATCAGTGGCTTGCTGTTGAGATAGTTGACGGCACCGATTCGCATGCTTCCTCCAGCTTCTGTCGCATCCAATGCTCTAACCGCGGAATCGGCGGCGATTTCACACGAAACTTGAGAATCCGTATCGACTTACGATAGCAAACATTGGCGGCAGGGCAACCACAGGTGTGGGTTGAGCAGTCGCGGGCAGCTGCGGAGGCCGTTTCGAGCGTTTTCCTCGGGTTTTCACGACTGCTCAACCGGGGGACACACTGTTGAGCAGACGGGAGTTGTGGTGGCGGCCGGCGGATGGTTTTCGACTTTGGGAAATCGAAGGCGGCGGGATTGGCGGCGAAAACTGTTTCTGGGGCTTATTGAGATAGTTTTCTCGGGCGGGGGCAAGTTTCCGTGCCCATGCTGTCTCAATAAGGCGGTGTTCCTGGGGTGAAACGGCGTCTCTAGCGCCGCGGCGCTTCCGATGAGCGCATAGCGGTAGCGCGGCCGATCGTGGGTTTCCGACGGCAAGATTAACTCTGCCCGCCGATTTCTAGACGGCGTGAAATTGTGATTGGGATGTCAAAGAGCTGTGGCGACTTCGTGGGGTTGTGAATGAGGTCGTTGCAACAGAAATCTGCCGCGTTGAAAAGATCGCCGCCGCAGATGGCGCGGATGTGCGCGGATGTTGACGGCGGTCACAATGGCCACAAGAAAACACGATGAGACGCACAAAGTGTGAACAGAAGGGCGCAGAGGGCGCAGAGGTTGTTTCACCGCCGAGGATGCAGAGTTGGATTGAGTCGAAATTGACTCCCGTCACCGTTAGTTCATCCCTTTAGTTCATCCTAGTTTTCTGCAGAGCCGTCTGACCCGTTTTACGACCCAACATGACATGAAATCTTGGCGAAAATACGCCCCCAGAAACTGCCGCAATTTGGGAAACTCGCTGATCATTGGGATGTCGGATACGCTGTTTTTCGTGTTTTACGTAGTGGAGGCCAATACAATGGCTCCTGTTCCCACAATGTTCTAACCCATTTTTGTCATCTCTTCCCAGGCAGGCGCGGAAATGAATCGACTCGTTTGGCTGGTCGGCGTATTTCTTTGGCTCACGGCAGGGGTGTTAGACGCGCGGACTATGAGGGTGGATGATTTTACGGCCGGGCCGCTCGTGTACAACGTGCCGGCCGGGAAGCACTACCCAACGAACACGCAAACGCCGCTTGACGCGGAGCACGTGTTGGGTGGTATCCGCATCTCAACATTCTTTGCACAGACGGCATCCGGTCGTTCGACGATCGAGGTCGATACGACCGGGGACGGGGTTCTCCGATTTGATGGGACGAATGACACCTCGTTTGGTGAAGGGATAAGCCTGCAATACGGTGTATCGAACGTGTTGGTCTATCCTTCGCTGGACAATCCGCTCGATCTTAATCTCGCTCCGTTGGCCAGTGGCGCGATCGAGTTATCGTTTTTATCGTTTGAGGCTCCGGCGACGACGCGGCCGTTGGGAGCTAGTGTCACACTATATAGCGAACGCGCGGATGGACGTGGCTATTATTCTACGGTGCGATTTACGACATTCCCTTCATCGACGACGCCGTTCAAGGTGTCGTTCGATCTGGCAGATTTCTCTGGCGGCGTTCCACTCAATGACATTGATGGCATGTTTGTATTGATTGGACCGAGCAGGGGAGCCCGTTTTGTGCTCGACTCGATTTCAATTGTGCCGGAACCTGGCAACATGGTGTTGGGGGCGACTGTGTTTTTACTTGCTGCGGCCGTGGAACGTTGCAGGACAAAGACAAAATACGACACATACCCATTCGGTTGAGTGTCGCGCATGTCCTGGTGACTGGTTGGCGAAGCTCCACTAAGCAAAAATCAAAGACTCATTAAAGGGACGAGAGTGAGTTCCTGGGTGGCAGCGAAGCGGGAGTGGTCGTCTCGGTCTAGCGGGGCAGCAATTATGAGCATTCGCAACAGCACCAAAATGAAGCGTCGGCCGACCCACCCGGGCGAAATGCTGCGTGAGGATTTCTTGATCGATTTTGGGCTGACCGTATCCAGCCTTGCCGATGCGGTCGGCGTGTCGCGGCAGTCGATCAACGAGCTGTTGCGCGGACGCCGCGCGGTCAGCCCGGAGATGTCGCTGAGGCTGGCCCGGCTGTTTGGGAACGCGCCAGAATTCTGGCTCAACGCACAGCGGGCCGTCGATCTTTGGGATGCCTCCCAGGCGATCAAGAACGACGTGGCGCGAATCAAGCCGCTGCGGAGCGCGTGACGCACCACTCACTGCTCAACTCAATTGAACTCCATCTGCCGGAACGCCTTGAGGCCCCACCAGAGCGGCAGTACGGTGGCGGAGATGCCGACCACGATCGCGGTGAAGCTGCCGCCCCAGAGCCAGAGCCGCAGGAAGTTTGGGTTCAGGAACGACTCGCGCCAGGGGGCGTTGCCCGCGATTAAATAGAAATGGCAGGGGAGGGCGGTGAGCACGACGATCAGAATGATGTAGAGCGCGCTGAGGACGAGATTGAGCGTGCCGCCGAAACCGGCCGAAATCTTCGAGGGAGACGTCTCGCGAAAGCTGGGCATCATCGCTCCCAGGCCCACGGCGATCGACGCCAGCCCCAGACATAAGAGGATGCACACGAGCTGGTGCACGACAATGATCACCAGCGACACCTGTAGCATCGCGTCGCTTAGCAGGATCAGCGTGCCGCAGGGAATCCACGAGCCGAGCGCGGCAAACACGAATTTGCTCCACAGCACCGTGTCGCGCTTCATCGGCAACAGGCCCAGGATCCAGAAACAGTGGCCCTCGAGGCTGATCATCGGGTAAATGAACCGCGTGGTAAACGTCGAAAGGATCAGGCCGACCACGGCGAGATTCAAGAAGCTGACCATGTTGATCCAGGTCACGTAGCTGATGTCGCGCTGAGGATTGTTGAAACGGTCGACGTTGAGGAAGTAGAGTCCCAACAGGCCGAAGAAGATCAAAAACTGCGACCATTGCACCGGATCGCGGCGCAGCAGCCGCCAGTCCTTCATCAACAAGAGCCGCAATTGATCGGGAAATCCCCCCAGCACGTAATGCCCGAAGCGATCGCTCCAGCGGGCGAGCGACTGCGGCAGGGCACTACTGACTCGGAGCAGCCAGACAATCCCGCGATCGATCGGCGTCTTTTCGGAATGGCGCATGCTGCGGTTGCCGCAGAGGAAGTTGTTGTACCCCGGCCGAAACCACCGCTTCGACGCCCAGACCGTAAGCACGTGGCACATCATGGCGTTGGAGATCAACAGCGCCAAATACAAACAACTCTGAAAGAACGGCACCTGGAACACGCTGGCGTGCGTCTCGGCCGCCGCTTCCGGTCGGGCCGCTTCCAAGAGGCCGCCGGTGAGCCAGGAACTGGGGAGCCATTCCTGCTGAGTGAAACGAAACCGGAGCAAGGTCTCCTGAAACCATTGGCTGCCGAAGAGCCGTGTTTGCGGACCGCTCACCGTCCGCCAGATCGACCAGGCGGCAATGGCCGTCGCTGCCAGCGCCGCCGCACTGACGATGAACACCCGCAGCCGCGGTAAACGGTAAACGATAAACAGGCACGACAGCGCCCCAACGCCGCTGGGTATGTAAACGAACGACACGATCAATGGCAGCATCAGGCAGTAGTAGTACCATGGCGCAAGCACCACGATGCCGTAGGCGATCATCATCGGGCTCGCCAGCAGAAAGAAGCCCCAGCTGCTGAAGAACACGGCCTCTTGAAACTTGTAGAGCACGATCCGCTCGGAGCGGACCGGCTGCGTGAGCAGGAATGCCGTTTCCGGAGAGTTGTACAGACCGGTGTAGAGAATGATGCCGGAGGAAAACACGAGCATGACGTTGAGCGAGGCAAAGAACAGGTGAAACACGAAGCGGACCGTCTGCGCGTGGTAGCTTGCCCCCGGCGGCCCGACATGCTCGACGACGAATTGGAATCCCTCAAAGAACAACGTGAACAGGCCGAACCAGAAAAACAGGCTCAGGCCGATGACCAACATCGTCCGCAGCCGCCCGGTCGTGACCAACTGCCGCAGCCGCGCCGCGGCAATCCGATAGCGCAGCCGCCAGAACAACTGGGCTTCGTAATCTTCTGACGGCAGCGCCGAGGGACTTCGCTCGGCGGCTGGCGAGGCCAGGGACCAGGTAGTGGCGGGGGCGTTGCTCATGGAGTTCTGGGCCGGCGCCGTCAGTTGGCAGGCAGGCCCTTGAAGTCTAGCAGATTGTGGCGCGCGGCTCAGGTCGAGTTTGCGGCCGCCGCAGGATCGACCAAACCTGCCGCACGCGGCGTCGTTTCGGTCATCGCCAGATACATCGATTCCAGCGACAGATGCGTGCCGGGGAAACGCTCGCGGAGTTCGGCGATGGTGCCGTCGAAGAGCAATCGGCCATGGTCCATGATGCCGACCCGGTGGGAAATCTCTTCGGCGGCGGCGAGCGTATGGGTCGACATCAGCACACACATGCCGGCGCGCCCCTCGGCGCAGAGCAGGTCCTTGACCAGCCGAATGCTTTGCGGATCGAGCCCGACCAGCGGCTCATCGAGAATCAGCGCTCGCGGTGAATTGAGCATCGCCGCGGCGAACACGGTCCTTTGCTTCATGCCATGCGAGTAGCGCTCCGTCAGTTCATCGGCAAAGTCGGCCAGCTCGAACCGTTCGATCTCGCGGTCGATGACCCGCGAGGTGTGGGTCGCGTCGAGACCGTGCATCGCAGCGACGAACTGGAGAAACTCGCGCCCGGTGAGCTTTTCGTACAAGTAGGGCTGATCGGGGACGTAGCCCACGAGCGAGGCCGCCAGGCGCGGCTCCGCGACGACGTCGTACCCGCCGACGCGAATCGAACCCGACTCCGGCCGCAGCAAGCCCACGAGCAATTTGAGCGTGGTCGTCTTGCCCGCCCCGTTGTGCCCCAACAGCGAATAGAGCTCGCCGGCAGCCACGCGGAGATTCAAGCACTCGACTGCCACCCGGTCGCCGTAAGAGCGGCGGACTTGATCGAACTCAATCATCGCCGAATTCGACCGTCTTCCTGGTATCGGGCTCGCTACTTTCAAGCTCGTTAGTTACGTGGCGTGGTGAGCGTGGCGACGGTTTCCAGGTCGAGCAGCTCCTTGGCCAGGCGGATCGCTTTGTCATCGCTCCGGCGCTCGAACCGCAATTTGTTGTTGCTCACCAGAAAGACGTCCTGACGCAAAACCGTGCCGTCTTCGCCCACCCACAAGGCAGCTCGCAAGGTGTGCTCGGCCGCCACGCCGGCAGCCGACAAGTCGCGAAACTCGATCCGCCGGGCGCGAATTACCTGTTCGTGCTGCCGAATGGTCTCTTCCGCTACGACCTCGGCCTGCAACAGAGTAAGCGAATCGGAAGGCGGGCGGAAGAGGCTGAACATCTCGACTTGCCATTTGCGGCCAACGTATGCCTGCAGCAGTTTCGGCTCCGGAATCAACTCGCCGTCGAGCCGGTTGGAAGCTGGAAAGGGAAACTTCCATTCCTGCGACACACCGCCGCTGAGAAACTTCAGGTTGAGCTCCGGTCCCTCGACTTTTCCATAAACTTTCACGACCAGCGGCAAGTCGTTTACCTGCACCCGCGTCTCGAAGGTCGACAAGGTGCCAAACGAGTCGAGGGTCAGGCGGGTGCGGGAGTCGAGGCGAATCTTGCCCAGGTTGTCGACCAGGCTGCTCATCCACTGCGGCGCCATCTCTTTGAGCGGCATGTCCTCGAGGATCACGCGGCTGTGGATTTCCGTGGTCGAGAGGGCGCCCGGCACCGCCTGGCGGACGGCGTATCCCACGTTCCGGCCCGCGCACTCGATTTGCCAGCAGACTGGTTGGGTTTCCCGCAAGACTCCGTGAGTCGGCGGGTCGCCGGAGAGGAACGGCGGGAGAATCTTCTCGACCACGAGCCACGACATGGTCGAGGCCCAAAGCAGCAACACGACGGCGACGAAGATTCGATTTCCCATGCGAAGACTTCCTTGTTGGCCGGGACGCAGCGCCTGCAAGGACGAGTCTAGTGTACACGCGCCCGGCGGGGCCGGCCATCAAAATAGGTAAGATTTCACGGTTTCTTCGGCGATCACAATTGCGCCAGCGGGTGGGATCGGCGGAATAGTCACATTGGCAAACGTATTTGTTGGCTGCTTGCGCGGGAATTGGGCTGGCGAAACGACTCGCTGCCGCGCACCTTCGGCGTTGCATCGTTTTGCCGAAGTTTAGAAGATTGCCGCGAACTCTAGCGGCGAAGCCATACAAAACTCTCGGACCACCGAACCATGTCGCGGCGAAATCCTCTTGCGGCTGCAGCAGAGTGCTGCCAGAAGAATTGCCGGCTCTATCAGCATGCGTTCTTGGGGATGCTGGCGGTGGTGTTGATTAGCGTCGCCGGCTGCAGCAGCGGCGGCGGCTCGGAATCAGCCGGCGAGTCGTCGCGCGAATCGGCGTCCAATCGCG
Organism: Pirellulales bacterium; assembly: GCA_050248495.1. Taxonomy (GTDB): domain Bacteria; phylum Planctomycetota; class Planctomycetia; order Pirellulales; family Lacipirellulaceae; genus DASYDU01. The sequence continues at coordinate 11,639 of JBFWSG010000081.1, read as the reverse complement.
ACACTATGCGCTATCCCGAGCATCCAGTGGTCGAAATCGACACGAACGCCGGCGTGATCCGCGTGAAGCTCGATGCCGTGAACGCTCCCTACACCGTGCGGAACTTTCTCGATTACGTCAGCAACGGCTTTTACGACAATACGCTGATTCACTACGTCGCTGCCGACAAGATGATTCTGGGCGGCGGGTATGCGGTTGACCGGCAACCGAAGCTCGTCGGCGCTGCAGTCCGCAATGAGGCCCACAACGGCCTGAAAAATGTGCGAGGAACCATCGCCATGGCCCGCGACGCGGCAGCCGGAATCGACTCCGCGACGACGCAATTCTTCCTCAACCTTGCCGACTCGCCGAACTTTGACCATCGCGGCGACGGGCCAGAAGAATATGGTTATTGCGTGTTCGGCGAAGTGGTCGAGGGGCTCGACGTGGCGGACGAAATCTCTCGATCGGCGACCGACGATCACGGCGGCGATTTGGCGCTCACACCCGTGCCGCCGGTGGTCGTCAAGTCAATTCGCGTGGTTGAATAGCCACTGGCGCCAGCGGCCAGCCGCTGCCAATAAAAAAGGACCGCCGTGCTCGGCACGGCGGCCCTCTTGTCTCTTGTTGCAATCTGCAGGCGATCGAGCAATCAGGTCGTCGACATCGTGTTGGTCGTGCCGTGCGTCGGAGTTGGCCTCAGGCCGAGCGACAGCATCACCCAGGCCCAGCCGTTGAAGATCAAATCGATGCCGACAAACAGGCCGATGACCCACGGACCCGAGTACGGCCATTGCTTATAGATCAAGAATCCCAACAGCGTCGACACGGCGCCGTTGAGCAGCACCCATCCCCAGCCGGTGAAGCGCTCGCTGAGTGCATAGATGATGCGGAAGATGCCGCTGAACAGCAGGAAGATCGCGATGATCAGCGTCAGTTGCACTGCGCTCGTGACAGGGCAATCGATGACCATGAAACCCACGATCACGTACAGCACGCCGATCAGCATGTGGAGCAGAGTGCCGCTCCATTTTCCGGCCCAAAACGCGCTCACGATTTGCGAGATGCCGCCGGCCAGCAGCAGAAAACCAAACAAAATCGTGGCGGCAAGCGTTGCCAAAACCGCATTGCCGATCGCAATCGTGCCGAGCACGACCATGGCAATGCCGAGCGCGAGGAACCAGCGCCATTGGTGGCGCATGGCTTCGATTTCTTGAACGAGCGACGGCGAAGGAGACATCGGGGTTAACATGGGTGGGAGCTCCTGATTCGGTCGGCCTGCGATCGGGTCGGCAAGCCAGCCAGGTTTGTATTGGCGGTGTAAAATCTCCTTGGGAGTGTAGCTCATTTTTCGCGGCTGGGAACGGTAGGCGAAATGGGCTGGTTTTTCCGGGCGCCGAGGCCAATCGTGCGGTCCGCCCGTGGACAACCCGATACCCCGTGGGCAACAACGTAGGAATACCTTTTGGCTGAGAGTGACCGTCGTTTTCTGGTGGGCCGCCGCAGACACATGGCAAATTTCGACCACGCATTCAAGAACCTCAGCTACCTGCTCAAAGGGCCGGTCCGCGGGCGGCTGGGCGATTGGTCGACGCTCGTGCCGCGGATCGCCGCGCTCGAAGAAGGGCTGATGGCCCAAAACGACTACGATCTAAAAAAAATGAGCCTGTCGCTCCGTTATCGGGCGCGGAGCGGCGAGCCGCTCGACCGGCTGCTGGTCGAGGCCTTCGCACTCGTGCGGGAGGCGGGCCGCCGCCAGCTCAACATGCGCCATTTCGACGTGCAGCTGTTGGGCGGGGCCGCGGTCCATTACAGCTCGATCGTCGAGATGCAGACCGGCGAAGGCAAGACGCTCACTGCGACGCTGCCTCTCTATCTTGCCGCGCTCGAAGGCAAGGGCGCCCACCTGGCCACAGTGAACGACTACCTCGCCAAGCGCGACGCCGACCAGATGCGCCCGCTGTACGAACTCTTGGGCATGAAGGTCGGCTGCATCCAGAGTCAGATGCCGCAGCCCGAGCGGGCCAAACAATACAAGTGTGACATCACGTACGGCACGGCGAACGAGATGGGCTTCGATTTCTTGCGCGACCGGCTGCTCAAGCGGCGGATCAGCGAAGGCCAGCGCGACTTGTTCGGCGCCATGCTTGGCCGCGCCGGGAGCGGCAACGAGGAGCCGGTGCAGGGCGACCTGAATTTCATGCTCGTGGACGAGGCCGACAGCATCTTAATCGACGAAGCCCGCACGCCGCTGATCATCAGCGCGCTGCCGGGCGAGGAAGAGGAGCGCGAGGCTGAGGCCTACCGCTGGGCGGCGCGGGTCTCGCCGGAGTTCGACGAAGAAGAGCACTACGACTACGACCACAAGGATAAAACGGTGGAGCTGACGCTCTCCGGCCGACGCCGCGTTCGCGAGCTCACGAAGCCGGATGCGATGGACCGCATGCCCCTTTCCACGATTTACGAGCACGTCGAGCGGGCGGTCAAAGTGAAGCGGGAGATGTTTCTCGATCGGCAGTATGTCGTCCGCGACGGTGAAATTGTGATCGTCGACGAGTTCACGGGCCGCTTGGGCGAAGGGCGCAAGTGGCGGGCCGGCATCCACCAGGCGGTCGAAGCCCAGGAAGGGGTCAAGATCACGTTCGCCACTTCGCAGGCCGCGCGGATTACGGTTCAAGACTTCTTTCTCCGCTACAACCGGCTGGCGGGCATGACGGGTACCGCGAGCACTTCGGCCCGCGAACTCCGCAAGATCTACACGTGCCACGTGATTCCCGTACCCACGAATCGGCCGCCCATCCGTGAGAAGCTGCCCACGCTCGTCTTCGGCACGTCGGATGACAAGTGGCAGGCGATCATCGACGACATTGCCGAAATGCACGCCCAGGGCAGGCCGGTGCTGGTCGGCACGCGGACGATCGATAAGAGCGAGATCCTGTCGAACTTGCTGGAAGCACGAGGTGTGGACCATGTCGTACTCAACGCGCGGCACATCGCCAAAGAGGCCGAAATCGTTTCCGCGGCCGGGCAGCCAGGCAAGGTCACCGTGGCCACGAACATGGCAGGCCGCGGCACGGACATTCGCCTCGGCGAGGGAGTCCACGAAATTGGCGGACTACACGTGATCTGCACCGAGCTGCACGAGTCGCAGCGGATCGATCGCCAGCTCATCGGCCGCTGTGGCCGGCAAGGCGACCCCGGCACGTTTCGCCAGTTCCTCGCGCTGGATGACGAAATCCTCACTGTCGGCTTCGGGCCCAAGAAGGCCGACGCCCTCAAACAGCGCGGCATCGCGCTCGCCGCCAGCGGCCCGTTAAGCGGGTTCGAAGCGCTGTTCTACAAAGCCCAGCGCAAAGTCGAGCGCCGCCACTTCCACGACCGAAAAGTGCTGCTCTACCACGAAAAGGAGCGGCAGAAGATGCAGCGGCAGATGGGACAGGATCCGTATCTGGATACGGCGGGGTAGGTACGCAGGTTTTGCAGCGAAACTGTATTTTTGAAATTCGTCGGCTAAAATAACATTGAAGCCTTGGGAGCAGCGTCATGGCCATCGACATCCGCGAAATTTCCTTGACGGAGGAGCAGAAGCGACGCATCGCGCGACTGGCTGAACATAGCGGCAAGACTTGGAAGCAAGTAATTGACGAACATCTTGAGTCAAGTAGTGACGCCGATGACTTGGATCCACTTGTCATTGATCCAGGTCAATACATCGAAGACCGCGAGAAGTGGCTGACGTATTTTGAGAAGTGGTTGGCTGAACGAAAGACACACAATCCGCATTTCGACGACAGCCGCGCAAGCATCTACCCTGATCGAGGTTGAGGATGCAGCTTCTCGTCGACACGAATGTGCTGTTGCGACTTGTCGAACGGGATCATCCGCAAAGTCATGTCGCGGCAGATGCCACCAGGGCGATTCGCCTGGCCGGGCACCAGCTGGCCATGGTTCCCCAAATCGTCTACGAATTTTGGGTCGTCGCAACTCGGCCGGCGGATGCGAATGGATTGGGGCTTGAGACAGACGAAGCCCGCAACGAACTTCTACGGTTGTCCCCTACACTCAGATTGCTCCGAGATGAGCGATCGATTTACGAAGTTTGGCAGGCCTTGGTGGTGGAACATCATGTCATCGGTAAGCGAGCTCACGACGCTCGAATCGTGGCAGCGATGATTCGCCACGGCATTTCGCATCTTATGACGTTCAATGGCAGCGATTTTGCACGATACCCATCGATTGCAATTGTCGATCCGCTGATTGAAGGCAGTTTTCCGACGGCCGTTTGAGCCAACTACTGCTTCTCCAGCCTCACCACCACGCACTTGAATGCCGGCGTCTTGCTCTTGGGGTCAAGCGTGCGGCTGATCAGCTGGTTCGCTTCGGGATAGTACATTGCCGCGTTGCCGGGTTTGATGCTTGCGAACTCCGTGGCGCGAATGCCGTACATCGCGCCGGCCGGGCCGCGGACGGTCACGTGATCGCCATCTTTCAGCGCGAATCGCGCGAGGTCTTCCGGATGGAGCAGGATCACGTCGCGGCGGTCGATGTTGCGATAGACGTCTTCGTCCTCGTAGACGACCGTGTTGAACTGCCCTTCGCTGCGGATGGTCATCACGCGAATTTCGCCCGGTCCGGTGCCCTGCAGCACCGGCAGGCCGTGGACGTGAAGCTGGGCTTTGCCGCTGGCGGTGGCGAAATGCGGCTTATGGAACGTGCGGCCGGTGACTTGAAACTCCTGCTTCGTGCGGTCGATGTCGGCAACCTGCTCCATACCGGGCACGATTCGTGCGATGGCCCGGCGTATCTCCGATGTCCTGTGCATGGCTGCCCAGTCGATCGGCGTCGCGCCGTTCATCACATTACCGGCGATCGTGGCGATTACGTCCACTTCACTCCGTGGCCCTTCGTGACGCGAGGGTCCGCCGTCGCTGAGCCGCACGTAATTGAACATCGATTCTTGCGTCGTGGCCTGCGGTTCTTCATCGCGGGCGAGCACCGGCAGAATGATCGTCTCCTTGGCCAGCCCGTGAACGTGCCCCGTGTTGAGCGTCGTGTTCAAGTACACGAGGAGATCGAGCCTGGCGAGTGACTCGGCCGCGAACGTCGCGTCGGGGTTGGAACCGAACAGATTGCCACCCAGGCAGAAGCCGACTTTCAATTCACCGGTCGCCGCGCCATCCATGCAGGCCATCGTGTCCAGACCCGGCGTCGTCGGTAGCCGGATGCCAAAATGATTCTGCAGCCTGTCGAATACAGCGTCCTTGAGTTGCGGCGTGACGCCCATCGAACCGATGCCCTGCACGTTCGAGTGGCCGCGAATCGGGAGCAGACCACAGCCCGCGCGGCCGACCATGCCCCGCATCAGCGCCAGATTGCCGATCGCCTGGACGTTGTTGACGCCATGGGCATGGTGCGTGATGCCCATCGTCCAGGCGAACACGACGTTCTTCGCTGCCGCATAGCGCCGGGCGATCGCGTCGATCTCATCGGCCGTCACGCCGCACTTGCTGACAATTCTCTCCCAGGTCAGGCTTTCGAGCCGCTCGCGCAGCTCTGGCCAGCCCTCGCAGTGCCGCGTGAGGAAATCCTCGTGGTGGGACCCGAGCTGCAGCACGCGCTTGGCGACGCCTGTGAGCAGCGCCAAATCACCGCCAATGTGGGGCTGCACGTACATGTTCGAGATCGCGGTGCCAAAGAGCAAGCTTCGCCAATCGCTCGGCACGCCGAACCGGACCAACCCCGTTTCCACAAGCGGATTGATCGTGATCACGTCGCCGCCGCGGCGGCGCAGCTCCATCAGCGTCCGCATCAACCGCGGGTGATTACTGGCTGGATTGCCGCCGATCACGAACACCAGATCGGCCTTGTCGAGATCCTCCAGCTCGATCGTCGCGGTGCCGCTGCCGGTGACGCTGGTGAGTCCGACGCCGCTCGCCTGATGGCAGTAGTAGCTGCAGTTGTTTACGTTGTTCGTGCCATAGAGCCGCGCGAAGAGCTGCAGCAAGAAGCCCGCTTCGTTGCTGCTGCGTCCGCTGAAGTACCAGAAAGTTTCATTGGGCGGCGTTGCCCGTAGCTTTGTCGTGATCCGCCCGAGCGCTTCGTCCCACGAGATGGGCCGATAGCGGCCCGTCTCGCGCGTGTAGAGCACCGGCTCGACAATCCGCCCGCAGGCTTCCATCTCGCGCGGTGAAAAATGCTGCATCTCGCGCGGGGTGAACTTTTCCCAGAACTCGCTGCGGATGGCCCCCTGCATGTCGGCCACCATCGCCTGCAGGCTCTTCTTGCAGACCTCGGGGAAGTGGCCGGCCTCGTTGACCATGCCGCCGCGCTGCCCGCCCATGCCGAGCGCGCAGGTCTTGCAGGCGTTCTTGGAGCGCATCGCCCGCCACAGCCGCAAGACGCCGCCCGCCTCGCGCGCTTTTCGCCAGGTGTACCAGACGGCGGGCCAGGAACCGCCGAGTTTGTACTTTCGCATCGCAGCCGCCGCCTCGCCAGAAACCGCCGCACTGTCGCCGCGGCTGGTGACCCTCTCTTCTCTGAGCTAAGTTAGCAGATAGCCGTGCGAGCGACGATGCAGAAAGCTCGCGTCGACTTTCTGTTTTTGTTTTGGGCCGTGCCCATTGGAATCGAAAACTTGCCCGCCATGCCGGACGCCCTGGAGATCGAGCCTGTCACGAAGCCGGTTGTGGCCCGCGTCCGGCCGCCGGGGTCGAAGAGCATTACCAATCGGGCCCTGGTTTGTGCAGCCCTTGCGGCTGGCCGGTCGACGCTCCGCGGCGCTCTCGATAGCGAAGACACGCGGGTAATGATTGCGGCGCTCAGGGAATTGGGAATCAACGTGACCCTCCGCGATGAGGGGCATACCCTGGTCGTCGATGGATCAGGGGGCCTCATTCCAGCAGGCGCCGCCGAATTGTTCTGTGCCAACAGCGGCACGACGATCCGCTTCCTCGCCGCGCTCGTGACTCTCGGCCAGGGAACGTTTCGGCTCGACGGCGTCGCCCGCATGCGCGAGCGCCCGATCGAAGACCTGCTCGCCGCGCTACGGCAACTCGGTGCGGACGCAGAAAGTGAGTCGCACGACGGCTGCCCGCCCGTCGTTGTTCACGCCAACGGTCTTCCCGGCGGCACCGCCACGGTCCGCGGTGACATCTCGAGCCAGTTTCTGAGCGGACTCTTGATGGCCGCCACTGCCGCACTCGCGCCGGTCACGCTGAAGATTGACGGCACGCTCGTGTCGCAGCCATACGTCCATATGACGCTTGCGGTGATGCAGGCCTTCGGCGTTCGCGTCGAAACCGACACCCAACTGTCCAAGTTTCAGATTGCAGCACCGCTGCCGTACAAGCCGCGTGACTATGACATCGAGCCGGACGCCTCGGCCGCCAGTTACTTCTGGGCCTTGGCAGCAATCACCGGCGGAACGGTCACCGTCGACGGCCTCTCTGCCGAGAGCCTGCAGGGCGACGTCGCCTTCGTCGACTGCCTGGCCACGATGGGCTGTGTCATCGAGCGCGGTGCGGATTTCATCACTGTCACCGGCCGCCCTTTGCATGGCGTCGACGTCGACATGAATGCGATCAGTGACACCGTGCAGACGCTCGCCGTGGTCGCCCTTTTTGCCGACGGTCCCACGACGATCCGCAACGTCGGTCATATCCGCCACAAGGAAACCGATCGCATCGGCGCGGTGGCCACAGAGCTGCGCAAGCTCGGCGCCGTGGTTGAAGAGCGCGAGGATGGACTAGTCATTTCGCCTGGTAAGCTGCGGAGCGCGACGATTGACACGTACCACGATCATCGCATGGCCATGAGCTTCGCGCTTGCCGGACTACGTCAGCGCGGAGTGCGCGTAAATGATCCGGGCTGCACGGCAAAAACGTACCCGAATTTCTTCGACGATCTAGCGCGCGCGGTGGGATGAATCCCATCGCAAGAGTTTTGCAGATCGTACGGAGCGCACATTCCTGGCTACACGTCCTGACGACGCGATTAGCGCGGTCGCGCAGGGCCGCTCGCCGCCAGCCCGATTCCACTGGCGCTGGCCGACTGCATCAGCTGCTCCGCCCGCTCCAACAGCGACAAGCTAGAGTTCTGATGGGAATAGGCCTCTGATCCGGGCTCGCAAGCTTCGAATCGGGCGCTGCAATGTTGGCAAACAATTTGCTTGCCAAGGTACTCGACGCGGACCTGCAAATTGCGGCCGCAGGTCGGGCATTCCTGCACAAAGTACGTGCTACGAGGCATACGGTATCTCCTGCTACCGGCGATACTTCCCCCGACTGGGTCCAAGCGTTGGGTACTCAGTATATGCGGGGCGGGGACAGGAATCAATGATTTCTGGGAGGGGTTAGGTCGAAGCATATTCAGGCGAGATGCAGAAATTGTGAACGGCGTCCAATCACGACAGTTCGGCCGGTTATGCCGACTGGAGGACGCCGGAGCGATTGCGATTTTTCCGTCAAATTGACCGGTGAATCGAGCCTATGAAAAGCCCAATCGAAAATCTGTGCAATCCCCTTCTGGACGCACCGTCCCACCGCAGGGTTCGCGCCCGCCGATTAACTTTCTGCGCGTTCGGCGTCGTGTTAATGTGCTTAACCAACCGAGTTGACGCAGCTTCGCCACCTTCGTTTGACGTGGTGATTCGCGCGCTGACGACCCACTTTCAATCGATTCCCGATTTCCAGCGCCACGACCTGATGAGTCAAAGTCAGGTTGCCGCAGCGCTCGAAGCGGTGGCGGCGGCCGGCTGGGAAGTGCCCAACGCCGACAAGATTGTCGATCTCGCGCTGGCCGACAATTCGTTCCTGGTGGGCGAGCTCTCGACGCCCGACGGCAAGAAATTTATGCGCAAGATCGCCAGGACGCCCGGCACCTACAGCCGGCTCGACCGCATCAGCCAGCTCTCGCAAGGGCAGAAGTTTCTCACCCAGCTGGTTGGTGACGCCGGCGGCGACTTGATGCTGACATATCTCGCCACGACCAACGGCGGACGCAACTTGGGCGAGATGATGGCCGGCACGCCGAACGGCACTGACCTCAATCTGCCGACCGGCCGCATCTACACCGCCGAAGATCTGCTCGGCGTGTTGAAGAAAGCGTATGCCAAAGAGTTCGGCGCAAATCAGTAGTCGGCCGTGTTTGTCGGTCGCTATTTCGTTGCGGTGCCGCGCGCTCGAAAGCCGTCCGACGTCGCCACTGCCGCCGGCTGCGTCGCTCCGGTAGCCATCGCCTGATACTGCTCGACCGAGATCATCTGCTGCGTCCCATTCGGACCGGGCACCATGTAGCCGACCAACTGCTGATTCGCGGTCGGCTCCGGCTGCGGCGCGAACCACGTGGTCGGGTCCGACCAGCTCGGAAACCGCATCCGGGGCGGCGGCGACGGCTGGGGTTGCAGTTGTGGTTGCATCTGCGGCGCGGTCAACGTTGACTGACTCGGGGCCACTGTCTGGTTGACGACCGTTTGGCCGGCGATCGTCGGGCCGGTCGTGGGCGACGGAACAGCACGCAATTGAACTGGCATCTGGGGCGCGGCCGGCACAGGCTGAGTCTGCATCGGCTGGGCGGCGAGAACCGTCGGCTGAGCTTGCGGTTGTTGAATGTACTGCGCCTGCATGACGCCGGAGCTCGTGCCGGGAATCTGAGGCGAGCGCCATGGTCCATTCGAATTCTCGGCGGCGCTGGAGACTGGTAGCGGCGCCGCGGCCGCGGACGGCTGCGTGGCGACTTGTTGCGCGGCCGTTGGCTGGATCGGCGCCTGCTGGGTATACGATGCAGGGATGACCTGTTGAGCCGGCGCTGCAGCGGCCGTTTGTGCTGCCATGGGAGCGGCGGCGGGCGGCTGGGTCGCTGGCGGCAGCGGCACCGCGAACCGCAAGTCCTGGTTATCCGTCGGAATCGTGACTGTCCGCTCGTTGCTGAACGCCAGCGGCTGCGGCGCGGAGGTCGTCGAAGCTGGTGCATTGGTAGCTCGAACTGAGGCCGGCGGCGTTGCGACCGCCGTGGCGGGCACTTGTGGCGGCGGTGGTACTTGCGGTGCCTGTGCAACCATCGCCCCCGCGGGCGCGGCGGCCTGGGCCGCTGGCACCGGGTCGCCGGGGTAATACGGCGCTGCCGTCCCCGGTGCGATCGTCCGCGTCGCCGGCGGCGGCACACGGTCTGGCGACATGAAAGGATTGGCCGAGGTCCGCTGCTGACTTGAGCAGCCAGCCAGCCCCAACAAAATGACCACACGCAGCGTTACCAGCATCGGTCGACGAGCAAACCGTTCCATCGGCGGCATCCCTTCCTCGGCGCATGGCGCGCCACCGCTCAGACAATAGAAAAGCGAGAAACACTACGAGGCCGGAAGAATAGCAATCGTGCCGAGTTTGTCCAGATCGACCAGCGACGCTAGCAGCTCGCACGGCGTGCCATTGCTGGATCGCCTGGCAGCGGATTTCTCGCCACAAGCTTGCAACAAAAACCGTCGCGCTGCCGTCTCACCAAGCGTTCAATCCGCCGGATGTCCGGGCCGCCGCTCCGACACGTGCCACAGCACACCGCATGGGTCGTACACAAACGCCACTCGTAGCCCCCAGGGCTGCATCCGCGGCGGCTTCGGCGCCTGCACGCCAAACGTCTTCGCCAGGTTGAGTCCCTCGATGTGCGCCCACCACGCATCCAAGTCGTCGACCATCAGCTGCAGCATCGTGTTCTCGGCCCACGTCTTGTCGTACCCGCGCTGCAGAATGAACGACGTCGCGCCCACGTCGAAGATCACGACTTGGCCGTCGAGCACCTTCTTGAACCCAAGCGCCTCGTAGAACGCCCGGCTCACGTCGATGTCTTTTGTAGGCAGAAAGGGTCGCGCGACTTCTGTCGTGATGTTCATGGCTGTGACTCTCAAAGGCTTTCTCGTCGGCTTCTCGCGTCACCGGCAGCGGACTATCATGGATCAATCTTTGCACTATATCGTCTGCTTCGTACCGCCACACCGGACCTGCAACCCCGCACGTCAAAAACGAACAAACCACGTCCGATTGTTCGATTTCCTGTAGGAGGCCTCTCCGAGGCCGATTGACCGCACCACCAGAAAGCGGAATCGGCGTCGGAGACGCCTCCCACACAAGGCCCACCAATGCAACCGACCACGCCCACACGGCCCAGTCCCCGCATCGAGCGGACGCAGCAAGCCCTGCTCGACGCCTTGCTCGAATTGATCGTCGAACAAGGCTACGAACGCACGACGGTCGAGGACATCCTCCGCCGCGCCGACGTCGGCCGCACGGCCTTCTACACCCATTTCGAGAACAAGCAGGATCTGTTGCTGAACCGCTTCTCGGCCATTCCCTGGGTGCGGCGCAACGCGGACGGCGGATTCGACGCAACGTTTTTGTTCGGCCATCTTGCCGACGAACGGGCACTGGTGTCGGCGCTAAAGGGCACTCCTGCCTTTGATCAGGCCATCGCAAGCCTGCGCGACAACTTGTTGGCAAGTTTCATGCGATTGCTGCAAGAACCAAGCGGTGACGGCAGCTCTGAAACGGAACTGCTGCTGACGGCTCAAGCCCTCACCGGCGCACTCATGCAACTCGTTCTCTGGTGGATCGAGGCCGAGATGCCCGAATCGCCGCACACGATGACCGGTTGGTTCGCACTCCTTTCCGAAAGAA
>JBFWSG010000080.1:0-20188 GCA_050248495.1 Pirellulales bacterium | reverse complement strand
CTAGCGCGGCCGCGCTAGCAGACGACCTCCGTCGTTATCTTGCTGGCCGGCCTATCCAAGCTCGCCGGTTGAACTTTGCGCAGCGCGGCGTCCGTTGGTGCCGACGCAATCCTGTTGTGGCCGGTTTGATGACAGCCGTCGTCGGGCTGCTCGCCGCCGCTGTCGTAATCCTCACCACGAGCAACACTCGTATTCGCCGCGAAGCGATGGCCAAAGACGTGGCACTGGCGACGGCCCAGGAAGCGGTCGATCAAATGCTGCTCCGCGTGGCGAACGACAAACTCACCGAGTTGCCGATGAGCCACCCTCTCCGCGAGGCGCTGCTCCAAGATGCGCTCGATTTCTACAACGGGTTTCTGGCGAAAGCGGATGCCGACCCGCGCGTGCGCGAGAACGCCGCGACAATCCTGCAGAGCTTGGGCTGTCTGCAACGCGAATTGGGTAGCTACGACGAGGCCTGCCAATCGTATGAGCGAAGCGTCCGCCTACTCCGCACGATTGTTGACGAAGATCCCCAGCCTCCCAACTTGCGTGAAAAACTCGCTGCGGCGCAGGAAGGCCTGGCGTATTCCTGGCAGCTCAATCCGGCGAGCTTGTCGGAGCAAAAAGCCGCCGCACGCTACCGCCAGGCGCTCGAAACCTATCGCGAGCTGCAGCGCGATTGGCCGGATCGACGCCAACCGATGAATCTCTGCTTGCGGCGATCGGCTGATCTCGCGTTTCGTCGGGGCGATCGGAAGGAAGCGGAACAGCTGTGGCGCGAATCGATTGAGAGCGGCGAGGCTTATCTCGCAGATCATCCCGAGAATTGCGATGCACGGTCGAACCTGTGTTGGGCGTACGCGGACCTGGCCGACACCATCTTGCTGCCGTCGCCCGAGCGGATCGCCGAGGGGGAGCCACTACTGCAACAGGGACTCAAACACGCGTCGATCATCCTCGCAGCGAATCCCAAATCGGGACAGGCAAGAGAAGTTGCCGCGTTCTTGCACTGCCGCCTGGGACAGTTCTACAGCCGCACGGGCGTTGCCGATGCGGTCGTCGATCACTGCCGGCAGGCAGTCACGGCGGTCGATGCCTTGTGCTCCGAAGTACCTTGGAATCATTCCTATTGGCTCAACGCGATCTACATTCACGATGACGTTATGCGCAGCCTGCAGACCGCCGGAAGGGCAAACGATTCACGGTCGCTCGTCCACAGCATGCATCGGTGGCTGGAGCAAGTCGCGCCGCGCGTCCCGGATGAGCCCGCACCGCAAGCTGATCTCGCCCGCTGCCGCGAGCAGTTGGCCCACCTGCTCGAAATGACGCGCGACACCGCCAAGCCTGTCGAGTCGTCGGCCGGATCTAGTTCGCCGTAAAGCCTGTATGAGTGCCGCTCGCGCCCGGCCTGTACCCAAGCTCTGGCGCCCATCTGCAGAACTTTCCGTGCCCGGCTGATTTTTCGCCGGCGATCAGGAAATTTTCGTTCGCCAGGCAATTTTGCGGTGCCGACGGCAATTCTCTCTAAGGGGGCTCGGCGCTGCGGGGTGGAGCGTTGCCGAAGGTCGAAGTGCCGATTTCGCGGGACGATCGAGTGCTCGTCGGTTTCGCCCGCGGGTTTCCTACCGGAGACGGTGAGCATGGACACGGACCGATTGGCCACCGAATCACAATTGAGCCCTCGGACGGGACGCCTCATCTGGTTCGTGCTGGCATTTGGCTGCTGCGATCAACATGTCGTACAGCGACGAGGGGAGCCCCACGCCCCATCCGGAAAATCCTAGTTGGGATCCGGCCGGCACAATCCTGAAGGCTCACTTCGCCCGCGCGGCACAGATTTGGTCGCAACTGCTGCCAGGCCCCGGTGAATTCGAGTTCGACTTTCAATGGGATGACGACATCGACGGCCTGGGTTTGGCCACGATCATCGAGCCGTTCGATACTTTTATCGAAATCAATCCCAACTACTCCTGGTACGCCGATCCCTACCCGCTCACGGACGACGAGTTCTCGCCGGACGGAGTTCAAAAGCTCGCCAGCGGTCTGACTTCCGCGGAACAGGCCAACTTCTTCGCCGGGTCGACGCCGCCGGGTTCGTTGGAAACCGGCTACCACCGCGAGGGAATGGCCGGCCCGATTGGTCCGGGCGGATTCGATGCCGCGAGCGGCTACGACCTGCTGACGGTCGTGGTTCACGAAATGGGCCACGTGCTGGGGATCAATAGTGCGCACTTTCCCCCGAAGATCGTTTACGGGATCGACTCGCAGTTTCTCGGTGGAACGGGCAACGCGCTCGTTGCGGCGGGAGCGGGTGGCCACCTGGCGGGCGACGACGAAACGCCTGGCTATTTGATGTGTGACCATTGCGCCACGGCGGGCGGACGCTATTACCCGAGCGCTACGGACGTCCTGGCGATTGCAGGGGCTAACGGCATGTCCGACGTCTACCTGCAGCGCCTGGGCAGCATCACTGGCGGCCAATGGCACACGGCAAGCAACTGGATTGGCGCGGATGTGCCTGACATCTCCCAGTCTGCCTACATTCAACATGGTGGAACGGTAACGCTCGGCGCGGATGCCGCAGCAAAAGATGTTACCGTCGGAAACAACAGTAGCCTCATCATCGGAGACCGGATTCTCAGTTCCCCCGGGATCTTCAATTTTGCGGGCTCCACCACTGTCAGTATTGACGCCGGTGGCATTCTCTACGCCAACCAGATTGTGCGCGGGAATAGTGATCTAGTGACCGCCGTCGGTTCGCGCGTGGAATTCAATTCCTACTCGGGCGGCGGCAATGCGCCCGCGACGTTCGCGGGCAGCGTCGGAATTGGTACCGGCTCCGCTCCCCCAGCGGAGATTGAGTTTGACCCCACCACCATCCCAACATGGACCATTCGTGGCGAGTTATCGGTCGGAGTTGCGCGTTCCGCTCATTTTGTGATCGACAACTCGATGGATGTCACCAGTGGCACGGGCCAAGTCGGTTCTGGATCGGCAGTCGGAACAGCCGGACGCGTCAGCGTGAACGGAGGAGGGTCTTCGTGGATGGTGATCGGTACGTTGCGCGTGAGTAATGGCACGCTCAGTGTCTCCAATTCCGCACAAGTTCGCTCTGCTTCGGCAGACATCGGAACGAGTAACGGGATCGCCAATGTCGACATAAATGGAGGGTTCTGGGACGTTGACGGGAACATTGATGTCGGTCCCACGCTCGCCGGTAGCTCGGGAGGTGGGGACATCAACATACGTAACCTGGGTTCACTGCGTGCCGACGGAAACCTGGTGCTGCGCGGAACACCGTCTCGCAGCAGCGACATAACTCTCTATTCCCGGGGATCGCTGGAAATCGATGGCGGCGTCACGGTGCATCCGTATAGCAAAATCACCTTCCGCGATAATAGCTATGCGCACAGCGGCGCCCTCGGAACGGAGACCTACGAGAATCTCGGCGGCAACAATTCCGATCCGATCGGGGGACTTATTCAGTTCTTCGATTCTTCAACCTCCGGGAATTCGCAGATCATTAATCGGCCGGGAAACGCCCAATTCGCCGGCGGCGCCGAGACGCGCTTTTACGACAATGCGATCGGCGGCCGGACTCTCTTCTCGGGTAAAACGCGCATCGACAATTATGGCGCGACGGCCAGTTACTTCAGCGGCGCGACCCGATTCTTCGGGAACTCCAACGGCGGCGACAGCGACTATTTCAACCATCCCGGCGCTGGGTTGGCAGCCGCGACGATCGAGTTCAACGACGACTCCAACGCTGGCAACGGAACGTACACCAACCTCGCGATTGCGCCGGGGCTGTCGACCGGGGGGATGATTATTTTCAATCATAGCGCGCGGGCCGGGAACGCGAGCTTTGTCAATCAAAGCGAAGTTGGAGTCGTGCAATTTAACAACAACACCAGCGCCGACCACGCAACTTTCAACACTGCCGATAACACAGGCGGCAACAGTCGCCTGCTATTTTTCGGATCCTCCACGGCCGCCAGTGCCAACTTCGCTCTGGGGGCGAATACCTATCTGCAGTTCTATGAAAGCGCCACCGCTGCTAACGCGACGATCAACATCCGCCGCGGTGGCTTCGTAGACTTCTCGGGTTCGTATAACATCCCGGGAAATCCCACTTGCACGGCAGGCGATGCACAAATCGTGCTCGAGGGAAGCTCCCTGCTGGGCTTCTACGGCGCCCACGCCGGCTTCAGCACTTGGTCCACGGCCGGCAATGCGACGATCACAGCTCACGGCGGCACCGTCTTCGGCGCAGGAGGCGCTGACATCTCCTTCGACTACGTGGGCCGCGCCGGCAACGCCACGCTGATTGCAAAGAGCGGCGCCAACGGCGGAGCGGGAGGCGTGATTTACTTTCGCCGCGGTGCGAAGGGCGACACCGCGCGGATCGTTGTCGAGCAGGGCGCTCTGGCGGATTTTGGAGGAAATCGAAAAAACATTGAACTTGGATATGACGGCACCACGACCGTCGGCTCGATCGAGGGTGCCGGCACCTTTGCACTCAACGGCAGTGAGCTCCGCACCGGCACTCGCAACACCGACACGACGGTCTCTGGCCCGATCGTCGATGCCCTTGGAACCAACTTTGGCGGACAACTCACCAAGATCGGCACCGGCAAGCTCACGCTTGGCGGCACCAACACGTACACTGGGCTCACCACTGTTTCATCGGGGTCGTTGTTCCTCAATGGCTCGGTTGTGGGTGACGTGCAAGTCGCCGCCGGCGCGACCTTCGGCGGCTCCGGCGTCGTTGGCGGAAATCTCAACGTGGCGGACGGCGCCATCCTCGCCCCGGGCAATAGCCCCGGCACACTGCGCGCCGGCTCGCTCACGCTCAACCCCGCCTCGATCCTCAACTTTGAGTTCGGTGTGGTGAGTGACTTGATGATTGTGGCTGGCGACGTGACGCTCGACGGCGTGCTCAATATTTTGCCCGGGCTCGGTTTCGACGCCTTCGGCGAAGAGATCATTACCTACAGCGGCACGCTCACGAACCACGGGCTCACGATCGGATCGGTGCCAACCGGCTTCACCGCGGCGAACTTCCAACTCGACTTCAGCACACCTGGAGAAATCCATCTCCTCGGCCCGACGGAAACCGTCCCGGGAGATTACAACTTCAACGGGATCGTCGACGCGGGCGATTACAACGTGTGGCGCGACAAGTTCGGCAGCGCCGCGTCGCTGCCCAACGACGATACACCGGGCGTAGGCAACGATGATTACACGCGATGGAAAACGCACTTCGGGCAATCCGGCGGCGGCGCGGCCGAGGGCCTTGCCGCCGCAGCGCCCGAGCCCGCCACTCTTTCTCTGCTGATGCTGTTGGCGCCCTGGTGTGCCGGATCACGCCGCCCGAAACGCTCTAGCAGTATTCGTTAGCGCCAAAATGTCGCTGCCGCCATGCGCCTTTTATACCGGGCCCTGATTCGTGCGCTTTGCCTTCCCCCAGCTTTCGGACCGCGGCCCCCCATGAATTTCCACTAATGTCTAGTGCCGAACTGTTACAATCGTGCTGATTCTAGAGCTCACTCTCTCGATGGGGCCTCTCGATATGCACTCGGCAATCCGGCAGAGCAACTTTTCATGGTGCGGCGTCTTGATCCTCTTTGGGTTGTCCTTAGCAGCAGGCCCGGCCCGCGGCGCGGTTCGCTTCTGGCGCAATAACGCCGGCAGCGGCAATTGGAACGATGCCACCAAGTGGAGCAGCGTGTCGGCCGCCGACACGAACGCGGCGAACAACGGCGTACCCATAGGCGGTGACACAGTCCGTATCGACAATACGGATGGCGTCGCTCACTCTGTGAGCTTCAACGCAGCGACGATTTCCCTTTCCGCATTGACCGTCGATCTGACCGGCGCAGGTTCTGCCACCAATACGCTCACCAACTCCACAGCCAACTCGATCACTGCTGGGTATATTGGCGTCGGCGGTTATGACGGCGTCGGCGAAACCAACGGACGCGGCAGCCTCATCCAATCGAATGGCACCATCTCGACCAGTCCCGGCCTCGACATGGTGGTCGGTTGGGGCGCCGGCTCGACGGGATACTACGAGCTGAGCGGCGCCGGCATTGTGAACGCCTTTCAATCGATCTTCGTCGGCGCCAAGGGCAACGGCACCTTCAAGCAGACCGGCGGCACGACCAACATTTTTTCCAGTGCCGTGGGCTATCTCAACATCGGCGCTTCCCCCGGCTCCTCCGGCTTGTATGACATGAGCGGCGGCACGCTCTCGGTCGCCAAGTTTGAGTATGTCGGTGACGTCGGAACCGGCGTGTTCGACCACAGCGGCGGCATGAACACCATCACCGGCGCCGGCAATGGACTCCTCTTGGGCAACACCGCGTCCGGCGTCGGCACCTACACGGCCAGGGGCAGCGCCATCCTCACCGTGCCCGGCGACGTCACGGTCGGTCTCAACGGCTCCGGCACGCTCAACGTCCAAGGCAGCGCCAACGTCAATATTGGCGGTGCGCTCAAGATAGGCGCCGGCGATGCGGTCAATCTCAGCGGTGGAACGCTGCGGTTCGACGGCTACACGCGCAACGCCACCGGCACCTTCAACTTCACCGGCGGTACGGTCAAGCTCGCCCCCGGCTCATTTACGAAGAGCTTCAATTTCGACTCCACCATCGTCGACATTTACGGCGCGAACCCGCTCATCGCCAACGGGCGCAACCTCAATCTCGAAGGAAAATCGCAAATCGGCTTGGATGCCCTCGGCACCGTCACGGTCTCCAATGCCGCGCTCACTACCCAAAACGACCTCTCGGTCGGCTGGCGGGATAACAACGGCACGCTCAACATTACTAGCGGCTCGACAGTCAACAGCGCCAAAGTCATCGTTGGCGATAACCAGAATTCCTCGAGCGAATTCCCCCTGGGCACCGTCAACGTCAGCCAATCGACGTGGAACACCGGCTGGCTGATCCTCGGCGACGGCGGCCAGGCAGCACTGAACATCACCAACGGCGGCAAGGTGGTCGCCACCGACGTCTCGATGGGTTTCGACGACGGCGCCAGCGGCAACGAGGCCCTCAATACCACCGTTGTCAGCGGAGCGGGATCCAGTTTGACGGTCACTCAGAGCATGGCCGTCGGCGGCCTTGCGCATGGCAAACTCTCGATCGAGGACGGCGGGACCGTGTTCGTCACCAACGAGTTGGATGTCTCGTTCAGTAGCACGATCGACATCAACGGCGGCACCCTACGCATGAACACCTTGCTTATTTACGGGGAAGACGATTTGCCGAATGCCGGAAAGATCAACTTCAACGTCGGCACAATCCAGCTCGCCGGCAGCCGCGTGTTTGGTTTTGATACGCTAGTCACGAAGTTTTTTGGCAAAACCCCCAACCTCACCGCCGGCAAAGGCCTCGCGGTCGAGGAGGTTGCGAGCATTCCTTATGACTCCGCACTGACGATCAGCGGCGGCACGATGCGGGCGAAAAACCTGGTCGTCAGCGGATCGTTTCAGTTCAACGGCGGCGTGCTCGAGCTCACCGAAGGGACGATCACCGGTTTGCCGGCGCTCAACATCCCCAGCGGCGGCGAATTCCGGGCTAAAAACAGTCAGGGCTACCGCATCTCAGGCGCCGCCGGCTCGACGATTACCGCCACCGGGAATCTCACGCTCGGTAGCGCTACGGCCGTCAACGGCTTTTACACCAACGGAACGCTCGCGGTCGGCGCGTATACTGTCGCGCTCAGCGACGCCAACGACGCGGTACTCGATTCCGGCGCGCTAGTGAGTCTAGGTAGCGGGGCAAACCCCGGAACGCTCAATGCCGCCAATGGCCTGACGCTCGACTTCGGCGGCAACATCGTCGGCGTTGGCACCGTGAGCACACCCAATAGTATCGCCAAACCACTCATAAACAACGGCCACATCACGGGCAATAGCGCCGCCCAAAAGATCACACTCCCCGGCTACGTGAAAGGCGTCGGCACCTTTGACAATGTCAACTTTACGGGCACGTTCTCGCCCGGCCTCTCGCCGGCCATACTGCAAGTCGGCAACATCGATCTCTCGAACACCAGCGCGCTCGTGATGGAGCTGGGCGGCACGGCCCCCGGCTCGCAATACGACCAGCTCAGCGTCTCCGGACAGCTCACACTCGGCGGCAGGCTGGTGATCTCGCTGATCAATGGCTTCGTTCCCACTGCCGGACAGGCGTTCAATTTCTTCGTCGGCAGCAGCATCGTCGGTCAGTTCTCGACGATCGAATTGCCGTCGGTGCCCGGGCTGTCGTGGAACACTTCGCAGCTCGCCTCGGGAGTTCTCAGCCTCGCCGCCGGTTTGGCGGGCGATTACAACGCCGACGGCAAAGTCGACGCCGCCGACTACACCGTCTGGCGCGATCACCTCGGCAGCGCCACGTCCCTTCCCAACGACGACACCGCCGGCGTCGGCCAGGACGACTTCACACGCTGGAAGGCAAACTTCGGGCAAAGCGCCGGCAGCGGCGGCGGCCAAATCACTGCCGTTCCTGAGCCTGCCGCGCTATTATTGTTTGGAATCGCCTTAACTTCCTGCCCAGTTCGCCGGTTCCGGCGGTCAAACTAGCCCTTGCCGAACTACCCCCTTTTCCGGCAAAATGGTGGATTCCCGGTTGGGTCCCCCTTTGGCCGTGTGAGGAGTCGTTTGTGTCAGTCGTCATTCGCATGAAAAAAATTGGCCGGTCGCATCAGAGCTTCTTTCGCATTTGCGCGTTGGATAAGCGCCAGCCGCGGCATGGTCGTCCGCTGGAAGAACTGGGCACCTACAATCCGCTGGTGAAGGATACCGACGCGCGGGCCATCTTGAAGGCGGAACGGATCGACTACTGGCTCGGCGTCGGCGCGTTGCCGTCCGAAAAGGTCGCCGTGCTGATCAAGAAGTACGGCACCAACGGGACGCACGTAGAAAAGCAGAAGGCGGCGTTGGCGCGGATCTCTGCGCCGAAAGTGGTTCCCGACGCGGGCGCGCCGGCCAGCCTGCCAAAGCCGAAGGTCGACAAGTCGGCCCCGCCGGTGGAAGCAGCGGGCGGCGACGGTGCTGCCGAAGCGGCGTCCCCGGCCGAAGCAACCGAAACGGCCAACGGCGCCGAGTGAGTTAGCCGACCGGCGGACTTGCGATGCGTATCGATGTGCTGACCCTGTTCCCGGAAATGTTTCCGGGCTACTTGGGTCAGAGCGTCCTGAAGAGAGCAATC
This sequence comes from Pirellulales bacterium, assembly GCA_050248495.1. Lineage (GTDB taxonomy): Bacteria > Planctomycetota > Planctomycetia > Pirellulales > Lacipirellulaceae > DASYDU01. The sequence continues at coordinate 10,991 of JBFWSG010000080.1, read as the reverse complement.
GACGCCGGTAAAGTTGACATCCACCTGCACGACATTCGCGACTGGTCTCGCGGAAAGCACCAGCAAGTGGACGACAGGCCGTTTGGCGGCGGACCAGGCATGGTGCTGCGGCCCGAACCGGTGGTCGAGAGCGTCGAAACGGTGCTGAGCCAGGATGCCGAAGCGGTGCTGAGCCAGCAAACCGAAGCAGTGCTAGCCTCCGGTGACGCTCCCGGACACCTGATATACCTGACGCCTCAAGGCAGACAACTGAACCAACAGATCGCAGAAGTGCTCGCCGCCAAACCGCGGCTGGTGCTCCTTTGCGGCAGATATGAGGGCATCGACCAGCGAGCGATCGACATCCTGCAGCCCGACGAAATATCGATCGGCGACTACATCCTCGGCGGAGGCGAAGTCGCGGCGATGGTCGTCATCGATGCGGTGGTGCGATTGATCCCGGGCGTTTTGGGAGACGAGGAAAGCAACCGACAAGACTCCTTCTCCGGCGACCCGCCGCTGTTGGAGTTCCCCCAATACACGCGGCCGCGCGAGTACCGAGGCCTGGAAGTGCCGGAAGTGCTGCTGACCGGCAACCACGGAGAAATCGCCCGCTGGCGAGAAGAACAAAAAATCACCAGAACCCGCGACCGTCGCGCGGACCTACTACAGCCACCGGATAAGCCATAGTTTCACGCGAAGGCGCCAAGGCGCAGAGAATACGTGTCAAGAGACGACTCCTCTGCGCCTTAGCGCCTTTGCGAGAGAATAATTCGTGCGAAGCCCTTCAACTACCTGGGCCCATCGCTGCAGGAAGGAAAAATCATGAGCCAGCAAATTCTCGAAATGGTGGAAAAGTCGAGCCTCAAGGCCGAGGTGCCCGATTTCAATATTGGCGACGTCGTCGACGTCCACACCAAAATCCTCGAAGGCGACAAGGAGCGCATCCAGATTTTCTCGGGCGTCGTGATCGCCCGCAGCGGCTCCGGCACCCGCGAGATGTTCACCGTCCGCCGGATGGTGGCGAACGAAGGCGTCGAGCGGAAATTCCCGCTCCACTCGCCGCGGATCGCCAAGATCGAGGTCAAGCGCAGCGGCGTCGTCAAACGCGCCAAGCTGTACTTCCTCCGCGAACGGACCGGCAAGAGCGTCCGTCTCAAGGAACGTCGCCGCGAGGAAGAAACGGCGACTAAGTAGGCCGAGCGGTAATTCTCTGGGGCAAACGTAACGGGCGCACGCTCAAGTCATGCCCCTGCGCGGACCCGCTTTCACATCGTGGCTGACCAAATGGCTCAAGCCCAAGTCGCTCGGCGAGCGCGGTGAGGATGCCGCGGCCCGGTATCTAAAGCGGCTTGGCTACCAGATCGTTGGCCGCCAAGTCGATCTGCACGTCGGCGAGCTCGACATTGTCGCCGTCGACAATAGCGCTGAGGGCGGCCGGACTGTGGTCTTCATCGAAGTCAAAACCCGCACGTCGGATGCCGCCGGCATGCCCACGGAAGCCATCGACGAACTGCGCCAACAGCGTCTGACCCGGGCGGCGCTGGCCTACCTCAAATCACACGGCCTGTTGGAATACCGGGCCCGCTTCGACGTGATCGCCATCACCTGGCCCGTCGGTGCCAAATCACCCACGATCGAACACATCCGCGACGCGTTTCCGGCCGCCGGCCAGGGCCAGTTTTTCGCCTAATCAAACGCCGTTGGCCTGCTGGCCCCGTGCCGAATCGACATTCTTCGGCGGTGCGAACACATACAAATCGCGCACGCCTTTCTCCAAGTTGCAGCGGACCTCCTGCACAAGGTTTCTACCTCTGCCGCCAGCCGTGTAAAATAAATGTCGCGTTTCGCTAAACGCGGCGGCAGCCATCCGTCGGGGAAGGCTTCGACGAGGGCACTGCCGGATTCGGAATGTTGAGGCATCCATGAGCCAGTTCGCGGACGGCCGCAAATCGAGCGCGGCCGCGGTCATTTGGCGCTGTGCGTCCGCCGCGCTCGTCGTCGCTACGCTCGCTTTGTCCGCGACGACTTTCGCCGCGCCGCCGCAGGTGCCCCGTTTGCCGTCGCAACCCGCGGCTTACGTCAAGTACGCGATCCAAGACCTGCCAGAGCACTTCAAGAACGGCGAGGTGGCGGCCCTCGACAATACGCCCGCCGACAACCTGCTCACCGACGCCGGAGCCACGCTCGGCCGCGTGCTGTTCTACGACACCCGGCTCTCGCACAACAGCAGCACGGCCTGTGCATCGTGTCACCACCAGGCCAATGGATTCTCCGACGCGAATCGGTTCAGCGCGGGCATTGGCGGACAACTCACCGGTCGCCATTCGATGGCCCTGGCCAATGGGAACTACTACGTGAGTGGAGCCGCGTTCTGGGATGAACGCGCCGGCTCGCTCGAAGAACAGGCACTGATTCCCATTGAAAGCCCGAGTGAAATGGGCTCGACGCTCGGCGAAGTGGTTAGCAAACTGAGCCAGACCACGTTCTATCCAGCACTCTTTCAAGCCGCCTTCGGCTCTCCCGAAGTCACCCCCGAACGAATCGGCAAGGCAATCGCCCAATTCGAGCGGTCGATGGTTTCGTACCAGTCGAAATACGACAGCGCCTTCGCGCCCGGTTCTGACGAGCCCGATTTCGCCTCCGTCTTCAGCGCTGACGAGCTGGCCGGCGAGACAATTTTCCATGGCGTCGGCCGCTGCGGTGGCTGCCACACGACCCATGCCCAGGTCGGACAGCAAGCGACCAATATCGGCCTCGACGCCACGATCGTGGACGAGGGTGCCGGCCAGGGGCGATTCAAGACTCCTTCGCTGCGAAACGTCGCCGTCCGCGGACACTTCATGCACGACGGCCGCTTCGCGACGCTCCGGGAAGTCGTCGAGTTCTATAACTCTCAAGTCCAAGACACGCCGAATTTGGATGAGTCGCTCCGCAACCCCACACAGCTGGGCCTCGATGCGCAGCAAGTCCAGCAGCTGGTTGCGTTTCTCGGCACGCTGACCGACGACTATTTCCTGACCAGCGACTTGTTCTCGAATCCGTTCGTGACGCTGCCTGGCGACTACGACGGCAACGGCACGGTGGACGTGGCCGACTACAACGTCTGGAAGTCAAACTTCGGCGACACGACGTCGCTCGTCGCCGACGGCAACGGCGATCACATCGTCAATGCCGCGGACTACGCCATCTGGCGCGACAATGTCGGGCTCACATGGCAATCGTTTGCCGGCGCTGGCGCACTTGCGGGAAGCGTCCCCGAACCGGACGCGATCGTGCTCGGTGCCCTGGCCGCAGCAGTTATTGCCGGCCGCCGCAACAGGCGACTAAAGAATCACCACAGCGGCTTCAGTTAGTGTAAGCGTCGTCGACGTACGGCGAACGCCGCAGACGCGATGCCCAGCAGCACCAAACTCGCCGGTTCCGGCACCGCGGCCGGCCCGGCGCCGCTGCCGCCGATCGCCTCGCCAAAGTGTTGCCGCCAGACTAGATAGTCGCTTTGGTTGTAGATGGACCCGAATCCATCTCGCCATGCGGCATAGTCGGCTGCGTCCACCACACCGTTTCCGCTGTAGTCGCCCGGTAGATAATGCACGCTCAAATACTGGTCGACTGAAACGTCGATTAGCGTCTGCTTCGTGCCGTCCGACCACACGATCCGCAGCTGGTCGACCAGCGTCGCTTGTCCCAGGCCGAAATGCACGGGCAGATCGCTCTGATTGAACGTGCCGATGTTGGTGTTCGCTTCGCGCCGCAGCGTGACCTCTTGAGGCGTGTCGTCGTTCAAGGTGGCGTACAGCGAAGCGCCGAGTCCGGTCGTGTTGTAGGCCGGCCCGGCGAGCTCGACATACAGCCAGTGGTTGCCATTGGTCGAGGCGTCACTCACATACACCCGCTCCGGCGTCGGTGTGCCGTTGAATGTTGAATTGTTCGGATCGATCAAGTCCTGATCACCGTCCCGATCCAGGTCGCCCCAAGCGCTGTCGTACGCCCCGGCTCCGACCGGTGCCCCTCCCGCCGCAGTCGCCAGCCCTTCGGTCGTCGTCACATCGGTAAACTGCCAGTTGCCGTCGTTGCGGAACAGCCGTTGATTGCCGCTCGACGCCAGGTTGTCGTGAAAATAGAGATCCAGGTCGCCGTCGTTGTCGTAGTCGACCGCTTTGCTGCCGTTGAGATCGGTACCGTTGGTGCTGAGCAACTTGTGGCCGGTGATCGTGTCCACGTCGGTGAACATGTTGTTGCCGTTGTTGCGAAAGATTTTCGTGTCCTCGCCGTCGGCGCCCGTCATATACAAGTCCAAGTCGCCGTCATTGTCAAAGTCCAGAAACTCCGTGCCGTAGCTGTTCTCCATGAACTGCGTCCCGTTCGAGTCGGCGATGTCGACAAAGCTCAGCGAGCCGGTCTCCGTCAGCATGTTCTTGAAAAAGTTGTTGCGGATATCACCGCCGCTGCGGCAAGTGGAGATGTACATATCCAGATCGCCGTCGCCGTCGGAATCACCGATCGCGAGGCCATATCCCTTGGTGCCAAAGGCGACCTGAATCCCGGCCAAGGCGCCCACCGCCGTAAACTGCTGTCCCGGCCCTTGCAAATAGATCTCGTGCTTCTCCGGTCCTTCCATGCCGATGATCAAATCCAGATCCCGGTCGTTGTCGATGTCGGCCCAGCCCACGTTCTGATGGAACCCCGGGTCAGCGAGCCCCGTCGAAGTGGTCGCGTTGACGAACGACGTTCCGCTACTATTTCGCAGCACGTCCCCGGAGTTGCTGCCACTATTCTCCTGCCCGACGAAAACGTCGACCCAGCCGTCGCCGTCGTAGTCCGCCCAGCCGGCGCTCCACGACACGCCAATACCAGAGGGCAGCCAGGCCGACGTGACGTTCGTATACGTGAACGAACCCGTGCCGATGATGTTGTTGCGCATGATCTGGCGGCTGGCAGTCGTCGACCCTTGAAAGAAGGCGTCGAGATCGCCGTCGTTGTCGATGTCTGCCAGCGAGACACTGCGCCCCGCGTAATTCTCGCCGCCGAGCACCGTGGTCCCCTGCTCGGAGAATGTGGCCGCCGCTGTGACCCCTGCCATGATCAACCCATGAGCAACAGTCGCCGCCAAGAGCAGCAACAAACGAACGATGACGGACTTCATGCGGGGGCCTGCCTCTCGTGTGCAATTTCCGCCAGAAATCGGTTGCGGCCTCGATCACCGACCGCACATCACCTGGTTAACAGGTGTCCGACGGTGCTTCCCAGTCCCTGCCGCGACCTCTCCACGATTGTAATGCCCTGAGGCGCACTCCCGCCGCTCATTTCGCTACTTATCTTTCACGAAAAAGCGCAGGCTACTGTGCGAATTGCGACGCGCGACCTTGTATCCACGCCGCGTATTGTGAATGCCGCCGGCGATGAACAAATGGAGAGCCCAGAGCCGCCAACAACATCCAGATCGTCGCCGGCTCCGGGATCATCATGTAGGCCTGCATGGCGATCAGGTCGTGCGTCCGCGCGGTTGGATGAATCTGGTCCCAAAACAAGTATTGGTCGGGGTCCACTTGCATCATCTCGTTGGCCGTGACGCCAAACTTCTGGTCGCTGAACTTCCCGTCAGTCACGCTGACCACTCCCTTGGCGAGCTCCGTCAGTCCGTAGTCGGCGGGCTTCGCCAGAATTCTCAAAAACTCGCCATGCACGTCGAGCGTCTTGATCGAGATGCCCGGGGTATCCTTGAGCAGCATGGCGACCGCCGCAGCCTGTTGGTCGCGAAACAACTCCGATGCCTGCTTCAGGCCATCTTTCTTCACCTGGGCCAGCAGCGCCGCTTCGGGAGTCTTCTCCAGCGGCGGAAGATTTGGCCAGAGAAACTGCTTCGCCCCTTTGGCGGCCAAAGCGGCGATCTGGCCCTTGATGTTGGCCAGAGCGGTGGTCGCGGCTGCCTTGATGCTGTCGACCGTCGCTCCGTCCGCGAGCGCCGCGTCACGCACGTCGTTGCCGCCGCCCCATAGCGCGAACAGCTGTGTGGGCGTAATCGTCGGACTGTTGCCGAGATACGCCTCGACCTGCGATCCCATGTTCAGCAAAATCTGTGCGAATACGCCGACCTTGGTCGTCGCACCGCCGTAGGCCCAATTATTTCCTGCGGACGTCGCCCGGGGGATCTTCAGCTTGTCGGCGAGCCGCTCGTGCCACACGCCTCCGTAGGCCGTCTTTTTCGTCTTGGGATCGGTCGTCGCGGAGCCGGTGTTGCTCGGGCCGTTCGTCCAGCGTCCGCTGTCGTACCAGGGGACGGTCGGTCGCAGATCGTACTTGGTGCTCGTGAGTTGCGAGAGCTGGGTCGCGGCGAGGACTCGGCCGGTGTCGGAGAGGCTATCGCCGAACACGACCATCTGCGAAATCATCGCGCCGGACGCCGGGATCATTGACCCCGGTCCGGCCGCGGCGACCAGCACGATCGTCGCCGCGACACTCCACCACCAACTTCGCCGCTGCGTCATCTCTGCCTCCCTGGGTTTAGGCATGGTTCGATTTTCCGCTTTGGGCCACGCCGCCCGCTGCGCGGACTGAGAGACACGACACGGGGCGCTTGATGAGACAGCTCCTTCGACACCGGAAAGATATCGCCCGCGACGTACCGCTTGCACGTCGCGTGCGGTCCCCTAGGCGAAAGGCAGGTGCAATTACCGCAAAGGAACTCTAACCGGATGGTACTTCCCGACGTGCTCTCTGGTCAAGCAATCCTTTCAAGATGTAAGGCAATTGCCGTTCCTCGTTAGAAGATCAAGCGAGATTTTCACGAGCTGGGTAACTTCGCTGTCCTTCGGTTCACCGCCGGCGCGTCGAGAACCGGTTTCCCAATATTCGGCCCGACGTTGGACCGGGGGTTCGCACGTTTGTCACCTAAAGCAACGACGCCCTGGCCATACGGTCGCTGAATGCCTGGTAGTCGTCCGCGGCATCGTGGTTCGCTCACGTGACATCGGACAATGCGTCATGGTCGGCCTCAAACAAATCGACTGCAGCAATGTCGACGCCTACATCCGCGTCTGCGGAATTGCCCGCGAAGAAGAATTTGCGCAGATCGTCCAGCGCGCCCGCGAGCACCGTGCGGGCCCAGGACCGGCGAGAAATCAAATGATTTGCAGAACGCGGTGGCGCATTTAGCGTTCCCGCCGCCTGCGAAGAGTCAGAGCGGGAATAGCGACGCACGTACCAAGCATTATGCCCTGCGTGGGTTCCGGAACTGGATCGACATAGGTATTGAACGCCATGTCGTATTCACCCGAATGATAAATCTCCTGATTCAAATAGAGTTGACCGCCCGCATATCCATTGTCGTCAGTCCCGAGAAATAGCTCGGTGTTGGGATTGAAGCCCCGCAGACCAATGGTGAACGCGCTTCCTGCTGTTACCATGAAATCGGCCGCTGACACATCAACAAATGTTGGCGCGTCCACGGCTGTGGGATGGAACGATAGAAAATAATCCGGAACTCCCGTGCCCCAGGGCAACCCATGATAGAGCGTCAGCTGCACTTCCTCAGTCGTGTAAAAGCTCATTTCGATCTGCGACAACCGACCGGTGACGCCGGCCGACACTCCCTGTTGCCATTCGATCGTGTCGGCTTTGTAAAACGTCACTCCTCCGGCTGGAGATACTTGATCCAAGACGGGAACCGCACAAACGCGATCGATCACAGATACGCAGAACAGGACCACCAGCAGCGGCACGGTGCGGAACATTGGCGACCCAACTTGCAGTATACGTTTGGCACGAAGTGTCGAACCAACCACGGTATGCATTGATAGCCAAGGTAGCAGGTGACTACCCCTCTGTCAAAATTTCGCGCAACCAAGACCTTCCGCATTCTTCTATCCATCCGGACCCCACTTTCCATTTGCCTTTAACTCGACTAGATTTAGTCGCCGGGGGCAGCTTACTCGCTCGACCGAACTCACCGACGCAGTCGGGCGCCTTCTTACTCTTGGCCCGGAGTGCTCGATCCTCGAGTCTTCGCAACTTACGGAGCCTTGCCATGCTCGTGACCACCACGAACGACGTCCCCGGCCACACCGTCGCCGAATGTCTCGGCATCATCCGCGGCATCGTGGTTCGCTCGCCCGGCATCGGCCAGGGCATCATGGGAGGACTCAAACAGATCGTCGGCGGCAACATCGAGGCCTATGCCCGCGTCTGCGAATCCGCCCGCGAAGAAGCGTTTGTGCGGATGGTCCAGCACGCCCGCGAACACGGCGCCGACGCCGTCATCGCCATGCGTTACGACGCCACCGAATTCGCCCCGGGCGTCACCGAAGTTCTCGCCTACGGCACGGCGGTGAAGCTGATCGCTAACGACAACATGGCCTGATCAGTCCTGTTCTACCCGCAAACCCACTTTACGATCCAATAAACTCAGTCTGTTCGCGACACGAATCTGGGAGAACTCGCATGCCCATTCCTGCATGCGAAATCTGCGGCAACCCGGCCACGATTCACGATTCGCACGTCAGTTCCGGGGCCGCCGACACGCACCACTACTGCGGCCAACACGCGCCGCACGACACGTCGCCGGCCCCAAGTCTTACTTCGAGCGAACGCATCGAGGCCCTGGCAACGCTCGCGGAATATTTCGGTCACCTCTCCGAAAGGGAAAAATCCCAACTCACCCTGGAGCACCGCCTGGCCCGGCGCAGCCGTATTGTTTAGCTGCGAAGCGCCGCTCCAGTCCTGCCTGCACCTTGAGGATGCACTTTCATCCACATTTGGCGATCCTTGCTCCTTGGCGTCTTTGCGCGCCCTGCCTTACAGCCTGCGTGGTGCATTTCCGCCGGCGTTTCCTGGGGACTGCCACTGCCGCGCCGCGCGCACTAGAATGAAACTAGCAATTCCACATTCAGGCGAGGGTCGCGGCGTTTCCTTTGAAAAGAGTACCAGGAGGGTCCTTCGTTCATGACCAAATACATTTTCGTCACCGGCGGCGTCGTCAGCTCTCTCGGCAAGGGTCTCACCAGTGCGTCGATCGGCATGCTGCTCGAAAAGCGCGGCCTCTCGGTGCGAATGCAAAAGCTCGATCCGTACATCAACGTCGATCCCGGTACGATGAGTCCCTACCAGCACGGCGAGGTCTACGTACTCGACGACGGCAGCGAAACCGACCTCGACCTGGGCCACTACGAGCGGTTCACCCACAGCCCCTTGACCCGCGACTCGAACTACACCACCGGCCAGATCTATCAGTCGGTGATCAACAAGGAGCGGCGGGGTGAGTTTCTGGGCAAGACCGTCCAAGTGATTCCGCACATCACGAACGAAATCAAGAGCGTGATCGCCAAACTGGGTGACGATCGTCATCAGCCGGTCGACATCGTGATCACCGAGATCGGCGGGACGGTGGGCGACATCGAGAGCCTGCCCTTCCTCGAGGCAATCCGCCAATTCGCGCTCGACGTCGGCAAGCAAAACTGCCTTTACATTCACCTCACGCTGGTGCCCTACTTGAAGGCCGCCAAGGAGCTCAAGACCAAGCCCACGCAGCATTCTGTCGGACAGCTCCGCGAGATCGGTATTCAGCCGGATATTTTGGTCTGCCGCACCGAACACTCGCTCAGCCGCGAGGACCGCGAAAAGATCGCCCTGTTCTGCAACATGTCGATCGACGCGGTGATCGAAGAAAAGGACAAGGACTTTTCGATCTACGAGGTGCCGCTGAGCCTGCTCGACAATAAGATCGACAAGCTGATCGTCGACCGGCTTGGCCTCAAGACGCCGGAGCCCGACCTGCAGGATTGGCGCGACCTGTTGCAGCGGTTGCGGAATCCCGAACACGAGATCAGCATCGCCATCGTCGGCAAGTACGCCGAGCACCGCGACGCGTACAAATCGATTTACGAATCGCTCGACCACGCGGGCATCGCCCATCGGGCTCAAGTCCGCGTCGGCCGCATCCGCAGCGAGGACGTCGAAGCGGAGGGACCGGAGCGATTGCTCTCGGGCTACAACGGCATCCTGGTCCCCGGCGGGTTCGGCGAGCGCGGCATCGAGGGGAAGGTGGCGGCGATTCGCTACGCCCGCACCAAGGGCATCCCCTTCTTCGGCATTTGCCTCGGCATGCAATGCGCCGTGATCGAGTACGCCCGCGACGTCTGCAACCTATCCGGCGCCCATTCGACCGAGTTCGACAAGGACGCCGCCCACCCGGTGATCTGCCTCCTGGACGAACAAAAGTCGATCACCGACAAGGGCGGTACGATGCGGCTTGGCGCCCAGCCGACGCGACTCGAGCCCGAGACGATTGTCGCCAAGTGCTACGGTAAGACGGAAATCTCCGAGCGGCACCGTCATCGCTACGAGTTCAACAACGTCTACCGTCAGCAATTCTCCGCCCACGGCATGAAGTTCTCCGGCACCAGCCCGGATGGCTCGCTCGTCGAGGTGATCGAGCTGCCGGAGCACCCCTGGTTCGTGGCCGTGCAATATCACCCGGAGTTCAAGTCGAAGCCGACCGCGGCCCAACCATTGTTCGCCGGCTTCGTCGGCGCGGCGGTCGCTCACAGCCACGGCAAAGGCGGCCGACCCATGCCGGCAAACCGCGACGAAACCTCGGCTGCGCCGCGCCGCACGCAACAATCAACTCATTAACCATTGGCGCACGAATCGATGCCCGACGACAAAAAGATCATCATCGACGAGGACTGGAAGTCGCAGGTTCAAGCGGAAAAAGAAGCCGCCGCGAAACAGGAACCCGCGAAACCGCAAGCCGGTGCGGCAGGCGCGCGGCCCGGCGACTTTGCCATGCCCCCCGCGTCGCTGGAGATGCTCGTCACGACGCTCGCCACCGAGGCTTTGATGGCCCTCGGCCAGGTGCCCCACCCTCAAAGCGGCGAGCCGATCTTCGCCCCTCAGCAGGCCAAGTATCTGATCGACACGATCGAGGTGGTCAACGACAAGACGAAGGGCAACACAACGCCCCAAGAAGCGCAGCTGATGGAAGAAATCCTGCACCAACTCCGCATGGTCTACGT
>JBFWSG010000079.1:0-20491 GCA_050248495.1 Pirellulales bacterium | reverse complement strand
ATTTGGCGTTTGAGAAGTCGCCCTCGCGGCGGTGCATGACGCCGTGCCAGAAGCTGCCGCTCGGGGTGTCGATGCTTTGGCTGATGTGGTGCGACTCGTCCAGAAAATCGTGCAGCAGCCAAACTCCGGCCAGACAGCAAGCGGCCATTGGTTGATCGCTCGCGCCGCCGCCGACATGGGCAAACGCCGACTTTACCGAAAGCTGCTCCAACTCGACGCGCATCCGTGTGTCGGACGCTCCCGCGTCAAGCGGTCGTCGACGATCGCCCGCCAGGAGCGGCGCGAACACGGGTCCATAGGCTTGCGGGTCGAACGCGCTCATGTTGATTGAACTGCTGCAGAGTGCGGGGAACGGCAAACGTGAGCCAGGCGACGGCTGAAACCGCGATTATACCGGCCGCCGGCTCCGGGACGAGTGCCGCCGCGCCGGGCGAACCGCTGTCACCCAAGTGGTCGCGCCACACGGTGTAATCGGCGGCGTCGACGATCTCGTTCCGGCTGCCGTCGGCGTTTTGATTTCCGGTGGCCTCGTATTCGGTCCGCCACAGTTCGTAATCCTCGTCATTCACCACGCCGTTGAGATCGTAGTCGCCGGAGAGCGGGAAGGTTTGACCTTCGACGAGCACCCGCATGTGCGACGCCAGATTCCGCCGCCACTCGAACTCGGCGCCGGCGGAAGGTCGACTCCAAAAGATGAACGAAGACAAGTCGGTGGGTGGGATGTCAGGTTGGTCCGTGAAGTTCGGCAGGGCGGCAAATCCTTCGGCACCGAAGTATCCGGTGCCGAACACGAGCACGTAGCTGCCGGCCGAGAGCGTGGCCGAGAGGGGCGTCAGGTATTCGTCGCTGGGGAAGTTGGCGCGAAACGTGGTGCTGGCGACCACTTCGTCCTCGGTGAAGGGCGCGCCGTGCGGGACCGCATCGAGCGAGTCGAGCCGGAGGAGCGCCGCGAATATCTCGCCGGCCTGGAAGGGATCGGAATAGATGTGGCCGCCTACGCGTTCGACGCGGAGCGGCTCGTCGATGGAAAATCGCCAGCCGACGAACTGCGCCGGCGTGACGCTCGTGCCGCTTACCCGACCGGCCGCGCCCATCTCCGCCGCAGCCAACAACACGTGATCGGCCAGCGCTGGAGTCGCAAAACTCATCGCTGCCGCAGCGAGCGCGCAACCGAGAAATGCAAGACGTGATCGAATCACGACGGCCTCGCTTTCCGCGCCGCGATTGCAAGCGCTGGCCCGCTTCCTCTTTTGCGGCGATCGCGCGTCAGCGTAGCACGGCCGGGTACGAAGGTCACGATGCGGCAGAATTACGCACTCTCGGTGCGTCAAGTGCGCGCCCGCGCCAGCACGGAATGCAGAGACGACTTATCGAGAACTGCGCGGCTATTCATCTTTGTGGGAGGCGTCTCTGACGCCGATTACGCCATCCAATGGAGCACGGTATCGGCCTCGGAGAGGCCTCCCACAGCTCTTTCGCTGCGCAGCCGTCATTAGTAAGGCCGCGGGCCGTTCGACGGCCGCTGGGCGGTCCGCTGCATCGGCTGCCGCTGCTGGCCCGACATCATCCGCTGGCCGTTCGAGGGACCGCCGGTCTTCCGCTGGCCGATCATCATGGTGGGCCGCATCGGCTCGCGGCTGGCGCTGCGATTGTTGTTGACGATCACCGCTTTGGGCGCGCCGGTCGCAGTGCGAGCCAGCTCCGAGTACTTGGCTGCATCGTCCTTTTCGCCGAGCTGCTCGTACATCGTGGCTAGATTGCCGTACGGCACGGCGAGCGCCTTCTTTGGCAGCATGCCGCCGTCGACTGCCTTTTCGACCAGCTCGGCGCCGTTAAGCGTCAGATCGATGGCGTGATCCTTTTCGCCGATTTGCCAGTAGGTGACGCCCATGCTCACCAGCTCTTCGCCGTCGTGCTGCGGCGCGAGGAGCGTCGATTCCGGCCGGGGCGCGGTCAACAGCGGCATCGCCTTGTCGTACCATTGGGCGGCCGTCTTGTGGTCCTGCTTCTGCACGGCGTGCACCACGCCGATGTGGAAATAAAGCTTGCCCACCAGCTGCTCCGAATCGTACACCGCCTGGCGCTCAGCGGCGCCGTCGGCGAGGTTCTCGATCGCCAGCTGCCCGTAGCGGAGGGCCGAAGCCGGCTGCAGCCGCAAGTGTTCGATCCGCACCGCCTGGTAATATGCCTGGCCGAGCTCCCACTGAATGCGCCGCCGCCAGAGATTGTCACTGCATTCGCTGGTCAACGTGGCGGCAGTTTCTTCCGCTTCCGATACGAACGGACCGGGATCTTTCGTCGGCTTGAAATTCGCCAGCGCTTCGAGCGACTCGCGGGCCACCATCAGCCGCAGCTCGAGGCTGCCACCGTCGTGGGAGATCATGTCTTCGGCGAGGCCGGAGGCCCGGGAGATCCATTGCGAGACGCTGGCCAGCTTGTTCTCGAAGTCCTGTTTGGCGATCTGCCGGGCCACGGCCAGATGCGACTCGATCAGCACCTGTTTGGCCGCGCGGCGTTCCTTGACGTTCTTACTGGTGGCCAGCGAGTCGGCCAAGGCAATCGCGCGATTCTCGAAGGCAATCGCTTTGGAGGCAATTTCGATGTCGCCCAGCGAGGCGAGCTTGCCCATCTCGTGGAGCGCCTGAGCCTTGACGATCGGCGGCGTGTTGTCGTCGTCGAGCACGGCCCGAATCGCCAGCGTGGCGTCGTCGTACTGGCCGAGCAAGACTTCGGCTTCCGCCTTGCGGAGCTGGTAGGCGGCATTGTCCGGATCGATTTCGCAGGCGGCATCGGCCGAAGCTTTGGCCTTATCGGCCTGGCCGGATGAGAGATAAATCTCCGACAGCAGCCAGTGAGCGTGGGCCAGGTTCGGGTTGAGCGCCAGGGCCGTGTTCAGATCGTTGATGTTCTGTTCGTAGGGGCCATGCAGGCGGCTCTCCGCACGCAGGGCAAAGGCATCGGCGTCGAGCGGTTGCACGACCACGTGGGTCACCGCGGCCGGCGGGGCGTTTGTCGTCGCCACGACGACGTCTGACGGAGGAGCGAACATGAACAGCACGCCCCGTTCCGGATAGGCCTGCCCCAGAAGCGTCCCTTCCGCATCGGTCACGGCCACCGCCTCGAGCTTGTCGAGCGAGAGCTGCTTGGCGAGCCGCTTCGGCGGCAAGCTGCTCTGCAGCTCGATGTTGATCGCGGTCACGGTGTCGTCGGCAATCTGGACTTCGACCGCGCGGAAAGGCTCGATCGCGTACGTCAAGACAGCGCCGTCGTCGGTTGTGGTGGTCCGCTTTGGTTCTTGCCAGACATTGCGAACGTCCTTTTCCGTCGACTTGCCGGGCTGAATGCCGTTGAACTTGGCCGGCTGGGCGTCGATCTTTTTCGGCTCGTTCACGCCGGCGAGCGCGGCGCTGAATTTGTCGCCGGTTTCTTTTTCGACGTCGGCTTCCGCAGCGGCCTGCTCGGCAAGATCGGGAGTATGTTCGGAATACTGCGAGACCGGTTCGAGTGATTCGTCTTTCGACGCATCCTTTTTCTCGGCGGCAGCTTTCTCTTTGGTCGGCGATTGCCGCGTGGCGACGAGGATTGAATCTTCCGCCGTCGCGCCCACTTTCGGCTCGTCCTTTGATGCGGCGCAAGGCAGGGTCGTCAGGCAGACGCCGGCCGCGACCGTGGTGACGCGGAGCGCGCGCCCAATCAACATGCTCGAACAGCCAATCCGTCGCCCAAGATTGTCAATCTTCATGCACATGAGTGCCCCCTTCGGCACGCCGTATCGCGGCTGGAGGTGTGTGGCCAGTTTCGCGTACGTCGAATCATCCAGCAGGAAAAGTTGCGTCGACCGATCATTCCTTGCAATCGCGCAATTCGTATTCATGCTTGTCATCGGCAAAACTAAAAACAATTAGCCAATTTTTTGTCGCTGGAAATGCGGCCGATTTACGCCGCGCCGCGCGCAACGATAGCAGTGGCGGCGCGCGCTTCGCACCGCGATGGGCAGGCGCGGGATCATTCGCCGGCGCCAAAGTCCTCGACGAGCGAATGCAAGCACTCGATCACCGCCTGCAGATCGCGCCGTTCCGCCGCCTCACGCGCCGCAGCGAGTTGCGCGAGCTGCTCGACGGTAAATGCGACCGCCGATCCTGGGACGGGCGGCACCGGAACAAGCGTCTTTCCAATCGCGGTGACCAATTCCGCGATGCCAGTCCCGCGGGTGGCGCTGACGCAGGCGTCGAATCGGTCTCGCTCGCTTGCACTGAGCTGGGAGTGCAAATCCAGCTTGTTGAGGATCCGCAGCAGCGGAACGGCCACGGGAAGGGGAACTTCGCCGACATCGAGCGCATCGTCCACCAACAACACGAGGTCTGCCTCAGCCGCAGCAGAGGTCGCCCGCTCGACGCCTGCCGCCTCGATCTCGTCCGAAGTCTCACGCAGGCCGGCCGTGTCGGAGAGCAGGATCGGCCAGCCGTCGATGGCAGTTCTGGCCGTCACCACGTCGCGTGTGGTTCCCGGCTGGTCGTAGACGATCGCCCGGTCGAACCCCACGAGCGCGTTCAAGAGGCTGCTCTTTCCCACATTCGGCCGGCCGGCGATCACCACTCGCCAGGGCGTCGTAAGATGCAGGCCCAGATCTCGATGTGCAAGGATCAAGCCGAGTTGGGCGACTGCGGCAGTCCAATTACCGGCGTCCGCTGCAGTGACAACCCGTTGCACCGCATTGGCGAGTGCGCCGTCGAACTGGTCGAGCAAGATTTCCGCCGTCCGGGCCGTCGGCGCTTCGGCCAGCGCGATCTGGGCGGCGGCGCGGATGGAATTGGTAGCGCTGTGGCGAATCCAATCCTGCCAGGACCACTTCTGACAGCCCGCTTCGGCCAGTTGTGCGACGATCGCCGCCACGGCCGCCGTGCCGCCGTGGCAATGGACTTCGACAGAGTCTGCCGCCGACCGACAAACAACGACTTCTTCGCCTTCTGGCGATCCCCAGTGACCGACAACAATGCGGCCGTGTGGCACGTCGGAGAGCCGCTTGGCGTTGGCACGGTGAAGGCAGTTTTCCACCAGCGTCGCCGCAGCGGGGCCCTCGACGAGGACCACGGCAACGGCCGCCCGCCCCGGCGGCGTCAATTGAATTACGCGCGTAGGCTCGTTCCGCGTGTTCATTGCCGGTTCAGCGTCGCGTCGACGATCGCCACGCCCGAGAGCACGAGGTGCGGCAAGTGTTGCAATTGAATCGGGCCGTCGGCGGCGAGCACTTCGGCCACCAGCGCCGAACCTCCGCCAGTGACAAACACAGCCGGCGGCTGGTCGAGACCTTTCGAATACTGAGTGATCAGCTCCCGCGCCGCGCCGACCGCGCCCCAGAAGATGCCCGCCTCGATAGCCGGAATCGTCGATTTGCCGAGGGCCCGCGGCGGCGTCTGCCAATGCTCCACGTTGACGTGGGGCAGGGCGTCGGTTTGCTCTTCCAGGGCGCGGGCGGACATCGCCAGCCCGGGCAAGATCGCACCGCCCACGAAGGCACCGACGTCCGTCAACAGACAGAGCTTGGTCGCGGTGCCGAGATCAACGACGATCGCGGCGCGATCCTTCGGACGCAGCCGATCGGCCGCCACCGCGCCCATCAACCGATCCATGCCGACGCGATCCGGCGCGTCGACTTCCACCACGAGCGGCACGTCGATGAAAGTCACCTGGCGAACTGTCCAGTTTCGTCCCATATCGCGGCTGATGGCGGCCACTGCGGCGGCAAGTTGCTCGCTCGCACCGCGATGGACGCTCGACGCCAGCCAGGCGGCATCCCCGGCGACGTTCGCACGGCACCACGATTCAAATCCCGCGCGGTCGAATTCGCCCGCCTGATTAGTGAGCGGCAGCTCGATGGTCGCGGCCGGCTCCGGCAGGCCACGCGCCGCGGAGCCGCGCTCGAAGCGGCCCAGCTTGATGCGGCTGTTGCCGATATCGACCGCGACGAGGGTGGTTGTTGGCTGAGGCATGGCACTCGCATTCTATGATGTCCCGGCGGTCGGCGACAGAATCCACGCGGAACAGCGTTGTCGTGCCGGTCACCTCGCAGGCCACCGCCAAGAGCGGCGCGCCAAACGGACTGCGTTCGGCCGGCACGAAGCAGAGGCCTTCCGGCGCGATGTCGGGGCCGCCGGTCGGGCCTTTCTCTAAGGGCAGCGGCACGATGTCGAGCAGCTTGGCCGAGCGCGGATGCGTCACGTCGAATACGGCGATCGCACTCGTTCGCTCCAGGCCGACGAAGGCGTAGGTCGATTTGCCGACACGGCCGACGACCACTCCTTCCGGTTCGGGACCCTTGTCGTCGCTGCGGTCGTCGACGGTCCCTTTGCCGTCGGAGTCGATGTTGAACCGCTCGGGCATTCGCTCGGCGATGAAACGTTCGAGCGCATCGCCGCTGTCGTAGACCAGCCTGCCGTCCGCGGTCCAAATCGCCAGCGAGCGAGCGCCGAAGGCGAGGAGCCGATCGACGTCGCCATCGCCATCCGTGTCGCCGCCGACGCTGCTGACCTTGAAACGCTTCAGGTCCTCATCGACGTGAAGCGACGGGTCGAGCTTCAAGTCCTCGACACGAACTTCATCGGTGAAGCCGCCGTAGCTGCGCGAGTCGCCCTCGTTGGCGGTGACCAGGTAAGGGACTCCGTCAATGCTGACCGCCGCTACGGCGTCCGGCTGATACATGCCCCACACCGACCTGGGGCGGATGTGAATTCCGCCGTCGCGGTCGCTGGCATCGAGACCGCGACCGATTTGCGCATGGTCCTTCAAGTCGAGCCCGATGATCTCTTTAACTTGCGCCGTGGGCACATCGACGACGGCGATGGCGTTGTTCTCCTGCAAGGTGGCCCAGGCTGTGAGGCCGTCGGGCGCGGTGGCGATGTATTCCGGCTCCAGGTCTTCCGCCACCGTCGCGCGGCCGTCGGCGGCCGACTTGCTCGGGCCGCTGATCCGTACGCCCTGCGACTCCAGTGAATCGCACACGGCATTGAAGCGGGCGAAATCGGCGATCCGCGCCGTCGCGTGCTCGGCGCCGCGGCTCACGTCGATTACGCCGATCCCGCCAGGGGGATCGACCGCATAGTCGTCGCTCGGTTCGCCTTCGAGCGCCGTCAACACGTAGCGGCCGTCCGGAGTGAACGTCACCATGTCGGGCAAGGCGCCGACTTCGACCGCGGCCAGCGGACTTGCCGGCGGCCGCACATCGCGCGCGCCGCTCGCCGAGCGAAACAGCACGATGTGTCCGGGGTCGGTCTTCTGCGGAGCTACCACGGCCACGGCGATCAGGCCGTGGCTTGCCGCGACGCTGGTCGGGTCGCCGAATGACGAGACGTCGAGCCGGTCGACTTCGCGGCCGGAGCGAGCATCGAGTCGCATCACGCAGCGCTCGGTCCCGTTGACGACCAGCAGTTCGTTCGCCGCCGCATCGAACGCCACGATCTCCGCGCGCCCCAATCCGCCGGCATCGTGTCGCCACAAGCGCTGCAGCGCGACGCCGGGGTCCGCCGCCGCGGGGTACGTGACGGCCAGCACGAGCAGCGGCCCAATCCACGGGAAATGTCCAGAGCGTCGCATGTCGAAATTCGCCTTGCGGCGCGGCAGATGGTGAGCATCTTGAGACAGAAAATCGATCCGGCGCAGGGCCGGAATGCCCACAATAATCAACCACCCTGCCGGCCGCCAGCAGCGGGCTTCGCCCCTCGCTTGACGCTCGGCCGGTGGCGAGTAGACTGGCATATTCGCCATGTTTTTGGCGGACGAAAGACATTGGGCTCGTGGCGAAATTGGCAGACGCGCAAGGTTGAGGGCCTTGTGCCCGAAAGGGTGTGCTGGTTCAAATCCAGTCGAGCCCACTGATTTTGGCGGCAAGATTTGCCGTAGAGCGTCACCCCAACGCTAGTTCGGGGACGACCCGTTGTCAAATTTCTTCACCGACAATTCACCGACGATGCAAACCGTCATCGACGCCTGGCGACGACTGGTCGAGCGAATTCGGCGGGATGATCCGGAGTGGGACGCCCGGGACGTGTGGCTGCCGCTGGGAGTGGCCACCGCCATCGTCGTCACGCTGGCGGCGTTGGGCCTGGGCGTTCACTGAGAAAAAAAGATTGCCCGGCCGGCGTCGTCAGCGCCAGCCGGGCGGTCAGTACACCTAACGAAAGGCAGCTAGATGAACCGAGAACAGCAGTCGATCGTGGAGGGCGATCAGCGCGTCGCCGACGCGATTCATGATCTGCAAAACGGCCTCACCTATGCGACGTTTGCCCAGGAACAGGCGGTCTTGCGGCTCGACCGGATTGCGGCGGCGTTGGAATCAATCGCCCAGCATTACACCGCAGCCTTTCGACCGGCTCGATCCCCGAACGAAGTTGATCCGACGCTCCGCGAGGAAGATCGGCCGCCAAGAGACCACTGGTGATCGACAATCATGCTGCTGGCTGGCCGCCGGCGTTCAGACTCAACAACTAACCCCGGCCAGCCAGTGGCGACTATTGCAAGCTGTAAGCGATAGCGTACAATAGGAGACATGTCAACCGTGATTAGCAACGAACAGGCCAAACGCAATATCGCGGCACAGCTCTCCGCTCTCATTGAAGAAAGCGATAGCCCAAGCCTCCGCGACATCGCTGCCGAGACGGGGGAATCTCACACCGTCATAGGTGAATATGTCCGCGGCGAAAAAATGCCTGGCGTTGCCCCATTGGCCAGATTAGCCGAATTCTTTACTCGCCGGCTGAAACGCAAAATCACGCTCGATTTCTTTCTTTCGGGCAACGGAAAAAAATCTGCATAATCGGGCTTGCGAACTGTACGCTTTTGTTTACAATCGCCGACGTTGAGTTTGAACGTCGGCGATTCTGACGCGGCCTCTTGCCGCACACCAGCGTCGCTCGACCGCTGAAGTGTTTGCCCCGTGGCCGCAACGATGCGGCCCGATCCAAAAACTATTTCCGGCCGCCAACCTCCGCGGCTGGTCGACGCTTTGGTCACCTCCGGCGTCGGCTAGCCGGCGGAGTCTTGCGCGGCTGGCGAAGGCCGGGGCCGTGACGGCCCGGCTCGCTATGCTACGCACAAATCAAATCTGCGTCGTTCGCCGTCTCGCCGCGCGCCGCTACTCGCCGCGCGAGATCGCCGCCGTGATGAAGTACGACATCCGCGACGTCCGCCGGGCGCTGAAGGCCGACTGGCTACGTCGCTACAGCGCGAACCGCAAGGTCCGCCAGTTCGCGGAACAGTTGGCCGCAGAGCGGAAGGCCGCGAGGCAGCAGCCGTCGCCGACCGGACACACTTCGCCGGTCACGCATCACGAGTCACCGGCCACGAACTCGCCGGCTCCGGTGGGTTCGTCGCGCGGCGACCGCTGCCCGTTGTGCGGCGCGTATTCGTTCGACGGCGCGACGTGCCACCCGGTCTGCGATCCGGGCAACCTCCGCCGCGCCGGCATCGAACTCACGCCGCTCGATTGCTGCCACGGCATCAGCGAACTCGAAGAGCTGCACACCCGCCGGCGGCAAGAGCGCAAATTGTTCCGCGACACGAAAAGCGAACCGGAGATTTAATTCACCACGGAGACACCGAGGGAGCTGGCAATGCCGGAAGGGTCGTTTGAGAAGGTGCCCGCCGAAAAAGTGACGCTTGCCCACTATGAGGAGGGTGGAAAGCCGAAGAGCGATTTTTTCATTGCGGTTGAATCCCTTGAGGTTGGAGAGGCATTAATCGTCGACTACGAATTTGGCCGGAGTTACCACGCGAGAGGCAAGGTCACAGCGGTGCAAAAGAAGCATAAGCGAATCATCACGTGCCGAAAAACCGAAGACGGGCGAATGGCGATCATTCGAGTCACTTAAATCGGACCGCGGCGGCGGCCGCACTGACATCGGGGCCGATCGCTCGGCCCGCGGGGAAACCATTATGCGGTTTGAAATTTACAACGAGGACGGCACCTGGCGGTGGAAACTGATCGACAGCGAATCGGACACCGTCATCGCCCAGAGTGTGACCGAGCACAACCACCTACGCGCGGCCGTGAGCGAGGTCGAGGCGATCAAGGCGGCCGTCCCCGGAGCGTGGATCGATGCCTGATGGCCCGACAAGCGCGATTCAATCGAGACAACACGCGCTACGGCAAGCGCCACAAGCCGGGCGTGATGAACCGCACGGAGCGTGCGTATGCGGATCTGCTCGAAGGCCAGCGGCTCGCGGGGGACATCATTGGCTGGCTGTTCGAGCCGATGAAGTTTCGTTTGGCGGATCGCTGCTTTTACACGCCCGACTTCATGATCTTCCACAACGACCAGACGCTAGAGTTTGTCGACGTGAAGGGGGGCGGGCCGATCAACGAGGGCGCGATTATCAAAGGCAAGTGCGCCGCGGAGGCGTACTGGTTTTTCAAATTTACGATGGCCGAGCGTTTGCCCGATCGCTCCGGCTGGAAGCGGACTGAATTTTGAGGGCGGTCGGATGAATTGTCCGGAGTGCGGAGAGGAATTGGTGACCACGATCCACGGCTAAGAAGCCTGCTTTTGGGGCCACACGAAATTGATCCCAAAGGGGGCGGTGCAAGGCGTCGCACAGATTGGCTTGCCGCAGCAGCGGCTCGTGGAGGACATCCGCGGCCGGCGGCTGCGGCTGGCGACGCGACAAACGATCGGGAACGTGAACCGAGTCCTGGTGAACCTGCGCGGCGTGTACCGATTTGCGATCCCGTGCAGTGGGCCGGTCAAAGTCATCAAGCGACGGAGGAGGGCTAGGAGAAAATAGCAGGTTACCTTTTTCGGTCCCCGGACGGCGCACTCGCGTGCGATCACCGTGATCCGAATCGCCACAACTCCGGGGAGAAGGGTTGGCGGCCTAACGACTGACGGGCTAATGAGCGGCATGAATGGTCTGGAGTCAGAACACGTGGCGGGGACGCCCGGCACGTGATGCAGTCGAGAACGACCCGTAAGCCGGACCGCGTGAGTGTCCGGCAATAAAACACGATAGGGCAGGCCGACACACGACGAGCGCGCACTCGTCTTGTGTCGGACGGAGCGGAGAAGAGGCAGCCGCGACGAGGCGGCGGCAACTTGAGACGGATCGATCCGGCGGCGGGCGGTGACGCGTGGAGGCCCGAGAGGGCCCCGCCGCCGATTTGAACAACGATACCGCGTCTGGGAGGGAATATGGACTACACGAAAGCGCGCAACGAACTGCTGCGTCAGGCGATCGACCGCTCGCTGCCGGGCACGAAGATGGCAGGACAGCGACCGATCGAGCCCGTCGACGTCACCGCGATCGACCCGCTGCCGGTGTACGAGGACTTCGACACGGGCGAACTGCTCGTGGAGAGGGCGGAGGCCGAGGCCGAGGCGGCTCGCCGCTATTTTGCCGGCTACCAGGACGGGCTCGCGTTCGGCAAGCGGCAGTGGCTCGTGGCGCTCGGCATGGCGACGGTCGTGAGTCTCGCCGCGGGCGTACTGCTGGGGCTGGCGATCGGGACGTGATTGGAACCACGACGACACGAAGACACGACGGGCCGTAAACACGAAGGACACGAAGATGGTCGACCCACCCCACGGCCTGCCGATCCCAACTTTGGCCGAGGCCTTTGATTGGATGAAGTTGCACAAGGCCCGCACGACAATTTACTTGGCCGAACCACCAGATAAGGACGCCGGCAAACTAATTGCTCGTGTGCAGACGCGTTGGCGCGAGGAAGAGCACGGCGTCGAAGAGGTGCTGTGCGAAGAGTCGATCGAACTCACGCTCTGCCGATTGGTATGCGTTCTGCAACGCGTCACCGACCCCGATCTGAAAATCGAGAGGCTGCCACGCGGCGGCCATGAACCAGAGAAGAGGAATCTGTAACTAACTGCCGCGGCGACTGCCGCATGGATCGGGTGCGATCGCTCGCACCTCGGGGCAAACCAGAATGGCACGACTCCGCGAAGATAGCTCAACGCAGTTGCCCCTCGACTTTGAATCGCACGCGCGCGAGCGCCACGCCATGCTGATTTCCGCCCTCACGATCACCGGTACGCTCCGCCTCGCGCCCCTGGCTCGATTGGTGCTGTGGTGCGAGGAACAACGCGGCCAGGTGAGCCGCATGAAGAAAGACGAGTTAGCCAAACGACTCCAGCTATCGCCGCGAACCGTGCGGTACTGGATCAAGCAACTCGAACAGGCGGGCATCCTGGTCGTCGAAGAGCGACGCTTCGAGGCCGGCGGCTCGAAACCCAACGAGCTGGCGATCGACTGGCCAGGGGTGCAAAAACTGGCCGTCGACCGGGGTGCAAACCGGGGTGCAAAAACGCCCGACCGGGGTGCAAAAATTGCACCCCCTTTAAGGAAATATCTTCTTAAAAACAACACCACTTACCAACCTTACCCTCCTCCCTGCCACAATCCGCGGCCGAGCGAGGCGTGGGATCGGGTGGTGGTGGAGGTGGGTTTGCTGGGAGTCGAGCAGGCGGCCAAGGCGGTCGCGGCGATCGCCGAGCATGGCGGCACGCCGGGCGTCGTCCGGGAACTGATTGCCGCCTTCGAGTCGCGGCAATCACAGTGGGTCGAGGCCCGCCGGCCGATCGTGCTCTATCGCCGGCTGCGGCTCTGGCGGAGCGGCCAGGACGTCACGCAAGGCTGGCCCGGTCCTGACGGCGCGATCGCCGCCCATGAGCGCGTCGCCGCCGCCCAACGCGTGGGGAGGTGGTAGCCATGACGCCCGCCCAGGTCGATCGCGTCCTCACCGAAATCCGCCGCGCCTGTCACGGCTACGCCGACTGGAGCATCCGCGAGATCGAGATCCTCGCAGCCCAGAACGGCACGAGCCCCAGCGACGAGAAACTGGCCATGCGTGAGCAGTGGGACCGAGTTTTGGAGGACGCGGACTTCCGCAGCGTGTCGATTGTCGTCCGGATGCTCGAAGCGGGCCGGCTGCCCTGGCCCCGCTTCGGCGAACTGTTGGCCTATTTGCGTCGTGAATCGAAGCACGTGGCGACCGAATTAGCACGGGCCGCCCGGCGCCGGTTGCTACCAACGCCGGAGGAAATTGCGCCATCGGGATCGCTCGAAGCGGCGCTCGCCGGCGCGGGGCACGCTGACATGGCCGCCGACATCCGCCGCCGCGCGAACCAACTCGCCGAGCCCGCCCCCGCCCCCAAACGCAGGAAGCGAGCGAAGCGGTGACCCCATGCGAGACATCGATTTAATCAACAACTTTTTTCGCAAGTATCCCAACTGTACGAGCATCAAGATCGTGCATGAAACGCTCTGGGAGGAAGGCCGCACGACGTTGTTGCCGGTGGCCGCCTGGATCACGTTGCCCGACCGCACCGTGCACATTCACGTGGCGGAGAACGCGGAACTATTGATGAGAAAGGCGGTGACCAAATGAGCGCGAACCGACTGCCAGACACAACGCACGAGCCTAGCGATCACGAGCGCGAGACGGCGCTCTTGAACGACTTCGGCGTCGCGCTCATCAAGTCGATCAATGAACTCAGCGCATCGCTGGGCGCAAAGCATCGGCTCTCGCCACGCCAGGTCGAGATCATGATTAACAAAGCGCTGGTCGGAACGGCGGTCCACCGCATCGTGTTCCATAGCGGCATTCATGACCAACAGTTCACAACCAAACTCTGCCACGACACGACGATGTTCGCCGTGAAGGAAGTACGCCAATACATCACCGAACATTTAGGACCAACCGCGGGCGGCGACGTGGAGCCCGAGACGAGGAACTCGTGAGCATGGCCCGCAACGCCAACGACCAGGAGACGCGCGACCGCGTGTCGGCGCGACATGCGGCGACGGCGCTCTTGTCGCTCGCCGATGGGGAACTGCTTACGCATCCCGGCGAGACGTTTCGGCACCACCTGTTCACGATCCTCCGCGACCGGGCGGTCGACGAGGTCGGGTTGCCGCGGCGGCTGGCGCGCGAGGTCGAGCCGCTCTCGGATCGCGCCGCCGAGGCCTTCGAGCACTGCGTGATGCAGTTCGGGAAGTATCACGGCCACACGGTCGGCGACGTCCACAAAACCGATCCGCGGTACCTGGCCAACCTCGCGGACGGCACGCCCTTTACGCAGCGCCTCAAACAATACCTGGCCCGGGAGAAGTACGACGATGGCGACTAAACTCGACACCAACGAGCCGGCGATCGTCGGTGCGCCGCCCGAAGAATGGGGCCGCATCCGTGAATCGGTCAGTCGCAAGTGCGAAGGGTGCGGCTGCGAAATCCGGTTCTCGCGTCCGACCCTGCTCGACGCCCAGCGCGAGGCGAAGCGGCGCGGCAAAACCGGCGTGCTCGTCTGCTGGAAGTGCGCCGAACCCTGGCTCGCGTTGGTCGCGCGAAGCGGCGGCGAAATGTACGCCGAATCGGGCCGCGTGATGGATCAGGCGATGGCCAATCTCGGACGCATCCGACAACAGCAGACCGAGACGAATTAGCGATGACGCAAAAGCAAAGCGGGAAGCTGACGCAGTTCGCACAAAAGGATCCACCGCATCGACTTGGGAGGCAAGACGGCATGAGCAAACTAAACGTGCAAACGGTGACGTCGGCCGATGGCCGAACCCATCTCGCCGAACGATTGATCGCCACGATGAACTTTCCGTATTTGGCCAGCCGCGACTATCGGCGGCGGCGGCCAGGCAAAGAGGCGAAGTCGAAACGCTACACGCGCTGCGCCGTGTGCGGCAACCTGTCGAAGACGAACCCCTGCCACAAGCACGCCGCGGAGGCTGACGCATGAAACTGCGCATTGAAATCAGCGACGGCGAAATGGTCCCGACCGGTTATCGGGTCGCGTTCTATATCGCGTGGCTGAGGCTTGGGGCTTGCTACCCGATCGGCGTGCACTTAATTGCTCGCTGGATTCATCGCGTGTGGGAGTGGAGTCTGCACTATCAGCCGTCGCGGCTCGAACAAATGCTGCTCGACGCCGAGCGGCGCGGTTACGAGCGAGCACGAAAGCTCAGCGAATGGCTGCCATGAAACGCGGCGACCGCTGCATGACTTGAATCGGCTGCGATCGTTCGCAGCACGGGGAAACATGAAACGCACGATCGAAGATGTGGCCGCGGCGGCGCTTCTCTTGGGAATCGCCGCGCTCGCGGTCCTGGAGTTATCCAGTTGGGTTTGGTGAGAACGCATGGCCACGCTCAGCGAACAAGTGCAGCAGCGCGCGGGCGAGTTTCGTCGGCTCGGCATTCACAAAGGGCCGCGGTGCGTGCCTCAGTGCGATTCGGCGCAGTGGGCCGACCTGGCACCGCAAAAAGGGACGATCGAAACCTACTGCCGTCGCTGTGGAACATGGATCGGAAACCGAACGACGGGCGGCAAGATGGCGGCGCCAGCGCACCACGGAGACACGGAGAGCACAGAGCATGTTTGATCAGGATCTAGTCATCGATTCGTTTGCCGGCGGCGGCGGGGCGTCGCTCGGCATCGCCTGGGCGACGGGCCACGCGCCTGACGTCGCCATCAATCACGACGCCGACGCGCTGGCGATGCACGCACGGAACCATCCGTCGACGCGGCACGTCTGTGAGGACGTCTGGCACGCCAACCTCCGCGAACTCACGGGCGGCCGATCGGTCGGGCTGCTGTGGGCGTCGCCCGACTGCAAGCACTTCTCGCGGGCCAAGGGGAGCGTGCCGGTGAGCAAGCACATCCGCTCGCTGGCGTGGGTCGTGGTGCGGTGGGCGTCGCAGGTCCGACCGGCCGTGATCATTTTGGAAAACGTCCGCGAGTTCGCCGATTGGGGCCCGCTCGTGCCACGCTGGGAATGCCGCTGCGGTTGGAAGGGGACCGAAGGCCAGACGACGCTCAAGCGGACCGGCAAGTCTCGCAAGGCACGCCGCCGCTGTCCGCGGTGCGACTCGCTCAGAATCGAAAAGACCGGCGACATTCCCGATCCGACCCGCAAGGGCATGACATTCAACCTGTTCAAGAATCGACTCCGCGGATTCGGCTACGAGGTCGAGTGGCGGAATATCAATGCGGCCGATTACGGCGCACCGACGCACCGCCGCCGGTTGTTCCTGATCGCCCGTTGCGACGGCGCTCCGATCGTCTGGCCGGAGCCGACGCACGGCGACCCGAAAAAACTCGACGATCTTCCGCTCTTTCACCCTTTCACCCAAAGGCTGAAACCGTGGCGGACCGCGGCCGAGTGCATCGACTGGTCGATCGAGTGCCCGAGCATCTTCAATCGGAAGAAGCCACTCGCTGAGAAGACGCTGCGGCGGATCGCGTTCGGCATCAAGCGTTACGTGCTTGACGCGGGGACGCCGTTCGTCGTGCCGATGTGCCACAGCGGCGATCGCAACGGCAGCGGCCTCGACGAGCCGATGCCGACCGTCACGACTGCAAAACGCGGAGAGCATGCGATCGTCACGCCGATCCTGGCAGCAACCAATCACGGCGACAGCGGAGGCCGCCGGGCCTATCCCCTCGACGAGCCACTGCGAACGGTGCAGGCCTCTGCGCGTGGCAGTGAAGCGATCATTTGCCCGACGCTAATTCAAACCAGCTACGGCGAGCGTAAAGGGCAGGCTCCCCGCGTGCTGGACCTGCACGAACCGCTCGGCACGGTGGTTGCTGGCGGCCAGAAGCATTCGTTGGTCGCAGCCTACATCGCCAAGCATTTTGGCGGCATGGTGGGCGTCGAGGCAGACACGCCGCTGCCGACGACGACGGAGCGCGGCACGCAAAACCAGCTCGTGGCCGCGAACCTCGTGCACATGAACCACGGCGAGAAGCAATGGAACTCGCTGGCCGAACCGCTGCGGACGGTCACCGGCGGCAATCATGCGGCGCTCGTCTATTCGTTTCTAGTCCGCTACTTCGGCACGGCGATCGGCCAGCATCTCACGGAGCCGCTGTTCACGATCACTGGCAAGGATCGCTTCGGCCTGGTGACCGTGACGATCGCCGGCGAGTTGTACATGATCGTGGACATCGGCATGCGGATGCTCACGCCGCGCGAGTTGGCCCGGGCCCAGGGCTTCCCCGACACGTACGCGCTCACCGGCACGAAGACGAACCAGGTGGCGAAGATCGGCAACAGCGTCTGCCCGCAAGTCGTCGAGGCCCTCGTGCGGGCGAACGTCGCCGCGGAGGTCACGGCATGAAAGTCGAAGCACTCAGCCAGCGGATTGAGCAGATGCACAAGAGCGGTGCGGTCCATCGATCGGGAGTACGACTCGACGAGGTCACGATCGACATGGCCTCCGCGCATCTGGTCGACGAGCTCGGCGAATTGCGACGCGCCTACGCCCGCGGGACGTTCGTAGAACAACTTGACGAAGCGGGCGACATGCTCGACATCGTGTTGCACCTGTTCTACCTGATGGGCTTGCCGCTGGAGCACGTCGTCTACGCAGGCGATCGTAAACTCACGCAGCGATTTAGCGAGGTCCGCGCATGAAAGAGTTTGATCGAAACGCACTGGCCATCGTGGGGGCGTCGCCGGCGTTACGGCAGCGGGTGCCCGATCCGATCGTGACGAACTGCGAAATCTGCGGCGCTCCGATCCTGATCTGCCGGGCGATGCACGACATGGCGGTCGAAAAATGCACAGCGGGCGGCATTGCCACGATGAAAGTCTGCTGGCCCTGCGCCAGGCCGTGGCAGGACATGCTCGCCCAGGAGGGCGGCGGCGCCGTCTGCCTGGATGACGAAACGGCCGCCTACGTCCAGGGCGACGTCCGGGCTCGACGCAAGGCGCAAATCGAGGCGAACTGAGTTTACCCCGTGAGTCGAACGATCGACTCCGATCCATGCGGCGATCGCTGCGGAGGGCACAGCATGAAATACCCGTTCACCCAAGACGAGGCCCGCGAGGCCCACGAGGCCTGGGGCTGCAACTGCGGGCCCACGGCGCTCGCCTTCGCGCTGCAAACAACGCTCGACGAGGCGCGAGTGGCGATTAAGCATTTCGACGAGCGGCGTTACACGTCGCCCACGATGATGCGCGAGGCGATCGCGGCGCTCGGCCGCACGTTCATACCGTGCCGGGCTCCGCTCGAACGCGACCTGTTCCACGACCGCGTGGCCCTCGTGCGCATCCAGTGGACCGGGCCCTGGACGCAGCCGGCACCGCGGAAGTGGGCGGCCCGCTACACGCACTGGATCGTCACCTGGCTCGACGGGGTGCGGCTCTCGATCTTCGACGTCAACAGCGGCATGGTCGACTTCGTTCACTGGCGTACCAAGACCGCGAAGGCGATCACGGACACGATCAACAACGCCGACGGCGGCTGGTACCCGTCCAACATTTGGCGGCTGGATTGTCCCGCGACGCCAGCGATGGCGTCCGATGCCGGTGCGGCGTTCGCCGCGGTGGATTTGGAACTTGTCGGAAGGCCGCTCAATGTGCCGGCCCATCTCATTCAATCAAAAAACCAGGAGTAAAAAGCGATGAGTTTTAGCGAACAGAATCGGACGCGTTGCGAGAGCCCCCAGGGATTCAATCACCCGATCAAGTCCTGGACGGCCAGCGATTGGATGACGGCCGTGGTGGGAGAAATCGGCGAGGCCGCCAACATCATCAAGAAACTCAACCGCGTGCGTGACGGCATCCCTGGCAACACGGAGTCACCGGAGGAATTGCGCGCGATGTTGGCCGACGAGATTGCCGACGCCGCGATCTATCTCGACCTGCTGGCTCAGTCGTTCGACTTCGACATGAACACGATCGTCGCCGCGAAGTTCGCCAAGACGAGCCAGAAGATCGGCTACTGCGAAACCAAATTGCCGGTGTCGACGTCGAATGAGCCCACGGTCTGGAAGGCCGTCGACCGTCTGGACGAAATCGATCGGATGGACGCACTTGGCGGGAGTCAGCAGGGGTGACCGCCTTCGATCGAATCTGGCATTGGCGGAAGTGGCTCCCCGAACGCAAAGGGCAGCGGTGCCGCGTCGTTGCGCGCGGGGAATCGATGAATAGCTGCCTGGTGGAATTCGAGGACGGAACCCAAGTCGTGACGAGTCGGTACGCGGTGAGGAAAGTGGAGAGTGAAACCGCGGCGACCGCCGCACCGACATCGGGCCCGATCGCTCGGGCCGCGGGGAGCATGGAATTCGAGGACGGCAAGCAGGTCGTGACCAGCCGCTACGCCGTGCGGAGGATCAAATCGCAATGACCGCCTTCGATCGAGTCTGGTACTGGCGCAAGCTGCTGCCCGAGCGGAAGGGGCAGCGGTGCCGGATCGTCGACGTCGTGGCCTGGAATACTTGCCTCATCGAGTTCGAGGACGGCTACCAGGTGACGGCCCACGTCAACACGATGCGCAGGATCCAGCCGGCCTACAATGCGCTGGTCGTCGGCGAGGCCCGCGCGGTGATGCGGGAGATGCCGGAGCGATCGGTCCAGTGCTGCGTGACGAGCATTCCCTATTGGGGCCTCCGCGACTACGGCATCGACCCGGTGGAGTGGGCCGATGGCGCGTCATGCGTCTATGGCCAGGAGCCGACGCCCGAGGCCTTTATCGCGCACAGCGTCGAAGTGTTCGCGGAGCTCAAACGCGTACTGCGTGACGACGGCACGCTCTGGCTCAACATCGGCGACAGCTACGCCGCGCACCCGAACAACAATAGCGGGCCCAGCCCCACCAGCACGCTATCGAATCCCTCGCGGCAATTCGCGGCTACCCCCGACGATCCGCTCAATCGACTCGAAGCCAGTCGGCTCAAGGCCGGCGACCTCTGCAACATGCCGCATCGGATCGCGGCGGCGCTCCAGGCCGATGGTTGGTACTGGCGGTCGACGGTCATCTGGAGCAAGCGCTCGCCGATGCCTGAAAGCGTGCGAGGCTGGCGGTGGCGGCGGTGCCGGCGGAAGGTAGCTCCCGCGCAACGGAACGTCGAGCAAGCCGATCCGAACGGCAATCGGCGTTATGCCGACGGCGTGGCCATCAGCGACGCCGAGCAAGCCGTCTGGGTCGAATGCCCCGGCTGCAAGAAGTGTACGCCCAATGGCGGCTATATCCTCCGTCGCGGTAAGTGGCGGCCGACGACGGCGCACGAGTATGTATTTCTTTTCTCGAGATCCAATCGTTACTTTTGCGACGGCGACGCCGTGCAAGAGCGGGCGGCAATGCACCCCGTCGACTGGAATGCGGACGGGACGCGGAAACGCGATACGAAGGCACGCGGCAGTTTCGGTGGGAAGCATACCGCAGCCGGCAAAGAATCGTTTCGCGTCGTCACGCCGCAACGCAATCCGCGCACCGTGTGGACGCTGTCGAGCGAACCGTATAAGGGCGCTCACTTTGCCACGTTCCCCACAATGCTGGTCAAGCGGTGCGTCGAGGCCGGTACGTCCGCGGCGGGCTGCTGTCCGAAATGCCTGGCCAGCTACGCGCCGATTGTCGACAGCTCTCGAGTTCCGACCCGATCCGGCGACGCGACGAAGTACGAACACGACGCCGACCGGCTCACCATCGGCAACCGCGACCCCAAGCGGCACGTTGCGGTCACGCAAATCGT
>JBFWSG010000078.1:0-20770 GCA_050248495.1 Pirellulales bacterium | reverse complement strand
GTATCATTGTCGATTTCTCGATCGGTCAGGTCGAAGCTTTGCAGATTTGCCAGAACCTCCGCCGCAACACGGAGTTCGGCAACACGATTCTGATTGCCCTCTTGCCGGACGATGGTTCGGCCGCCAACTTCGATCGCTCGGCGATCAACGAGACGTTCAAGAAGCCGTTCGACGCGGCCCTCTTGGCCGAACGCCTCCGCACGCTGATCGGCGCGAAGAAGGAATTGGTCTAACGAAGCGAGGAGCAGGGAGCACGGGGCAGGGAGTCAATTCCTCGCTCCGAGCTCCCTGCTCCAAGCTCTTTCCGATACAGGGTCGGCCGAACGAGTCGGCCGTGTGGCGACGGAGACATCCCGTCCCTCCGTCACCACGACCCGCACACGAGGCCCGGTTGCTGTCACAAGCAACCGGGCCTTACTATTGCGCCTTTGGGGAATAGCTCAATTCTCCCGCCGCGATTTGATTCTCAGATCGCCCGCGGGCCGCTATGATGGTGCGGCCACGCCCCTTGCAAGGGCGCGAATTGTCCCGATTCCGTTGCCGCAATTCCTTTTCGCACGGTTGGCATCGCGCCCATGTCCAACATCGACGAAGTCTTCGAGGCCGCCGCGACGTTCAGCCCGGATGACCGAGTGTCGCTGATTGCGCGGCTGTGGAAGTCGTTGCCGCAAGAGAGCTGGCCGCGAGCGACTCGCGAAGAACTCGTCGCGGCCGATCGGCTGCTCGCCAAGGAAAACCTCACCCGCAACGAGAGCGTTCCCTGGCCCCTGGTGGAACGGATTCTCGCCGATTCGGTCCGCTCGTCGCGGCCCAAAGTTTACTCCGCGCCGCGGCGATTCGATTTGTCCACGATCATGGTCGTCACGGCCGGCTACGCCATGCTGTTTGGCGGGATCAATGCGATCTTCAATGAATCCGACCAGGCGGCTGGTGCGGCCCTGATGATTGGCGTCTTTGTCACGCTGGTCGGCATCGGCCAAGCGCTTCTGTTCGGCGGCCGCAGACCGCGGACCGCGTCGATTGTCGTGGGCATGATCTTGACGACATTGTTTATGATTAGCACGACCATGTTTTTCAGCCGCGGGAGGTCCGTCGCTTTCCTTCCGTTCATGTTGGTTTATGGCGTCATATCCGGTGCGATCTATGGCTACTTGTCGGGCGTGTTGGTTGGCGGAGTCTTCCTCGTAGCCGACCACTTGCGGCGGTTATTCAAACGGAATTCCGTGGAAGCCGAAGTCGGCCAGCCCGCGGCCGCCAGCCCGTTCGACGCCAGTTAATCGACGCCGCCCTTTGCGGTTCTTTCCTCGGCGAGGGCCGCGTGAAGCCCTCGCCCGGCCCATCGTAAGGCCTTACAATGCGGTGACTTCCGCCATTTAGCCCCTGGTGATTTGAACGGTCCACCGGCCGTACGCCCGGGGCCAAAACTGCCCGCAAAGCCACCTCACACGTAAACCTTCGATGGCCGAGCTTTCCCATTTCGACGCCGGCGGCGCCAGTCGCATGGTTGACGTCGGCGACAAACCAGTCGCCGGCCGAATCGCTCGCGCGAGCGCCCGGATGATCATGTCGCCTGAGACGCTGACGTTGATCCAAGGCCGGACGACAAAGAAAGGTGACGTCTTGGAGGTGGCCCGTCTGGCCGGCATCATGGCCGCCAAGCGGACCTCCGACTTGATCCCGCTCTGCCACCCCTTGGCCCTCGAATCGGTTGCCGTGGACTTCACATCCCCGGACGACCACACGCTGGTGATCGAGGGGACCGTGCGGGTCGAGGCCAAAACCGGCGTCGAAATGGAGGCTTTGACCGTGGTTTCCGTCGCGGCCTTAACCGTCTACGATATGTGCAAGTCGGTGGACCGCGGCATCACGATCGAGCGGATTCAATTGGAAGAAAAATCGGGCGGCCGCAGCGGACATTGGCGCCGCCAAAATGACGAATGACGAATGGCGAATTCCCAATTCGTCATTCGAAATTCGGGCTTCGACATTCCCTGAAAGGACTCCCATGAGCATTGTCCGCCAGCCTCCCGCCGACCTGCAGCAAACGCTCGCCGCGCTCTACGCGACAGTCGGCAGCGAGCTACGGCGGGTCGATACCCGGCTGGCCGACGAGCTTCACAGCGATCACCCGCAGGCGAACGAAGTCATTCGCCACGGTATCCGCCTCTCTGGAAAGCGCCTCCGCCCTGCCCTGCTGCTCTTGGCGGGCCAAGCCGTCGGCCGGCTCAACGAGGACCACATCACGCTGGCCGCGGTGGTCGAAATGATCCACACCGCGACCTTGGTGCACGACGACGTGCTGGATGAGGCCGAAATTCGCCGCCACGAAGACACGGTCAACGCCCGCTGGAACAACGAAACCAGCGTGCTGTTGGGCGATTTTCTCTTCACGCACGCCTTCTATCTCGCCAGCACGACCGAGAGTACATACGCCTGCCGCACGATCGGCCGGTCGACCAACATCGTCTGCGACGGCGAGCTGCGACAGACTTTGTCCAGCGGCGACGTGAACCTCACCGAGGACGATTACCTCTCGATCGTCGAAGCTAAAACCGCCGAGCTTTGCGCCTGTGCCTGCGAGCTGGGAGCCCACTACGCCGGCGGCGACCGCGACACGGTGGAGCGCCTGGCCGCCTTCGGCCGCAACCTCGGCATCGCCTTCCAGATCGCCGATGATCTCTTGGACCTCGAGGGCAATGAAACTGCCACGGGCAAATCGCTCGGCACGGACTTGGCGAAGTGCAAGATGACGATGCCCCTGATCCACGCCCGCGATACGCTGGACGTTGGCGAACGGAAGAAATTCCTCGCGGCACTAGCGGGGAGCACGGAGCAGGGAGCAGGGGGCCTCAATGGTTCGCTGCATGCTCCGTGCTCCCTGCTCCCTGCTATTCTCGCCTATCTGTCGCGTCAAGATTCGCTCGCCTATGCCCGCGCCCAGGCCCAGCTCTACGCCGACCGCGCCCAGGCCGACTTGAGCGCCCTCGCCGAGTCTGCCGCCAAGGACGCTCTGGCTGCGCTGACCGACTTTGCCATCGCCCGCCGCGCCTGAGCGTCGTTTAACCGCGCCGCGCAGGCGAGTCGTACGAGCCGCAGCGAAGCGCGCTGGTTCTAGCGCATCAATTCTAGCGCAACTCCCGCAGCCCGACCCGCTGCCGCCCCTCCGCATCAAAATTCGCCGGCGCGAGCCAGCGCCGAAAAGCGTCTTGCAGCGCCGGCCACTCCCCATCGATCACCGAGTACCAGGCCGTATCGCGATTCCGCCCCTTTACAACTGCCGCCTGGCGAAACACGCCTTCGAAGGTGAACCCTAGCCGCTCGGCCGCCGCCCGCGACGCCGCGTTGAGTGCATCGCACTTCCATTCGTAACGGCGGTATCCCAGCGCGAACGCCCGCTCCATCATCAGGTACATCGCCTCGGTCGCCGCCGCCGTCCGCGTTAGCAGCGGCGAAAAGGCGAGATGCCCCACCTCGATCGAACCCTTCTCCGGATCGATCCGCAAAAAGCTGGCCACTCCCACTGCCCGACCCATCGCCCGATCGACAATCGCAAAGAACAAGGGATCGCTCCGGCTGCTCATCTCACGTACCCACCCGCGATAACTATCAAGCGACTCGAAGGGACCATACGGCAAGTAGGTCCACATCCGCCCCTCCGGATCGAGCGCGTTCGCCGCGAACAACGACTCTGGATGCTGCAGTGCGTCCAGGGGCACCACCTGGCAGAACCGACCCTCCAGCGCGTGCCGCGGTGGCATTGGCGGCGGCGTCCAATCGGGCAGTGGCGCGCCAAGCCGCGGTTCCGACGTCGATAGGTCGCGTTGCATGAATGGCCTCCCAATGCGGTTGCCCGACACGGCCTTCAGACTTGCCACGGGACAAAATGGTTCGCCGCAGCTCAGATTACAGCAGCGGTCCCAGTAGTCTCGCCACGCTCTCCAGCACCACGTACCGAAGCGGCCGGTTGCGGTAGGCTTCGAGGTCCATCAGCTCCGAGCGGTCGATGTACCGCTGCTGCAGGTCGGCCAGTTGGGCCGTGAAATTGCTGTCGTACATCGCCAGCAGGATCTCGAAGTTCAGCCGGAAGCTCCGCGGGTCGAGGTTCACCGAGCCGAAGAGCGAGTGGGTCCGGTCGACCGTGACGCTCTTGGTGTGGAGCAGCCCATCCTCGAAGAGCGCGATCCGGACGCCGGCCTCCAAGAGCTCGCCTTTGAACGCGCTCGAAGCATAACGCACCAGCTTCGAGTCGACCCGCCGCGGCAAAACGAGTACCACTTTCACTCCCCGCCGCGCTGCCGCCACGAGGGCCAGCATGAGCGGCTCGCTGGGCACGAAATAAGGGGTTGTGATCAACAGCTCGTGCCGGGCGGAATAAATCGCCGTCAAGAGTACCTGCTCGATCGCGTTCGCTGGCAGGTCGGGCCCCGACGGCATGACCTGCGTTTCGACGTCGCCCCGTGACGGCTGCGGTTGGGCGTCCGCCGTTTCGAGCAGATTGTCCAACTCGGCGTGCGACTCGACGTACCAGTCGGCGAGAAAGATGATCTGCATCGCCTCGACGGCCGGTCCCTCGACGCGGACCATTGCGTCGACCCATTCGCCCACGCCAGCGTCCTTCTTGAAGTACCGCGGATCGACGAGGTTGAGGCTCCCCGTGTAGCCGATCCGGCCGTCGATCACGACGATCTTGCGATGGAGCCGCAAATCGAACCGCACGAACGGCAGCCGGAACAACCCGCCGGGCAGCGCTGCCACGACGTTGATGCCGCTCTCGCGCAGGCGGCGGCACATTTTGCCCTTGAGAAATCGATGGCTCCCCAACGCGTCCACCAGCACCCGGCAGGTCACGCCCCGCCGGTGCGCATGCAGGAGCGCGTCCACCACGCGGTCTGCCTCGCCGCCGTCGCTCCAAATATAGAACTCCAGGTGAATCGTGTTCTGGGCGGCTTCGATGTCGGCCAGCAGCCGCGCGAACACGTGTTGCCAGTCGTCCAGCAAATCGATGCGATTCCCGGCGAGCGCCGGCACGCCGATCGTCCGCTCGCACATCTCGGCGAGCGGTTTGTAGTCGGCCTCGAGTGAGTTCCAGTCCACCAGGCTCCGCTGGCGGATGTCGTGCAGCCAGGTCATCAGCGGTTTGGTGAGCTCGGTGAATCGTCCCGCCCGCCGCCTTCCCAATCGCAGCTCGCCGAACATCAAGTACAAGAGCGGCCCGACGACCGGCATCGAGAACACGACCATGATCCAGGCCAGCGTCTCGCCGGTTGGCCGCCGCTGCAGAATTACGCGGATCGCGATAACAATCTTCACGCAGAAGTCGACGAACAGAATCACCGAGCCGGTGGTTTGCGGCAACCAGCTCCAGAGGTCGTCGAGGCCGAGGGCTGGAAAATGCATCGCGGCTACTTTCGCGTGAATTCGAAATCGACGACCAGCGGCAAGTGGTCGGACGCCACGCGGGCCACGTCGCACCGCCCTGCCGTCACGTGCACCGGGTGCAAATCGCCTCGAAAGAATACCTTATCCAGCGGCCGCAACGGCAGGCGGGCCGGAAAGGTGTGGAGCGCCGGTCCCGCCGCTCGGAACCCCGCCGGCTCCATCACGCGCCAGCCAAGCGTGTTCCAAAAGTCGTTGAAATCGCCGCCGATCACGAGCGGCGCGCGGTTCCGCAGCTCCGCCAGGTGACTTACGCGAAACAGCCTTCGCAGCTGCCATTGCCGTTCCAAACCTGAGAGGCCAATGTGCAAATTCACGAGGGTGAGCGCCTTCGTGTTGTCGCCCACCGGAACGCGCCACCGCGCGATGAGCGCCCCGCGCCGTTTTTTCGGTCGCACCGTGAGATCGATGTGCGCGGGATCCTCGATCGGGTACCGACTCAAGATGGCATTACCATAGTGCCCCACACGGAGCCGGACGTTTCGCTGATAGGTGAAGTGTTCGAGTCCTGTCGCCTCGGCGAGCAATTCGGCCTGCGAGTGCTCGCGCGACCGCGGCACGCCATCGTCGACCTCCTGCAGGAACGCAACGTCCGGCGCATAGTGCTTGATCGTCTCGACAATCCGCCCCAGGTCGTACCGCCGGTCGACGCCGCCGATGCCCTTGTGAATGTTGTAACTCAACAAGCGGAAGTGCATGCCGAGGCCTTTTGGGGGTCGATCTCCGCGGCGACGTGTGCGACGAGCTCGTCGTCCGTCAGTCGTGCGATCGCTTCTGCATCAAGCGCGGGGTGGAACGTAAGCCAAATCTTTCGCGGCCGCGGCAGGACTTTGCCCCTTGGAAAAGCGGCGAACGCGCCGTCAATCGTCACCGGCACAATTGCCGCGCCGCTGCGACGGGCGATCGCGCAAAAGCCGGTCTGCAGCGGCTGCAGCCGCCCGTCGGTGGTCCGCGTGCCCTCGGGAAAAATGATCATCGGCTCTCCCGCCTTGAGCATGCCCAGGATCGCCCGGATGCCGGCGGTCGCGCTGCCTCGCTCGACCGGCACGGCGCCGAACGACCGGATCAACCAGCTGAAGGGCCAGACGAAGAGCGACGCCCGCGCGAGCGCCCCCACTTGCCTGGGGCTGGCGATGCCCAAGAGCACCGGATCGAGATGACTTTGATGATTGCTCACCACGAGGAGCGGGCCGGTCGAAGGCACATTTTCGCCCCCGGAATATTCAAACCGGAAGAGCAGTTTGCAAACTGTCCAGCAGAAGATCCTGCAAAGCACGTACCAGGCGCGGGCCAGCGGACCCTTGGGAGCCTGCTGAATCCGCGCGGTTTTCGTCGAGATCGCCACCTCAGACATTCGCGCGCCTCACTGCTTCGACCGCACGATGGCTTCGAGCGCCGCCACGACTTCCGCCGGCGAGAGTCCGCTCGTGGAGAATTCGATCGCATCGTCCGCCATCACCAGCGCGCCCACCGATCGCGTGCGGTCGCGCTCGTCGCGATGATGCTGTGCTTCGAGCACTTCGTCGAACGATACCTGCTCGCCGCGGGCCACGAGGTCCCGATACCGCCGCTCGGCCCGCTCGTGCTCGTCGGCCGTCAGAAAAATCTTGCACTCGGCATCCGGAAAGACGACAGTCCCCTGGTCGCGCCCCTCGGTGACGAAGTTCCGGCCCGCAGCCGCTTCGCGCTGCCAGACAACGAGCTGCTCGCGGACCGCCGGGTTGTCGGCCGCATACTGGATGGCCCGCGTGATGTCGAATGTGCGAATCTCGCGCGTGACGTCGCGGCCGTCGAGAAAGACGTGCTCGCCATCGAGCTCGACGCGAATCTGTCGAGCCAGGTCGGCCAAACTGTCGGCGTCGTCGAGGTTGAGTCCGCGCTCTTTGGCGGCCAGGGTGACCGCGCGGTACATCGCTCCGGTGTCCAGAAATCGGAAGCCGAGCCGCCGGGCCAATTCGCGGGCCGCACTGCTTTTGCCGGCTCCCGCGGGGCCGTCGATGGTCACAATCATGGGCCGAGAGTATGTCGATAGAAGGGGCGGACGAACCGGAATATTCCGACTCACCTGCGGTGAATCCATTCTGGGGACCAATCTTACCAGCCGGCGGCCCGCTGCGCCACCGCCGACCCGGGCCGCGGCGGGCGACTTGGGCCTCGGCCTAAAGCCCTTTCCGCGTACGAGTTAGCTCGGGAGTCGAAAGCCGGCCGACTTTCGGGCTCCGAGGGATTGAAGCGGGCTCAACTGCCCGGCTCCAGATGCTACCCAAGCCGAATTCTACGAGTAGAATAAAGTTTGTCGCGAGTCGCGTGCGAATCGGACCGGCTGGGACCACGCTTTGGGCGCTGCGAGAAAGCGCGCAAAGCCTTGTGGCATTGATCGTTCTGTCGCTTGCGCGGCATCGCATTGGGGGCGATTGTGCTGGCCGTCCGTTCGGACGAGTGCGCTGGTGCCGCATCGACGTCGCCGCCCACCACGGAATTTCGGAATAGAGGTTTTCGACCATGGCGAAGAATGGCGCCGTTTGGGGGATCGACGTGGGTCAGTGCGCGCTCAAAGCGCTTCGCTGCCGCCCGCACGAGAAGGACGACAATCGCCTGGTGGTCGAAGCCTTCGACTACATCGAGTACCCCAAGATCCTGACCCAGCCGGAAGCCGACCGCGAAGAGCTGGTTCGCGAAGCGCTGGAGACGTTTGTCTCTCGGAACACGTTCACCGGTGACCGCGTGGCAATCTCGGTGCCCGGACAGAGCGGTTTGGCACGGTTCATCAAGCTTCCGCCCGTCGAGGCGAAGAAGATTCCCGATATCGTCAAGTACGAGGCGCGGCAGCAGATTCCGTTCGCGCTCGAGGACGTGGTTTGGGATTACCAGCCGCTGGCCGGCGGCAGCGTCGACGAGGGCTACGCGCTCGAGACGGAAGTTGGCCTGTTTGCGATGAAGCGCGACCAGGTGGCCCGCGCGCTTACGCCACTGGAAGACGCCGGGCTGGAGATCGATATCATCCAGCTGGCCCCGCTGGCGATCTTCAACTTCGTGGCGTTCGACCAGATCGGCGCTTTGGAGAACTACGACCGCAGCAATCCGCCGCCGTCGAAGGTGGTGCTCTCCTTGGGCACGGATACGACGGACCTGGTGATCACCGATGGCGTGCGGGTCTGGCAGCGGAGCATTCCGATCGGCGGCAATCACTTCACCAAGGCCCTCACCAAGGAGCTCAAGCTCACGTTTGCCAAGGCCGAGCATTTGAAGCGGAACGCGATGAAGGCCGAGAACCCCAAGGCGGTGTTCCAGGCGATGCGGCCGGTGTTCAGCGACCTGGTGGCAGAAATCCAGCGCTCGATCGGCTTCTTCACGAGCAACAATCGCACTGCGAAACTCGGCTCGGTGATCGCTCTGGGCAACCCGATGAAGCTGCCGGGTTTGCAGCGCTTCCTGGCGCAGAATCTCGATCAGGAAGTCGCCCAGATCGATGACTTCAAGGGGTTGGTCGGCGGCAGCGTGACTGCGGTGCCGAATTTCAAGGAGAACGTGCTCACGTTCGGCGTCGCCTACGGCCTCTGCGTGCAGGGCCTCGACAAGGCGCAAATTCACACCAACCTGCTGCCGGGCGAGATCATCACCAAGCGGCTCGTGAAGGCCAAGAAACCGTGGGCCGTAGCGGCAGCGGCGCTGCTGCTTACGGGCATGGCGGTCGACTACGCGAGCACGTATTCCTCTTGGCGGTCGGCCTCGGTGACTGATCCGCAGATGGCTTCCGCGCTTACCGCCGCGTCCACTTTGCAAACCGACGCGGGCGCGATGGACACCAAGCAGACGGAGCTCGTCACGCAGTTTGACGGCATCGTCACAACTTCCAAGAATCTGGTCAGCAACGTGGAGGGCCGGTTGCTCTGGCTGGAACTGCTCAAGGCGATCGACAACGCGCTGCCGAAGGACACGCGTCCGGCCGAGGAGCGCAAAGAATCGGCCGAAGACGTGACCAGCCGCACCGAGCTGCATATCACGAGCATGGACTGCGAGTACATGGACGCCACGGCGACGGCGGCCTGGTACGCCAGCGTTTCGCCGATGATCTCCGAAGCAAAAAACGCTTGGTTTCGACAGGAAAATGAGGAAGCCTCTGCGGCGCCGGCCGCGGGTCAGGCAGCAGGTGTGGCGCCTGTCGAAGGTGAGGCAGCGCCAGCGGCAGACATGGCGACCGCGGAGGATCCGGCGGCCGATCCAAACGCGGCTGCGGCAACGCCCGATGCGCCGGCGGCGGATGGCGCTGCGCCGGCGGCTGATGGTGCAGCGGCACCGGCAGGACCGACCGGTCCCGGTTGGGTGATCCAGCTCAAGGGGTACCATTTCCACAACACGAACGGGAAGCTGCGGTTCACCAAAGAAGAAGGCAAGTTGTTCATCGAGAAGACTTTCTTCAAGAACTTGGAAGAGGGTTCTGTCGAATTGCCCGATGGACCCAACGGAGAGCTGGTCGACGTTCCCTACACGAAGCTGGGAATTTCGGCGCCCGTAGTAATCACGGAAAACCCGATCATCGACGTCACGTATTTGCCCGATGCGGTGGGGGGTGAAGGGGGACGCACGATGGCGCCGATGCCGGTGGCGGGAGGCCGTGGCGGCGAGACGGCCGGGCCGGTGATCAAGGAATGGCCGCTGCGTCGTTACGACTTTACGATTCAGTTCTATTGGACCCCGACGCCGCGCAGCGCGCGACTTGCACCGCCCGCGGCTCCCGGTGGAGAGCCGGGGGACACGGCGGCACTCGGCGACGGAACCGGGCCCACTGGCTAGTCGCAGCGAACGGCTCACTAACCGCCCGGAACAAATTGAGAAGCACGGCAGGACATTCACATGGACCAATTGCGTAAAGTTTGGGGCTGGCTGCAGCGGCAACACTTCTGGGTGCTGATCGTCGTGGCTACGCTCGTGGCGCTCGGCTGCTGGTTTCGCGGCGCCAATGCTCTGCTCACGGAGTACAAATCCAATCGTGGCAAGATTGACAGCGGTTTTACCGCTGCACAAACGGTGAACAGTAAGCCGTCGCATCCTAACCAAGAGGTCCAGGACGCGCAAACCGCCGAGATCGCTAAGCAGCAGGAAGCCGTGAGCGCACTCTGGAAGCAGCTTTACGAGCGGCAAACTGCTGCGGTGCTCAAATGGCCGAGCAACTTGAGCGAACAGTTCCGCAACTACATTGCCAAGCTCAAATTTGGCGATGACATCCCGATCGATTTGCGGCGCCACTACAACAACTACATCCGCGACCATTTTCCGGAGCTGCCGAAAATTGTCGGTGCCTTGGAGCAGCCAGATACGGGCCAGGGTCCGGGCGGAATGGGCCGCGGAGCAGGCGCCGGATCAGTGAACATTGAAAGTCTCCTGGCTGGAGTGCGCGGAAGTGATCGCCGCGGCGGTCCCGGGGACGCAGCAGGCGCGATGATGCAGGACCAGGACTTCCTGGTGATCTGGGCCGATCAGCAGCTGGTCCGCGACGAGCTGTATCCGAGCCAGACTCCGTCGGCCAAGCGGATTTGGAAGACTCAGGAAGACCTGTGGGTCTACGAGGCTCTGCTGCAAATTATCGCCAACACGAACAAAGCGAAAGGCGCGGATCGTTTTTCTGAGGCCGCGGTTCGCGTGATCGAGTCTTTGCAAGTCGGTCGCGACGCGGCCCAGGCCAGCCGCGGCAAGGGCCGGATCGACATCGTGCAAACCGCGCCTGCCGGCGGAGAGATGGGCATGGGCGGTGAAATGGGCATGGGCGGCGAAGGCGGCGGCTATGGCGGACGCGGCGGCGAAATGGGCATGGGCGGCGAAGCTGGCATGGGCATGGGTGGCGAAGGTGGCGGATATGGCGGTGAAATGGGCATGGGCGGCGAAGGGGGCGGCTATGGTCGCGGCGGTGTGACCGGTGCGTCGGACGCCGAGTTATTCAATAACCGTTACGTCAACGCCGACGGAACGCCGATTCCCGATGCGGGCGGCGACATGGCGGCCTTCGGTCTCGAATTCAAGCGTCTCCCGGTGCGGATGCGGTTGTGGATGGATCAGCGGTGGCTGCCGCAGTTGATCGCCGAGTGTGCGAGTGCTCCCTTGCAAGTTGAGGTCCAGGAAGTGCGGATCAACGTCGCCGACGACGCGGCCGGCGGTTATGGACGGGGCGGCGGAATGGGCGGTCGCGGCGGCGAAGGTGGCTATGGGATGGGCGGTAACACCGGCGAAGCGATGACGCCGGAACAGGAACCAAACATGAAATCCGTCGTGCTGCAAGG
Organism: Pirellulales bacterium; assembly: GCA_050248495.1. Taxonomy (GTDB): domain Bacteria; phylum Planctomycetota; class Planctomycetia; order Pirellulales; family Lacipirellulaceae; genus DASYDU01. The sequence goes on along the minus strand of JBFWSG010000078.1, from coordinate 9,059 downwards.
CACGGTGTACATTTTCAATCCGCCGTCGGAAGCGGGAGCTGCTGCCGGAGACGGCACCGCGGCGCCGCAATAATAAAACGGCTGGCAAACGAGACGGTTTGTTGTACGGGATTGCTTTAGCGAATTGACTTAGGGAAGTAGCGATGAAGGCCAATCTGCGCGGGCTGGGTGGAATCAAGCACTTTTTCGTCATGCATGGCGAGAAGCTGGGCGTGGTGCTGGTGGCGCTAGGCGCACTGTACCTGATGTATGGCGCGATGGGGCGCGAAAGCTTGCCGCCGGAAAAGGCCGCGACGAAGCTCAACGAGCAGATCACGCTGGCGCGCGGCAGCATGCAAGGCTTCACCTGGCCGAAATACAAGGAAGCTGCGCCGGAAAACGTCCGCACTGTGGTGCCGCTGGCGAAGACCGACAAGCACGAAGTCGATCCTGACGCATATCGCACGAAGACAGCGAACATTCCCTGGGATGCCTACGTTGTGCCCCCGGTCGTCTTGCGGACGGACCCGGTGCTGCTCGAAGCGCAGGACCTGGAAACGCACGGCGGGTCGGGACTCTTGGCGTTTGTCGATCCGGCCGTCCGCCGGGCCAAGATGCGTGAGCAAGCCGAAAAGGCCGCGGCACTAGCAAAGAAGCAGAAGGAAGATCAGGCCAAGATGACTGAGGACGCCAATCGCGGCGGCCGCGGCGGCGCCCGAGGTGGCGAACGCGGCGGCGAGCGCGGCGGCGCCGATCCGTACGGCATGGGCGGCATGGTCGATCCCGATCATCCGAAACGGCGGATGGTCGTGGGCATGGTCCGTCCGGCGGGCGTGCAACTTCAGGAATACGAGGACGTTCGCATCGGACACTGGGCGATCGTCGTAGCCAAGATTCCGATCAAGGAACAGGTGAAGCAATACCGCGAGGCGTTTGAAAACGCCCGCGGCTACGACCCCATGGCCGATCTGCCGCAGTATCTGGGCTACTTCGTCGAACGCGCGGAGATCCGCCCGGGCGATGATTCCGGCAAACTTGAATGGAAGCCGGTCAGCGTTTACGACGGCAAGAGCACTGCGCCCTTGGGGCCGGCAATGACTTCCAACGTGATTTACGGCAAGCAGACCACCTCGGCGCCCGAGCAGACGGAGAGCACGGCGCGGTTCCTCACCCGGGACTGGGTGCCGGGTAACGGGGAAGTGGTGGATTTGCGCTATTTGGGTGTTGGGCCCCTCGTGTTCCCGTTGCCGCCGCTGGTGGGCCGTGATTGGGGCCGGGAAGCAACCCACTCGGAGATCCCGCTCACCATCGACAACGTTCAACTCGAACAAGAAAAGAAGCCGGCTGCAGAAAAGACGGACGAAAAGGCGGACGGGGAAACCACCGATCTGTTTGCGGCCGGCGATCCAACCGGCGCCGGCGGCCAGATGATGGGGGGTCGCGGCGGCGGATATGGCGGTGAAATGGGAGGACGTGGTGGCGGTTACGGAGGCATGCCGGGTGGCTACGGAGGAATGGCCCGCGGGGGCTATGGCGGTGAGATGGGAGCCCGGGGGGGTGGGTATGGCATGGGCGGCTACGGCGGTGAGATGGGCGGTTATGGCGGCGAGATGGGCGGCCGAGGCGGCGGTATGAGTGGCCCGTCGGGCGGCGGTTTTGGCGCCGATGGCAATCCGCTAGTGAAAGATTGGCTGCTGAGGTTTTTTGATTTCAGCGTCGAGCCGGGCAAGAAGTATAAGTACCGTGTGCGGTTGGTGCTGCTCGATCCCAATCAGCCCAGTAGCAGCCACTATGTGAATGCCGACTATCTCGACGGCTCGGTGATCGATCGCATCAAGAAAGAAAAGAAGGGCGCCAAGGCGACACCGTATCGGCTCACCGAGTGGAGCAAGCCCAGCCGAACGGTGACAATTCCGCTGGCTGGCAGCGTAAGCGTGGCCTCGGCGAAGCCGGCCACCGAGCAGTACAATAGCGAGCCCAAGGCCAATCTCCTGGTCCAGTCGTTTGGGAAGGATGCCAAAGGGAACGCCATCCAGGCGGCTAAGGAAAAAGAATTCCAGCGCGGCGGCGTCGCCAACATGACCGAGGATACGGAAGTGTTGGTGGATCAGAACCGCGCCATCGATCCCTACAAGGGCTTCAAATTTCAGACCGACATCACGGTGGCCGACATCCGCGGTGGCGAACGGCTCACGCGCAATGAGTCGCGTCCGGCACAGGTTCTGCTGATGGGCCCGGCCGGGCAGCTGTTCGTGCAGGACGAGGTCAGCGACTCCGAGACCGTGGAAACTCACAAGGCCACCTTTGCCAAAGAGGCCCCCGGCGGTGGACGCGGCTTCATGGGAGGTGAAGGCGGCGGATACGGCCGCGGCATGATGGGCCCGGGAGGCATGGGGCGCGGCGGTCGGTAGCGACGCTAGCTACATTGCGCCGCTCAAGTTTCTTAGCCGCTTGCTGTCACCTGGCGCTCGTGGTGTCCGCTTGCGCTGTCTCGGATTTTCTCAATCCGCCGTACAGCGTTTCTCGATGCTCGAAAAAGTGCCCTTGACCGGTCTGCGAGCGCTCGATAATTTCCGCGTCCTCATCTGCCAGGAACCGTTCGTCATGGATTGAGCTCCCGAACACGGTCGATTCGCGCGAGGAATTTGCGCGTCGGCCGGATTGTGGTGGGCTCCGACTTTTCGCTGCCGAGCGCGTTTCAGCACGGACCGTCCGATTCGATCCAGCATGAGTTAGCCAATGGTGCCCTGGGGCTCCAGAGAGCCCGGGATGTGCCGCCGCGAGAACGACCAGAGCAACGGTACGCCCTGCGTTGCGATCCTCGGAGCGGCACAATCGCCAAAAGGAGTAGCGAGTTGAACGCGAAATGGAAGCCAGCCCTGGGTGTGGCCGCCGGTGCCGCTTGGTTGTCGGTCTGCCTGTTCACCGCAAACGCCGCCGAGCCGGGAAAAGTCTCCCACGGAGACGTCGACAAGATGCTCCTCGACGCCCGGGCAGCGATTGAGGCCCGCGACTTTGCCCGCGCGAGCGCGCTGGTGGACCAGGCCGAGGCGGCGCAGCCGAAGTACTCGTTGTTCCACCTGGGCCCGACGCCGGCGCTGGTCCGCCGCGAGCTGCAGAGGGCTCAGCAGGCCGCCGGTGCGGATGGGGCGTCGCGCGCCAGTTTGGACAAGAATTCACGGCCGTACGTCCCCGCGAAAATGCAGGGGCCTGCTGATCCCTTCGCCGCCCGGATGGCCGCCACTCCGCCGAAGATGAATGCACCCGGCGATGTGACGCGGACCTCTGGCACGGACAACCTGGGCGGAGCGGCCCCGGTCGTGCCGGCGCTCCACAGTATGCCGGTTGGCGAAAAGGAAGCTTATGCCGAACAGGCGGCAACGGTTGAGATCGAACAGTATGGCGCCGCGACCTCGCGCTCAACGACCGACGCCGGTTCGTCCTATCCTGCCATCGGATCATTGCCCGGCAACGCGGCAGCACTACCGGCCGCCAGTTACCCCGCCAACGGCGGCGCAAATGGAACCGCGGACGCCAAGACGCGGGCCGCAAAGCTACTACGCGAAGCGCGGCAGTCTTTGGCAGCCGGCGATTTTGCTCAGGCCGAAGAATCGGTCCGCCTGGCCACGGCCGTGGGAGTGCCGGAGTCGGCATTCCTGCCGAATGAAGATCGACCTTCGATGCTCGCCTGGGAAATTCAACAGGCCCGTACGAATCGACAAGCGCCGCAGACCGTCAGTGCCCCGGCGAATGCCGCGGGCGATCGTTATGCGTCGCAGGCCGCGCTGGGATCGACGACCGACATGTCGCTCGCCAGCCAGGCATCGGTTCCCGCGCAGGCTTCTGACACGCGAATTGCCGCCTTGCCGGAGCCGATGGATCTGCCGCCGGAAGCCGGCGACGGGCCGCTCAAGTCGCCGGGAAATGAATCGGCGCCGTCGCCGCGGATGTTGCCGCCGGCGAATCTGTCGGCCAGTCCGCACCCTGGCGCCGATCGGCTAGCCGCCGTCAGCGCGCCCGCCGCGCTCCCCACGCCGCCGCAATCCGCCAATCGCATGTCGGGCTCGAACTTGCTCGACTCCGCGGCCACGGACGAACAAACCAAGGCCCGCCAGATGTCTGCCGAGGTCGGCAAGAAACAATCGGAAGCCCGCCGGCTCCGCGAGACCAAGCCGCAGGAAGCCGTCAAGCTGCTGCAGGACACGCGGGCCCAAGTGGCCGATTCGCAGCTTTCGCAAGAATACCGCACGCAGCTGTTGCGGCGGATCGACATCACGCTCGATGAAACTGAAAAGTACATCAAGGACCACCACGCCGAGATCGAGTTCGACCAGAAAAACCAGGCCGTGCTCGATGAAGTCGACCGCCAGCGCGAAGTCAAGCTTAAGGTCCAGGAGAAGATGGCTCAGCTGGTGGAAGATTTCAACCGGCTCCGCGACGAACAACGCTACGCCGAGATGGAAGTCGTCGCCAAACGGCTCGTGGAGCTCGCGCCGGACGATCCGGTGGCGATCCAAGTGATGAACAACGCCAAGTTCATTCGCCGCACGATCATGAATCAACAGACGTCGGCCGCCCGTGAGGAAGGCTTCTGGAACCAGCTGAACGACGTCGAGCTGGCGAGTATTCCCAACGTGGGCGACGCCAATCCAATCGTTTACAACACCAAAGATTGGAATGGATTCATCAAGGACCGCAAAAGCGCCGACCGCGAAACGCGGATGACCGAGCGCGAGCTGGAGATCGAGCGTAAGCTAAAGACGCCGGTGCTACTTCGCTATCAAGACACGCCGCTTTCCGAAGTGATCGACGGACTGTCGGAACTGGCGGGCATCAACATTCACCTCGACCCCCGCGGCTTGAGCCAGGAAGGCGTTGAGTCGAGCACTCCGGTCACGGTCAACCTGAGCAAAGAGATCTCACTCAAGAGCGCGCTCCACCTGATCCTCGAGCCGCTCCACCTCAGCTACGTCATTAAGGACGAAGTACTCAAGATCACCAGCGAGCAGCTCCGCGACGGCGAAACCTATTCGAAGGTTTACAACGTGGCGGATCTCGTCATCCCGATTCCGAATTTCGTGCCGAACAACAACATTGGCCTGCAAGGGCTAATCAACGATGCCCACCAGACGCTCGGTTACGGACCGGGCGGCTTCGGCGCTCCGGGGCCGGCCGTATTGGTCAGCGACCGCGGGCCGGCGGGCAAAGATCCCACGAACAACAGCGTGCTGGCCCAGCAGTTTGGCGCCGGCGCCGGCATGGGCGGCGCGGGTTCGGCGGCCAGCCCCGTGCCGATTGGCAGCGGCCCCGGTGGATTGGGCGGTGCGGCTAGCGCCGACTTCGATTCGTTGATCGATCTGATCACCTCGACGATTGCCACAGAGACCTGGGCCGAGAACGGCGGCGGCGAGGCCGAAATCCGCCCGTTCCCCACCAACTTGAGCCTGGTCATCAGCCAGACCCAAGCGGTCCACGAAGAAATCGCCGACCTTTTGGAACAGCTCCGCCGTCTGCAGGATTTGCAGGTGACGATCGAAGTCCGCTTCATCCGGCTGAACGACAGCTTCTTCGAGCGGATCGGCATCGACTTCGACGCGAACATCGGCCCGCCGGCCAGCACCGACACGGTGATTCCGAGCGTTGTCGCTGGGCGAAATATTTACAATCGGGCTGCCCCCAGCGCGATCGTGGGCACGCGTCAGGCGGCCGTCGGCGACCTGCCGGTGTTCACAGCCGACTTGGAAGTTCCGTTCCGCCAGGGCAGCTTCCAAGCCTCGGCTCCGGCGTTCGGCGGCTTCGACGCCAACCAGGCCGCGAACTTCGGGTTTGCGATCCTCAGCGACATTGAAGCCTACTTCCTGATCGAAGCCGCTCAGGGCGATCGTCGCACGAACATCCTCAACGCCCCCAAGGTGACGCTCTTCAACGGCCAGCAGGCGTTCGTGGCCGACGCGGTGTCGCAGCCGTTCGTGATCGGCGTGATCCCGGTCGTGGGCGAGTTTGCCTCCGCGTTGCAGCCGGTGATCGTCGTGCTCAACGAGGGCACGATGATGACGATCCAGGCGGTCGTCTCGAACGATCGCCGCTACGTGCGACTGACCGTCGTGCCGTTCTTCACGCAAGTCGGTAACGTCGACACCTTTACCTTCGAAGGCTCCACGTCGACGACCAGCTCGAGTGAAAATACCGACAATGACGAAGACGGCACCAATAATTCGTCGAGCAATGCTGACTCTCAGGCCACGACCGGCGTTACGGTCCAATTGCCGGCCTTCCAGTTCATCTCGGTGGTCACTACGGTCAGCGTGCCGGACGGCGGCACGGTGCTCCTGGGCGGCATCAAGCGGCTCAGCGAAGGCCGTAACGAAGTCGGCGTGCCGCTCTTGTCGAAAGTCCCCTATGTGAACCGCCTGTTCCGCAACATCGGCATCGGCCGTGAGACGGACAGCCTGATGATGATGGTCACGCCACGCATCATCATCCAGGAAGAGGAAGAAGAACGCCTCGGCTTCACGTCGAACGAACCCGGCACGTTCTAAGGTGCGAGCCGCATGTCACCGCTACGCTGGATCGCCGTCGGAGCCATCCTGGGCGCGATCGGCGTCGCGCTCGGGGCCTATGGCGCCCACGGTCTGGAAAAGCAGCTTGCCGCCTGGGGCTACACGGGCGACGAACTGGCCAAGCGGATGGCCAACCACGAAACGGCCGTCCGCTATCAGATGTGGCACGCGCTGGCGATCGTGCTCGTGGGAATCTCGCTCATATCACGGCCAACGCCACTGTGGCAGTTGGCCGCCGGATTCCTGCTCGTTGGCGTGCTGATCTTCTCTGGCCTGCTCTACGCGCTGGTGTTCACCGGCCCGAATTGGCGCTGGCTTGGCATGGTAGTGCCAATCGGCGGCGTGTCGCTGATCGTGGGTTGGGCGCTTCTGGCCGTCGGCGCTTGGCGCAATTGACATCTCTGTTCGCCGTTATTTAGCGTGAGTTCGATTGATGAGACTCGAACTCTAACCTCTGGTCCGCCGGGTCGCACGGCGAGTACGTGGGCAGCCCGCAATTCCCGCATGCGCTGGCCCAGGGAACGATTCCAAACCGCCCGACCATGAATGGCTTGCAGCAGAGCGGGCAAGGCCATTGGAGTTGTTTCCACATGTATCGGCCGACGAGCACATATCCGGCGGCTACGGGAAGGATCGCCAGGTTTTCCGACATCGACAGTGCGTGAAGTATCACCGTCGATGGAAGGGCAATCAATATGAGTATTAGCGGGATTGAAATGAATCCTAGCCAATACGCACGTTGGCGACGTCTGAATTCAAGCCAGTTCTGATAATACGCGTGGTGGGGCTTCAGGAAAGTAAAAAGGTAGCCCATTTCAATTCAATTGTTGAGCCCACCGAATCGCCGTTCGCGACCGGCGAAGTCGTGGATTGCCTGGTGGAGCGTCGACTCGTTGAAATCCGGCCAGCACTTGTCGGTGACCCAAATTTCGGCGTAGCTGATCTGCCACAGGAGGAAATTGCTGATCCGCATTTCGCCTGCCGTTCGGATCAACAGGTCCGGATCCGGGGCCCCGCCCGTGTAGAGTTCCTTGGAGATCGTTTCTTCGCAGATTTCGTCCGGCGCCAGCTGGCCGGACGCCACGCGCCGCGCAATCTTCCGCGTAGCGTCTACGAGCTCGGCCCGCCCGCCGTAATTGATCGCCAGGTTCAGCCAGGTACCGCTGTTCGCCTGGCTCATGGCAACGGTCTTGTCGACTTCCGCCAAAACATGGGCTGGAATCTCGTCGCGCCGGCCCAGCATCCGCACGCGGATGTTGTTATCCATGATCGTGGCCCGTTCGGCGATCATGTATTCCTGAAGTAGCGTCATCAGGAAGCTGATCTCGGTGGGCGGCCGCTTCCAGTTCTCGCTGGACAGGCAATACAGAGTGAGCTGGTCGATTTTCAATCGGGCCGCTTCTTCCGTGATGCGGCGGACCGAGTCGACCCCTTTCTGATGACCGGCCACTCGCAGCAGGCTCTGCCGCCGGGCCCAGCGGCCGTTGCCGTCCATGATGATCGCGATGTGGCGCGGCCGCTGCTCAGCCGGAATGTCCGCGATCGGCGATTGTAGGTCGTTTGCCATCATGGCTCACAACTGGCTGACCACGATCGTTTGGTCGCGTTCCGGACCGACCGAAACCATCTCGATCGGCCGACCCACCAGCTCGCCGATCCGCTTCAGGTATGCCCGCGCATTGGCCGGCAATTGGTCCATCGTGCGACAGGTCGTGATTTCTTCCGCCCATCCGGGGAGCATTTCATAGCACGGTTTCACGCGGCGGATGTCATCGACGTGGCTGGGGAAGTGGGTGATTCGTTTGCCGTCGATTTCGTACGCAGTGCAGATGTTGAGCTCCTTCATTCCGGAGAGCACATCGAGCAGCATCACCGCGATCGTGTCGACGCCGCTGAGCCGGGCCGTGTATCGCAGGGCCACCGCATCGAGCCAACCGCATCGCCGCGGCCGACGCGTCACGGTGCCGTACTCGTTGCCGCGGTCGCGCATGTACTGGCCGAGCTCGTTGTCGAGTTCGGTCGGGAATGGTCCGCCGCCGACGCGCGTCGAATAGGCCTTCACGACGCCGATCATCTTGTCGACATACCGCATCGGCACGCCGGAGCCGCTCGAGATGCCGACACCCGAGCTGTTGCTGCTGGTGACGAACGGGAAGGTGCCGTGGTCGACGTCCAACAGGGCGCCTTGCGCGCCCTCGAACAGGATGCGCTTGCCCGACTCGGCCGCCGTGAGCAGCATCTCCGTGGTGTCGCAGACGTACGGCCGCAACCGTTCGGCAAACTTGGAGTACTCGGCATAGATCGCCGAAGCGTCGAGCGGCTGAAAATCACCCGCCGGATAGAGCACCGCGAGCATCTGGTTCTTGGCCGCGACGATGTGCTCGATCTTTGCGCGAAAGTCGCCGCGGTACATGTCGCCAAGACGAATCGCGTGCGAACGGCCGACTTTGTCTCGGTAGCAAGGGCCGATGCCGCGGCCCGTGGTGCCGATGTTCTCGCCGGCGGTCGTGTTCTTGTCGA
>JBFWSG010000077.1:0-21527 GCA_050248495.1 Pirellulales bacterium | reverse complement strand
AAATCCACTGGACGGAGCCATCGAAGAATGCAAACGCCGCGCTGCCGGAATGGGCCGAGCCCCAATTCCAGCGAAATTCTTGGCCGGAGGCATCGCTGACGATTTGCAGTCCATCGCGGACCGTGCCGTCGGAGCCGCCGGAAAACACCGGCTCGTCCCAGAACCAGCTGGTGGGAAGCTGCTTCGCGGGGTTGAACGCTTTCTCTCCGACGGCGATCGTTGCCGAGAGTCCGTCGACGATGTCGCCGGCCTTCACGGCCTGTGGATAATCGGGAAACGCGAATTTGTTTCCCGCGTAGTCGGTTTGCCGAGCAAGGATGGACGACGGAGGCGTCGAGAGGAACTGCTAACACGCCGCGTCAAATTGGCACGCTGGATTTGTTTTGCCAGCAAGATATGACTACGCCGCATTGCGGCGAAGATGAACTGCCCGGCTTTGCACTTGCTCGACGCTTGTGAGGATCTCATTCACTCGCTCCGGCGCAATGATCTTTAGATAGTCGCGGGCCTCGCGGCCGTTGTCGCTCGAATGGATCACGTTGCAGTGCTCTGCTTCGGGCCGGCTCGCGTTGAACGCGTCGCGGATCGCGTCCTTCTTGAGCAGTCTCGCGTTCGACAGAAAGGGGAACTTGCGTCGCTCACCGCGCGTGGGACGGATCGGATCGGCATCATGCACCACGATAGCCGCCACCGGCTCGCCGCCGCACTTCGGCCACGGTCCCGCGCCCCAATTGCCGCCGCGCAGGCTGCGGGCGATCTTGGCGACTTCGTCGGGTGTGAAGGCGATTGTTTCCAAGACGTCGAATCCATGCTCTGCGATCAGCATGACGGCCCGTTTCACGCCGCCGCGCGCGAGCGCTTCGCGGCGCAGCAGGAACACGGCGAAGCCGGCATCGACGTCTTCTCCCCGAATCTCTTCCACCAGCGGCCGCAGAGCACGATTCTTGCGGGCGAGCCGGACCAGCATGTCATGTGGCGGCCGCCAGCCTTGCGCGTCGAGCCAAGCGTCCAAATCCGCAATGTTGATCGCCACATCGAGGGCAAGCCGCCGGGCCATGTCGGCCAGGATGCGGGGATAGTCGTGTTCGGGACGCTTTACCCTCGACCGCGAACGACCGTCGGCCGAAAGTCCGGATGCAAATCCCTTATGATAGACTGCGTGATAGGCGAGGCTCAAAAAATGATCCCGCGGTGAGGGGACGCAGCACAGCCCGCGATGCCACACCGACCGCGCGAGTATTTGTCTCGCGAGGGACGGCGCGTAATACGGCAGCCTGCGGTAGTCAGCGCCCGGCGCTCCATATACCGAGTACAAATCGACCGCCTGGATTCCTGGTCCGCTGTCGAGCAGCTTGCCGACCGATTCGAGTGCGTCGTCGTCAATCAACAGATCGAGATCCTCGTCGGGCGCGATTTGCGGCAAATGTTCAAACCATCGTAGGACCGCATGCCGCACGCCGGCGGCCCGAAGTCCGCCGAAAAAACCGGTGACGCCCAGCCAATGAGGCACAAACCTTCGCGGGCCGGTGCGAGGCCGAGGGCGGCGGACGCGAAAGGAGACGAGCCGCGTGTTACCGACACGGACAGTTCGCGGCCACGCCAACCGTAACAACAGGAACTGGCCCGCCCAGAACAGCATCGTCCACAGCAGAACCGGCCCATTGCGGAGCGGGCAGGCGACGAACTGCGCGTGGCGAACGTCGCGAAAGCGGCGCAGCCGGGCCGCCGAGCCGCCCTGCAGAATCAGCACGTCGGCATTGTTTTGGCAAATGCTCTGCCGACTTCGTGCCGTCACCAAATGTCGTCGAAGTCGCTCGTGCTGCGCGGAGACGCGGTTCGCCTGCGGCTCGTGCGAGACGACGCCCAGATAGCGGAATCCGGCCGATAGGAGCGACTCTCCCAGCGCGCCGTTCCGCGGTGAGAACTCGATGACCTTCGCCGCTGCGGGCCAGCAATCGGTGACTTGTCTCGTCATCATCAATTGCCCGGGTCTTAGGCTGCCAGCCGGTTCTGTTTAGTTTCCTTTTTCGAGTCCTCGCGCGACCGCTGCGCTCTGGCGAAGTCGATCGTAGAGTGGGAGGGTTCGAGCTCGGACTCACGTTCGGTTTCAGGATCCGGTTGCGGGATTGCGTTGTAAAGTTCCCAGAGCTTGGCCTGCTTGAGGAACGAATAGAACGCCGTGATCATGCAGACCTGGAGGCCCGGAATGCCGTCGAGAAAGCCGAGCCGCAGCAGATACAGCTGCAAAAACCGCAGCGGCGCCCGGGTGAGCATCGGCAAGTAACCGGCCGAAGTGCGTCCCTTTTCATCGCGAAAATTGAGCGCGCCCCAGGCGGCGTAGCGATCCATTTTGAACAAGTAGTCGTTCGTGTTCCAAGTCGTGTAGTGCCGGAAGGCGTGGTCCAGCCGTCGCGTGCGGCTGTCTTCGATTTCGACTTCCGCGTGGACCCACCGCTTCTGGTAGTGTCCCGCGTCGCGGCGGAAGAGCCGCAGCACGTCGTCCGAATTCCAGCCGCAGTGGCGAATGCGGTGACCCAGATAGTGGTTGTCGCGGCCGATCCAGTAGCCGTCGACTTCCTGCGGCTCCGCGGCGAGCACGGAGCGAATTTCTTCGGCCAGCTGCGGCGTGACCCGTTCGTCCGCGTCGACCACCAGCACCCACTCGTGCTTGGCCTGTGGAATGGCCCAATTCTTGAAGTTCGCCGAGTTCACGTACTCGCGTTCAATCAGCCGGCAATCGCCGCCAGCGTCGCCAGCGTCGCGAAATATCTCGCGGACGATTTCCAGCGTGCCGTCGGTCGAGCCCGAGTCGGCGACCAACAGTTCGTCGGCGATCGATTGCACCGACTCGATGCACGGCCGGATGTTACGACGCTCATCCTTGCAGGGAATAAGTACAGTCAACTTCGCTGCCATGAGATTCCTCAAATGCCGGGCGACGTTACAGCGGCGGCAACGGCCGCTCCAGCAATATCGGCAATCTGAGGAAAAGAAATTGGTCGTAATGAATTTGCGGCCGCCGGCAAGCGTCGATGTTGCCAGCAGCTAGCCGAGAATCACTGCGTCGGCGCTTTTTATTCGGCGCTGAATTTCTTGTAAGCTGCGCCGATTTTCGCCTGCTGGGGATCGCCGCTGTGCAAAATCACGCGATAACGCAGCGGCAGTTTCTCGCCCTTGGCGAGCGTCTTGGGGCCCTGCTTCGGCTCGCTACCGTCGGGCGGGAAGTCGCCTTCGCCGAACGGATTCGCCGCCAGCAGCCCATAGGTGCGGACGTGCCAGCGCGTCGGGTGGCGAAAGTTGCTCGGGTGGCTCAGGATCGCGATGCCGAGTTCTTCGCCGTTGACCGGGCCATAGTCATCGATCCAGTCGGCGAACAGGCCCCAGGCGTCGCCATCCATCTTGCCGCGGCTGTTGACCAGATGTGCGCCTCGGTTCGCGTCGACCGTCAGCGGCCCATTGGCCCGCACGGCGAACGATCCCTCCTTGGTTTCGCCGAACGTGACGTCGCCCTCCGAGGCGTGGAGCGTCACGGTGAAGTCGATGTAACGGCCAAATTCGTCTTCGCCAAACACGAGCGTCCGTTCGTCCTCGAGCATCTTGACGCCGTCGTTCATCCAATCATTGCGCGTGACGATCTTGCCGACCGCGCCCCCTTCGGCCGTCACGAATTCGCGGTGGCGAATTTCCGTGTCCTGGTGCGACTGTTCGTGGTTCGTCCAGAAGTCGCGGCCGTTCACGTTGCCGTGCGTGAACCACAGCGAGTGGTGGTGCGGATGGTCATTCATTTCGCCGTCAAGCAAGGGACCGGCCGGATAGGAGCGGGTCATCGCCTTGCCGGTCGGGCCGATCACGGGCCAAACCGCCGGCTGGTGGCCGGAGCGAGTTAAGTATTCCGCAAACGGTTTGCCGTCGATCTTAACCAACGCGCCGCGATCGGAGCGGTCGACGGTCACCTCCGCCGACGCATCACCGCCTGTGGCCAGGCAGGACAGGAAAGCCATGCACGACAATACGCGCCTCGAACAAATCATACGTTTCGACTCCCGATGAAGTACGTCCGAAGGTCGAGATCGCTGGGCCGCGCGAGCTGGGCCGCATCGAGTCCCTGGCTGCCTCGGCTGTCCATTGCCAACACCGTCGGCGGTTATACTGAGGGTGGTTGCTGTACACGATTCGACTCACAAATTGCGCGGACCCGACTTGCAATCGGCGCATCGTGCAGGCTTCGCTTTAATTTAAAAGTTGAATCGGGTGCGCGGAAGAGTTTGTGAGGCGATTTGTCCAAAATCGAAGGATGAACGTCGACAAATGAGTGGTATTTGCGGAGCCCGCTGTTGGTTGGTGCTGGCATTCTTGCTAGCCTCGCTCGCTGCGACCGCCGGCAGCGAGCCGATTGACCGTCAGGCGCTCGTTACGCGACACGATCCGACAACGGAGACGTTCGATCCCGAATCGCCACTGTCGGTGGGAAACGGCGAGTTCGCGTTCACGGTGGACGCGACGGGAATGCAGACCTTTCCCGACGCCTATCTGGAAACGATCCCGCTGGGGACGCTCTCGCATTGGGGCTGGCACACGGGGCCCAATCCCGAGGGCTGGTCGATCGAAAAGTATCGCTTCGCGGAGTTCGAAACGTACGGCCGCAAGGTCGGCTATGCTGACATACCGGGCGATGTTCGAACTCCGGAAGTCGCCTGGCTGCGATCGAATCCTCATCGGCTCCATCTCGGCCAGATCGGCTTCCGACTGACGCGGGCCGACGGAAGTCTGGCGACGCCCGCTGACCTGTCAGACATTCGGCAGCGGCTGCGACTGTGGGACGGCGTCGTGGAAAGTCGCTTCCGATTCGATGGCGAGGTCGTCGAAGTCGAAACGCTATGCCATCCGCAGCGCGATTTGATCGCCGTGCGTGTCCGCTCCCCACTCGTGGCCCGCGGACAACTGGCGATCGAATTGAAGTTTCCCTACGGCACCGGCGCCGCAAAGACCGCGGACTGGGATCACCCCGATCGCCACTCGACGTCGCTTGCACAGCCCACGCCTACCAGCGCTCACTTCAGCCGGCGGCTGGACGACGATCAATACGAAGTTGCTGCATCGTGGTCGGCCGGCGCCATCGAGGAAGTCGCCGGGCACCACTTCCTGATCTCGCCGGACAAGCAGCAAGACACGTGCGAATTCGTGTGCCAGTTTGCACCGCAAGTCGACAGAACCCTGCCAGACTTCACGGAAGCGTCGGCGGCAGCGCGCGACCATTGGCACCAGTTCTGGTCGACCGGCGGCGCGATCGATCTTTCGGGGAGCCGCGACCCGCGCTGGCGCGAGTTGGAACGCCGCATCGTGATGTCCCAGTATCTCACGGCAATCCAGTGTGCGGGCGATCTGCCGCCGCAAGAAACGGGGCTCACGTACAACTCCTGGGAAGGCAAGTTCCATCTGGAGATGCACTGGTGGCACGCGGTCCATTTTGCGCTCTGGAATCGCTGGCCGATGTTCGAGCGCAGCCTCGGCTACTATCAGCGAATCCTGCCCCAAGCCGAAGCTACCGCGCAGCGACAAGGCTACACCGGCGCCCGCTGGCCGAAGATGACGGGCCCCAGCGGCGCCGAATCGCCTTCGACGATTGGCCCGTTCCTCATTTGGCAACAGCCCCATCCGATTTACTACGCAGAGCTCGCCTATCGCCAGCAGCCGGACCGCGCGACGCTCGAAAAGTATCGCGACATCGTATTCGCCACCGCGGAATTCATGAAGTCCTACGCCGCCTGGGACGACGAGGCCGACGCGTACGTTCTTGGCCCCGTGCTGCAATCCGCTCAGGAACGCTTCCCAAAAAACGCGACGCTCAATCCGACGTTCGAGCTCACTTACTGGCGTTGGGGTCTCGAAACGGCGCAGCACTGGCGCGAGCGGCTCGGCATGCCGCGCGAACTGCAGTGGGATCGAGTTCTCACGAAGCTCGCCAGGCCGCTGGTGGTCGACGGCAAGTACGCCTTCACCTGGACGACGCCCGACAGCTACACGAACCCGCGCTGGAACGACGACCATCCTGCGGTGCTCGGCGCATTTGGCATGCTCCCCGGTCCGGGCATCGAGCGCCGCACGATGCGAGGCACGTTCGACTGGGTCTGGCAACACTGGAATTGGCCGAACACTTGGGGCTGGGACTATCCGCTGGTGGCGATGTGCGCGGCCCGCCTCGGCGAACCGGACCGCGCCGTCGACGCGCTGTTGCTCGACACGCCGAAGAACTTCTATCGCCGGAACGGGCACAATCATCAGCGGCCGGGGCTCACGATCTATCTTCCCGGCAACGGTGGTTTGCTCACCGCCACGGCAATGATGGCGGCCGGCTGGGACGGCGCGCCCCAAGGCAAACACGCTCCGGGATTCCCCGACGACGGCGGCTGGACCGTGCGCTATGAGAATCTGCGCCGGCTGCCATGATTATGAGGCGCTCCGCGCGGCGGACGCTTCGGGAATTGCTTGCTGATTTGCGCGCTATGGCTCATACTCGGGCGTATCGTCCTGGCGCGGGGGGGTCGTCCCCGCCGCCTGCCCGTCATCATCGCATCATTCATGTCTTCCAAGGATTCGACCATGAGCGCGAATGCTAAAGCGCGGCTGGCCCACACTTTGTCCGTCGCGGGAACGATTCTGTTGACCGCGGCGGCCGTGTCGCTCAGCGGCTGCGGTTCGGTCAAAAAATCGCCAGACAACGCGAAGCTGCTCGCAGCGGCGATCGAGGGCAAAGGGCCGTTCTGCCTGTCGACGGAGTTTCAGCCCCTCAGTTTCCACGACACGCTTCCTACGGTGTTGACGCGCGAACTCGGGCGGCAAGCGGTGTTGATTGCGGCACGGGATGGCCTGGGCCTCTCCACGCGCGACGAAACGTTGGGCGAGGCCTTTCCGGATGACGAAGCGGCACGGCGGGGCCCCTACGAGCTCGTCGTCCGGAAGTACGACGGCGGCATGCACCTCGATATGCGCGTGCCGGGAGTCGCCGTCGACAATTTGCCACTCCGTTTCTTCGAGCTCGACATGCCCGGCAAGAACGACGCCGGCGAGTTGTACACGGGGCAGGCGACGGCGTTCGCAGCCGCTGCCCGCGGCGACATCCTGGCGAAATTGCGTGCGGCCGGCTTCGAGGGCAAACCGGTGAAATCGGATCCTCACGGCGCCATGTCCGACGGCATAGAAGCCCAGCTGCAAGTCATGGATGTGGTCGTGCAGTTCGACGCCGTTCGGCAACTGCACGCGGCCATCGCCAAGCAAGGAGAGTCGCCCGCGCGACTTGGCGGCCTGGTGCGAGGTTACGCGA
This sequence comes from Pirellulales bacterium, assembly GCA_050248495.1. Lineage (GTDB taxonomy): Bacteria > Planctomycetota > Planctomycetia > Pirellulales > Lacipirellulaceae > DASYDU01. The sequence goes on along the minus strand of JBFWSG010000077.1, from coordinate 14,206 downwards.
ATCTCGCGTTGCTCACCCGCCACCATTGGAGTAGCGCCTACGCCGCGTTCAGCGCACGCGCGCTGCTGTACGCCGAGCGATTGATGACCCTCGATAGCGGCTCCGCGGAGGCGCATCAGCACCGCGCGTACGCGCGGGCGCTGGTTGGTTTGCCGGCAGCTGCGCTAGCCGATTTGGAACATGATTCGCTAAAGCAAGCCGCCTCGCAGCCTGCCTGGCTGGCAATCCTCGAGCCATATTGCCGATTCGAACGCGACAAGCTTCTGGAAAAGGGAGCGGCGCCAGAAGTTAGATCGTTGGCGAATCTGCTCGCCTTTCAACTCCACTCGTGTTACGGCAATGAGCGCTGGAACATTTCCGCCGGGCAGACGGCCCTCAAAGCCTGTCCAGATGCGTATGGCATTTACTCGGAGCTTGCGAACCACACGCCGATGCTCGTTCAGCGTCAGTCGGTGGCGGCGGTCGCCGATGTGATTGGGCGGCAAATTCCAGCCCATGTGGCTCACGTCGACGCTCTGCCGAAGCCAGTGTTCGAACTGGTGAGCGACCAGCTCAAGCCCAATGCCAGCTGGATCAGTCGTTACTTGCGCGGCGAAAGGGAGAGCAAGGCCTGGTCGCCGGTGCCCCATCAAATTGCCGTCGCGCTCCGCCAGGAGTGCAAAACAGCGGGCGACGCCGGCGAACCTTCGTGGGACGCGCTGGCCTCGCTCATCGATGACGAGCAGTTCGTTGCGATCGTCGACTACTTGGACGTGTCGATGAATGCCGTCGAGTACTCGAAGGAAGAAATCGTCAACCAACTGGCCCCGCTCGTCGAAGGCCGGCCGTACGAGCCGTATTTGAGGAGCTTTGCGCACGGTCGCAGCGGGCCGCGGTCGGAGTGCGAGAAGTTTGCCACCCAGATCCGCGTCCGCGATCCGCGTCCGCAGATGCATAAGATGATCACGGCATTCTGGGACTACGCGGATGCCAACGGCCAGACGTATTGCAACTCGTACAACCATTCGTTGTGGATGGCGGATCGCACGTTTCCTGCCATGTTCGCCGCGATAAATGACATTTCCGACAGCTGGTGGAAGAACCAGGCGGTGTTGAACGAAGCCCGCCCCTGGGTGGCCGATTTTCAGGCAGTAGTGCCCCAGGCGCCGACCACGTTGCGGGTGGAAATCCTGACCACGGAGAAACCTGATCTCGACCAGATCGCGGCGTGGGAGGAGCGGGCCGCGGACGATCCGCTCGCACTGTCGCGCATTGGTCAGTTGTATAACGAGCAAAGCAAGTTTGACGCGGCGGTCCGCTCGTTCAACAAATCATATTCGCTGAGTCCCGCCTACGAGACGGCGATCAGCCTGGCGGACGCGTACCGCGCCGCAGGCAAAGATGAACAGTGGCTTCCGGCGTTGGAGGCGTATCTCCAGGAGGAGGACTATTCGCTCGGTCATGCCCTGATCCATCAGAAGATTGCCGATGACCTGATTCGCCAGCACAAATGGGCGGAAGCGGAGCCGCACGCGCTCGAAGCCGCTCAAACCTGGTCGGCCTGGGGGTTGACTCTCGCAGGTCAGGTGTGCGAAGGACTCGGGCACTGGCAGGAATCCGAAAAGTGGTATCGCGAGGCGGCCACAAGTTATCCCACGTATTCCGCCTACCAGTGGTATTTCTGGTGCTGCCGCACCGGGCGCGGTGACAAGGAGGCAGCTCGAAAAGCGTTCGATGAGTTTCTGCAGTTAGATTGGGTTCAGAGCCGCGCGCAAGGGGAGAATTACCCCTTGATCGACAACTTGCTATCGGGGAATTACCAGGAGGTGCTGGAAGAGATCCAGTCGCGCTCGGACTACGCGGAGAATGACTACTGGCAACTGCACGCCGCCCTGATGGCCAAGCGGATCGGCAACGAACAGCTCTATGGCGAGCTGATCGATGCGACGACGAAACAGGTTCTGGAAACTTACCGGGAATCGGACCCCAACATATGCAAATTGTACGAAAGCATTCAGCTGCTCGCGCGTGAGGGAAAGCTCTCCGAGGAACAGATCGCTTCGCTCGACAAATTGCTCGAAAAGTTTGGTCCCATTTCGACGGCCAACTATTGCTATCTCCTGGGCGAGCAGCTGGCCCTGCACGGCGACGCGAACAACGCGGAGAAATATTGGCGCTTGTCGCTGAGTTCGGGGCAATTCCAGCAGTATAATGCCACTTTGTCCGGTCATCGCCTTGCGGAGCTGCATGGCACGTCGCAGCCCGATGTCCTTCCACAGGATGCACCAGAACAATCGGACTCGACCGCCGAAGCCGCGAAACAGGCCGAAGAACAGGCTGAGGATTCGATCTGAAATTCCGTGAGTCTCACCAACGGCCGTCGCCGCGCAATTGCCGCAACGTTGCGGGGGGCTGAAGTCGAATTTGTCTCATTCGACGAACTGCGACAACCTGCGCTAGCGGCATGACGTCGATCGAGTGGGCAAGTGCCTTCCGTCCGGGTAAACTAGATCGTACTGACGGACTCTACCTCGCAGCTTCGATCGACCGGCCTTAGAGCTTTCCATGACCACTCGTGTCGCGCTTCGCAATGTCCTGTCTGCGTATCTCGCGCTCGCCGCAGTCTCGGCCTGGGGCGCCAATCCGGTAAGCTGGAAAGTGGCGCTTTCCACCACCGGTAACGACGTCTTCTGGACTTCGCCGACGGCGATTGATTTGGGATACCCGGAATACGACTGGTCGTTTGAAATCACCAAACTCAATGCGAATGTGTTCATCCTTGGCGATCGAGACTTGCTGTCGAGCCTGGAGTCAACATCCGGTTCTGGCACCTCCGGCGAGCTACCGATCTCGCTATACGACGATCTGATCAGCGAACCAATCACGGGATCAAATGCCCACATCAAAATTGAGGTCGATTCACAAGGCTTCGGACGCGGCTCCGGCACAGACATCACGCTCGGGAGCATCCTCGGATTGCCGATTCGCCGTGTCGATTTCGAAGCGACGATCAACGTGCGGGGGATTCCGACCGGCGATTACGATCGCAACGGGGTAGTCGCGGCCGCCGACTACACGCTTTGGGAGAGCACACTGGGCTCGCCGACGGAGCTCCGCGCGGACGGCAACCACAACGGCGTCGTCGATGCCGCCGACTTCACGATTTGGCGAGACAACTATGCCAGTGGCGGCGGAGCTGGCAGCGACTCAGCGGTCGCTGGCAGCGCTATCCCCGAACCGGCGCCTTTTCCGCTCGTGGTCTGCTGCCTGATCGTCGCCGTTTCTGCAGCCCGAAATCGCGGCCCAAAAATCGTGCAAAATTCTTGAAATCTTCGGGGGACGCACACGACTAACCACTGGCGGAGACTACGTCGATTGAGACTTTGGAAGAGGCGATGGCGGCGAACTCGGAGGCCAGGACAGTGCTGCTTGTCGATCCGGCCCGCTGGGTCGATCGGTATGGCGACGCGCTCCTGCGCTTTGCCTTGAGCCGAATTGGCCGCCGCGATGTCGCTGAAGACCTGGTTCAGGAGACTTTTCTGTCGGCCTGGAAGGCGCGCGATTCTTACGACGGTCGGGCGGCGTTCGGTACCTGGCTCTGCAGCATTTTGCGGCGGCGAATCGCGGATTACTATCGCAGCACCGGCCGCCATTCGCCTGTCGACGAGGAGGCCGGGGCGGAGTTCGAGTCGTTTTTCACAGCTCGCGGCAAGTGGCGAGAGGCGGCCGTGGCGTGGAACGAGTCGCCCGACGAATTGGCGCAACGGTCGGAATTCTGGGCGGTATTCGCCGCTTGCCTGGGCAGTTTGCCGGTCCACCTGGCCGAGGCGTTTCAACTCCGCGAGCTTCGGCAAAGCAGCATCGAAGAGGCATGCGCGGCCACGGGCTGCACTCCCAAAAACTTGTCGGTCCGGCTGCACCGTGCGCGGCTGTCGCTGCGGCGTTGCCTGGATCAAAAGTGGTTTCGCAGCGGTGCGTAAGCCGGCCCAAAGTGCGGTGAGCTAATGAAGATGCGTGATTTGGGAATGATCCTCGCCTTGTCTTGTGAAGAAGCGTCGAGGCTGGTCTCCGACTCGCTTGATCGTCCGCTCACACGCAGCGAGAGGATCGCACTGCGCATTCACACGACGATCTGTCGAGCTTGTCGCCTCATGCAGCGCCAGCTAGCGGCGTTGCACGAGCTCGCCGGGCGGATGCCGGCGTCAGCCCGTTCCCAGCTGCAAACCTCTTTGCCGCGGCTCTCTTCGGACCGCAAGCAGCGGATCAAGCAGCTGCTCGTCGAAGCGCGTCGTGATTCTTAAATGCAACGCCACAAGTGCGCCGCTTTACGACAGAATTTTCTTGTAGTCGATCACGCGTTTTTGCGACTAACGAGTCGACAAGCGTCCGCACCATTCTGGACGCAGTCTGCAGAATAAGCGTCGCTGATTGTCTCGCGGCGCGTCGAGTCGCAACCGTGAATGAGGTATCGAGAATGAAGAGGAATTGGACACTGATTCTTGCCGTAGTCTGCAGCTTGCTGACGATCGCGTCGGCCTCTCCCGTCGCAGCCGTCGACGTCCGCGTGACGATTCGCAATCTCTCGCCGGCCGGTAGCGTTGCCTTGTCGCCATTCACGCTCGCGGCGCACGATGGATCCTTCGACGGGTTCAACTCAGGCTCGGCCGCCAGCTTGGGCGTCGAAAACGTCGCCGAGCTAGGCGACGGGTCGGCCTACGGCACCGAGGCCACTTCGGCTCAGGCGTCGGCGATCGTTGCTACCGCCATTGCCACGCAAGGTGGATTCGGTCCCGGCATTTTCCGACCAGGCGCTTCGGGCTCGATCGTTTTGTCGCTCGATCCTGCCCTGCACCGCTACCTGAGCTACGGGTCGATGGTGGTGCCAAGCAACGATTCTTTCCTCGGCAACGATTCGCCGACCGCCGTCGAACTTTTCGACGCCGGCGGGAACTTCGTGGCCACCGATTTCACGCTCACGGGCGAGCGAATTTGGGATGCCGGGACGGAAGTGAATCAATTGCTCGGCGCCGCGTATGTCGCGGGACAAGACGCAACGCTGGGCGACGCGGAAGGAGGCGTGGTACATTTGGCAAACCTGGCGACTCAATTCGCGGCTTACCTGGGCAGTTCGACTCCGGCAGGCGAAACCTTTTCCGTCGTGCCCGGAGCAACTTCACCTGTCGCGTCGTTTTCGTTTACTGTGGTCCCCGAGCCGGCAACTGCGGCGCTGGCGTCGTTGGGGGCACTGGGACTTATCGGTGTTGTCTCAAAGCGTCGGCTGCGCCGTTAAGCTGGACGAGGCTTCGTCATCTCCCCCGTGAAGATCCGCGGGGCGCGCTTCCTCAGGCGCGTCCCGCTTTAGTTTGCGCCTGAATCTCGAATGAACGAAAATACCACGAGCATCGGCCAATCGACATACTTCGCCGCGCGCGGGTAGCGCTCGGCGAACTCCGCAGTCGGTGCGTGCTCACTCACATTGTCGAGCCGCAAGCCGGCGTCGAGCGCTGCCATCACCATCTCGGCGATCGAGTGGTTCACGCTGCCGGGCGCAACGACTTCGCCGGATGTGGGATCCGTGAAACGTGCCTGGCTGCTCCGCTGGAACATGGCCGGGTGCATTCCCGAGACGACGGCGCGGCCGCTTCCGCGGAGCACTCGTCTCGTCTCGCGGAAGAATGCTCTCAAGTCCACCAGGTGCTCCAGTACCAGGCCGCTGACGGCCAGAGCGAACTCGCCATCGGCAAACGGCAGCGGCTGGTGCAGATCGTGCTCGATGAACGTGACGTCATTCCCGGTCGCTTTGCGCCTGGCCTCGGCGAGCATGCCGGCGGAGAAGTCGACCGCCGTGACGCGCGCCCCCGCCGCGGCGAGCCAGGCCGTGTGCCGACCCGTGCCGCAGCCCAGATCGACGACCTTCAGGCCGGCCACCTCGCCCGCCGCACGGCGAACGACGGGTTCTTCCAGCGCCGGCAGCGGATTGGCGTCATGGTCGTAGACCGCCGACCAGCGGTCGTATCCAGCACGAACCTCGGAGAGTTTTGGCGTCGACATGCGGGTGATGACCCGTGGGGCGGTGGGAAGTTCGCTGAGGAGCGAGAAATAACGGACCGTGTGGGCATTTTAGGCGTCTGGGGGAAGTCTCCCCAGCTTCTGTCGCAGTTTGTCGCAATCGAATTCCTCAAAAAAATGTCCGATTCCCAAAATTCGGCGTTATCTCGCGTCACGAGCGGCAGCTTACCTGCGGCGGATCTCCTTTTCGGCAACTTGGACTCCTCAAGAGTTGCGTGCATGCCCCAAGGGTCATCCGGCCGGCGAATTTCCCCGCCGTCAGTTCGAGTGGGGGATCGCGCGGCAGCGTGAACTCGACCATGGCACCTCCGATCGCCTCCGCGGGTCGGTGAGTGAACAGATTAAGAGTATCGCGGCGATAACCTCGACCGCGTTGGTCGAGGTTTCGCGTCGGTTGAGTGTCATTCGTTTTGACCGGTCCCGGTGACGAGGCGAGCTCATGGTTGGACAGGCGGCAGCGGACGAACGCGTCGACGGCGGCGAAGCGATTCTGATCCATCGTCGCAAAGTTTGGCCTGGCGGTTGTGGCTGCTCATTTCGCCGCGCGCTCGTGTCACTCGCACTTCGCCGCGATTTTGCCGCGGTGCCTGGTCCGGCGATTGATCCCCTGCTTCCGCTTATTAGAACGTGATTCCCTTTTCATTTCTCTGAGTCTTTGAGGTGGCCTACATGAAAAGAATGCTCTTCGGTAACGGTGCTCCCCTGCTCTGCCTGGCAATCCTGGCAACGTGTGCCTCCACCGTCCGCGGTGCTTTGCTGGCGTACGAGGGCTTCGACTATCCAACGGGCGGCCTGCACAATGCGAATGGCGGCACCGGTTGGGGCACGAGCTGGAATGCGACGGGATTGACGGTCGCCACGCCGGGTTTGAACTATCCCGGCCTCGCCACGAGCGGCAACGCGATCGTTCCTGGCGGAAGCCAGGGTTACCGCCACTTGTCGGCCGCTGCTCCGAACTCGCCCGGCACGACGCTGTGGGCATCGTTTCTGATCAGCCAAAACGGCCCCAACTTCGGCAACTTTGGCTTCTATGGCAGCGGCGACGAGAAATTCTCCTATGGCGACACCTGGACCGGCAGCGGCGCTTCGCCGAACTACTCGATTTATGTCGCCGGCGGCCTCGCCGGAGGCGGCAGCGCGTACGTCGATTCGGGAGTGCCGATCGACACCAGTGGACCGCAGCTCCTCGTGGCGCAGATGAACGTCCGCACCGACGGCACCGATCTCTACATCTATCGCAATCCAACCATCGGCGCGACTGCTCCATCGACCGCGGCCGCCATCGCAACTTATTCCTCCGGCCAGGTGATTCTGCTCGACGAGGTGCGCGTGGAACTCGCCAGCGGCACGGCGGACGAGCTGCGCGTCGCCACGACGTTCGCCGAGGCGGTCGGGCTGCAGGCTGTGCCGGAGCCGGCGTCTGCGGCGCTATTGGCGCTGGCGGTGAGCGGACTGGGATGCGCCCGTCGCCGAGAGCGGATTTGGACATAAGAATGGAGGGTTTGGTCCGGCTGGTCACGCCCTGCAGTCACGTGCGCTGGTGGGTGTGGCCGCGGCGCGGCGATCGATGGTCGAAGCGGGGCCGTTGCGGAGGCCAGCCGGACCAGATCCCCATTCGCGGCGGAAGTCGAAATTCGCAACAACAAAACAAATCAGGGTGGGCAAGTGTCCTAAGGCGGGGAACCGTTTGAGTTCGAAATCTGGGATGAACCCATTTTCCACTTTCTAAGAGTGCAGCGTCTGCAAACTGTTGAAAAGTTGGCCGAATTCGGCCTAACGAGGGACATCCCAGCAGGCCGGTGGTTTCCGAGCGGCCCGAGCGCCGTTACAGCAAGAGATTCTTCAAGGAGTTTTCACGTGTCCTGCAATCGTATCACTGCCTCTCTGGCGTTGATCGCTTCATCGGTTTTCTGTGCGTCATGGGCCTGCGCTGCGCCGCTGCTCAATTCCGCGGCCCAGGTGATCGCCATCGATACGGACGGTCTTTTGACGAATAGCAACTACTCCACCAACGAAGGCCCTTTGTCGGCGATCGACGGCATCGCCAACACGAAATACCTGAACTATGCCAACCCTCCCTGGAACGTCGGCATGATCATCGAGCCGCTGTTTGGCGGCACGACCGTCCAAAGCATCCAGTTCACCACCGCCGACGATGCGTCGTGGCGCGATCCCGTTGGCTGGAAGCTCTACGGCACGAACGAGGCGATCGCCAGTGTCGACAACGGCGATGGCTCTGGGGAGAATTGGAACTTCATCGCCGCGAGCGCGCTGTCGCTTCCCAATACGCGCCTCACGACTGCTCCGGCGCAGAGTTTTACGAACTCGACGGCCTACAACAACTACCGCATCGTGTTTGACAAGCCAAAGGATGGCTTCAACGGCATCCAGGTCGCCGACGTGCAGCTCTACACCGGCCCCAATGCCACCGGCAACGCCGTCTTCGGCATCGCCGACAACGCCTACGCCTTCCAGCTCCCCACGCCCGACTCGAACTATCCCTCCGAGGAACCGCCCAGCAATCTAGTCGATTTCACCTACACCTCGGCGAGCGGTCACTTCGACTTTGAAGGCGCGGACAAGGCCATCGACGGCAACACCGCGACCAAGTACCTGAACTACGCCGGCAACAACAGCGGCTTCATCGTCACGCCACAGTCTCCCGCGCAAGTGCGCAGCTTTATCGTTGCCAGCGCGAACGACGCGCTCGATCGGCATCCCACCGCCTGGCAGCTGTTCGGCACCAACGATCCGATCCTGAGCACGGACAACAGCCTCGGCACGGCCGAAAACTGGACGCCCATCGACAGCGGCTCGATCGTGGCCCCCACCACGCTCTTCACCGATAGTCCGGTCGTGACCGTCAACAACGCCGCCAGCTACTCGTCGTACAAGCTGCTGTTCCCCCAGCTCAACGGCGGGAACTCGATGCAGATCTCCGAGGCTTCGTTTTTCACGTCCACCAACGGCACCGGCCAGGACATCCTTCAGATCGGCTCGCCGGCGATCCGGGCGGTCGACGCCGACCCGGTTAACACAACCAAGTATTTCAACAGCGGTGGCGTGAACGCGGGCTTCATCGTCACGCCCGCGGCCGCCTCGACGGTCATCGACAGCTTCCAGCTCACTACGGCCAACGATGCCGACTACCGCGATCCGCGGTCCTGGGTGATCTACGGCACGAACGACGCCGTCACGAGCGACGACAACAGCGCCGGTGATGAAGAGAATTGGATCATTATCGACTCTGGCACCCTCACCGATCTCGAAGTCCCGACCGGACGCAACACCGCCGGTGCGGTCGTGTCGGTCGACAACGCCGCCGCCTACAAGTCGTACAAAGTCGTGTTCACGGCCCTCCGCGGCACGGCGGACGAATTTCAGCTCGGCGACTTTCAGCTCTTCGGCCAGATTCTTTCCGGCGGTCGCCCGGGCGACTTCAATGGCAACGGGATCGTCGATGCCGCGGACTACACGGTCTGGCGCAACGCGCTCGGCGCTGCCGACGAGTCGGCGCTGCAGGGCAATGGCGACGGCGGCGGGGTCGCGCAGTCGGATTACCAGCTTTGGAAGTCGAAGTTTGGCACGGTCTACGGCGGAGCGGGCGGGGCGAGCAGTGTGCCTGAACCCGGACTGGCCTGTCTTGCGCTAGGCCTGATACCGGCGCTCGTTGCTCGCCCGCGCCGCCAAGGTTAAGGATCAACCGTGAAGGATCTGCCATGAACAACAGGACTTCCAGCCGCAAGCGTGTGCCAATCCAAGGCCTGCCCTGCCGACGCGGTTTCACTCTGGTGGAGCTGCTCGTGGTGATCGCGATCATCGGCATCTTGGTGGCGCTCTTGTTGCCGGCGATTCAAAGCGCGCGCGAATCGGCCCGGCGGATGCAGTGTGCCAACCAGCTCAAGCAGGCCATGTTGGCGATGCACAATCACGTCGATTCGCAGAAGGCCTTTCCGTCGGGCGGCATCGTGCCCTGGCCGCGGATCGAGAACTATCTCAAAGAGGGGCCGAAGAACCAGGGCCTCGGCTGGCCATTTCAGATTCTGCCGTACCTCGAAGAAGGCCCCGTCGCCGGGCTGACGCAGCAGTGGCAGCTGGAAGAGACCGCGGTGAACGGCTTCAACTGTCCCAGCCGCCGCGGGCTGACCCGCGCGGCCGAGCGCAGTCAGTACTCGGGTCCCAACGGCGACGTCTTTCCCTACCTGATCGACTATGCCGCCGCCGTCCCCTTCCCCAGCGATTCGCAGGTGAGCGCCCGCTTCAATGTCCCCATCGATAGCATTCCGTTCTACAACATCGACACCAAGACCGGCGACACCCGCGGCTGCGGCATGCGGACCATGTGGGGCAGCTACGGCACCAGCCCGATTCACGACGTCACTAAATCGGCCGCCGACATGGGCAACGCTTATGTCGGGTTTTGGGGCGTGATCGTCCGCAGCAACCTCTACCGCACCGGCCCGACCGGCGGCTTCGAAACCGGCTTCTACACCAAGGTCGACTTCGCCAAGATCACCGACGGTTCGAGCCACACGCTTGTGCTGAGCGAAAAACGACTCAGCCCCGACCGCTACGACTCCGGCGCCAAGCACGACGACCACGGCTGGTCGGGCGGCTGGGACGCAGACTCGCTCCGCAGCTGCATCTGCCAGATTGGTCCCGACGAGTTGACGACCGAAGACGACTCGGATCCGAACATCAGCTTGCCCGGCTTCCGCTTCGGCTCGGCCCACCCGGCCGGAATGAACGCTGCCTTCGCCGACGGCAACGTGCGGCTGATCAGTTACGATTTGGACCTCCGCATCTTCAATCGACTGGGCCACCGCAGCGACGGCGACGTCGTCGGCGAATTTTGAGGAAGCGGCGCGCTATGTACGAAACGCGAACCTGACGAGCCACCGACAATTTCAGAATTTTGAACAGAATTTCCGTTATGTTTTAGCCGCACCGGCAGCCCCACTGAGACGGGCTGCCGATTGGGGCCGCAAGAAATCTTTCCGAGCGTAGTGCATGCACACCGACTTACCAGAAAGCGCGGCCCGCGACGACCAGATCGTGGCTCAGATCGCGCAGCACCAAGGTGCGCTCTACGCTTACATTCTCTCGCTGCTGTTTCGCCGGCAGGATGCGCTCGACGTCTTGCAAGAGACGAACATGGTGCTGTGGCGGAAGCGGGAGCAGGCGCCGGTCGGAGCGGAGTTCCTGCCTTGGGCCTGCCGCGTGGCGTCGTTTGAAGTGCTCGAATACAAGCGAAAGTTCAGCCGCGATCGGCACTTCTTCTCCGATTCGATGATCGCCAATCTCGCCGAAACCACGGTGACAGCCGCCGTCGATCACGATGCCCGCATTCAAGCCTTGCAGCACTGTGTTCAGCGGCTCTCCGAACGCAGCCGCGACCTCTTGCTGGAGCGCTACGACCGCTGCCAGGGCGTGGCCGAAATCGCCGAGCGGTCGAGCCAATCGGTCGCCGCCGTGGCCCAGGCGCTCTACCGCATCCGGCAGCGCCTCTTGTCCTGCGTCCAGAAGGCCATTGCCCTGGAGAGTTAAGCCATGGACGAGAAATCCAATCGCGCCGAACGTCTTAGCGAGCTCTTGGCCGCCGCCATGGAGGGCACCGTTACCGACGAGCAGTGCGTCGAGATCGAACAACTAATGGCCGACGACGAGCTGCGCTCCTTCGCGGCCGAGATGATGCAGTTCCACGGACTGCTGCAGTGGCATGGCAGCGACTTAGCCGCGTTCGCCGATCAGCCGCTGCCTCCGGTGGCATCCCGCGCGACCAGGCCGCTGCCGAAAATCAGCGGACGGACTGGGCTATTTGCCGCGCTCGCGACCTCGATCCTGCTGGTGTCCGCCTTGAACGTCGGCTTGCGGTCGCACAACGAGCCGGTCCGCCTGACGTCTGCCGACGTGGGGCTGCCGGACAAGTCGCAGCGCCCGGGCGACGGCGAACAAGTCGTTCGCTATATCGGGGTCATCAAACAATTGAGTGCCGACGCGACCGCGTCACGTGAGCTGCCTCAGATCGGCGGCTTCGTGACGGATGATGCCATCGCGCTCGAATCGGGCTCGATGACCGTCAGCCTGTTCGACGGCGCCGACCTGAAAATGGTCGGTCCTTGTCGCGTCACATTCGACCTGAGCCGCGACATGGTCTCTTGCCAGAGCGGTCGCGTGCAGCTCGACGTGTACGATTCCGCCTCCCGCTTGCGCCTGCAGACGCCGACCGGCGAAGTCTTGCACATCGGCACGTCGTTTGGCGTGGCCGTCGACAAAGAGTCGGGCGACACGACGATCGAAGTTTTTGACGGCGAAGTCGAGTTCGTGGCCGCCGGCCGGCCCAGCATTCCCTCGTCGTCGCGAGTGTTTATCCCCGGTTCGCTGGTCCACCTGGCGGCCAACGGCCTGGTGACCGTCGGCAATGAGGCGATGGACTGGGAAGCCATCGAGGAGGAACTGCGTTTCCAGGCCCCGCCGATTCCCGCCCTCACGGCCGAAGGCGTCTCGTCGATCGTGGCCGTCGAGCCGGGGCCACGCGCGCCGGACGGCTGGCACATCGAAGATGGTCACGTCAGCATTCCGTCGCTCGACACGGCCGAAGAAGTGTTCCAACGGCACCTGCAGTCGGGCGAGGTCACGCGCCACTCCGCGATCGAGGCCATCGATTTTCAGGACGGCTACGGCGAGCCCGAGCACCAAGAGGCGGTCCGCGGCTACTTGAATCTGTTTGATCTCGACCGGCCGGTCCCGGGCTTACCGAACACGCCGGAAGGCACCAATTGCTTTGTCGTGAAGTATTCCGGAAGATTCGTCGTCGACGAAAGCTGGCGCTATTCGTTCGTCGTCAATGCCGATGACGGCTACCGGCTGGTCATCGACGGGCGCGATGTGCTCGTGGATCCAAACGTCCGCGCTTCGCAGGCTTCGATCGTCACACTGCCGCTCGAAAAAGGGGAACATGCGTTCGACTTGTTGGTGTTCGATCAGTATGGCTTCCATCGGATCGAGCTGGGCGTCGCCGTCGGCCGGGAGCGGCAATTGGAAAAATTCAACTTGTTGCGCGTCCCGGGGCCGAATTCGGCCGAGTGACGAGTGGAGACAGAGCGGCGCCAAATGATCACCAGTGACACACCACGAACGAGCCCGCGAGCGGCGTTCACCCTCGTCGAGATGTTGATCGCCGCGGCGCTGGTGTTCGTGCTCTTGGCGCTGGCGCTCCCGGCGATTCAGGCCGCCCGCGAAGCCTCGCGGCGGAACGATTGTGCCCACCGGCTGGGCCAGCTTTCGCTTGCCGCGCTGAAGTACGAAGCAGCCAAGGGCACCTTTCCCGTCAGCATGGGCACCGGCTGGGACGGCGCGTACGACAAGGACCAGCCCGGCGTCGGCTGGATCTTCAACACGCTGCCCTACTTCGATCAGCAGGACCTGTACGATCGCTTCGTCGGTGCGGGCGCCCTCGTCGGCGATGTCCCGGCGGATCAAAATTGCGCTCCCGACACCACGCGTGAAGGCGTTGGCATCGCATCGGCCAGCGTCTGCGACTTGCTTGAGATTCAACTGCCGGAGCTGCTCTGTGCGAGCGACAACGCGCGGGAGATGAAGGAGCTCTCCTACTTCTGGCTCCGCCCCACCGCCACGACCAATTACAAGGGCGTGCTGGACGACACCTGGCTCGACCCGGGCCAAAACAATTTCCACAACGACGACTCAAAATATCCCAGCGGCATCTACGACACGCTCTCGGGCGGACCCGCCCGCGACTGTCACCGCGACATCCGCTGCCGCGGCATCTTCTTCCGCCAGTCGTTCCGCAAGCCGGTGCGAATGGCGGCCGTCCTCGACGGGGCGAGCTACACGGCCATGGTCGGCGAAGACATCCCGCTGCTCAACGCCCACACGGTCGCCTACTACTCGGACGGCGACTGGTGCAGCTGCAACATCCCCCTCAACAACGGTCTCACCACACCCGACCCGATCGCCTTCCGCACCCAATGGGGCAGCGCCCGCGGCTTCAAAAGCCGCCACCCCGGCGGAATCCAATTCGCCTACGTCGATGGTTCGGTGCGTTTCCTTAGCGACCAATCGGACCACGCCCTCTTCCGAGCGACCTGCACCCGCAGCCGCGGCGAGGTGTTCGCGAAAGCGAAGTGACGGAGCT
>JBFWSG010000076.1:6607-21570 GCA_050248495.1 Pirellulales bacterium | reverse complement strand
CGTGAAGCCATTCTCCGGCGTGAGCGTCTGGAAAAAGAACTCCGGGCTGAACTGGTAGAACCCGTGCCCAACCATGTTGTTCCCGCAGGTCACGCAGAGGTAATGCCCGCCGGGCCGGATCATGTCGAGCACGTTGCCGTAGAACTGCCGCGTGTTGAACACGTGCTCCATCGTGCCGCCGTCGAACACCGCGCTGAATCGCCCGCGGTACTCGGCCGGCAGCGGCAGGTTCATGTCGTGGATCACCGTTGCCTTTTCGTATTCCGAGGCGTCGAACGACGTCACGGACCTGGCGCCGAGCAGCTCCAAAAACTTGTCGCCGCTGGTGCCGCAGGCGGCGATCGTCCCGGCCGCTCCTAAGGGCAGCGAAAAAGCCGCCGCGACAGGTGCGAACGCACTTTCCTGAGCGAAAAAGTCCTGCCGGCCAAGCGTCGCGGTGTCGCTGAAATCCACTCCGTGCGAGCGCGCCGCAAGCAGAAAGTTGGCGGCAGCAGTGTCGATCCCCATCGTCGTCTCAGGCTGCAAATGGTTCAAAGGGCTCGGCGGGCGGTTGACCTGGATTCTAGTGGCCACTTTAAGTCTAGTCAAAGCTTGAGGTTGCGTCGACGTAACGCCCGCCGCTCAAGCTGCGAAATGCGGAGATTCCAGCCCTCCACGCGGCTCACGCTCCACGTACGACCGCTACAGCCGGCACAACGGCTTCTGCCTAGTTGGCGCGGTCGAGACTCTCATAGGCTGCTAGCGTTTCGCGGAGAAAGCGTTCGACCGTGAACTGCCGCCGTCCACGTTCGAACGCTGCCGGCCGCATCGCCGCCAGCCGCCGTCGATCGCGGCCAAGTTCGACGAGTTGTCGCGCCAAGACATCGGCCGCACCGGGCGGGTAGAGCAAACCCGTGACGCCTTCCTCGACCAATTCCGGCGTGCCGCCGGTCGCTGATGCCAACAGCGGCAACCCGTCGACCAGCGTTTCGCAAACCCACAAGCTGCAGGGCTCGGGGTCCAGCCGGCACTGCAGCCCCAGATGATACTCACGCTGCCGCGTGCGGAGGTCGTCGCGAAAGCCCATGAACTGGATGGCTGCGCCCACGCCGGCCGCTTCGATCTTGCGCTTCAATTCGTCCGCGTAGGGATTGCCGTCGACGGGCCCGCCGTACATGTCAAGCGTCGCGTCGCAGCCCACTTGCCGCGCAGCGATCACTGCGTCAACGGCCACATGATGTCCCTTGCTCGCTTCGAGACGGCCGGCGGTGAGCGTGCGCAGCGGTCCCTTCAGCGGCACTTCGTTGGGCTCCGCGAACAGCGGAACCGCGGCGTTGCGAATGGTGCGGATCGGCACTCCGCATCCCTCCCAGTTCGCCGCGATAAAGTCGCTCGCCGGCAAGAGCAGGTCGGCGCCCCAGCGGGCCAAGCGGTGATTCAGTTTCACACCCAGCCCGGCGAGCCGCTGGCGACTCATGTTGTTGTTGATCTGCCAGACGCTGCGGTAACTCAGGCGGCGCATGTAGCCGGCGATGATCTGTTGCGGACGCCACTGAGCGTGGATCACGCGAACACCGCGGCCTCGCACCAGCGCGTCGATCCGCTGTGCATCGCGCTTCGCACGTTGAAACACGAGCGGCATCTTGCAGAGCGTCGCCAACGACGACTTTTCTCGCAGGCTCACCAGGCCCTCGACGAGCTCTACCCTGGCCCCGCGGCCGCGGAGCCAATCGAACATCGGACCGGGACCCAGGCAGATGAACGTCATCTCCGGCCACGACTCGGCGTAGAGCTTTTCGATCGTGCCGATGCCGTAAACTTCGCTCCCCTGAACGAGCATGGCCACTTGGGCCGGTGAAATGGCGGGGTCAGGCATCAGGGGCGCTTCCGAAAACGTGACACGGCGACGGTGCGAAGAGGCGAATGTCCGTCGACTCCATTGTACTTCGGAAGATTTGTGCCGCGGAAGATCGCCGCGCTCACTGGGGCCGCCGCCGCGAGATGTCACCGCGAACGGGTCAGATGCACCAGGTCGCCGAGCATTTCGTCGGCCGTCTCAAACACGCTGGCGTTCTCCAGGAACTGCTCCTCCGCCAGGATCAGCTCGATCAGCTTGTCGCCGATGTCGGTGTTCGACAATTCGACGGCCCCTTCGGCGATCAACTGCTCCTCGATGGCGGTCGGCAGCTCGGCGTCCCAGGCTTCCTCTTCAAAGCGGATCGCGTCGCGCATCGTGAGATAGGGTGCGACGACCAATGGCCCCTGAGACTCGTCGACGGCAAGCCCCGCGACGCGGACGCCCGTCCCGACGCTGATCGCCGCGTCGCGCTCGCCGGGCAGCTGCGTGACGTTCACCGGCCGCAGGGTCTTGTAACCGTTCGTACGCGAATTGGCCACATTGTGACTCACGACATCCACCATCACGACCGCCGCGGAGAGCCCGGTATGGGCCGTCTGCAGCACGGAAAGGAGCGACATTGTTCGGCGTTCCGGAAGAGAGACTGAGACGAGAGAAGAGGTGCCTACTCAAGCATACCTCACTCGGACGCCCCAATTACGGCTGGATTTGGCTCACTTTTGTTTCCAGCACATCGAGCCGCGCGAGAATCTGCTGCAGATAAGTGATGATGATCGCGTGCGTGAGCTGGGCGTCGATCCCCACCGGTGAGTTGGGCACGCTGATGTGGTCGACGATCGAGGAGAGTTCTTCTTTGCTCCGCTGCATGGGGTCGGTCTGCATGGCACTGCTCCTGTCGAGAATTCGTAGTTGGAGGTAATTGAATGCAGCCTAACCTCGCAGCGCCAACAAAAAAAGCCGCCTCCGCGGAGGTTTGCTCCACGGAAGCGGCCCACACATTCGGCGAGACGACGTTACCGAATGTCGCTGAGGTTATCGCAGGTCGGTGGGGCGGTTGGCCCGGACGTCAGTCGACCGCGGCGTGCCGTAGAACCGATCGTTTTCGGTCTGCCACTGCGGGTTCGCCATGTCCGGCCAGTGCTCCTCGTTGAAGCCCTTGGCTTTCTTGAGCGTTTCCTTGTCGACGTTGAGCACGACCACATGCTGGTCGCCCTCGCGCCGGCATTCGAACGACGCCCAGGGAATCGCAAACAACTGGTCGGCAATGCCCAGGAATCCGCCGACCGAAAGCGCGACGTAACGCACGCGGCCGTCGTTCGGGTCGATCACGATGTCGTTGATTTCGCCGACTGTTTCATCAGCGTTGTTCTTGACATTGAGCCCGATCAGCTCGCTGGCCCGCACGATCCGCTTTTGACCCAGGTCTTGGGTCGTGGCGTAATGGTTCGGGGCGGAGCGATCGGTGACGGCGTGATCGCCGTTGGTGTTGGTCTGGACGCGGACGCCCGGCGCCTGAACTTCGACGCCTTGCTGAGCCCAGCAGGTGCCGGCCAGCAGCAATACACTTAATAGACTTGCGATGCGCATGATTCTGGTCCTTTCGATACGTGATTGTCGTGTGCATGCCGACGGTTCGCCGCCGACAACTACACCAGGCAGGAGTGAAATTGAATTGTGCTCGTCGGCGCGGGGTGATCAGACTGCCGACGGATTGACGGTTCGCAAGGCAATTCCCGTCAGTTTTTTGTCGGCGGCGCCTTCCTCGTCGAGGGTCTGCTGGAGCAGCTCCGCGGCGTAGCTGTTGCCGAGCCGCTGGGCAAACGCGCGCGTCGTGCCGTAACCGGCGATCTCGTAGTGCTCGACCCGCTGTGCCGCCGCGATCAGCGCGGCGTCGATGACATCCGAATCACCAACCGCATCGAGCACTTCGTCGCCTTCGGCGATCAGGCCGACCATCGCGGCGCATTTGACGCGCTGCGGTTCCTGGCCGATGTTTTCGAAGATCATCTCGAGTCGCTCGATCTGCAATTGCGTTTCGTCCAAGTGGGTCATGAAGGCGTTTTTCAACGAGGCGTGGCTTGCCTTTTCCGCCATCTTGGGCAACGCATCGGTCAGCCGATGTTCGGCGTCGTAGAGATCTTGCAATTGATGCAGGAAGAGTTCGTCGAGCGAATTGAGTTCCGTAGATGAGAACAGTCCCATGGCAGTGCTCCTTCGTGCTGAGTTCGCGTATCGTATGGAAGCTGCGACGATCGAGCCGCGCCGCGTCGAGTGCGTCTGCCTGATCGAATTGCAAAGACGATGCCAAAACGCGCGCCGATGCACAGCCGCACAGATTTCGTCACGATTACGCGAGAAACGACAAATGCTGGACGGAACCTTCGTCAATTCCCGCGCGCTCTCCGATCGAACGCAATGGTGACGCGCAATTCACGATGAGCGAGCGCCGTTCAGAGAGATGGACCAACAGCCGTCCAGTTCGTCCGGACTTAATAAATACCCGCGGCGGAATCGGCCAAGATGACGCACGCCGCCGCGCGTCAGTTCGAGTCACGTTCCGGCCAAGCGCAGATCGTGCTCAACCATCATCCGCGCGAGCTCGTGGAAACGGACTTTCGGCTGCCAGCCGAGTTGCTCGCGGGCCTTCGTCGCGTCGCCGCAGAGGTTGGTTACATCGGTGGGCCGCATGTGACGCGGATCAATCGCCACCAGCACGCGGCCAGTGGCGTCGACGCCCTGCTCATCGACGCCCGCCCCACGCCAGCTGATTGGCAGCCCCGCCTCCGCGAAGCAGACTTCGCAGAACTCGCGGACCGAGTGGGATTCGCCGGTCGCCACAACATAATCGTCCGGCTTGTCGGCCTGCACCATCAACCACATCGCTTCGACGTAGTCGCCGGCGAAGCCCCAATCGCGAAGCGCGTTCAGGTTGCCCAGATACAGCCGCTCCTGCTTGCCGAGCTTGATCCGGGCGACTGCGCGGCTGATTTTCCGCGTGACAAACGTCTCGCCGCGGCGTGGCGACTCGTGATTGAACAGGATGCCGTTGACTGCGAAGAATCCGTAGGCGTCGCGGTAGTCGCGGGTGATGTGATAGGCGTAGGCCTTTGCGGCCGCGTAGGGGCTCCGCGGGTTGAGGGGCGTCGTCTCGCGCTGCGGAATTTCCGTCGCGGCGCCGAACATCTCCGAGGACGACGCCTGGTAAAACTTCGCGTTTAGCCCGAGCTCGCGCATCGACTCCAGCACGCGCACCGCGCCCATCCCCGTCACCGAGCCGGTGTACTCGGGAATGTCGAACGATACGCGGACGTGCGACTGGCCGCCGAGATTATAGACCTCGTCCGGACGAATCGTCTTGAGCGCGTGGCTGATCGACGTGGCGTCCGTCAGATCGCCAAACACCAGCCGCAAGCGAATGTCCGGTTCGTGCGGATCCTGGTAAAGATGGTCGATCCGCCCGGTGTTGAACGACGAGCTGCGGCGGATGATGCCGTAGACTTCGTACCCCTTGGAGAGCAATAGCTCGCACAGATACGAGCCATCCTGGCCGGTGATGCCGGTCAACAGTGCCCGTCGACCATTGCGTGGCGGCAGGTCATTCAACAAGGGTCCGACCTCCACCGAACTGGTCGCCTCCGATGTCTGGCCGCCGGCCTCTCACGTGCGGACGGTCTCGCCGCGGTGGACCTTTGAGTATTCCTCGTTGATCCAGTGGTAGGTCCGTTCCATGCCGTCGCGAAGGCGGATGCCGGGAGCCCAGCCGAGATACTTCTGGATCAGCGTGTTGTCGCTGTTGCGACCGTTGACGCCCTTAGGGGCATTGAGATTGTGCTTGTGCACGAACTTCACGCCCGCAATCTCCTCGACCATGTCCACCAGACCGTTGATCGTCGTGAGCTCATCCGAGCCGAGGTTGATCGGCTCTTCGATGTTGCTGTGCGTGATCTTGAGAATGCCTTCGACGCAGTCGTCGATGTACATGAAGCTGCGAGTCTGCTTGCCGTCGCCCCAGATTTCGATCTCCTTCGCGCCGGATTCCTTGGCGTGAATGATCTTGCGGCAGATCGCGGCCGGGGCCTTTTCGCGGCCGCCGTCCCAGGTGCCGTGTGGGCCGTAGACGTTGTGGAACCGCGCCACGCGCGTGATCAAACCAAAGTCTTCGCGGAAGTGGCGGCACATCCGTTCCGAGAACAGCTTCTCCCAACCGTAGCCGTCTTCCGGCATCGCGGGATAGGCATCGGCTTCCTTGAGCGGCACGACGTCTTCGTTCCGCTGCTTGTCGGCGTTGTAGACGCACGCGCTCGAAGCGTAGAAGTAGCGATCCACTTTGGCGTCGAGTGCCGCCTGCAACAGGTGCGTATTGATCAGCACCGAGAGCATGCACAGCGCTTTGTTGTTCTCGATGAAGCCCATACCGCCCATGTCGGCGGCCAGGTTGTAGACCTCGCTCGCGCCGCGGCAGACATCCTGGCACTCGTCACGGAGCTTGAGGTCGGCTTCGATGTTGTCGACGTCGTCGAACACCTGGTACCACTGGTCGAGCGGCTTGACGTCGACGCTGCGAATCTGCTCGCAGCCCATTTCACGCAGCTTGCCCACCAGGTGGCCGCCAATGAACCCGCCACCCCCTGCGACAACAATTAACTTGTCCTTCATCATCGAATGCTACCTTCCGGGTGCCTTGTGCCGGCGACAGCTCCAGTCTCTGCGTTGGTCGAGTGGTACTGAGCAGGCCGGGCCGCAAGCTTTGAGAAGCGAGGGAATGCTGCACCGTGGCAGCCAGCAACGGTGAATTCCGCTCTGCCATTTTGTGCACCTACGTCACGGTTTCATTCTATCACGGGCGAGGCGGCTTACCAAGCGACTGGCTTACCCGCGAACTGCGCCGCATTGGTGCAGTCACTCCAATCGTTACGCACGGCGCATCCGTCGGTCTCGGCCATTTCGTTCGTACTGGCAGAATTGTGAGCTAATACGCGGTCCAATGAGTCCGCCGCGGCACATTTCGTTGACACACTTTAACGGCATCACTAGATTGAAATCAGACCCGGCAGCGGATGGATTCAACGCTTCGAAGGTGGATTTGCGTCAGCCGGACGGCGACGCGAATCGCCGCTTTTCTTCGCCGTCTTTTCGCCGGCACGACCAGGAACAAATCAACCGGCGGACGCCTCTTCCTGTTGACGGGACAGCACTACATTCCGACGCCGTTCGCCGCGTTTCAGGGCAAGCCAGAATCGCTGCGAAACCGCACCTGCCCGCCACGATGGCCCTCGCCCGGGGGACCGTTGGAGCTTGGCGGACAGTATCGAACGTGGTCTAAATGATATAATTGACAGTTGCCGATTCGACTCTCCTTGATTTTCAATTGTTGCGGCGATTGGATCGAAAAAACGCACGAGCCACGATGAGCCAACTTGAATTTACTGATACTGAGGAATCTCTTGATGAGTCGGCGCAGCAGCCCGGTTTGTTGCCGAGCGACGAGGCGATGGCGGCATCGCTGGCCAGCGATGCCGCGCAGCCGGAGATCGAAAGTCCACAAGTCGAAACCCGGCGCGTTGGGTTCCGCTATCTGGTGCAGCAAGTGCTGACCAGCGGGCCGCTGGTGGCAGTTGATCTCACCTTGCTGCTCGGGGTGATCGCGCTGGCGCGGGTCGTGTTGCTCTACGCCGGAATCAAGACCGGCCTCAACTTGAGCGCGTGCTTCTGGCCGATTGCGACCGGTTTCTTGTTGATCAGCGCCGAGCTCGGGTTGTATCCCGGAATTCGGCTCAGCCCTGTCGAAGAGTTTCGCCGGCTGTCGATGGCCGTTACCTCGATCTTCGCCGTCTGGGTCGTCAGCATGATGTTGATCACGGACGGGCTCTCCTGGCAGCGCTGTCTGTTTCTGGCGCTGGCTTATGGCATGTACCTGGTCGCCTTGCCGATTTGCCGCGGCACGCTCCGCAGTTTCCTCGCCAGGAGCTCCTGGTGGGGATTCCCGACGCTGGTATGCGGCTACGACGCAGCCGCCGTGAAGGCCTACGACTGGCTGGCCAATAATCGCCGCCTCGGCTTGATTCCCGTCGGCGTCGTCGCCGATCCAGAAGTGCTCGAGATCACCGAAGAGGAGCCGTGGTACGCCGGGCCCTGGTCGCGCGCACGCGAGGCCGCGGAAGAACGAAACGCCTACTGGTCCGTGGTAGTCCCCTCGCGGGGAAGTTCCACGACTCCGGCTGAGTTGATTGATGAATATCTGACCGCCGTGCCCCACATTTACGTGCTTTCGGATTTGTGCAGCGTCACGGACGGCTGGGCCAAGCATCAGCAGTTTGAGGGCCTCGCCGGCACGCTGATTCAGCAGAATTTGATGCTGCCCCTGCCGCGAATCACCAAACGCTGCATGGACCTGGTTGCCTCGCTGATTGGCGGCATCCTGCTGTTGCCGCTGCTGTTTTATATCGCGGTGGCGGTAAAAATGTCCTCCCGCGGCGCGATCCTGTACGGGCACGACCGCATCGGCAAAGATGGCAAACGCTTCAAGGCCTGGAAATTCCGCTCGATGTTCGAGAATTCGAGCGACGTGCTCGAGTACTACCTGGAGCAGCACCCCGACCTGCGGATCGAGTGGGAAAAAGACCACAAACTCCGCTACGATCCCCGCGTGACGCGAATCGGCCGCTTCATTCGCAAGACGAGCCTCGACGAGCTGCCCCAGATCTGGAACGTCGTGCGCGGTCAAATGAGCCTCGTCGGCCCGCGCCCGATCGTAAACGCCGAGGTCGTCAAATACGGTCCATACTACGGGCTCTACACCATGGTCACGCCCGGCATCACGGGCGTCTGGCAAATCTCCGGCCGGAACAACACCACCTACGAAGAACGCGTCCAGCTTGACTCGTACTACGTCCGCAACTGGTCGCCGTGGCTGGACTTGTACCTGCTCATCCGGACGATTCGCATCGTGCTGTTTGCGGACGGCGCCTACTGAGTTATCCGGCGGAAACATGGTTCATCGCCAAGATTCCCCAAAAGGATTCCGTCAGGTTCGAGTTCCCACGGTCTATAATTAAGGGCATCCGCCCGGATGCCTTTTTTTTAAGCCCCTGTGGTCACCCCCCCAGCAAGGGAGTTCGCCTTGCTTTCCGTTGCAACATCCGCCCGTCCTTTCGATGGCTCCGACAAACGAACATCCGCGACCAGGTCTGGCAATTATCGCAAACTGCATTGCGCCTTATCGTGTGAATCTGCACGCCATGGTCGCGGCCGGACTGCCGGAAATGAAGTTGCACACGCTGATCTCTCATGGCGCCGCGGACTTCGATTGGAAAGTCGATTTGCCCGATGAGATTCACACGCGATGTTTCGGCGCTGGAGAGTCGCCCTTCGATCGAAGCCTGAGCCGGCTTATTCCCGAATGGCAAAAAGGTGGAGAGATTATCCGGTATCTTCATGAAAACGACATTCGAGCGGTCATCATTACCGGCTACTACTACGCATCGTACGTCCGGATCATCAATCATTGTCATCGGGTCGGCATACCGCTTTTTGGCCACAACGACAGCAACATCGAAAATGAGAGAAACCTCGGCCGATGGAAGCGCTGGTTGAAGACGCGCGTTTACCGCTGGTGGATTCCTCGCACAACTGGCATCATGTCGATGGGTCGGCTGGGAGACCAATTTTTCCAGCAATATGGCGCTGTCCCTGAGCGGATCTATCGAGTGCCATGTTATCCGGACCTGGACCTCTTCGAACGCGGCGATGCGAATCGGCTAAGCGACTTTCGCCGAGAATATGGATTGCGCGACGGTCGGCGTTATTTGATCTACAGCGGTCGCCTGGTGTCCCAGAAGCGGGTAGACTTGCTAATCGACGCCTTTGTTGCAATCGCCGCGCAAAGACCTGAGTGGGACCTACTGATTGTCGGTGAGGGACGATTGGGCGACGAGTTGCGTCGGCGGATTCCGGAACAATTCCAATCGAGGGTCATCTGGACGGGCTTTCAAGAGCTGGAAGGCTGCGTCGCCGCTTACCATGCGGCTGAAGTGCTGGTGCTACCCAGTGATTTTGAGCCCTGGGCGGTGGTAGTCCAGGAAGCGATGGCGGCCGGTTTGGTGGTGATCGCCAGCGACGTAGTTGGGGCCGCGTGCGAGCTGGTGCAGGATGGCGACAGCGGGAGAATTTTTCCCGCCGGGAACAAAGCGAAATTGGCTGAGGCGATCCTCGACGTGACAGCAGTTGGGGCGCTCGCCAAGTATCGGCTGCGCGCACGACAGTCTCTGCAGGATTGGCGGTCCCAAGTCATACCTGCGACCGAAATCCGACGTGCCTTGACCGACTGCAAAGTCTTGCCTCTGAGCGGCACGTAACGCAATTTAATTTCAAATGGCTACTCCACCATGTTGAACACCGAACCACTGGCGCCGCTGGGAATCGCGGTGATCGTATTGAGCTTCGGACTGATGGCCATTCCCTATTTGCGTGGGAAGGCAGATGCCTTTACAGCTTGGAACTTGTTGCTGCTTGGTGGCGCCATATTTGTGGGCGTCGGTGGCTTGGAAGTCGTCTACGGATATTGGCACTGGCCGGAGTTACAGTGGTTTCAGCCTACGCGTCACGAAGTCGAAAAGTACATGCTCGGCACCGTGCTCTTTTATGTGACACTGTTTTTCGCTTACTACGGACTGAAGTGGCCGCAAAAACTGGTCGGCCATTGCTTCAACAAATGGCCAAATCAAACGTTGACTTGGCAGGTTTTCTCTTTGGGACTCTGTTTCGTCTTGACGCTGCTTGCGCTAGTCTTTCGAGGCACTCCCATCCTGAGCGCGTTGTTTGGAAACATTTCGCAGAAGGCAGCAGTTTTTGCTGCCGTCATTAGCTTCTGCTTCTGGTATCGAAACAAGACGAACATGGCTGCCCTAGCGCTGTTCATCGGCGTGTTTGCTTACGCCTTCTTGTTTTCGATGGTGACCTTCATCGGGCGCCGCTTGTTGCTTTCCGTCGGCGTCGCGCCGTTGTTCTGCATTTATTGGATCAGCTGGCGATATCGCTCGCCCAAGCGCAATTTGATTTGGATTACCTTGGCGGGTGTCGCCGCCTTGAGCCTGGCGGCGTTTTATGCCACGTTTCGCCATGCCGGCTCTCAAAATGATCCCAGAGAACGAAGCTTCTCTTCGATTATCGAGAACATCAAGTCTACTTCTCTCGACAAAGTTGTTGGGCAAGCGACGCAGGACTGGATGCACTTCCTGGCACAGTACACGACGCACTATTCACTACTCACGATCCATCTGGTGGACGAGGGAAAAACTCCCGTGGAGCCGCTCAACACGCTTGCTTTTCTCGTCACCTATCCAATTCCACGTGTCATCTTCCCCGAGAAGCCGTCACCCTTTGGTTTGCGAATTGTCCCAGAAGTGTTGCGGTTGCCGTACGCCACCAATTGGGGACTGGGTATCGTCGGACATTGCTATCACGAGGGTGGCTTCGCCGTCGTTGTCCTCTATGCATTCTTGCTCGTGTTGTTGGTGCGAGTCCTGGACGACGCGCTCCTGCGACAACCGTCCAACGAGTATTTGATTGCGATTCTCGCCGCCGCGGCGCCCCACTACGTATCGTTAATTCGAGGAGATCCTTCCACGATGGCAGCGGAAATCCTGGAGGCGTTTTTCTTTGCTTGGGGGTTGTCGTTGATCGGCAGATTCCTCGTCGGCACAGCCCCCGTAGTCGACTTCTCACGCGATCTACGACTTCCGTCGCCGAGGCCGCTGATGTAGCGCGAATGTACGGGTCAGGGCATCGGCCACTCCCCGCCGTCGAGCTTCAAATCGACGAATCCGTTTCAGAAATTAGACATGCCTTGGGGCACTTGGGCCGCACTCGTGAATCCTCCGACCGACCTCTCGCAGCGCGAATCGAAGGTGATTGCCGCGCTCACCGTCCACGGTGTTCTGCCGCCGCCGGTCACCGGCATGACGGCCTGCACTCAAAGCCTGATCGAGCTAACTCGGCCTTTGCTGAAAGTCGATTCGTACAACTGGTCGAATAGCATGCCGAAGATCACTCCCCGATTCCGGCTTGCTAAGTTGGTCCGCGCGCTGGGTTCTCCATGGAAGCTGCTTTTCAGCCGGCGTGCCGAACAGCACGTATTCTATATGCCAGCCAATTCCGGCCTGGCACTCTACCTCAATATGTTCGCGATCGCGGCCGCGCGAATCCGCGGATATCGCTGCGCATTGCATCACCATATCTACACCTATCTCAATCGGTACGACTGGCGAATCGAACTGTTGGATCTCCTGCTGGGACAAAACGGTCTCCACTTAGTTCTCTGTCCGCACATGGAGCAGCAACTGCGAGCGCTATATAGCTGCCGACCCGCAATCGCGGTCGTGCCGAGCTCGATTCAACTGCTGCAATCGTCTTTCGCCAAAGACGATCCGGTACCTTTGTCCGCGCTCCCGCAGAGGTTTCGCCTCGGGCACATTGCCAACCTGTCGATCGCCAAAGGGCTTCCCATCGCGATCGACACGCTGCGCGCACTTCGGCAAGCTGGCAGCGACGTGCAGCTAGTCCTCGCCGGGCCCGTTCAATCGCAGGTCGAACAACGAATGATCGTCGAGGCGCAAGCCGAGTTTGGCTCCGCCCTGGAATACCGCGGGCCCGTTTATGGCGCAGAGAAACGCCGCTTTTACGATGAAGTACACGTTGTACTCTTTCCCACGCGCTATCCCGACGCGCAGCCCCTGGTGGTTACCGAGGCCTTCGGCTGCGGCCGCCCTGTGCTATCCTATGGAAGAGGATGCATTCCGGGAATGATGGGCGCTCGCGCCGAGTGGTCCATCGATCCGAGCGCAGATTTCGTGGCGCAGGCCACGCGCCAGATTCGGTCCTGGGAGGAAGACGGTCGGGCGTTCGCGGCAGCATGTCTCTATGCGCGTCAGCGTTATGAGCAGATGCTGGCCGATGCCGACTCGGCGAT
Organism: Pirellulales bacterium; assembly: GCA_050248495.1. Lineage (GTDB taxonomy): Bacteria > Planctomycetota > Planctomycetia > Pirellulales > Lacipirellulaceae > DASYDU01. The sequence continues at coordinate 8,767 of JBFWSG010000076.1, read as the reverse complement.
CAATGACTTCGTGACATGGGTTCGTGGTCGGGGGACGGACGGCTTCGAACATCAGGATTCACAAGCACAACTGTCTTCACTTCGCAATGTTGGCCTATGAGTTGGCTTCACCAAAGCTTGACCCATAAAAATGGCTTCGTCCGCAAAGGCGCTCGCGCCCTGCTCTTGATTCCCAAGTGGCTGCGGGCGCGCGGAGCTTCGGCCCACGATCTCGCGGCGCAGCCTCCCGTGCTCGCCAATTCCTTTCCCAAGAGCGGCACCCACCTGCTGGTGCAAATCGTCGAAGGGCTGCCCGACCGCACCAACTACGGGACGTTTCTCGCCTCGAACACCAGTTCGTTTCAGCTCCGCGAGCGCTCGCCGGAAAACACCTGCGTCTTCATCCGCGGTTTTGTTCCCGGCGAAATCGTCCGCGGGCACCTGTACTTCGATCCCGCCTACGCCGAAGAACTGAACCGCCGCCACACGGTCAACTACTTCGTTTACCGCGATCCGCGCGACGTCGTCGTTTCGGAAGCGCATTACCTCCGCGAGATGAACCGCTGGCACCGGCTCCATCCCTTCTTCCGCGACGCCGCATCGATCGAAGATGCAATCATGCTTTCGATCAACGGCTTCGATCCGCCCGTGGCTGGCATCTACTATCCGAACATCGCCGAGCGTTTTGGACGCTACCAAGGCTGGCTCGAACGCGACGACTGCCTGGCGATCCGGTTCGAAGACCTTGTCTCAGAGCGCCAAAGCGAGCTGGTCCGAGCGATCGCCGAGTTTTATGCTCCGCGCACGACGACCCCGTTCGACATCGACGCCACCGTAGCCAAAATGTCGACGCTTATCGCGCCCAAGAAGTCGCACACCTTCCGCAGCGGCAAGAAGGCCGGCTGGCAACGGGAGTTCACCTCGGCCCATCGCGCCCGCTTCGCCGAACTCGCCGGCGATTTACTCGTCCGGTTGGGCTACGAGCCCAACCACGATTGGGCGACCGCCGCCGTCGCGGTCAGCAGCTGACCCGCCCCCTGCTTGTGACCTTTTCTCGCCGCGCATGAAGATCATCGTCCACGACTACGCCGGCCATCCCTTCCAGGTGCAGCTCAGCCGCAAGCTCGCCGCCCGCGGTCACGACGTGCTGCATCTGTATTGCGCTTCGACCCACACGCCGCGCGGCGAACTGGAACGCCGCCCGGATGACCCGACCGGATTTCACATCGCTGCGATCGGGCTCTCGGAAAGAATTCCCAAAACGAATTTCCTCCGCCGGCTGCAGCTCGAACGGCAATACGCCACGAAATTGGTGGCCGCCTGCGAACCCTTCCACGCCGACGCCATTATCTCGGCCAACACGCCGTCGATACCTCAGGTCCGCCTGGCTCGCTGGTGCGCCCGCCGCCGAATTCGGTTCGTCAATTGGGTGCAAGACATCTACGGTCTCGCAGCCTATCGACTGTTGAGCCGCAAATTGCCCCTCGTGGGTCACGCCGGTGGGGCCTATCTGCTCTGGCTCGATCGGCAAACGGCCCGGCTCAGCGATGCCGTGGTCGTGATCACCGAAGATTTTGGATCGGTGTTCGAAGGTTGGGGAGTCGATCCGGCGCGGATTCACACGATCCACAATTGGGCCCCGCTCGAAAGCATGCCCGAGCGCCCGCGCGAAAACGACTGGTCGCGCGCTCAGCAGCTGGGCGGCAAGATGCGGTTTATCTACACCGGCACGCTGGCGATGAAACACAATCCGGCGCTCTTGTTGGAGCTCGCCCGGATGCTCCAGGAGCGCCAGCTGGGCGAATTGGTCGTCGTCTCCGAAGGGCCGGGCGTCGAATGGCTCGCTCAGGAAGCGGCAAGCCAAAACATCACGACGCTCAAGCACCTTGGCTTCCAGCCGTTCGAAGCCCTGCCGGATGTGCTTGGCAGCGCCGACGTCCTGGTCGCCATCCTGGAGCCGGACGCGGGCGTCTTCTGCGTCCCGTCGAAAGTGCTCACCTATCTCTGCGCCGGTCGCCCGGTGCTCTTGGCGGTGCCCAAGGAAAACCTTGTCTCCCGGATCATCGCCGACGAGAAAGCCGGCCTCGGCGTTGAGCCGACGGATCTCGCCGGCTTCTGTGCCGCTGCGGAGCAGCTCTGCGATTCTCCCGAACTGCGGCAGCAGGCCGGCCGTGCCGCCCG
>JBFWSG010000076.1:0-6507 GCA_050248495.1 Pirellulales bacterium | reverse complement strand
CCCGGATCATCGCCGACGAGAAAGCCGGCCTCGGCGTTGAGCCGACGGATCTCGCCGGCTTCTGTGCCGCTGCGGAGCAGCTCTGCGATTCTCCCGAACTGCGGCAGCAGGCCGGCCGTGCCGCCCGCCACTACGCCGAGTCGCATTTCGACATTGAACGCATCGCCGACCGCTTCGAGCTGATCCTCGCTCCAAAATCTTAAACTCGCCATCCCCCCGCGAGCGTGTTTACGGACGCGAGCTCGTCTACGTCCATCTCAGAGCCGATCAGTTGTTGAAGCAGTAGAGCAGTTGTGGGAGGCGACTCTGTCGCCGATTTCGCTCGACTTCGGGAAATCGCGCAAAATGGAGGCCGATATCGGCGTCGGAGACGCCTCCCACAAGAGAACTGATCGGCCCTGCGTCCGTCTTCGGCCGACTTGCCCCCGTTCACTCCCCCGAGTTAATCTAAAGGTTGCGGCCCGTCCGGAACCGGGTCTCCAACGTCGCGGCACTCCATCACCGACGCGCCAAGAGCGAGAGGCGGTCTTTCTCCATGAGCATCAACGACCTGGCGAAATATTTTGGTGATGCCTGCTACATTTTTTTGGCCATCAATTTTCTCTGGGGCCTGTACAACATCATCGTCGGCTTCCGCCGCGTGAAGGAGCTCAGCTTCTCCAGCCACGATGAGCAGGCCGAGTTCATGGACCACGTTCTCGAACCGCTCCGCGCCGGCCAGTACGATGCCGTCGTCCAGCTTTGCAACGAAGACGTCCGCGCCCTGCCGCAGCTGGTGGAGCTTGCCGTCCAGGGCCGCGGTCTGGGCTACGACCAGATGCGCCAAGTCGTCACCGAAGTGCTCCAGCGCGACGTGATGGGTGACCTCGAGTACCGCACCAATTGGGTTGCCACCGTCATCAAGTGTGGCCCGCTGCTGGGCCTGTTCGGCACGGTGCTCGGCATGATGGCGGCCTTCGGCCGCATCGGCACCGGCGAAAAGGTTCAGCCCTCGCAGATCGCCGAAGAAATCTCGATCGCGCTAATCTGCACCGCGATGGGCCTCGGCACCGCCATTCCGTTCAACCTGCTACTGGCCAGTCTCACCGCCCGCATCCGCCGCTTCCAGGATGCACTCGGCGCCGGTCTGTCCCGCGCGCTCGATGTGTTGAAGAAGAATATGTAACCAAGGTCGGGCCATGAGCGCCAGCCAATTCAATCTTGCGGCGGCAGGTCTGGGCGGCTCCGACTCCGACGAACTGATCCCCCGCAAGCCGATCAGCGAAACGCCCGAGTTCGACATCACTGCGATGGTCGACCTCGTGTTCATGATGAACATCTATTTCCTCGTGACGTTTGTCACCGTGGCCCTGGCCGAAGTCGATCTCCCCGCCGCCACCCACGTCGCCCCCCTCGACGGCGACTCTTCGGTGCTGATCACGATCGTCTCGGCTGGCGAAAATCAGCCGGCCACGGTCTACATCGGCGACCGCGACAAGGGCGAACGGATCGGCAACCGTGACCAGATCGCCGACCGCGTACGCGCCGCCGTCGAAGAAGGAGCCGCCGCCGGCAAGACGGACGTCCTGCTCAAGGCCGAGAAAAATGTCCGCCTCGCTGATCTCTTCCGCGTCTCTGCCGCCGCGTCGGGCGTCGAAGGCATGAAGCTCAATGTGGCCGTCCTGGAGAGGAGCGAGCCATGAGCATCATCCGTTTCAACTGCCCCACCTGCGGCAAGAGCCTCAAAGCGCCGGAAAAGCTCGCCGGTCGCCCGAGCAAATGCACGCGCTGCGGCACGCGGCTCATCGTGCCCGCCGAAGGCGTCGTCCGCGGCGATGACGATTCGCCCGCCACCGAGCACGCCCTGCTGTTGATGCCAAACAAATTCGGCCATGCCGAAGACCTCATCGACATGACCGCCATGGTCGACATCGTGTTCTTTCTGCTGATCTTCTTCCTCGTAACATCGATCCAGTCTTTGGAGTCGGTCATCACTCTGCCGTCGCCCAAGTCCTCGGCCGGCTCCACTTCCGCCACGACCGAGCCTAACGACTATTTGAACGATCCCACGTTCATCGTCGTCACGATCGACGAGGACGACATCGTCTACGTCGAGGACGAAGAAGTCTACGGCGATCAAAACCTCCGGGCCAAACTCCGGGCCAAACGCAAGGAAGACCCCGACCGCATAGGTATGCTCGTGGTCGGCAACCCCGAAGCCACGCACGGAACGTTGGTAAGCGTGCTCGACGCCGGCGCCGACGCAGGGATCAAAGAACTCCTCTTTTCCGTCGACGAGCGCGACGGCGAATCGGGCGGCTAGCAGGTTGTCACGATTGCGTGGTTAGGCCCGACGCCGATCACTTACCACTTACAACCAGTCCGCGGGCGATGATTGTTATCATTGTGCGCTTACGTGTTTTTTCGTAGCCATTTCCCTTCTTGGCGCCGAATAGCCACTGGCATCTGCGAAGGCGTCACGACCGTAGCTTTCCCGCTACCCGATTCGCACCGTCGATGAACCGCAAGTGGCGGTGCTGCCAGTGCTTTGCGTAAGCGATGCCGATGCGTTTGCCGCGCACGAGCCGTGGCGTGTATTTACCGTCGCGCAAGAAATGGATGTTGTCGCCCGTCGTGATGTCGTCGCCGTTGTCGGCGCCTGTGATGCGAAACGACTTTGCCAGGTTCGCGGGTCCGATCAGGTTTGCGTCCCAATCGTCGAGCGGCTCTGCGGCCCGCAGCAAGATCGCTTCGGCTTCGCCGGTTGTGCCGACGACGATGTTGAACATCCAGTGCATGCCGTAAATGAAGTACACGTAGGCATGGCCGGCGGGGCCGAACATCACCTCGGTCCGCCGCGTGCGTCCGCGCGCTGAGTGGGAGGCCAAATCGCGCGGTCCCAAATACGCTTCGACTTCGACGACCCGCGCACGGCGAATCGTCCCCCCGACGCGGCGAACCATGATCGCGCCCAGCAGTTGGCTCGACACTTCGATCGCTGATTGACGGAAGAACTGGCGGCCAAGCCGCTTGCCGGTATGCTCTTTGAGTTTCGGCATCGAATAAATTTCCCCGCGGGCAGTCTACCAGGAGAGCGGCGGGCCACGCTAAAGTGGACGCTGAATTTTCCGGCATCCAGTGGTGGTTGAGGCATTCATGATTGCCGCGGTTATTGGCGCGCTGTTGATCGTGCTCACGCTCGCCGACTGCTTCGAGAGCCTAGTGCTGCCGCGCCGCATCACTCGCCGATGGCGCCTCGCGCGGTTGTACTATCGCGCCACCTGGTGGCTTTGGCGTTCGGCTTGCGAACTGCTCCCCGCCGGACGATACCGCGAGAACGCTCGCAGCATTTTCGGCCCGCTTTCACTGTTTGGCCTGTTCATCTGCTGGATTTCCCTGCTGGTGACGGGTTTTGCCCTCATGCAGTGGGGGCTCGACGCGCTGCCGAGTGCCGCTGAGAGCGACTTTCGTGAATCCCTCTATCACAGCGGAGAGACGTTCTTCACGCTTGGCTACGGCGACATCACGCCCGTGACCTATTTCGGCAAGGCCATCGCGGTGATCGAGTCGGGCACCGGCTTCGGTTTCATGGCCGTGATCATCGGCTACCTGCCTGTGCTGTACCAGGCCTTTTCGCGCCGCGAGCAGAACATCGCGCTTTTGGACGCGCGGGCCGGGTCGCCGCCGACCGCCGCCGAGCTGTTTCGTCGCGCCGACGGTTTTCGCGACTGCCCGGAGATCGAGCGATTCCTCGGCGAATGGGAGATTTGGTCGGCGGACCTGCTCGAAAGCCACCTGTCGTTTCCCGTGCTGATCTTCTATCGCTCGCAACACGATAACCAGAACTGGCTCGCGGCGCTCGCCGTCGTGCTTGACACGGCCGCCGTGCTGCTCGCGGTCGGCGACGTCGCCGCGCGGCGCCGGGCGCAGCTCACGTTTGCCATGGCCCGCCACGCCTGCGTCGATCTGTGCCTCGTGTTCTGGCTGCCGCCGCGCGAACCGGACCGAGTCCGCCTGACCGACGACGAAGCCGTTTTGCTGTTATCGCAGGCGGCCGAGGATGCCGCTGCCGCTCCGTCGCAAGTCGCGCACTTGAAAGAGCTCCGCCTTCTCTACGAGCCCTTCCTCGCGGCGCTCTCCGACTATTTCTGTTTTCGCTATCCGCGTTTCTTTCCGGATCAGGCCAAGCCGGACAACTGGCAGACGACCGCCTGGACCGAACGTGCGCCGGGAATCACCGAGCTCCCCACGCGCGAGATGACCGGCGGCGAGCACTTCGGTTAGGCCGGCGGCCCGTGCGTGATACCCTCATCGGCAAGCTGCTTGAGGGCCACACGGTCGACTTTCCCGGTCGCGTTGATCGGCATCGCGTCGAGAAACACGATTTCGCTCGGCGCTTTGTAGCCTACACGTGCCCGCGAGAACTTCATCAAATCGGCGCCCGTGGGACGTGTGGCACCCGGCTTGATCGTCACGTACGCCCGCACGTTCTCACCGTGCACCAGGTCGTGAATCCCGATCACGCCGGCCGCGTCGACCGCCGGATGCTCCAGCAGCGACTCCTCGACTTCCTGGGGACAAATATTCGAGCCGTCGTGAATGATGATCTGCTTCTTGCGGCCGCGGAACCAGAGATAGCCGTCGGCATCTGCCGACACCAGGTCGCCCGTGTCGAGCCAGCCGTCGACGATGGTTTCCGCCGTTGCGTCCGGTCGATTCCAGTAGCCGATCGTGTTGGCCCGCGAACGGATCCAGAGCCGCCCGGGCACGTCGACGCCGACTTCTTGTCCCTTGTCGTCGCGAATCGAAGCTTCGTAGCCGGGGCAGAGCTTGCCGATCGAGCCGAGCTTGTTGACGCCGTGCGGCGGGTTGGTCGTCGAAGTGCCGGTTTCCGTCATGCCGTAGAGCTCTTCGATCGTGAATCCCGCCAGGTCCGTAAACTCGCGCTCCAACTCGGCGGACACCTTGTCGCCGCCGGAAACACACATCCGGATCGAATGAAAATCGTCGCGCGTGGCGTCGTGATCGCGGACCAGGCCGAACAGCGGCGACGGCAACATGCAGAGCAGCGTGGGCCGCGTGTTCCGCAAGAGCGAAAGAATTTCGTCGCCATCGAAGGTGCGGGCCAGGTCGACCCGCACGCCCGCTCCAAAACTGGCAAACGTCAGCGAGCTGGCGGCGATATGCGAAGCACTCGTCGCGGGAAAGAACACATCGGCGTGCGTCAGCGCGAGTCCAGCCGCTGAAGCGGCCGCCAACCAGCCAAAAGTCTCATGCGTGTGGGTGACGCCTTTTGGCTTTCCGGTGCTGCCGGAAGTGAAGAAGATGTAGACCGGTGCGGAGGGCTCGATTTGGGGCAATTCGCTCGAAGCCGGTTGTTTTCCGATCAGCGTTTCGAGCGCCGGCTCACGACCGTCCTTGGCGCCGTAGGCGATTCGACCCAGCGGCAGTTTGCCGGCAAGCGCGCTCAGCGCGAGGTCCGCATCGCGATCGGCATGGGCGACCAGGACTACCGCGCCGCTCACTTCCAGCGCGTGGTCGACTTCCGGCGCCTGATAACGATAGTTGAGCGGCGTGGCCACGAGCCCGGCTCGGAAACACGCCAGGTAGTGAACGACGAGCGCGCCGCGATTTGGTAGCAATGAGGCCACGCGATCGCCCAGCTTGAGCCCGAGCGCCAGATAGTTCGCCGCGAGCCGACGCGACGCCGCATCCAGCTCGCGCCACGTCCAGCGACTTTCATTGGTCACCAGCGCCAGCTCATCCGGCTTCGTGGCGAGCCCTTTGGCGAGGATATCCGAGAGGACAAAAGGCTCTGCGAGTTGTGGACCGGAGATGGGCATCGACTCGTCCCCACACGGCGCATCCGACTGGCAAATTTCGCTGCTGACAAACGGCTATCCAGCCTGACTCAACGGACGCACCGCCAAAACCTCGTTCGCGTTCAGCGGCTCGACGTCGTCGGGAGTGACCACAACGGTTTTCAGCGAATCGCCGAGAGCATTGCTCACTTCCAGCACCAAACCAACTGGCCCGCCGTTCGGGTGTGGAACGGTATCGACGACCGTGGCCACGTCACCGCGCTTCAGCCCAAATTCTGTGAGATCACGCGAAAGCGCGACACGATCGTAAGCTTTCGGAAGAGCCACTAGGTCACCTTGAGCGGTTTGAGTGTCACAAAATGGAACGTGCCGTCCAACTTCCATTCTCACCGTCGCTCGTAGCCTCCGTGGCTGCCGCCAATGACCGAATGGCTGATTTCAACTCATCCGGTCGATTGATCGTAAAGCCGGCCTGTGCCAGAAACTTTGACTTGTCGTCCCAGGGCCGGGGAACGAGTAAGTATTTCGTCAGCTTTTCATCCGGAATTATAGCATTCGCGGGAATGTTCATGGCGCGGTTACCGCCGAATATGCACTCCGTCGGCGTGGATCACAAGCATCGTGCCGCCCAACAGCTCCGCGCGGCCGCGGATGGTGACCTGCTGGTTTTCTTTCAGCCCCAGCAATTCGCGCGAATCGAACTTGA
>JBFWSG010000075.1:0-22901 GCA_050248495.1 Pirellulales bacterium | reverse complement strand
ATCGCTTCATCCACTTCCGCTTCGATCATGTCCGTGAACACGTGAAACAGCGTCTCCGGCAAATCATGCCGCGGCGCGAGCGCAGGCTGATTGCAAAGCCGCTCGATCATTTCCTGCAAACGGTCCAATTGCCCCGCGACCTGCGGATGGAGCACGGAACTCGGAGCATGTGCCATGGAGGAGGCTTCCAGCGGTGCATGCGCGAGCTCCGGAGTTCTTACTCCCTGCTCCCTGCTCCCTGCCCCCTGCTGTATCTTTGCCGGCAGCCGGCTGGGCACATTCACATTCGACGACGCGGCGACTTCATACTTCCGCCCAAACAGCACCCGCTTCACGAGAGAGCCGTTGAGCTCGCGCGTATGCAGCACCGATGCATCCGGCCCGAGTTCCTGACGCACGAGCTTGAGTGCTTCCTGCATCGACTTGGCGCGAAAGGTTTTGATGTCCATGATTTTGAAAAATGTTTGTGGATAGTTGTCAGTCGTTAGTTGTAAGTTGTCACTGGATGTCAGCAACTGACAACTAACAACTGACCACTGACACCTATCCCTCCGTCACAATTCCTAGCGTTACAATCTTCGTGTCCCGTGTGATTTCGTTGAAGCTCAGCACCACGAGTTGCGACATGTGATTCTCGGTGACGCGCTTCACGGCGGCCCGGATCTGCGGGCTCACCAGCACGATCGGCGTGTGATTCGACGTGGTGAGCTTTTCGACCTCCCGCGCCACGCTGCCGCAGATCGACTCGACGGCCTGGGGCGAGAGGCGGATGAACATGCCGCGGTCGTTGTGTTCGTAGCCCGCGCGAATCTTGTCTTCGAGCGCCGGGTCGAACGCCACGACATACAACTCGTTCTCGCCGTTGCGGTAGCGCGTACAGATTTGCCGCGCCAGCCGGTGCCGGACGTATTCAGTGAGCAGGACGGGGTCCTTCGAGCGCGGCGCATGATCGCCCAGCGTTTCGAGGATCAGGCCCAGCTGCCGCACAGAAACCTGTTCCCGCAATAGCAGTTGCAAGATGCCCTGCACTTCGGCCACGCTCATCACGCTTGGGATCAACCCGTCGACCACGGCCGGTGACGTCTTCTTGAGCTCGTCAACAAGGTGCTTGGTCGCGTCGCGGGTTAGAATCTCATCGGCGTGACGGCGGCAGACTTCCGTGAGATGCGTCGCCAGCACCGCGCCCGGTTCGACGACGGTGAAGCCGTACATCTCGGCCTGCGTGGTGAGCGCGGGATCGATCCACTTGGCGTCGGTGCCGAACGCCGGGTCTTTGGTCGGAATGCCGTCGACCTGGCCGGTGGTCATCCCGGAGTCGATCGCCAGGAGCCGGCCCGGCTCGACCTCGCCTTGGGCGACGGGCATATCGGTGATTTTGATGCGGTATTGATGTGCATCGAGCCGCATGTTGTCGCGGATTCGCACCTTGGGGAGCAGGATGCCGATGTCGCCCGCCACGTTCTGCCGCACCCGCTGCACGCGATCGAGCAAGTCGCCGCCGCGATTCGGATCGGCCAAACGAATCAGCCCGACGCCGAGCTCCAGCTCCATCGGGTCGATGGTGAGGTAATCCTCGACCCGTTCCTCTTTCGACTTGGCGGTTTTCTCTTCTTCCGCCTTGTGTTTTTCGCTAGCAATCGATTTGGCCTCGCCGCGTTTGAGCATATTGGCCACGCCCAGGCAGGCGGCGGCGAGCGTAAGGAGCGGGATCCGCGGCAAGCTGGTGAACATCAAGATCGCCAGGAATCCGCCGGTGACTGCGAGCGCTTGCGACCGCGAGAAGAGCTGCTGCATGAATTCGTGCGGCAGATTGACCCGCTGCGTGCTGCGCGTCACCAAGAGACCCGCCGCCAAGGAGATCAAGAACGCCGGCACCTGGCTCACCAGACCGTCGCCGATCGTGAGCCGCGTGTAGAGATGGGCCGCGTCGCCAAAGCTCATGCCGAACTGGGCGACGCCAATGATGAGGCCGCCCACGACGTTGATCACGGTGATCAGGATGCCGGCGATGGCGTCGCCGCGGACGAACTTGCTGGCACCGTCCATCGCCCCGTAAAAATCGGCCTGCTTGGTGATTTCGGAGCGGCGCGTCTGGGCTTCCCGTTCGTCGATGATGCCAGCGTTCAGGTCGGCGTCGATGGCCATCTGCTTGCCCGGCATGCCGTCCAAGGCGAACCGCGCGGCGACTTCGCTGATCCGCGTGGCGCCTTTGGTGATCACCACAAACTGGATCACGATGATGATCACAAAGATAATCGTGCCGACGACGATCTGGCCGCCGCCGGCGACGAAATCGGCGAAGGCGACGATCACGTGGCCGGCCGCGTAGTCGCCCTGGCTGCCAGCGTTGCTCAAAATGAGCCGCGTCGTGGCGACGTTGAGCACCAACCGCGCCAGCGTCGTCGCCAATAGTAGCGTGGGGAAGACGCTGAATTCGAGCGGCGTACGGACGTAGATCGTCGTGAGCAGGATGATCACTGCTACGGCGATGTTGGCCGAGAGCAGCACGTCCATCAGCGCGGCGGGCAGCGGGACCATGATCACCAGCACGCTGGCGATGATAGCCACGGGCAAAATTAGGTCCTGGCTCCGGCTGAGGAAACCCTCATTCGGAGCGGTAGCCGCTGCGGACGCCACGACGGACTCCCGACGTACGAAAGTTGGTGAAGGTTCGGTGAAGAGAAATCGGAAAAGGTTTGCCGCGAGCGGCCGGGCGCTTCTTCCCCTGCACGGCCGACGCGGTCAGATGAGTGGGCGGAAAGTTAGTGGAATGTCTTCACAATGTCCAGAGCGGAGCGGACGGCTCAAGCATGCATCGTTGCGACGGCCGGACGGTCCGCGTTGCGGCGCAAATAGAATGGAAGGGAAAATGCTAGCTCGGCTAGCCGACTCCACGGTGTGACTGGCCTTCGCCAACTCAATTGTGAAACGAGATTCTCGAAAGTCGGCTCGCCGCCCCCATCCCGCACGCGGCCAAAATCAGCATGATTGCGTCCGCTTCGGGCACCGGCGTCAACAGAAATGCACGTGGCTCGCCGTCCAATTGACCCACACCCACGATCTGCCCGATTTCATTGATGGCGTTGGCCGAAGTAAGCAGCCAACCGCTCCCCGGAATGATCCGCTCGTTCAGGTTCACGATCGCCCCGCCGTCCTCCCAAAGCACTGCACGCGAATTTCCGACGGCATCGATCCACGACCAGCCCACGATGTCTCCGGCATTATTTATGTCGAGCGCTCGCGTGTCATAGGTAAAAAGCTGGCCAAGTTGCGCAATCCCGCCACCCTCGGTCCAGCGAAACGCGCCGTAAGTGCTGCCGAACTCCTCCAAAGTTCCGAAGCCAACCACGACATTCGAGTCGTTGACCGCTTGGGCCATTGATTCGGTACCAGTTCCGATAGTCGACAGATCGTTGAAAGTCGACCCGTCCCAAAAGAAGGCATGCAACCTTTCGTCCGACGTCGTGCCGAAGCCGACGACTTTTCCTGATGAATTTATTCCCAGGCCTGCGCTAGCGCCGGTGGGAGTGAAATTGCCGATGTCCGTCAGCCCGCTCCCTTCCTGCCAGATGAAAGCGCGGCCGACCGAGGCATTGTTCGCGACGCCGGTGATAATTCCCGAGTTATTGATGTCCCATGCCGTACCGAAATTCCCTCCAAACGTGCCCAGGCTCTCGATCATGCCGCCAGGCTCTTGCCGAAAGGGCCGCGTCTGCGCGCCGACGCCTGTGTTCGAACGGCCCACGATCACGCCAAAGTCGTTGATCGCATGGGCGAACGAGTTGATTCCGCCCAGCGTCCCGACGACATCGAATTCGCCGACCGCATCCCAGCGAAATGCTCGACTGACGGGGCCGCCGCCGGTGACATAGCCTGCAACTTCCTCTAAGTTATTGACGTCTTCGGCGGAGTCGCTGGTATATCCGTCCGGCACCGGACCCAAGTCGGTGACTTGGTAGTTTACGGCCAACGCATGCGAGGTCAGGAGGACGCAGCTTGCAAAAGACATGAAGCAGTTTTTCTTGCTCATGAGGCCAGCTCCAGAAGTTGTTTATTGGATGGAAGATGCATTCTAACGGATCGGCAACTGACGTTTCGAGCGGGCAATTGCCTTGAACTCGAGAAATCCGCGGTGTGAAAATTCCGCACGCTCGGCAATTGCACGCCCGACCCACGAGCGCGATTCTTTCGCTTTCCACGACGAATCGCCGCCATTCGCCAGCTGGGTTGGAGTTTGAGCGGCAGTTTGGTGAGGGTGTGTCTTCTCTTAACGTTGTGTCGGTCTGACGCTGCATAACGATTTCAGCGCCGATGGCAATGTGGGTGTCGCGGAGTTCACGAAGTAGCTGCTGGAGCTCGGGACAATCTGTTCGCGAACCGAATAGGGCATTTGAACGTCGTATCTTGATCAGTCGGGTTGTTGCGCGACAGACCAATTCGCGTCGGTGCCGGTAGCGAAGACGATGTAGTTGGGAGCGGTTGCGTTGGCTATGTGCTCGAGCCGTCGTCACCGACGAAGAGAGCGCGAAATCTTTGCTCACGGCTACGGATGGTGCTTTCCGAATGTGCCGACGAGGGTGCCGGTCACAGCCAGTGTTCGAGATACCGGAGTTGCCTTGGGAGGTTCCGAGGGCTGAGAAAGGGGCGACCGCAAACTGAAGAGAGCGAGCGCTGGCGGCCGTCGACAAACTCAGGCCTGGGATGCAAGTGGCTCGCGTCAGGCACTGCGACGCTGGCGCAATTTTGGGAAGAAACGCTGGACTGTCGACACGGTGTAACTGAACATCAGCGTGTGCTGGAGTCCAGCCTTGAGCGTGCCTTTCGCGCTGCGTCCAGGTCCGAGCCAATTGACGCAATCGCCACCCATGCCGGCCAGCGTGAAGTATTCGTTGTGGGTATTGGCGGACATCTGTTGCTCGAAAAAACAAGTGGAGCCCGCCTGAGCGGAGGTCAGTGGTCGACACGACTCCCGCACTTTCCGTCGGATCGACGTCGGTGACACTCAGATACGCCGACATCTTGTAGGAGTATCAACGTCGACTGAAAACTCGAGCTCGTAACCGAGGGCCGCAATCGCGTCAACGATCCCGGTTCGATGCAAATTCGCGTCAACCGATATAGTCAGCTGGTCGCCGTCGGTAGACCAGCGCGCTGTGCCATTCGCGTAGACTTTCCCGTCGTCGGCGTTCACTTCCAACGGATCAGGAAGAGCTGGAATGGTCCAGGCCCAACCGTCGGCGGGCGTAATCTTCCAGTTGCGAGTGCCATTGCCGACCTCGCCGTAAAGAGACTGACGAACTTCCGCAATGACTGCCGCGAGCGCAGAATTGCGTGCGGAAAGCGAGAGGGCCGCCAAGGCAACAATTCCGAGCGCCTCCCTGAGTACTTCCGTCTAAAACAACCGACGTATGTGCCACGAACCGGGATGAGTATTAGTGCATGGTAGATGGCTACCTTTGGAGCAGCAAGAAATGTCTTCCCCATCTTCGTCCCGCGGCGGACTGGCTGGAGATGATCGAATTGGACCGCTGTATTTGAGCAACTGAGTTCAAGCCTGCGGATTTCGAAACACCGGCAACCATCGGCAAGCTCAATCCAGGGAAGCCAGTGGCACCCCGCCGTGTCGGCGACGATCTTCGAAACAAGTTAGCCGACGAGCGTGTGGCAGGCGGAAATGGCCGTGGTAGAATTGGCGTCATGGGCTCAGGCGAACGACGAACCCGCTGGATCCGCTTTCTGGCCGGCATGGTGGTGGCGGCCGCTGCGGGCGTCGTCGTTTTCTACGTCTACGAGTGGACCAGGCCGAAGCCGTTCGTGGCGAAGGCCAGGTTCTTGATCGTGCCCGACCGGCCTTCGTTTCTCGACAAGCCCGATTTGGATTACGACCGTCGCAATGAAATCTTCCGGCAGACGCAATTAACGTACATCAAATCGAAAGAAGTGATGCTCTCGGCGCTGCGCGAACCGGGCATCGCGGCGCTGGCCGTGCTGGTTCCTTGTCCAGACAAGGCCGAATGGATGTTGGAAAATATGCACGCAGAACTGCTGGCGGCCGACGTGGACGAGGATCGCGATGGCCTGGTCGATAAAGACTCCCGCATTCTGCAGATCGAGATTCGTGGAACGGAAGATCAAGCGGACGACCTGCGCCTGCTGGTGAGGGCGGTGTCTACTGCCTACATGCAGGACGTCACTTACAAGGATCAGCAGCGCGTGGCGGAGTCGCGCGACGCGGAGCAGCGGGCGCTGTACGAACTGCGCGCTGTGCTATTGGAAACGATCGAAAAGCGCAACGCACTGCGAGAAGAGCACCCCGAGGCATTGGCGGACCTGGAAGTCATCGGAATTGAAATCGACGAGCTGACCGCGGTATTTCGGCAGCTGATCAGCCGCCAGCAGCTGAAAGAGCTCGCCAGCGACATCGGACACGTGCGCCAGCTCGAGCCGCTCGCCGACGTGCCGACAGCACAAGGATTGTTCAAGCCGTGGAGTCGCAACTAATGCGGAGTCGGCGGACATCAGGCCGCGCGGCCCTTGCCAAGGGCCGTTCCGCGACACGATGGGCAGGCGTTCTCGACTTCCACAATAAAGGTGCCGGTGCCCGCGCAGTTCACGCAGCGAACGCTTTCGACGCCGTTCCGCGACGTGGCGCAGCCGCAGGGCACGATGGCCAGGGCGGCCACCAGGCCGATTCCGCGACAATGTTGACAGAGATGAGTGGAGAGTTTTCCGCGAATGATTCTCAGCATGGGTGACTCCGACCATTGGTATCGACCGCAGAGTCTGCGAATCCAAAACAGATTACTCGTTTTGGCGCGTTGACGACGCGCACGCTAGCTGCTCCGGCAGAGGCGCGTTCCTGATTCGCAAGCGACTACATCTGACGACTCAGCGCCAGTCGAACAGCAGCGGCACCGTTCAGCCGTTGACCGGCGCAATCCATCGGGAGGCCGTTGATTCGGGCCGAGGCAGTCGGAAATGTCCGTCGTCAAGTCCTGATGAGGCACATACTTCGAGAAAGTAGTGCGCGGATCGCACACCACTTGCGTTGCTGCCGTGGTGGCGCGATACTCGTCGTTTTGACGTGCGCGTTAGCAAGTTTGTAGGATGGGCAATCTTGCCCGTCTGTGATCCTCTTTTGGTCATTGAGACAGGCAGGATTATCTGTCTTATTTGAAGAAACAGATAAGACGGGCACGATTGCCCATCCTGCGGGAGAAATGAATCATGCGTCGGGCGAAGATTACGATCATCGGGGCGGGCAATGTCGGGGCGACTTGTGCCCACTGGTGTGCAGCAGCTGAGCTGGGCGACGTGGTGCTCTTGGACATTCCGCAAACCGAGGACATGCCCAAGGGAAAGGCTCTCGATTTGCGGCAGGCGTCGCCGATCATGGGGTTCGATTCGAACGTTATCGGCACGACCGACTATCAAGACACGCACGGCAGCGACGTGGTGGTCATCACGGCCGGCATCCCGCGCAAGCCGGGGATGAGCCGCGACGATTTGCTCGCCACGAACGCCAAGATCATGACCAGCGTGTGCGAGCAGATCCGCGCGACGAGCCAGCACGCGGTGGTGATTGTGGTATCGAATCCGCTCGATGCGATGGTGCAGCGAGCCCAGCAGGTGACAGGGTTCGAGCCGAAGCGGGTGTTGGGGCAGGCGGGCGTGCTCGACACCGCGCGGTATCGCACGTTTCTGGCGATGGAACTGGGCGTGAGCGTGGAAGACATTTCCGCGCTGTTGATGGGCGGGCACGGCGACACGATGGTGCCGATCCCCAGCTGCACGAGCGTCGGCGGCATTCCCGTGACGCAATTGATCGAGCCCGCGAAGCTCGAGGAGATCATCAAGCGGACCGCCAATGGCGGCGCGGAGATCGTGTCGCTGTTGAAGACGGGCAGCGCCTACTATGCTCCGGCGGCGGCGACCGCCCAAATGGTCGAAGCGGTGGTCCGCGACAAGAAACGGGTGATCCCGTGTGCCGCGTATTGTGACAAGGAGTATGGCGTCGGCGGTTACTATGTCGGCGTGCCGATTGTGCTCGGTGCTAGCGGTGTCGAAAAAATCATCGAGCTGAAGCTTAACGCCAACGAACAGGCCGCCTTTGCCAAGAGCGTGGATGCAGTGAAGCAGCTAGTGGCGGCGATGGCCAAGCTGGTTTAGGAAAGCGGGGAGCAGGGAGCACGGGGCATGGAGTCAAGGCAAATCAATTTTACTCCATGCTCCTTGCTCCGAGCTCCCTGCTGATTCACCTCCGATTGACACTATTGGAAAACTGCTTTAGAGTCCGCTTGCGTCGCCAGTGAAGTGGCGATGTCCCACCGATTGACTCCGACCCAGAGCTAGCAAGTTCAACGCGTGGCGGCCGAGCGTGCCGCAGTCCTGTCGTGGCAAAATGCCGCGGCACATTCCTCCCGCACCTTGCATCCATCGAGCAGCGCGAGACCATGAATCGAATTGAATCTGCCCCGAAGATTCTATCTGCCGAGAGCCATACGCCCAGCATTCCCACATCGCTCAGCACGCGGACCGTCGAGCGGATCCACCAACATGGCCGCGACGTCACGCCGCACGCCACGTTCGCCCCGATACATTACGAGCCGGGCTACGCCTATCCGCTGGTGATCTGGCTGCACGGTCAGGAAGGCGACGAGCAGCAGATTCGTCAGATCATGCCGCGGCTGAGCATGCGGAACTATGTGGCGATCGCGCCGCGGGGAACGTGCGAGATTCGTGGAGATGAGATTGGCGCGGGGCGGCGAAGTTACGCCTGGCGACAATCCGCCGATTCGATCGACGAGGCGGAATCGCGCGTGCTCGATTGCATCGCAATTGCCAGCGGGCGGTTTCACGTGCACACCCAGCGGGTGTTTCTGGCAGGCGTGGGCTGCGGCGGCACGATGGCGCTGCGGACGGCCTGGAACCATCCCGGCCGATTTGCCGGCGTGGCCACGTTTGGCGGCTCGCTGCCGAGCCAGAACCGGCCGTTGCGGAATGTGAATGCCTTGCGTTCACTGCCCTGCTTTGTGGCCACCGGCCGCACCAGCCGGCAGTATCCCGAAGCGACGGTGTGTAACGACTTGCGGCTGCTCCATTCGGCCGGCTGCCGGGTGGCGCTGCGGCAGTATCCCTGCGGCGACGAGCTGACGACGACGATGCTCGAAGATCTCAATCGCTGGATGATGGAGCTCGTGTGCCCGCAGTGAAAAATCTCGCAGCACGAATGGCGAATGACAAACGCTAGCATTGGCGTTCGTCATTCGCCATTTTTCATTCGGCCATTCTCCGTGGCTCTTCTCGATTGACACTCGGCGGCGAACTTTAGTAAAAGTCGCCCGCTTTTCTACCCGCCGCGCGTGCTCGGAGCGCTCGGCACTGTCCGCGATTTTACCGGCGTGTTGTCGCCGACTGGCAACGCGCGCTGGGGTGCTGCCTTGGCCGAAAACAAGTCCCAAAGTGCTGCCGAAGCGCCGGCCGATGCCGGTTCGACGGGCCTCCGCGCGCTGGTCGGACGGCTGGGGACGGTGGCTGTGGTGCACTGGAAGCGGACGATCGCGGCGGCGCTGACGGTCGCCGTACTGATGTCGAGCATCGGACTGGCCTGGACCTACATGGTCAGCCTGGCGATCCAAGCGGAGCACGCGAAACTGGATCGGTCGCTCGAAGCGCTGGACAAAGGCGATTACGAAGAAGCCCGCATGCTGGTCCGCCAGGTGCTGGCCAGCGGGACCTTGCCGCGCGAGCAGTTTGGCGTGCCGCTCTATGTGCTCGGCGCCGTGAAGACCTACGACGCGGATCATGAGGCGATTCCGGAGCATCGCCGCACGCAATATCTTGTCGCCGCGCGGTATCTCTCGAAAGCCAGCTCCTACGGCTTTCCGCCGCAGCGCGAGAAGCAAGCGCTGGTGCTGTGGGGCAAGAGCCTCGTCGAGTCGCTGGAGCTCGAACAGGGGATCGAAGTGCTGCTCGATGCGCTGGCGGTTTCGCCGCGGCAGGGCGGGCAGCTGAACGTCGCGATTCATCGCCTGCTGGCGGAGGCCTATTCCCGTCCGGCGCAGCCCAACGACGAATTGGCTCTCAAGCATCTGGCGGAAGTGCTCAGTGACAAGAGCACGACCGACAACCAACGGACCGATGCGCTGCTGCTGAAAGCGAAGATTCTCGTTCGCATCAACCAACATGACCAGGCGCTCAAGTCGCTGGTCCAAATTCCCGAAAGCCGGCAGCGGGATCCGATCGTGCTGCTGGCCCGCGGGCAAACGCAGCTCGACGGCGTGGCGGCGGCACTCGATCGATTGCCGATCCAGGCCGACGGCTCGCTGCCCAAAGAGCTCCAATCGCAGGTCGAAGAGGCAGTATCGCTGCTGCGAGAAGCGCAAACGCAGGGCGATCAGGCGAGCGATATCGCGCGGCGGACGTACTATCTGCTGGGACGTGCGGCGGCGCTGAGCGGCGACCAGCGCGAAGCCCTCAAATATTTCTCCCGCACGCAGCAACAATTCGGCGATACGCCGGAAGGTCTGGCGGCCAAGCTGTCGGAGGCCGACATCCTGCTCCACGACGGCGACGATGCGACCGCCTTGATCTGGTATCGACAGATTTTGCAGCTGGGCCTCGATCCGGCCACATATCGGAGCGAAGTGCTGCCGATCGAGCAACTGCGACGACGTCTGCTGGAGGCGGTGTCTGACTTCGTCCGCCGCGGGCAGTTTGCCGGCGCGATCGCCATGCTGGACAGCTTCCCACCCTTGTTTCCGAAGACCCAGGAGCTCGAGCTCCGCGGCAAAACGTTACGCGAATGGGGCGAGCGGCTGGTGCGTCAGTCGACGGACCCCAGTGAGAAAAGCCGCGAACTGCGCCGCACGGGCCTGCTCCACTTGCGGGAGGCCGGCATCGCGTACGAAGACCTAGCCGCCCTCCGCTTCGCCACGGAAAACTATCCCACCGATCTGTGGAACAGCGCCGACTGCTACTACCTCGGCCACACCTACTCGCAAGCGGCGCGGATTTTGAGTCTCTATTTGGAGACGGAACCGGAACGGCTCAATGCCCAGGCGCTATTGCGGCTGGGCCAGGTGAATCTGGCGCTGGGCCGGATCAAGGAGAGTATCGAAGCCTTTCAGGAGTGCATCGAGTTGTACGAGCGCGACAACGCGACGTACCAGGCGCGGATCGAATGCGCGCAGGCCTTCTGGCGGAGCGGCGATCCCAAAGAGGCGGAGCGCCTGCTGAGGGTGAATCTCTCCGGCAGCCGGCTCGAGCCGAAGAGCCCGGAGTGGCGGGATTCGCTATTCGCGCTGGGGCTGCTCCAATTCGAAGAGTCGCGCTACGACGAAGCGATCGGCACGTTGGAGGAAGCGGTCGAGCGCTATCCCGACGATCGGCAAGCACTTCAGGCCCGCTACGTAATCGGCGAAGCGTATCGCCGCTGGGCCGACGAGCCACGAGGCAAATTGGAAACTGCCCGTACGGCCAGCGAGCGGGAGAAGCTGGAAGGTCTGATCGGCGAGCGGCTGGCGAAGGCGCTGGAGCAGTTCAAGCTCGTGCAGAGCAGCATCACGCTCAAGATCGAAAACGTCCAGGATGATGCGCCCTACGCCGCGATGCGCCGCAACTGTTACATGCTCGAAGGCGCTTGCCTGTTCGACCTCGGCCGCTACCAGGAGGCGATCGAAGCCTATCAAAACGTTTCCTCGCTGTACCCGAATGAACCGTTCGTGCTGGAGACGTTCGTGCAGATCGCCAATTGCTGGCAGCGGCTGGACCGCCCGGCGAATGCCCACGGCGCGATCCAACAGGCCCAGATCACTCTGCAACAGTTGCCTGGCGAGGCCAATTTTGCGTCCACAACGGCACTGAGCCGTGAAGAGTGGGAAGTGCTGCTGAACAACATGAGTCAATGGTAGGAGGGAAGAGTTAATAGGTGAGTGGGTGAGTAAGTGAGTAGGTAAAGGCACACAGCTTTAACCCCCCCCACTTACTCACCGATTTGCCTGATCACCTGAGTCGCAATGCAATCCACCACACTCCTCGCCGACCTCGTTCGCCGCAAGCACGATGTGCTCGCACAGCTGTGCGCCATGGGGCGGCGGCAGCAGGAGATCGTCGAACGGGGTGAAACCACGGCCCTCTTGGAACTACTGGCCCTCAAACAGAAGTTGATCGCCTTGCTGCAACAACTCGAACGCGATTTGGCGCCGTTCCAGGCGGAGGATCCGGAGTTGCGCGTGTGGGCGACGGCCGCTGCGCGGCAGCAATGTGCCGAGCTGGCGGTTGAGTGCAATCGCCTCTTGGCCGAGGTCGTCGAGCTCGAACGCACGAGCGCCGAGCGGTTGACGATCCGCCGCAACGACGTGGCCGCGCAGCTGCGGCAAGTCCACACCGCTTCCCAGGCCCGCAGCGCTTACCAGGCACAACGATGACCGCTCCGACAACGCTCAAGCTGGTGACCGACGATAGTCGCGACGACGATGGCGACGCCGCGCTCGCGCTGCCGGCCGCCAACGCCGACCTGGAAACGGTGCTGGCCGCGTGGCACCAGGCGACCGTGCGGCTGGAGCGGACGCACGAAACGCTGTGTGCCGAAGTGGCGCGGCTGAACAAGGAACTGGAACTGAAAAACCGCGAGCTGGCCCGCAAGAACCGGCTGGCGGATTTGGGGCAGATGGCGTCGCACGTGGCCCACGAGGTCCGCAACGCGCTGGTGCCCGTGTCGCTGTACATGAGCTTGTTACGTCGCAGGCTGTCGGAAGACACCGGCAGCCTCGAGATCTTAGCCAAAGTGGAGGCAGGGTTCGCCGCCCTGGACGTTACCGTGAACGATCTGTTGAATTTCACCGCCCACCGCAATCCGCAATGGCAAACCTTTGTCGTCGGCGACCTGGTCGAAGAGGTCTGCGACTCGGTCGGCCCGCAGCTCGACGCGCAAATGATCGACGTCGAGATCGACGTGCCGCCGCAAACGCTGCTCACGGCCGATCGCGAAATGGTCCGCCGGGCGCTGTTGAACCTGGTGCTCAACGCGGTCGACGTGATGCAAGACGGCGGCAGCCTGGTAATCACGTCGTACGATGGGGTCCGCGGATTTGAGATCGAAGTGGCCGACAGTGGTCCCGGTCTGAGCGAAGAGGATCAGCGACGAGTATTCGAGCCGTTCTACACCACGAAGCAGCACGGCACGGGCCTGGGGCTGGCTGTGGTGTACCACGTGGCCGAGGCCCACGGCGGCACGGTCACGGCGGCCAACTGCCCCGAGGGCGGCGCCGCGTTCACGATCAAGTTCCCGCGCAAGCAGATGCGAGCCGCTGCATGAAACGTGCCGAGAAGCACAATCCGTATCGCGTATTGGTCGTCGACGATCACGCCCGAGCGCGCGAAAGCGTGGCCGACGTGCTGCGCTGCGCCGAGTACGAAGTTGCCACGTGCGCCAGCGCGATCGAGGCGCTGGTCCAGCTCGCGGCCAGGCCGGTCGACGTGGTGGTGACGGACCTGCAGATGCCGGGCATGGATGGACTGGAGTTCATCCGCGAGATCGAGCGCCGCCGGCTGGCGGTGCAGGTGCTGATGATCACGGCCCATGCTTCGATCGCGTCGGCAGTTGAGGCGATGCGGCATGGTGCGTTCGACTATCTGGAAAAGCCGTTCGATGCGGCCGCGCTGGAGCGGTCGGTGGCGCAGGCCTGTGAGCGGGGGAATCTCAGTGAAGCGGCCGCGGAGGTTTCGCACGCGGGGCCGGTGTTGATCGGCAGCAGCCGGGCGATGCGTGAGCTGCGGCAACGAATCGCGCAGATTGCGCCCACGGATGAAACCGTGCTCGTTTGCGGCGAGAGTGGCACAGGGAAAGAGCTCGTCGCGCAAACCATCCATGCTCAGAGCCGGCGTGCCGAACGGCCGCTGGTGAGTTTGAATTGCCCCGTCCTGTCGGCGCAGCTGACGGAGAGCGAGCTGTTCGGTCACAAGCGCGGCGCATTCACCGGCGCGGAAGCCGATCGCACGGGTCGATTCGAACTGGCCCACGGTAGCTCGATCCTGCTCGACGAAGTGACGGAAATCGATCTCGCGCTGCAGGCGAAGCTGCTGCGGGTGCTGCAGGAGCGGACGTTTGAGCGCGTCGGTTCGAGTGAGACGGTGTGCACGGACGTGCGCGTGCTGGCCACGACGAACCGCGATTTGCCGGCCGAAATTGCCGCCGGCCGGTTTCGGCAGGACTTATATTTCCGCCTGGCGGTGGTGCCGTTGTTCGTGCCGCCGCTGCGCGACCGCGAGGACGATGTGTTGGAACTTGCGGACCACTTTCTATCAAGCGCGTCGCAACGGCTAGGCCGCGGGCCGTTCGACCTGTCCGCGGAGGCACGTGATCTGTTCGCACAATACGAATGGCCGGGCAACGTCCGAGAGCTGCAGAATATCATCACGCGGGCGTGCGTGCTCAACACGGGCACGGCGATTCGCGCCGACGAGCTGCGGCCCTGGCTGGCAGCCGACCGCTTCCGTACGCGGCAAACAGGGCCGACTCCCGAACTTGTGACGGCCGGCGCCACGCTCGAGGAAGTCGAACGGCGGCTGATTGAAACGACACTTGCCCAATACGACGGACATCGCGCGAAGACGGCCGAAGCTCTGGGCATCGGGCTGCGGACGCTGTCCGGCAAATTGCGGCAATACGGTTACGCGCCGCGGGAGAAGAGTTTTGCGAAGACTGCGTAGGCCGATTTGCATCGGCAATAGTTGCCGAATGCCAGCGGCAAATACTGCCGGTTGCCGGCGATACTTATCAAACACACGGACTCGGTGAAACAAAACAACGCGGGACATCGACGGGCGGATGTCACGCACCGTCGCGGCATGTGACTTGCATCGGCGCTTTCGTCAGGCTTACTAGCTTGACACAAGCGCCGCGCGAAGACTGCCAGGCTCAAAGCCTAACGAACGAGACGAACCATGCTCTCAACGCTCTTTGGCACGACAACCGTTCCGCTCTTGGAGCAAGTCGTCAACTTTACGGAAGCGCGCCATGGCGTACTGGCTGGCAACATCGCCAATCTCGACACGCCGGGGTACAAGACGCAGGACCTCTCGCCCGAACTGTTCCAGCAGAAGCTCCGCGAGGCGGTCGAGTCGAGCAAAGTGCAACCCGAAGCGCCGGCCGGCTATGCCAACTTTGGTTACGGCAACTATCAAATGCCGCCCTCGAGCCCGATCGGCCAGGTCGACCGCAACTTCGCCGCGTTCGACAAGGTGAAAGAGTCGTACAAGAGCATCCTGCGACACGACGGCGTCAACGTGAGCATGGAAAACCAGGTCAATCAAATGGTCAAGAACCAACAGGAACACAACCTGGCGGCGGGCATCTTGTCGAACCAGTTTCGGCTGCTCCGCGTGGCGATCAGCGAGCGCGTGGCGTAATGAATCTCCCTGGAAAGGGCGCGTGAGGAACTAAAACATGCTCAATACCTTCGACATCAGCACGAGTGCCCTGGTCGCCCAACGGACGCGGCTCAATGCGATCTCGTCGAACATCGCCAACATGTCGACCACGCGCAACGAGCGCGGCGAGCCGGAGCCGTATGTGCCGCGGTACGTCACGTTTCAAACCGATACCGACATTCAATCCTCAGGCGGCGGCTCGGGTGTGAAGGTGGCCAGCGTCGAGTTTTCGACCGAAGAGCCGCGGATGAAATACGAGCCCGGCCACCCGGACGCCGACGCCGACGGCTACGTGCGCTATCCGAACGTCGACACGACGTATGAATTCGTCGATGCGCTGGAAGCGTCGCGGTCATACGAAGCGAACGTCGGCGTGATCGAGGTTTCGAAGAATCTCCTGGAGAACACGCTGAGAATCGTGGCCTAGTCAATTCGAGCAGTTAGCGGGCGAGCTTGCTCGCCGTGCACTGCAAAGTTGCACTACACAACACAAACGGCGAACAGGTTTGCCCGCTAAGTGAAGACCCCGTTACCCTCCCCCCGCAAATCGTCATGAATACGATCAACACGCCCCAAATTGCGACCCCGCCACCGCTGTTGAATCCGGCGCTTGGCAACAATACGGCCGAGACCGGTGAAACCTCGTTTAAGGACATGCTGTTCGATTCGTTCCAGGAAGTGAACAACATGCAGCTCGACGCCGACAAGGCGGTGAACGAGATGTTTACCGGCGGCGACGTCAGCCCGGCCGAAGTGCTCACCGCAGTGCAAAAGGCCGACCTGGCATTCCGGCTGACCATGCAAATGCGCAACAAACTGATGGAAGTGTATCAAGAAGTTCGCGACATACGGATTTAGCAGGGAGCGGGGAAAATGACGAATTTCGAATGACCAATGACGAATGCATAGATCAATTGTTAGTCATTCGTCATTGGGAATTAGGAATTGACTTTCTGCTCCCTGCTCTTGAGGTCCACGGATGGATTTTCTCAATCAAGCAATCAACCAGGTTAGCGACCTGTTCCGGTCGATGACGCCCGGTGCGCGAATCACCGCGGGCCTCTTGTTGGCCGTCGTGATTGTGAGCTTCGGTTACCTGTTTCAATATCAGACGGCGGCGCCGGATGAATTCCTGTTTGGCGGGCAGTTTCTCACCGATGGCCAATTGGTGCAGATCGAAGCTGCCCTGGGCCAGGCCGGACTCGACGATTTCGAGCGGCAAGGCAATCGCCTGCTGGTGCCGCGCGGTCGCCGCGCCGATTATCTGGCGGCGATCGCCGATGGCGGCGCGCTACCGCCGAATTTTCACAACTACCTGGAAAACGCGTTGAGCGAAGGCGGGCCGTGGGAGTCGAACGAGCAGCGGCGCGAACGCTACCGAGTCGCGCGCCAGCAGATGCTCAGCGACATCATTCGCCACATGCATTGGGTCCAGGACGCGGTGGTGCTCTACGACGAGCAGCAGACTCGCGGCCTGCGCCGCACGAACGTCGTCACTGCCTCGGTAAGCGTCACGCCGAGTTTAGGCGAGACCCTGGACCCGCGCCGCAGCCGCGAGCTGCAGCGACTGGTGGCCCACTCGGTGGTCGGGATGCGGCCGGAAGACGTCGTCGTGACCAGCATGGGGGGCGAGAGCGGAGGCGGCGACGGCACGATCTTCCCCGAAGCCTTTGAAAACGAATACTACCAGACCCGCGTGGCCTACGAGCTGCGAAAGAAGGAACAGATTCAAAATGCGCTTCGCGACATTCCGGGCGTGCGGGTCGAGGTGAGCGCGGAATTGGACGATACGATTCAAGAGACGGTGCAGAATCTCAAGCCGGATAAGACCGGCACGGCGATCCGCGCCCTCACGGTGGAGGAGTCGCAGAAATCCGGCACGCGCGATGGCGGCGGCCCGCCGGGGGTCACGGCGCAAGGTCCAAACCGCCAGGGTGTCTTACCGCAGGTCGCTCAGCGCGAATCTTCGGAAACGACCAAGAGTACCGAAGAACTCAACAACCTGGTCGGCCAGGAGCAGCGGGCGCTGCAGCGAACTGGTTTCACGCCCAAGAGCGATTGGGCCACGATCACAATTCCGGTGTCTTACGTCGAGCGGATTTGGAAGCAGCGCAATCCCGATGCGAAGGATGCCCCGAAGGCCGAAGATTTAGTCACCATCCAAGACTCGATCGAAACCCGCGTGCAGGGAATCGTCCGGCCGCTGCTCACCTACGAGAACAAGGGCCAGGACGTTTACAAGCAAGTCAACGTGGCCTTCGTCGATTCGATTGCGGCGCCGGCGATCGAACCACCGTCAGTGGCGTCGAACGCGCTGGCCTGGCTCGGCGACTACTGGTCGACGCTGGCGATGCTGGGCGTGGCGATGTTCAGCCTGGTGGTGCTCAAGGGCGTGGTGAAGGGCGGGCCGACAGGTGGCGCCCTGTTGTCGACGACGCCAACCCTCTCGCTGCACACCGAGGAAGCCAGCCCGGAAGAAAGCACCGATCCGGATGCGCCGAAGCGCTCGCGGCTGCGCATCAAGAAGGGCGTTTCGCTCAAAGACGATCTGGCCGAAATGGTCAAAGAAGACCCCGACGCGGCGGCCGCCATCCTCAAATCCTGGATCGGCAAAGCGGGTTAAACCCTGACCTGTGGGAGCTACCCCCGCAGGGAAAGCAGCCGCGGAAAAACCAACCACTACATCAACTTGCCCTCAGAATAACAAACCAGGGATATACAAGGCGTCTCCGACGCCGATTGAACATTGTCATCGAATACCATGCCTAACGCTTCCACTCAACTCCGCAAAGCCGCGATTCTGATCCGCAGCCTCGACGCCGACGGCGCTGCCGCGGTCCTCGCCCGTTTGTCGCCCGAAGAGGCCAGGCAGGTGCGGCTGGCGATTCAATCGCTGGGCGAAGTCGATGCCGACGAGCGGGACGACGTTTCGGCCGAGTTTTGCCGCAGCGGAAGCGTTGCCCGCGAGAATCCGCGCCATGGCGTGGAACTCGAACTGTCGTCAGAACTGCCAGGCGAGCCCGCGTATCCAATGTATCCGTCGAAGTCCGCAGTCCGCCCGTTCGAGTTTCTCGAACAGGCGCGGGTCGAGTCACTGGTGCCCTACTTGGCGCGCGAGCAGGCACAAACCGTGGCGGTGGTGCTGTCCTACCTGACGCCGCCGCGGGCAGCCGAGGTGCTCGCCGCGATGCCCGAGAAGTTGCAGGCGGCCACCATCGAGCGGCTCTCGTTGCTGGGCGAGACCGATCCCGACACGTTGCAAGTGTTGGAGCGTGAGCTGGCCGAGTGGCTGGCGCGTCAGCACGCTTCCCGCACGCGACCAACGCAGCGGATCGATACGGTAAACGCAATCCTCTCCGCCGCCGACCAGCGGTCGCGGGGCCAGATTCTCGCCAATTTGCTCAAGCACAACCGCGAGTTGGCGAATCAGATTGCGCCATCGGCTCTGCCCAGGCCGGCTCCGGCACCCACGATTGCCGAACAGATTGCCGATTGCGGATCGCAGATTGCCGATTTGAAGGCCGCGATGACGGCGCAGCCCCCGGCCGCGACACGACCCCCATCCGCAATCCGAAATCCGCAACCCGAAATTCCCCTTCTTCACTTCGACGACCTGACGCGCTTCGATGCCGCCGGTCTGGCGGCCGTTTTGAAAGGGGTCGACAGCGAATTGTTGGTCCTTGCGCTGGTGGGCGCCAGCGACGAGTTAGTAGCCCACGTCACCGCGCCGATGCCGCCCAAGGTTGCTAAGGCGTTCCGCGGAAGACTGCATCGCTGCGGTCCGACTCGCTTGAGCGACGTGGAAGCCGCTCAGCACGAGGTGGCGCGCATCGCCTCGCAGATCGTTCATGCCCGCCGCGAAAGCCGGCGCTCGATCAGTGCAAAACATCCGACCACAGCCTCCTGACAGCAACCGTCTGACATATCATGGCCACGATCATCCGCCGCAACAGTCCGCTCAAAGAAGCCTCGGGTCAAACCGTACAATCCGTGGCGTTCAACTTCGAGGACATGAACGACCGGGCGAATGAGTACCTGGAAACGGTGCGGCGAGAAGCGGCGAAGATCGTGCAGCAGGCTCATCAGCAGGCCGAGCAGGTGCGGCGGCAGGCGGAGGCGGCGGGCCGGGCCGCCGCGGTCGAAGCGGCCCAAAAAGCACTCGATGAAAGAATTGCCGACCGGCTCAACAGCTTCGTCGCCGCGCTCGAGCGAGTCGTCGTCGAGGCCGATGAAGCCAAATCGGAATGGCTCCGCCGCTGGGAGGAGTCGGCCGTGGCGGTTGCGGCGGCAATTGCTCAGCGAGTGATTCGCCGCGAGCTCGAGCGGCAGCCGGAGATTTCGCTCCAATGGATTCGCGAATCGCTGCGCCTGGCGGCGGGCGCAACGGAAGTCACGCTGCATTTGAATCCGTCGGACTGTGAACTTCTCGGTGGCGGGGCGGACGAGCTGTCCCGCTCGCTTGGCAAGTTGGCGCCGACGAAGATCGTGGCCGACCCCGAGGTGACCGCCGGCGGCTGCGTGATCCAGACGAGCCTCGGCCGGATCGACCAGCAGATCGAGGCGCAGCTGGCCCGCATTCAGGAAGAACTTACGTAGCCGCCCTTAACTCAATCACGAATTAGCGACGGAGCTTGCTCCGCGCGAAAACATATCGCATCACCATGAACCACACCGCAGAACCATCCACAGATCTCGCCAACGAAATTCGCCACCAATTGCGCGAGGTGATGACGACCACGCTGGTGGGCACCATCGTCGAAACGGTCGGCATGACCGCCACCGTGGCCGACTTTCCAGCGCCCGTTGGCGCCCAGGTCTCGATCACGCGCGAGTCGGGCAGCCCGGCGCTCGGCGAGGTGATCGGCTTCCGCGATCAACTCACCGTGCTCTACCTGTTCACCGGCGCTACCGGCGTGCGTCGCGGCGACCGGGTCGACGTAAAGCGAACCGCGCGAACGATCCGCTGCGGCGGAGGGCTGTTGGGCCGCGTGATCGATGCTCACGGCCGTACGATCGACGGCCGTCCACAACCGGTGGTGCTGGGCCGCGTGCCGATCGACCGCGATCCACCGCCGCCGCTCGAACGCCCGCGGATCAACGAGGTGCTGGCCACCGGGGTCCACGTGATCGACACGATGCTGGTCTGCGGCCGCGGCCAGCGGCTGGGTATCTTCGCCGGTTCGGGCGTCGGCAAAAGCGTGCTCTTGGGCATGATGAGCCGCCACACCAATGCCGACGTGATTGTGACCGCGCTGATCGGCGAGCGCGGCCGCGAAGTCAACGAATTCTTAGAGCGCGACTTGGGTCCGGAAGGCATGGCGCGGAGCGTCGTGGTCGTTGCCACGAGCAACGAGCCGGCGCTCACCCGCGTGAAAGCCGCATTCACCGCCACCGCGGTGGCCGAGTATTTCCGTGACAAGGGCCGCAACGTGTTGCTCTTGATGGACTCGGTGACCCGCTTCGCCATGGCACAGCGGGAGATCGGCCTCGCGGCCGGCGAACCGCCGACGACGCGCGGCTATCCGCCTTCGATGTTCAGCTTGTTGCCGCGGTTGGTCGAGCGCGCCGGGCGGGCGCAGCGCGGCAGCATTACGGCCTTTTATTCAGTGCTGGTCGAGGGCGACGACGAAAACGAGCCGGTGGCCGACACGGTCCGCGGTCTATTGGATGGGCACGTGTGGCTGTCGCGCAAGATCGCCACGCGCGGCCACTATCCGGCGGTCGACGTGCTTTCGAGCATCAGCCGCGTGATGAACGACATCACGACTGAGGAGCATCGCACATCGGCTCAAGTGATCCGCCGCGTGCTGGCGGCCTACGCCGAACACGAAGACTTGCTTTCGATCGGAGCATATCGCCGCGGCTCGAATCGGGCGGTCGACGTCGCGGTCGAGATGCGCGAGGCGATCGAGGAGCTGTTCCGCCAACGAATCGATCAGAAGCTCGAATGGGATCAACTGGTCGGTCAGCTGCAAGCGATCGGCGGTCAGTGCCAGACAAAACTCAAGACAACACCGGCGGCCGCACCGCAACTGGCAGCGGCCGCTGCTTAACAAATGCAAACGAAGAAATAGCTACGAAAAGGCACAAGAAGTCACAAAAAATGAGAATTGGCATGGATCACTGGGACAAGGAATCCACTCTGTCTTTGTGCATTTTCGTGCCTCTTTGTGGCCATTGAGTTCGATTTTTTTGGCGTTTAGTCCATGAGCAAATACCGCTTCCGACTCGAGACACTGCAGAAGATTCGCTCAGCGCACCGCGACCAGCTCCGTGCTGCGCTAGCGGATGCGTACCGCGCCGAGCAGATTCTATCGGACCAGCGGACTGCGGTGCGCGACGAAATGGCGAGCGTGCGAGCATCGCAGCGGGCCGCCCTGTCGGCGGCGGCGATGGATGTCAACCAGGTCGTCGAGTTCCAGCGATATGAGACGGTGCTCGAATCTCAGCAGCGGCTGCTGGGAGAACAGGCCAATCGCCTGGCGATTGAAGTCGAGCGCCGTCGCCTGGCCGTGGTGGAAGCCGACCGGTCGGTTCGCGTGCTGGAGAAGCTCGACGAGCGCCGCCGCAAAGAACATTGGCAGGAACAACAGCGCCTGGAAACGAAAGAGCTCGACGAAATCGCCGTGATGCATCGCCGCCCTGTGTAAACGGAACGAAACCAACCACCACTAAATAATTGCGTCGCCTGGTTTGCCATGTTGCGATTCCTGTTCGGCCTGATCGGCTACGTCGCCACCGCCACGGTGATCACGCTGGCGTTGGGGCTGGGCTATTTGTGGCACAGTGAACGCATCAGCGACGACAAGCTGTTTCGCATTGTGGCCTTGGTGCAGGGGGTCGACCTCGACCAGATCGCGGCCGAGCAGGCGGGAGCGAAAGGGGACGTGCCGCCGGAAGAGCCGTCGGTCGACGAGCTGGCCGGGCAGCAGCAGGTGCTTGACCGCAACTACGAGGTGAAGCTGCTCTCCCTGCAGCGCGGCCGCCAGGAATTCGACTACCGATTGCAGGAACTGCGGACACAGACACAACGCTTCGACCGCCTGGCCCACGATTGGGAGGCCAAGCTGAAGCAGCAGGATGAGCTCACAACGCAGGAAAATCTGGCGAAGGTGATCTCCGACCTGGAACAAGTGAAGCCGGCCACAGCCAAGGACCTGCTGATGCGCTGGATCCAGGAAGACCGCATGAACGACGTGATCCTGTTGTTGGGGCGGATGTCGGAAACCAAGAAGAGCAAGATCCTCAAGGCATTCACCACGCCCGAAGAGCTCGACAAGCTCCACGAAATCCACCGCCTGATGATCGACAACAACCAGAGCCAGAAGGATCTGGAACAAGCCCAGGAAGAGCTGGAATCTCTCAAGCCCTCGGACGAATAACCGCGAGCCGCCATGAACCACGCACAAATCGACCATTTGCTGCAAGCCACCGCCACGCGGCCTGAAGCGTTTTCGAACTCTGCGCGG
>JBFWSG010000074.1:0-23629 GCA_050248495.1 Pirellulales bacterium | reverse complement strand
TCCCAATCCAGCAATACCCGTTCTCGCAGATCAATCGAATAAGCTCGCATCACGGACCCTCCTGGATCCGCTCAGAATAATCTATCCGAACCAGCTAGCAGAACAGCAATCGGAAAGGCGCTCTAGCCGTTGGCGACTACCTGCAAAGCTACAACGACGGTGCCAACTTCTATGACCGCGTGGGTCGCATCCACATTTACCAGGTGCCAGAACCCGGCGCTGCCGTATTGGCACTCGCTGCGCTTTTTATGTCGGCAATACGAGATATCTTGCGCTGTGTTCGAAACAGTCGCCCTGCGTAGCGTGCGAGCGACGCTTAGATTCGGCAGCGTCTACTCGTCAGCCGTCTTCCCCAGCCCGACGAGGTTCACGTTCCACAGTGGCTGGTGACGTCGCACGAGGTCTTCCTTGAAGGCGGCGCGGTACTCTTCGCCCGGCAGCTCATCACCAACGAGCACCGAAATTTGGGCCAAGGACTCTTCGAACGCTGGGCAGTCCAGATGCTGCCGCAATCGGGCGCCGAGATCGCGCGCATGGCCCACGTAGAGCGGCCGCTTCTCCGCGTCGCGCAACAGGTACAATCCCGGCTGGCCGACGAAACGCTTCGGATTGAACCGGCTCCAAGTTTGGAAGCGGCTGAAATCGCGCTTCGCAAACACGAAGTGATACTGCTTCACTTCGTCCACCAAATCGCGGCTGGCCTTTCGCAGCCGTAGCGCGGCCCAGCGGTAGTTCGCCGGCTCGAAGCCGGGGGCGAACCGTTTGGCCACGCGGCTGAAGTAGGCTGCCTTCTCCGGATCGCAGAGGACCTCGTCCAACGAGGGGCCGTGGAACTTGTCGTCGGTAAACCGCCAGCCGATCTCGGCGGCAAAGTCGTAGGCCTCGAGCTCTTCGTCGGAAATGTGGACCTTTTGGATCTTGCCGCGTTTGGGGAAGCCGCCTTGCTTGCGAATCCTGAGCAGTTCGCGGTTCCAGTCGACGGCGGTGCCGATCAGCCCCGCCTCGCGGCATTCCTCATGGAAGACCGCCTGCAGCTGCGGATTCGCCAACAGCCAATCGATCGAATAACCGTCGTGAGCGGCGAAGAACGCCTCGACAATCGTGTCGCGGATCAACTCCCGCAGCTCACGCTTGGCGGACTTCTTGATCGTCGTCTCACTCGCAGCCTTCGCCGCGACCAGACTGGTCGCTGGCGGTGCTTCGGCAACGGGTGGTTGTGCCAACTCCGCTTCCGGCCGGCGAGCCGTTGGCTCGCGGCTAGGGCTGGTCGGAGACTCTAATTCGGTCTCAACCTCAGCCGCAAACTCTTTGAGCCGCCGGCCGTTCGAGGTGCTTGGCGCGCTGGCGATCGGATCGGCGGGCCCATCCAGCGGATCGCCGACACCGATCGCCGCCAGTCGTTCCGTCGCTGCCCGGACGTACTCCTCCGACAGCTCGCAGCCGATCCACTCGCGCCCCAATTTCTTCGCCACGGCGAGCGTCGTGCCGCTGCCCGCGAACGGATCGAGCACCGCATCGCCCGAATTGCTGCTCACGCGGATGATCCGCCCCAACAGCTGCTCGGGCATCTGGCAGCCGTGAAACCCCTGCCGTTCCGCAAACGTCCCCGCGACGCGGGCAAAGTACACCGTGTCGTCCATCGTGTCGAAGCCGTGGGCCAGATCCTGCGGTCGCAGGATCCAGGTGTCGTCCGGCAGCCGGCCATTCGGATTTGCCCGTTTGTCGGCATACACCAGCGCCCGCGCCGAAGGCACCCGCACGCCTGGATCCTCGGCGTTGAATGTGAAGTTGTTTTCGTCCTTCACGAAATGGAACAGATGGACGTGCGAGCGCGAGAATTTGCGCGTGCAGTTCACGCCAAACGTGTAGTACCAGACAACCCAGCTCCGCGTGGCAAAGCCGATCTTGTGTTCCGCGTCGACCTTCAGCTCGGCTGCATATTCGTCGCCGATCGCCAGCCAGAATGTGCCGCCCGGCTTCAGGATGCGATGGACTTCCTCCATCCACTCGCGCGACCAGGCGATGTACTGTTCGTCTTCCTGCCGGTCGTGATATTCGTCGTACTCGTAGCCGATGTTGAACGGTGGATCGGCAAACACGAGGTCGATCGTGCCGGTGTCGATTCGCTGCATCAGCTCGAGGCAGTTGCCCTGGTGAATCTGGCCCAACTCCAGCGTGGAAACAGGGAGCAGCTCGGTTTGCACGACACGATCCTCAGCGGCAACTTCATCCGACATGGAGGTTCCTAC
This sequence comes from Pirellulales bacterium, assembly GCA_050248495.1. Taxonomy (GTDB): domain Bacteria; phylum Planctomycetota; class Planctomycetia; order Pirellulales; family Lacipirellulaceae; genus DASYDU01. The sequence continues at coordinate 21,380 of JBFWSG010000074.1, read as the reverse complement.
AGGCGCGGGACGAGAGATGAAAATCGACTCTCAATATGGTAGAACCAATGCCCTGCCGCAAGTCGCGGCGCGCTTCTCTCCAGCTGGCTCGGTGGCCCTGATGAAGTTTGCCATTTGTAACGAAATGTTCGGCGAGCGTTCGTTTGCCGACACATTTTCCACAGTCCGCAAACTCGGTTACACAGGCATTGAAATCGCGCCGTTTACGCTGGCGCCGTCGGACGTGCCGTTTGACGCCCGTAGAATCCCAGCCGAGAGAATTGTCGAAGTCCGCGGCCAGGCGGAAGAGGCGGGGCTGGAGGTCGTTGGCCTGCACTGGCTCTTGGCCAAGACCGATGGTTTCTATCTCACGAGTCCCGATCCAACCGTTCGGCGGCAGACGGCAGAGTACTTGCGGGCGCTGGCGGAATTGTGCGCCGATCTGGGCGGCAAAGTGATGGTCCTTGGCTCGCCGCAGCAACGAAATTTGATGGAGGGCGTTTCCTACGAGGACGGCGAGGCCTACGCCGCCGAAGTGCTCCATGCCGCGATTCCCGCTTGCCGCGAGTTCGGCGTCACGATCGCGCTGGAACCGCTCGGACCAGCGGAAGGCAATTTCATGCTCACCGCCGCCGCGGGTATCCACCTCGCCAAGCTCGTCGACTCACCCCACTGCAAGCTGCATCTCGATGTGAAAGCGATGTCGAGCGAGAAGACGCCGATTCCCGAGATCATCCGCGCGAGTCGCGACTGGACCGTCCACTTCCACGCCAACGACCCCAACCTCTACGGCCCCGGCATGGGCGACGTGGACTTCAAACCGATCTTCGCGGTGCTAAAAGACACCGCCTACGACGGCTGGGTCTCGGTCGAAGTGTTCAAATACGATCCCAGCCCGGAGACAATCGCCCGCCAGAGCATTGAGTACATGCAAAGAGTGCTGGCCGCGATTTAGCGGCGGAGCCTGTTCCGCACGGGTTGATGGCGTGGACCTTGAGGGTGCGGCTGCTGCATCACTCGGTTTTCACCGACCAGATGATCACCGCTTGATTCTCCGCGTCGATCGTAAATTGAACGGATAGCGGTTCGATCGTCAGGCGACAGAGGCCCTCGTGGTCGCTTTCAACGCAGGATTTCGGATTGGCGGCTAATCGACGGTCGATTTCATCCGCCGCACGACGAATGGCAGTGCGATCTGCCGCTGCGATCCACAATTCGGCAAGACGGCTTTGTGCGAACTCCCACCAAACGACAATAAACGGCCTCATTCCTTCTCCAACGACTCGAGGTGCGAGAGCACTTCTTGCGTTGTGTAGAAGGTTCCGCCTTCACGCCGGAAGATATCCATTTGCCGCTTTGCTTCAGACCACTCGTCCTCCACAGCATCAGCCTGAGCATCTGCGCTCACCGTCGGGGCACTCATGCGTGAGATTTGCCCAAGTCTTCGACCCTGAGAATCGACCAGCACAATCGGCAGCGGAGCACCGGCGATTTGACGAGCCAAGTCGTCGCTGACAGTAATCTGAACCACGGCAATTCCTCCAACGAGTGTGGACGAGCTAGAGCAATTATACCACTAGCCCGGGGAACGACCAAAATTGCGCGGTAAGCGCTATGCCTCGCCGCGCGTTAGCCACCGAAGAATGCCGGTATGTACAATGATTAGAACGGCATTAGCTGCCAGAGACCTGGAGGGAGCGTGCAATTCACATTAAGCTCACTTTTGCGGTTCGTGATAATTGGTGGCGCAGTCGTCGGGATGGTACTCGCCCATTTTCTTGGGAGGCCAGATAGCAATCCGCTTCTGACCGACCTAACAATTCTCACTGCCGTGTTGATCTACTTCGGCGTGCTTTGGTGGAAATGGGGAAATCCACCATGGCACTACTGAAACGAATATTCAATCCGCTTCCAAGTCAATCGCCTCCACAAGTACTTTTCGGTCGTCGACGTCGATACGAAAATGGGCGACAAGCGGAGGGCATCGGAGCACCCTGCGGTCCTCACCAATGTCCAACCCTTTTAGATGAGCATCGTGCATCAATTCGGCATCGATGCTGTCTGCTGCCACAGTCAGACGCTGCCGATTAGAGGCGTCGAGCCACAACTGTGCTAAATCGTCTTGGACCTCCTCGCGCCAGAGAACGGTGAACCGCATGGGCGCTACCCTACCAGCCGAGATTGTTTTTCATCGTCTGATAGGGAACGTAGGTCCCGGGCTCGCGCATTCGGCGTTCGATTTCCGCGCGACGTTCTGGGGATGCCGCGCGCAAATCATTTGATTCCGAAATCCGCGTAAGCTGCCCCAGAGCACGTCCGCGCGAATCGACCAACGTAACGGACGGCCCTGCTTCTGCAATGGCCCGCGCCAAGTCGTCGCTGACGGTAATCTGAACCACGGCAATTCCTCCAACGAGTGCGGTCGAGCTGAGGTAATTATACCACTAGCCCGGGGGAATCGCCAAAACGCGCCCGCGACCGACTACGTCGCCACGCGCAGCTCGGCCAGATGCTGGGCGGTCGTTACGAGCCGGTCCCAGTTGGCTTGGATGTATTCCGGCGGGCCGCCGATTTGGGCCACCACCGTCGCCACGTTTTCCGTCGGCACCATTTCGATGGCGTCCCACGGGCAAACCGTCAGCTCGTACGGGTTCGTCTTCTTACCAGGGATGTGGACGCACACTTCGCAGCCCACGCAGCGATCGATGTCGATCTCGCACCACTGCTGGGTGCCCTTCACCACGCCCTTGTCGATTTTCTTGAGCGTGATGCAGTCGACTGGGCAGACCTCCAGGCACGACTCGCAGCCGGTGCAATTGTCGGCGTTGATGACCGCCAACTCCTTCGGAACCTTTTTGCGGGGACCAGCTTTCGCCATGGTTGCGTCGGGGGCTAAGAGTGCCGAATCAAATGCCTGCTTGCACCGAAAACTGCGACCGCAGCAGCCAGCGGCCGCCACTTCGTGAAATCCATCACAATCTTAGTCTACCATCGGCTTTCGGCCAAGGCGGCCTGCAGCCGGGCGCGGCAAAGGTGCCGAGGAAACTAGCGAAGTTTTGCGAAGGGCTTAGCACCGTCAACGCACGGTTTTGCCGCTGGAATTCGGGGATTTCGGGAGTTGCCGTTTCGAGCGGATTGATTTGCCTTTTGCAGCCGTCCGTTCCTGTCCCAGGGCACGGAGTACCTCTAGCGTGGCCTCCACCAGCCGCCGGGGCCGGAAGCGGGGCCGCCAGATCATACCGATTTCGCGCTCCACCGGCCGCTCGTCCAGCCGCCGGTAGACTACCCGCCGATCGCGGTCGTGCTCGGTCGCCATCTCCGGCACGAGCGACACCCCCTGGCCGAGCGCCACCAGCTCCTGCACCGTAAGCAATTGGGCCGTGCGGCAGCTGACGACTGGCGTGCAATTGTGGTCCGCACAGACTTGCAGCGTTTGCCGCCCCAGGCAGTGCATGTCGTCGAGCAGTACGAATGGCTCGCGGGTCACATCGTCGAGTGTCACGCGTTTTGATTTAGCGAGCCGATTGCCGCTCGGCACGGCCGCCATAAGCTTCTCGGTGAACAGCGACTCCGCCCGCAGGCGCTGCTCAACGATTGGCAGCGCCACGATGCCGACGTCGAGCTCTCCCGCGAGGCAGTTGGCGATCAATTCCTCTGTGAGCTGTTCCTCGACGACGATCTGAGCTTGCGGAAATCGCCTGGTCAATCGCCGCACCACCTCTGGCAGCAAATAAGGCGCGATGGTGTGGATCGCGCCGACCTTGATCGTCCCCTTCTGCCAGTCGAGGCTCGTTTGTACGCAGCTTTTCGCCTCGTCGAGAGCGTCGAGGACCGCAGTCGCCCGCTCGTACAGTGCCTCTCCCGCGTCGGTGAGCCTGATCCTCTTGCCGAGGCGGTCCAGAAGTTGCACACCCAAGTCCCGCTCCAGCTTTTGAACCTGCTGGCTCAGTGATGGTTGGGATACTTCGCAACGGGCAGCGGCCTTGGTAAAGCTCAGCAGCTCGGCCACCGCGACGAAATAGCGGAGTTGGTGAATTTCCATCGGCTTAAAGTGTCTATAGCTCAATCCTATGTGTCAAACATCGTGCATGTGTTGTTACTTATAGTTCGGTAGAGTCGACGTTTCAAGCGACGCCGACCTCTTGCGGTAGCCTTTCAGGAGTCAGGCCATGACTAAATCAGACAAATCTCGGGGCGTCACGCTGATCGCATTGCTCGGCGGGCTGGTCAACTTGGCGATGGCGGCCGATCCGCCGCCGACAAGCTACATGCCGGTGGTGATGCAGGAGTCGCTCGCGCAGACGATCGAGCGGATGGAAGCCGCGAAGCCGACCATCGAAGCGCGGCAGAAGTCGCTGCTCGAAGAGCGGTACGATCTGTCCGACAAACCGGCCGATGGCGCCAAGATGTTCCGCGGCAAAGCAATTCAAGCCGGCGCGCGGGCGAAGTTGCCGGAGGGTGTCACCTGGGAAGAGCTCGGCAAGATGCCGCCCGAAGAGATCAAGTCGTCTGGCAAGTGGCCGGCAGGTTTCTATCCGCTGCCCCACCCGAATCAGCCCGAAGGGGGCATGGTCTTTCCGAAGTTTCACATCGATGAAATCAAGAAGCAGGAACAGCGCGATCTCACGCGGTTCGATCTCGATTTCGATTTGCCGGACCGCTTTCTGCCCGAGTTTCCGCCGGCGATCTTCCTTACCACGCGGCCCGATCTGGGCGATGTGTCGCAGGGCCAGCTGGTCACAATCATGAACTACTTCCAGTTGTTCAACGGGATCCTGAATCCCAAGCAGCTCGAAGGCTTGCGGCTCTTGGTGACGCCATTTCCGCAGCAGCAGTTCAACCAGACGGACGATCGCCGCACGGTCGAAGCCAGCCGCGGCGTCACTTGTTTTGATTGCCACGCGAACGGGCACACGAACGCTTCGACGCACCTGGTCGGCGACATCCGGCCGCAGCCATTCCGCCATCGGCTCGACACGCCGTCACTGCGCGGCGTGAATATCCAGCGGCTGTTCGGCTCCCAGCGAGCACTCAAGACCGTCGAGGACTTCACCGAGTTCGAGCAGCGGGCGGCCTACTTCGACGGCGATCCGGTGATTGCCACCAAGAAGGGCGTCAACGTTCTGGAGCGCGGCAGCCAGGTACACTTCATGGCCGAGTTCCAGGAGCTGCTCGATTTCCCGCCCGCGCCGAAGCTCAACGTGCTCGGCAAGCTCGACCCCAAGAAGGCCACCGAGCAGGAACTTCGCGGCCAAGAGCTGTTCTTCGGCAAGGCCCAGTGTGCGGCCTGCCATCCGGCACCGTACTACACCGACCTTACGATGCACAACCTGCAGACCGAGCGATTCTTCGAGCCGAAGATGATCAACGGCCGGATGGCGTCGGCCGACGGGCCGATCAAGACCTTCCCCTTGCGCGGCATCAAGGACTCGCCGCCCTACCTGCACGACGGCCGGCTGCTGACGCTCGACGACACGGTGGAGTTCTTCAACCTGGTGCTCGGAACGCAACTCTCAGCCGAGGAGAAGTCGGATCTCGTGGCGTTTATGAAATGCTTGTAGCGGAGTCTGTAATTCCATGGCTGGCAAGCCGTGCTCGAACTCGCCCAATAACACCGTCAACGTCCAACGGAGCGCCTTTATTCTGATTAAGCGATGCTGCTGCTTGTCGCACCATGGCGCGCAATTGCGCGAGCTGCCGATTGTATTCATCATCGCTCTCGGCAGTGTCACATCTTACGTTCGGATTCATTTTTAGCGGTCTGCCAAGTCTAATTCAGCTCTTAGGTATCGATTCGCCCCGAGTGAGGTCTTCCAGCGTTTGCCGAGTGCGGACGAGGTGGGTCTTGCCGTTTTCGATCAGCACTTCGGCCACGAGCGGCTTCGAGTTGTAGTTGTTAGCCATCACGTAGCCGTAGGCGCCGGCGTAGCCGATGATCAGGTAGTCGCCGACGTTCGCTTCGGGGAGCGCGCGGTGGTCGACGAAACCGCCTTCGCCCTGGGTGAAAATATCGCCGGATTCACACAAAGGGCCGCCGACAACGACGTTACGTGGTTCGCGTCTGGCCTCACGGCCGTCGGCCGGGCAGATTGCCATGGGGTGATAGGCCCCGTAGAGGATCGGGCGAGCGAGGTTGTTGAAGCCGGCGTCGACGAGATAGAACTTGTTCTCGCCCATGTTCTTGACGGCACGAATCTCGGTCACGAGATAGCCGCTCTCGGCGACGAGATAACGGCCGGGCTCGATTTCGAGCGAGACGGCGTGGCCGAATTCTTGGGCCAGCCGCTCGCGCGTGGCGTTCCAGAGCTTGTAGTACGCCCCGGTGTCGGCCAGCTCTTCGCCCTTTCGATAGTCGATGGGCAGGCCGCCGCCGGCGCTGATTGCAGTGATTGATTTGCCGACCGCGAGTGCCGCCTTTTCCATCGCGCCGCAGACCTGGCCGAGATGCTCCATGTCGCTCCCGGAGCCGATGTGCATGTGGAGGCCGGCGATCGTGAGGTTGTGCTTCGCTGCGCGGGCGACGCACTCGGCGAGGTCAGCATGCCAGATGCCGTGCTTCGATTGGCTGCCGCCCGTGTTGGTCTTCTGGCTGTGACCGTGGCCGAATCCGGGGTTGATCCGGAGGGTGATGCCTCGTTGTCCTGCTGGGGACGCGGCGGCTCGCACGGCGGCGCCGTACTGGTCGATCATATCGGGCGAGCCGCAGTTGACGTGCAGGTCATATTTCACGACCAGATCGAGGGCTTCGCGGTCGAAGAGGTCGGCCGTGAATACGATCTCAGGCGGGTGCGATTGCTGCCCCGGCTTGTAACCGGCGGCGAGCGCGCGATGAATCTCGCCCGCACTCACCGCGTCGACGAGGACGCCATTGCGCCGCATCAGGTCGAGAATCGCCAGGTTGGAACAGGCCTTCTGGGCATAGCGAATGGCGTCGAACTGTTTCAGCTGACCGATGCGGCGAACTATGGGGGCGGCGTCGTAAACGTAGACCGGCGTTCCGAAGCGCTGGGCGAGGGCGGGGATCGACTCGCCGGCGATGGAGGTAACGAGGGTAGTTTGTGGGAAAGTAACGGTCATGGATTTCTTGGCGGGGTGAATGGCGGTAAGTGGGACGCGGCCGAGTCGTGGTCGGTTCTGTCCATTTGTATCCTCTCTACTATGCAGATTCGAGGACGTTGTCGTAAGGGCTGCCGGCCCGCATAGTACTCCAAGCCGTTTTCCCTCGTGAAAGGCAAGCCACGGGCGGACTCGCTCAGGGCTCAGGAAACGGCGGAAATTGAACATCTTTGCGGCGCGATGGCGGAATGAGATTGGTCGTCGGACTGCCTATAATCGCACGTACGGACTGAAGCGGTGCCGCGCGGACAATTTTTGCTGCTGGATCGGTTCGGTTCAGAATCAAGCGGAGGAGCGATGCACACTGCAGTGCGGAAGCTGTTGTATGCGGCCTGTCCTGCCGTGGTAGCGTGCCGTTTGGCGATTGCGGGAGCGACGGACAAAGAGGCAAGCGATGCACCGCCTCCGCCCGAGATGACCGCGGAGGCCGATCATCGGGCGATGATGCGCGAGCTCGGGATCGCGTCGCTGCGGCCGGGGGCGAATCCAAACGATTCGCACGCGCCGAACGCCGTCAACTACGAAGAGTCGCGGGCCAATCCGTATCCCGCGCTCCCCAATCCGCTGTTGACCGACGATGGCGCGGCGGTGACTTCGGCGGAGATGTGGTGGTCAAAGCGGCGGGCGGAAATTGTCGAGCACTTCGACCGCGAGGTGTATGGCCGGGTGCCGGACGATGTGCCGGCGGTGCGATGGGAAGTGGTGAGCACGCAGCGGGAGGAGAAGATTGGCATTCCCGTCGTTACGAAAAAACTTGCCGGACGTGTCGACAACTCTTCGTATCCGGCGATCGAGGTGTCGCTCGACCTGACGCTCACGACGCCGGCCGAGGCCAAGGGACCGGTGCCGGTGATGCTGGAATTCGGCTTTAACTTCCCGCCGGAGATGCTGCGGCGATTTGCAGCCCAGGCGGAAGCGAGCGGCGTTAAGTCACCGAATTGGCAGGAGCTCTTGCTGAAGAAGGGTTGGGGCTACGCGGTGCTCGTTCCGACCAGTTTTCAGGCAGACAACGGCGCAGGGCTGACGCGCGGCATCATCGGCCTGGCCAACAAAGGGCAGTTGAGGAATCCGGACGACTGGGGCGCGCTGCGAGCCTGGGCCTGGGGCGCCAGCCGGGCGCTCGACTATTTTGAAACCGACCCGGCCGTCGACGCCAAGCAGGTTGGCATCGAGGGCCTCTCGCGTTACGGCAAGGCGGCGCTCGTGACGATGGCCTACGACCCGCGGTTCGCGATCGGGTTCATTGGCTCTTCCGGCGAAGGGGGCGCGAAGCTGCACCGCCGCACTTTCGGCGAGATCGTCGAAAACCTCGCGGGTTCGGGCGAATACCACTGGATGGCCGGCAACTTTTTGAAATACGGCGGGCCGAAGAATGCAGGCGATCTACCGGTCGATGCGCACGAACTGATCGCGCTCTGCGCACCGCGGCCGGTGTTCATTAGCTACGGCGCGGCAGCCGGTCCTGGCGCGGAAGGACAGTGGGTCGATCAACGCGGCAGCTTCATGGCGGCCGTGGCGGCGGGACCCGTCTATCGGCTGCTGGGAAAACGTGATCTTGGCACAAGCGAGTTCCCGCCCGTGAACACGTCGCTCGTGGACGGCGAATTGGCCTGGCGGCAGCACAGCGGCGGGCATACGACGGGGCCGAATTGGCCGACGTTCCTGGCCTGGGCAGATCGCTACATTGCGGGAACGCCGCGGGAGCAAACGTCGAACACGGCGAAAGCACCCGACAAGTATGGCGGCGCATGGGCGGCTCAGCCCGCGCCGCAGGAGAATCCGCTGTTCGCGGCCGCGCACGAGATGCTCTTGAAGAAGCGGTCCGAGGGAGTGATCGACGTCTACTTCCTGGGCGACTCGATAACGCGGCGCTGGCAGGGGACCGACTATCCCGAGCACAAGCAAAATTGGGACACGAATTTCCACGGCTGGAACGCGGCCGACTTCGGCTGGGGCGGCGACACGACGCGGAACGTGTTGTGGCGGCTCGCGCAAGGAGAGCTGGATGGCGTGAATCCCAAGGTCGTCGTGCTGCTGGTCGGCACGAACAACGTGGGGAACACTCCGCCAGAGGATGCCGAGGCGCGTGCCGAGGACGTGACCCAAGGGATTCGGGCGATTTTGGACCAGGTCCGCGAAAAAGCGCCGGCGGCAAAGGTCGTCCTGATGGGCGTGATGCCGCGGAACGATGCCACGACCGGCGGGGCAACGGCGCTCATGCCGACGATCGACGCCATCAACGCGCGGCTCGAAAAATTTGCCGACGGCGATGCGGTCGTTTATCTCAACATCAATGACCAGCTCGCGGACGCGGACGGTAAGCTGCGGCCGGGCGTGACGGAGGATCGGCTGCACCTGTCGGTAAAGGGCTATCAAATCTGGGCCGATGCACTCGCGCCGCTGTTCACCAAATGGCTCGGTCCGCGGAAAGACGTCGACAAATCGCCGCCAGCTTCGGGAGTGCCCAAGGTGACGCCCTAACTGCCCCCGGCTCTTCCCAGCGCGAACGAAATGATCAAGATCGTCAGCACTGTCGCGGTGATGAGAGCGAACGTATAGTCGCGCTGTTCGAGAAACACGAGCACCGAAATGGCGACGCGGACCACCGGCGTGGCAATCAGGATCAGCAGCCCGGCGACGATGATCGCCTGGCCGCGGAAGGCGGCGGCCCCTGCCGCCACTTCGGACAACGTGCGCGGGAAAGCCGCGCCCGGCGTCGTGAGCCGGGCGAGGTCGCGCCGCGAAGCGATGTACTGCGGGTGATGGGAGAAGGTGACTAGCGTACCCATCACCACAAGTGCGAGGCTGATCAGCACGCCGGCGCGAAGCGTCGTGGCGATCCAGATTTCGGCCCGGGAGAGTTCGTCGTCGGCAGCGGCGGGGGCTTTTGTTTCATCCATGGCCGACGACTCCGTGGTAGAGCATTTCGATCGCAATCGCCAGCAGCACGACCACGAAGGCCATCCGCAATCGATTGGCCGGCAGCCGGTTCAGCAAGCGCGAGCCGGCGAAGGCGCCGAGCAAGATTCCCGCCGCCACGGGACCGGCCACAAACGGGTCGATGTCGCCACGACTGAAATAGACCCCGGCGCTCGAAGCGGCCGTGACGCCGATCATGAAGTTGCTGGTGGCCGTGGAAACTTTGATCGGCAAGCCCATCGCCAAATCCATCGCCGGAACCTTGAAGGCCCCCGAGCCGATGCCCAACAAACCGCTCACCGCACCGGCAAGATACATGAGCACGAGTCCCAGCTTGACGCGGCCCACACGGTAGCTGTGCTCAATTCCCGTAACGGGATCGAAGTAGGCGCCGTGCAATCGCAGCCGATCGGCGAGCGAATCGGCGGGGACACTCTGCGTGTCTTCATGCGGACGACGCAACATGGCGAACGCCGAGTAGCCGAGCAAGAGGCCAAACGCGATGAACAGCCAGCGGGGATCGACGAGTCCGGCCAGAAACGCCCCGCTGATGGCGCCGGTGGTCGTGGCCAGCTCCAGGAACATCGCCACGCGGAGGTTCGCCAGGTGCTCGCGGACATAAGCGGCGGCCGCACCGCTGGATGTGGCGATCACCGAAACGATCGACGCCCCAATCGCATAACGGATGTCGATGCCCAGCGCCAGCGTGAGTACGGGCACCACGATAATGCCGCCGCCGAGCCCCAGCAGCGATCCGAACACGCCGGCCACGAGCGAGGAGGCAAAGACGACGACAGTGAAAACAAGCGGCGACACGCGGCAGCGGTCCTGGAGCTACTGACGGCTGCGCAGCGAAAGAGCTGTGGGAGGCCTCTCCGAGGCCGATACCGTGCTCCATTGGATGGCGCAATCGGCGTCAGAGACGCCCCCACAAAGTTTAATCGCCGCGCAGTTCTCGATAGGTCGTGAGTCCCCATCGTAGCGAGCCGCGAAGGCGGCCGAAATGCACCGGCGTGAGGCTTTTGCAATGGTTGAGCAATACCAGCGGTTAGGGGCACGATAGTGGCGTTGCCGCCGAATCGATGCGGCCCCTAAGATTCCGGAATTCACACGAAGTTAATCCCAGGTGCTGGTGGAGGTTGCGGTGAAGATCACGAGTAACACGGGAATGTTGCTGCTGGCCGCGTGGCTGATCCTGCAGGGTGCCACGCCGCTACTGAATCTGAACTTTGCCGCGATGGGGACGGTTTCGAGCGTGCTGGCGCTCGTGGCGGGGGTGTTTTTGCTCGTCGGCAAGTAGCGGCGGTGACAGGCTGTTGGCACTCGTGTGTCAAAATTGTGCGAAGATTTGACATAGCGCGCTCCGGCCAGTACCTTCGGGTGGTTATTCCAGCCCTTACCCCGTTATCCGAGGGGGACGTCATGCTCCGTTTGCATCTTGCTGCTGCGGTGTTGGTCTCTGCCGTATTTTTTGGTACCGCCGCCCGTGGCGAGTTTTTTTTCCGCGATTCCGGCTACGGAAGCTGGGAGACGATTCCCGCCGAGTTCGAGCCGCGGTACGACGCGGGTTATACGGCGGGCTACCCCGTCGGCTACCAATCCGGCTTCAAGGATGGACAAGTTCGCGGTCGGAATGAGGGTTGGACGAACGGCAAGTCCGACGGGCATACCGCGGGATGGGGCGAGGCCTATCCACTCGCGTTCGACATCGCCTACGACGAAATCTTTCCACGCGCGCACCTCGCCGGCTGGAAGGACGGGGTGCTCGAGGGTTTTCGCGAAGGCTACGACTACGCGCCGCAGATTGCCGAGGAGATCCTCAAGAATTGGGATGGGCGCGGCGGTGGAAGCTACTTCGGTAGTCTGTCGGTATCGACGTTGGGCCATCTTGGCTTAATCGATGCGTTCGTCGGCGACGGCATCATTGTCTGGAAGGGAGCAAACGACAACAACTGGTCGAAGCTGGCGTTCGACGAGGGATTCAAAACCGGGAAGGCCGAGGGCTTTTCAGTCGGGTCGACGGACGGCTACGACGATACCTACGGTCCGACCTATGACCAGGCCTATCCCATTGGTCACCAACTCGGCATCTGGGAAGGCACCGCCGCCGGTAACCGTGAAGGGCGCAAGCAAGGACGAGACGAAGGCCGGGAGGCGGGCCACGAACTTGGTTTTGGTGCGGGATTCTACGCCGGCATCGAGCATCGGATTTTCGGCGAGTTCGTGCAGCCGAAGTACACCTATCAATACGCTCGGCGCAGCGACCCGCTCGCGCGGCTTACATTGGTCGCCATGAACGCGCCGGAGCCGACCAGCGCGCTACTGTTCGCCTTGGGTGGGGTACTCGTGGCGGGCGGACGTCGAACGCGTAGCGGCTGAATCGCCAGCGATGGCGAGCGCCAGTGCTTGCCAGCGCCAAAGCTCGTCAGAGGCAACGCTTGCCAGCGGCAGGGGACTTCGGGGATAATCACTCGCAGCTTGTCCCGTCTCTCTTTCTTGCCGCGAGGATGCTGCATTGGCGTATTATCTTGGGGTCGACGTCGGGGGCACGACCAGCACGCTCGCGGTCGGCAACGAACAACGACAGATCGTTTACGTCTCGGAACAGTTTCGCACGACGCCCGAAAAAGGACCGCAGAGCTCGATCGCGGCGATCGTGGCGGCAGCGCAGGCCGCCGTGAAGCAGCTGGGCATTTCGCTCGCCGACGTGGCCGGGGGCGCGATCGTGACGCCCGGGCCGGCGACCATGGACGGCGTGCTCTTGTCGACGCCAAATCTCGACCGCGACCTGTGGGACAATTATCCGATCCGCGCTGGCTTGCAGGCCGCGCTCGGTGAATTGCAGCCGGGCATCGCGGTTCGATATCTGGGCGATGGCCAGGCGGCGGCGCTCGGCGAATACTCGATTCGCAGTCGCTCGCTCTTGTGGGACAAGGTGCCGCCCGAGTCGCTGCCGAACGAAAAGCTCGACTCGCTGTTCATTGCAATTGTCGGCACGGGGCTTGGTGGCGGTGCGGTGCTCGGCGGGCGGGCGATTCAAGGCAGCCAGGGCCGTGCCGGTCACGTCGGCCACATCCTGCTCCCCGAATATGCGTTTCGCTACGAACACGATCGCAAGCTGCTCAAGGGCAACGCCTACGCCACGTCCGAGTCGGCGGTGTCGCTCAGCGGGCTTGCTCATCAGCTCGAATACCGGCTCTCGTTACCGGAGTGGAAGTCGCATCCGCTCAACGCGTCGAACGAGAGCATCAAAGAGAAGTCGAAGCGGCTACGCGAGCTCGTGGCCGATGGCGACGCACTGGCCCAGCAGCTGTTCGACGACCAGGCGCGGGCGCTCGGGATCACGATGCTGTGCGTGAACTATCTCGGCGACTATGACCGGCTGGTAATCGGCGGCGGCGTGTGTGCCTTGCCGCCCGCGGTAAGGGATCGCTATCGCAGCCTGGCCGAGGCCGAGTACGCAAAGCACGCGCTGGATGGCTTCCGCAATCTCGACCGGTTGGAGTTTTCGGTCTGCGGCGACGATGCCCCGGTGATGGGTGCGGTGGCCTGGGCGATGACCTGACGTACCGGCAAGAATTGCGGCGAATTGTCGCACAGTGCACTCGCACGCGGCGACCCAATTCGGGGTCAGGTCCGTAGAATTAAGTAACAGTCTCGCAGTCGCTGCGGCGACCGTTCGCCGATTTCCGCCCTCCGTCGTCCGCGGCTGCGAGACGAGACTGGAGGGTCCCATGGACTCGCGAATCGTTGGTTTGCGCGTTGCCGCTTGTGTCTTTGCCCTGGTTTGCTTTGCGCAGCTTTTGCGGCTCCTCGTCCGGCCGGAAGTGCTCGTGGCCGGGCACCTGTTGCCGCTCTGGCCGAGCGTGCTCGCCGTGATCGTCGCCGGCGCGCTGAGCGTATGGCTGTGGAAGCTCTCGGCGCCGACAAAGCTTGTGTGATGCGTTTTCAGTCGTAACAGAATGCGCGATCGCTCACGAGTGGGCTTTGATCCACGCGCCGACGTCGTGCTCGGTGTCGTCTTCGCGATTCATCGTGGGCAAGAGCTCGTAGAGCATCTTGTCCGGGTCGCAGAGGTCGGCGATCGAATCGACGATCATGTCGGGCTGGAAGGCATATTTGGCGAGGTCTTCGCGGCGCGTTGTGCCGGTGAGCACCAGAATCGTACGGTAGCCCATCTGCACGCCGCCCAGGATGTCGGTCTCCATCGTGTCGCCGATCATGATCGTCTCGCTGGTGGCCATGGCGAGCTCTTTGCGCGCCGTTCGCATCATGACCGGGCTGGGCTTGCCGACGCTGAAAGCCTTGACGCCCGTGGCCGCTTCGATCAACGAGACGATCGCGCCGCAGCCGGGGCGCGTGCCGTGCTGCGTGGGGCAATTGGGATCGAGATTCGTGGCGATCAGCTTTGCGCCGTCGATCACCATCTGCACCGCGTGCTCGAGCATCTCGAACGAGAGCGTGCGGCCTTCGCCGACGACCACATAGTCGGGCGATTTGTCGACGACCGAGTACCCGTTCAAATGCAGCGCGTTCAAGAGGCCCCCTTCGCCGATCACGAAGGCGGTGCCGCCGGGTTTCTGGCGCGCGAGAAAACGAGCCGTGGCCATCGCGCAGGTGAAGATGTGCTTTTCTTCCACCGGCATGCCCATCCGCTGCAACTTGGTGGCGACGTCGCGGCGGGTGCGCTGGCTGTTGTTGGTCAGGAACAGAAACGGAATGCTCCATTCCTGCAGCATCTGGATGAATCGCACCGCGCCGGGAATCAATTGCGCGCTGCGATAGATGACGCCATCCATGTCGATCAGCAATCCTTTTTTCATACTCAAAGCCTTTCATTATTCTCGAGGCGAGAGGTCCGGCGGGGGCACGCTCGATCCCGAGCGTGGCAGTGGACCTCGAAGAATGAGCGCGCCGTGAGCGACGCTCAGATCAAAATTACGGCAGGCAGAGTCGCGCCGGCGGGAAAGGCAAGCGAATGTAAATTCAACTGCGCTGGGCCGGCAAGCTGGGCGGGATTTCTTCCTACGTGCGACGAAACGCCTGCAACTACACAGCTCACGTGTCGCAAAGTGTGTGCCGCAAGTGGATGAATAATTGCCGAACGAGTCGCCGCAGGTGATTTTTACCGGGCTAAACTAGCGGTGCGCTGGCGAAAATCGTGGGAACGATCGGTTGCTAGCTGCGCGAAATCGACCGTCGGCCGGCGCACTATGTGCCTAGGGATTGGGCAGCCGCGAGCTTGGCATTGGGAGTTGCGCAAAATAACAGCCCCCGGCGGAACCGGGGGCTGTGGAATAATCTCGAATCTCGGAAGTCACGGGATCGCAGGCTTATTGTGCCTGCATCATCTGCTGCTGGGCCTTTTGCTGGGCCATCATCGTGGCCTTGCCGATCGCACGCAGCACGCCCTCTTCCGCTTCGAAACGATACTTGAGGCCATTCTCCACGAGCGTGCCGCTGGCTCGGACGTGGTCCCGGCCTTGGGCGTCGTCCTTGAGCATCTTGGCCAGCTCCTCAAACATCTTCTGGTCTCCTGCGTGAGGATTGGCGGCCAGCATTTCCATGATCTGGCCCAGCGATGCAGAGAACTCGAACGGCGGCACTTCCTTGCCGAGCTCTGCCTTCGAAGCGTCGATCGCCTTCTTCACGGCTTCGAGGTTGTCGTTGCCAACCGCGACGTACACCGCGTCGGCACCGATGCCGATCGCCACGTCGACCTTTTCGCCGAACATCTGGCGAGCCTCAGCTTCGTCGGCCGGGACGGGCACCGCGAGCGTATGGAAGGTCACCCCTTCATGCGTGGCGGCATTCCACTGGACGCCGTTGAAATCCGGCTCCTTTTCGGCGATCGCGGCGAGCTTCTTGAGGCCGCTCTCGAACTTGCTCGGCTCCTTGATGGCCGAGGCAGCCACCAGCGTCAGCTTGTTGGCGCCCAGGTGGAGTGCCGCGCCGCCGTCGAAGTGGCCCGTTTCCATCGTGGCTTCAAAGGCGTCCATGAAGTCGCTCAGCGCGGCCTTGACCGCGGCCCGGGTTTCGTCGTCCGGAATGTCCTCTTCCTCGTCGATGGCTTTTTCAGCCTGCTTGCGCATCGTGGCCATCGTGGCCCGCATCTGCTCGATGTTTTCCTTGATCGTTTCCGGATCGGATTGTGCGGCAAAGGTCAGCGTCGCGGCAGCGTCTGGTTGGAAGAAGCCGGCGAAGTTGGTCTTCGGCGTGCCCTGTCCGGCGATCTGCTTGGCGAGCTTGCTGCCCGGCAGGAACGTGTACGTGAAATCGAGGAAGGTCTTCTGCTGTTCCGAATCGATGGCCCAACCGGTGGTGACCTCGTTGACCTCGCTCACCATTTGCTCGAGCTGAGCGATTTGCGCTTCGGCCAGCTTGCGGCGGGTTTCGAAGTCTTCGTCACTCTCATCGTCTTTTTTCTTGAGGCCATCGTTCATCCCGGACTTCATGGCCTCGACTGCCATCTGGCGATATTGCTCGGGCACGTTTTGCACGCTGATCCGAGCACCGAGGTCGTAGTTCGCCACAATCGCGTTGAGTTCGGCGGCGGGATCGGCCGGCAGGTTCGCCAGCGCGCCGGCGTTTTGACCGATGTAGGCCCAGCCGTTCGCTTCCTTGAGGTGAATCGATTGGCTGTTGGGCAGAACGATTTCCTTCACACCCTCTTCACCATCTTTGATCTGGGCGCCGAAACCCTGCACGATGCTGAGCACCTTGTTGACGTCGGTGACCGCGATGCAGGCGACGGGCAGGAACTGCGCACCGTCGGTCTGGACGATCGCGCCCCAGGGCTTCGTTTGGTCGACACCGTCGAGACCCTTGCCTTGGGTGAAGAGTGCGATCGTGCCCTGCAGCATCTGGCCCATTTCGGGCCGACCGGCGAGCGAGCCGACGAAATTCGCGTCGTTGATCAGGTTGTTGTAGCTGGTGATACCGACGACGGCGACCGTCTTCATCTCGCCGGGCGCGGCGGACGGCGTCGTGGCCGGGGCTTCCTCAGTCGCAACCTGGGCAAAGAGGGCCGGACCCGAGACGCACGTGGCGGCCGCGACAAGCGCGGCCAGCAAGAGCGAACGACGACGCGTGGCGAATTGGTACACGAGTAGTTCTCCGAAGGACTGGTGAATTCGAGCGCTCATCGCAGCCAGGGTGGGCTGCAAGCGCGAAATAGTTTGAGACGCGGTCCGTCACGGACGTAATAGTATACTGCCCGACTTCGTGTGAGGATTGGGACGGGGAGAAAAAGGCTCCCGTTTATTCGTGCGGTGCGAATTATTCGTCCGGCACGATGGATTCTTGGCAAGCGTCGCGGAAAAAACGCGAAATCGCCAGCCGCATTTTCCAGAAGGATGCCCGAGAGCGGCCGGATCGCACGTGAAGCGCGTGGGGGGCGTTACCGCTCGCGAAACACGATTCGACCCTTGGTGAGGTCGTACGGAGAGAGTTCCACACGGACGCGATCGCCCGGAACGATGCGGATGAAGTGCTTGCGCATCCGCCCGGCAACGTGCGCCATGACAAGGTGGCCGCCTTCGATCTCCACGCGGAATCGCGTGTTGGCGAGGGCCTGAGTGACCACACCCTCAACTTCTAATGCTTCTTCTTTCTGCTTTTCCATAAAACGGTTTGCTCGATACTGGTTTTCGGGCCGGCTGGGCCGCCAGGCAACGCCTTGGCAGGGAGAGCCAGATCGCACCTCGGCCGCCGCAAGGTCCGGCCGACGGATACGGGGGAGTCCAACGCCCGAGAGACCGCCACAGTCCCTTAATCCTAGCATTTTGCTGTGGTAGCGGTCCAGTACGAATCGGGACCTCGCTACTCCCCTTGGGCTGTGATGGCACGCGAAGAAGTGCCGCAGCTGGCGTTGGCGAGGGGGCAAGCCGCAGGGGATTGTATCAGTTAGGACGACTGTGACGCCGATTTAACATCTTGGCCACTGACGCCCTGTGCAGTGGGTGAAACTCACGCGGAATAGGCCAAACTCGTGTCTTTACCTGTTTCATTGCGGTACTATTAAAGGCAGACGCCGGCCGCGATCGGGGGCTCTGACCCGTCGCGCTGTGGCTCCGATCGGCGTCTGCGCTCAGCGCATCCTCAAAAGGTGGCGGTAAGAACCGCCGGTTCAGCTGTGAGTTCTGCCGAATACTCTCGTACGGCCAGCTCCACGTCCGAGTCGACGTCCGTCGACGCGGCCGAGGTGGAACGCGCAAAACGGGAAATCCAGGGGCTCGTCCAGGAGATCGCGGAGCTCTCCCGCACCGAAGTCGATCAGGCCGAGTTTTACGACGCGCTTCTCAACAAGGTCGTGGTGGCCCTCGCGGCACCCGGCGGAGCGGTGTGGACGCTCGCCGATACGGGTGGGTTGCAGCTCACGTATCAAATCAATCTGCGCGACACCGGCCTGATCGAAAACCCGATCGGGCAGTCGCAGCATGGCCGGTTACTGCGGCAAGTTTTGCAGGGCACCGACGGCGCGCTCGTGAGTCCTCATTCGGGATCTGGCGACGCTGCGGAAGACGATCCCGAGGCGGCGGCCAATCCCACTGATTTCCTGCTCGTCTTGGCTCCGGTCTATAACGACCAGGGGCCGCAGGGCGTGGTCGAAGTATTTCAGCGCCCCGGGGCGCGGATTGCCACGCAGCGCGGTTACCTGCGGTTCTTGCTGCAGATTTGCGAATTCGCGGGCGACTATCTGAAGGGTCGGCGGCTGCGGCATCTGGCCGAAAAGCAGACCCTCTGGGAACAGCTCGAAACATTCACGCGCACCGCCCACGAGAAGCTCGACGTCCGCGAAACCGCATACACCATTGCCAATGAAGGGCGGAGGCTGATCGGTAGCGACCGCGTGAGCGTCGCCATCAAGCATGGCGGCAAGTGTCGGATCGAAGCCGTCAGCGGCCAGGACACATTCGACAAGCGCTCGAACGTCACCGTGCTGCTGGGCAAGCTCGCCACCGCGGTCGCCAAGACGGGCGAAGACTGCTGGTACAATGGCGACGCGTCGAATCTCGCTCCCCAGGTGGAAGAGGCCCTCGACGCCTATGTCGACGAATCGCATACCAAGTCGTTGGCAATCCTGCCGCTGGTCGAGCCGGGCGGCGAGGTCGAGCTCGCGCCGGACGAAATGCCCGGCCGAGCGCCGCGCGTGATCGGCGCGCTGATCGTCGAGCAGATGGTCGACACGCGCGTGCCGGACGGCTTCAAACAGCGGGTCGACGTCGTGCGGACTCACAGCGCCAGCGCGCTCACCAATTCGCTGGAATACGAAGGCTTGTTCCTGATGCCCGTGTGGCGGGCGATCGGCAAGACGACTCGCTGGTTGTTCGGGCCGGCGTTACCCAAGACGCTGTCCATCTCCGGCGGCGTGGCCCTCGCCCTGTTGGCGGCCTGCCTGGTGCGGACCGATTTCACGCTCGAAGGCAAAGGCAACCTGCGGCCCGTCGTGCGCCGAAATGTGTTTGCGATGCTCGACGGCGAAGTCCGCGAGATCGATGTGCAAGACGACGCCCGAGTCCAGAAAGGGCAGCTCCTGGTCGTCGAGGACAGCCGGGAGCTCAAGAAAGAAATTGTCACGACTCGCGGCGAGCTGCAGCGCACGCAGGAAGAATATCGCAATCTCTATAGCCAATCGCTCAACCGTGACGAGGACGAAAAAGATCAGACCGACCGCAACCAGCAAGAGGCCCGCCTGTCGCAGCTCGACGCCAGCATCCTGAGCCTCAAAGAGAAGCTCAAGCTGCTGTTGGAACAGGAAAAGCTGCTCGAGATCACCAGCCCCATCGACGGCCAGGTCGTCGAATGGAAGCAGCGGCTGGAAGAATCGCTGCTCGGCCGGCCGGTGACCAAGGGCCAGATTCTGATGGAAGTGGCCGACCCGGACGGCGACTGGGAGCTGGAAGTCCACATGCCGGAGTCGCGGATGGGCTACATCGCCCAGGCCTGGAAAGAATCGGGCGGCAATCTGCCCGTGGAGTTCATCCTGGCGACCCACCCGGCCAACAAGCTGAAAGGCACCGTCGAAGACATCGAGTCCAGTGCTGAAGTCCGCGGCGAAGAGGGCAACACGGTATTGGTCAAGGTGAAGCTCGATCAGCAGATGCTGCGTGAGACGTTTCCTGAGCCGAAGATCGGCGCGGGTGTGACGGCTAAAGTGAATTGCGGCAAGCGATCCTTTGCGTTTGTCTGGCTGCACGACCTTGTCGATTTTGTGCGCGCGAAGATTTTGTTCCGCCTTTAGCGGCGAGAGCGTAATAAGGAACAGGTCGAAATAAGGAACAGGGCGATGAATCGATTGACATGGCTTTCGAGTGTAGTGCTGCTGGCGATGGCGGTAAGCGGCCTTGTTCCCCAGGCTGCTTGGGCATCCGATCCGGTGCTGGAAGGCTGCCTGGTCAAGCTCGATGACGACATTAAGGTGCCGGCGCCGGAGGCAGGGGTGTTGGTGCGACTAACTGTGAAAGAGGGCTCACAGGTTCGTCAGGGCGACGTGCTGGCCAACATCTACGACGAGGAAGTCCAAGTCCAAAAGCAGGCGGCCGAGTACGCACTTGGTGCCGCGCAGAAAGCCGCCACCGACGACATCCAATTTCGATATGCCACGGCCTCGGCGGCTGTTGCGGAAAAGAAATACGAGTCCTCGATGGAGGCCAATCGCCGCGTGCCGGGCTCCATTTCGCAGGTCGACATCGACAAAGACAAGCTCGAATGGGATGCGGCGGTGCTCTCGGCCGAAAAGGCGAAGCACGACCAGGCCCTCGCGCGATATGAGTATGGCCAAAAGAAGGCTGAACGCGACGGGTCGCTCTTGGCGATGAAGCGGCGGCAGATCGTGGCCCCGTTCGACGGAGAGGTAGTGACGGTCTATCGCCATCAGGATGAATGGGTCAGCCCAGGCGACTCGATACTGCAGCTGGTGAAGCTCGACACGATGCTGGTCGAAGGGGCGCTCGATCAGACCGCCTTCGACCCGCATGAAGTGATGGGCGCCGATGTCACGGTCGAAGTGGATCTGGCCCGCGGACGCAAGGAACAGTTTGCCGGTCGGATCACCTACGTGAGCCCGGTCCTCCGCTCGGACGGCCGATATGCGATTCGCGCCGAAATTGCCAACCGCCAGGTACAAGGGCATTGGCTGCTCGGCGACCGCATGATGGCCACCATGACCATCCACCTCGACACCGCCCACGACACGTCGGTCGACGTCAGCCGGAAGCCGTGAAAGGGTTGAGAGTTAAGGGTGCTTTGTAGAAAGCTTTTCTTCGCCTTGTGGCGAGGAGCATTAGGTTATGTGTGAGCACCAGGAACATGCATTCGACGGCGCGTGTGCGATCGGTGCGGGCGCGCAAGTTCGCGGTGAGGCG
>JBFWSG010000073.1:8219-24221 GCA_050248495.1 Pirellulales bacterium | reverse complement strand
GATTCAAGACACTTAATTCTTGCTCTTCACTCCAATTCACAGCTTGCATGCTATTGCCACTAATGACGCTAACCGTCGATGCGGTCGCCGCACCGGGCGTCGAACAGAGCGTAGTGAAAATCATCACGACGCAGCGGCAACCCGACTATTACCGGCCTTGGACCAAGGAAAGCCCGGACGAGATTTCCGGCTCCGGTGTGGTGATCGCTGGGCCGCGAATTCTTACCAATGCCCATGTCGTGAGCTACGCCAGCGACGTGCAGGTGCAGCTCCGCAAGGGCGGCGACAAGTTGCCGGCCAAGGTGACCGCGATCGCGCCGGGCATCGATCTGGCGATCGTCGAGCTCAAGGATCCAAAGAAGCTCGACGGGATCGAACCGCTCTCGCTGGCCACGGAATTGCCGCAGCCAAAGTCGAGCATCACGGTCTACGGCTATCCGACCGGCGGCGACGAGCTGTCGATCACCGACGGCATCGTCTCGCGGATCGAATATGCGGATTACTACTACGAGACGGTCGGCGTGCGGGTCCAGGTCGATGCCGCGCTAAATCCCGGCAACAGCGGCGGCCCGGCGATCCAGGACGGCAAGATTGCTGGGCTCGTGTTCAGCAAGATCGTCGAGGCCGACAACATTGGCTACTTGATCCCGCCCGAAGAGATCGAAGCTTTCATGCAGGACGCGGGCGACGGCACGTACGACGGCAAACTACTGCTTTTCGACCTGCTCTACACAACGGAAAACGCCGGCCTGCGGCAGTTCTTGAAGCTGCCGGACAATGTCACGGGCATCATGGTCGGCGAGCCGTGGAAGGAGGAGGCCGAATATCCGCTCAAGAAGTGGGACGTGATCACGCACGTCGGGCCGCATCCAATCGACAATCAGGGTTTCGTCGACGTCCGCGAAGGCCTGCGGCTCAAATTCAACTACTTTGTGCCCAAGCTGGCGTCCATCGACAAAGTGGAACTCACCATCTGGCGGGACGGCAAGTCGCAGGTCGTGCAGGTCCCGCTGCAAACGAAGCGGGACTATCTGATTCCGTATCTGCATGGCGCTTATCCCGATTACTTCATCTACGGGCCGCTGTGCTTCTCGCCGGCGACACAGGAACTGATGCGTTCGCTGGCCGGGAGCGGCGCCTGGGCCCGCTACCTGCTCGCCCTCGACAGCCCGCTGCTCAGCCAGCTCTACGTGCCGCCGCACGAGAAAGACGAACAGCTGGTGGTGATCGCCTCGCGGCTGTTCCCCAACCCGATCACCAAGGGCTACGACAACCGGCCGTTCGGCGTCGTCGGCGCCGTGAACGGCACGAAGGTCAAGAATCTCCGGCACCTCGCCGAACTGCTCCGCGACAACCAGCAGGAGTTCGTCCGCTTCGAGATGGCCGACCGCAGCGAGTCGTTCGTGTTCCGCGCCGACGAGCTCAAAAAAGTGACGGAAGACGTGCTCGTCGAAGAAGGAATTCGCTACCAGGCGTCGCCGGCGCTGCGCGACATGTTTGAGGACGCGGAATAATGCCGGAACAGCCTTGCCGACGGAAGCGGCTACGACTTCGTCGCTACGCGCAGCTGGCCGCGGGCCTGCGTGATCAGGCGGTCGCGGATGGCGAGCTCTTCGCTGCCGGCGGCCTTGCGTGAAATCGCAGTGCGGAGCTGCTCGTTGGCGATCGCCGGGTCGATCACGCTGGCCGGCATCGCGCGGTTGGTGAGCACCGAAACCACGTTGTCGCTGACCTGCACGAAGCCGCCGTCGGCATAGTAGCGATCGACGCGACCGGCCGATCGGATCCGCAGTTCGCCATAACCCAGCCGGCCGATCATCGGACTGTGGAGCGGCGCCACACCATATTCCCCGTCCACCAGCGGCAGCGCGACGAAGTCGGCCGTTGCGTCGACGACCGTCGCTTCGGGCGTCACGACGATGACGTGCAGCGAGGAGTTCGACGAGCTTGAGGATGCGTGGGAGTGGGCGTGATCGGCCATGGGGCTAAATACTGATTGAGCGAATCGAAAGGACGCGCTCCGCTGTGCCTCGCGGAACTCGGCGGCGCGTCGCGGTTAAACTATTTCTTGAGCGACTTCTTCCACTGTTCTTCGGCTTGTTCGATCACGCCGACGTACATGAACGCCGACTCCGGCAAGTGATCCCACTTGCCGTCGCACAGTTCTTCGAAGCTGCGGATCGTCTCGGCGAGCGGCGTGATCTCGCCCGCTTTGCCGGTGAACACTTCCGCCACCAAGAACGGCTGCGACAGGAACCGCTCGATGCGGCGGGCCCGATGGACGACTTTCTTGTCGTCTTCCGGCAATTCGTCGACGCCCATGATGGCGATGATGTCTTGCAGTTCGCGGTAGCGCTGCAGAATCACTTGCACGCGGCGGGCGATCGCATAGTGCCGCTCGCCGACGTATTGCGGATCGAGAATCCGGCTATTCGAGGCGAGCGGGTCGACCGCCGGGTAAATGCCCTTTTCCGAGATCGAACGTTCCAGGTACAGGAACGCATCGAGCTGACCGAACGCGGTTGCCGGCGCGGGGTCGGTCGGATCGTCCGCCGGCACGTACACGGCCTGCACCGACGTGATGGCTCCCTGATTTGTCGAAGCAATCCGCTCCTGCAGCGCGCCCATCTCCGTGGCCAGCGTCGGCTGGTAACCCACCGCGGACGGCATGCGTCCCAACAATGCCGACACCTCGCTCCCCGCTTGCGAGAAGCGGAAGATGTTGTCGACGAAGAGCAGCGTGTCGGTGCCGGTCTTATCGCGGAAGTATTCGGCCATCGTCAGCGCCGAGAGTGCGACGCGGAGACGCGCCCCGGGCGGCTCATTCATCTGGCCGAACACCATGCAGGTTTGATCGATGACGCTGCGGCCTGTCTGGCCGATCTTGGCTTCCTGCATTTCCAGCCACAGGTCGGTCCCTTCGCGGGTTCGCTCGCCGACGCCTGCGAACACCGAGTAACCACCGTGGGCCGAGGCCGTGCGGGCGATCAGCTCGGTCAGAATTACCGTCTTTCCAAGGCCGGCCCCGCCGAACAACCCGGCCTTGCCGCCGCGGACGAACGGCGTGAGCAAGTCGATCACCTTGATGCCCGTTTCGAACATCTCGGTCTTGGTCGACAGATCGCGCAGGTCCGGCGCATCGCGGTGGATCGGCCAATGTTCTTCCGCGTCGACCGGTCCACGGCCATCGACCGCGTCGCCGATGATGTTGAACACGCGGCCGAGCGTCGCCTTGCCGACGGGCACCTTCACGGGGCCGCCGGTATCGAGCACGTCCTGGCCGCGGATCAGGCCATCCGTGCTACCGAGCGCGACGCACCGCACGCGGCCGCCGCCCAAGTGTTGCTGCACCTCGCCAGTGAGGTTGAGCTTCACGCCCTTGTGCTCGGAGACGATCTTCACGGCATTATAGATCGGCGGCATCTTGTCTTCGTCGAACTCGACGTCGAACGTGGAGCCGATGACCTGCGTGATGCGGCCGATGTTTTGAGCGGTTTGCGTTGCGGTTGCCATGATGTGTGGGGAGTCAGTAGGTGAGTAGGTTAGTAAGTGAGTACGTGTGAATTCAGTGAGCGCTACATACTCACTTACTCACCTATTCACTTACTCACAGGTTTACGTCTTAACTGAGCGCCTCGACACCGCCGATCACGTCCATCAATTCGGATGTAATTCGGCTCTGGCGGGCGCGGTTGTATTCCATGCTCAAACGGTGAATCAAATCTCCGGCGTTCTCCGTGGCGCTCTTCATCGCCACCATGCGGGCGATCTGCTCGCTGACCGCCGAGTCGAGGAAGTACTTGAAGAGCTTCACTTTGAAGCTCGCCGGCACAACCTCTTCCAAAATGCTCTCGGGCGACGGCACGAAGTCGTACATCGCGCGGCGATCGCCGCCCCCTGCCCCGCCAACCGGCCCGGCAGAATTCTTGTCGCCGCCGCTGATCGCTCCGAGCGGGAGCAGCGTTTCGACTGCCACCTGCTGCTTGGCGATGTTGACGAACCGCGTGTAAGCGACGTCCAGCCGGTCGAGCTTGCCTGTGGCGTACTCGTCCAAGTAGCGGCTCGCCAGCACGTCGACTTCGTCAAACGCCGGCTTGTCCTCGAAGTTGGTAAACGACTGGTCGACGGCCTGGCCGCGGAACTTCATCGCGGCGATGCCCTTCTTGCCGACGACCTCGATGCGGCAGTTCGGCACCGTCGACTTCAATTCTTCCCAGCGATGGGCTGCCGCGCGAACCACGTTGCCATTGAAGCCAGCGCAGAAACCGCGATTGGCCGTCAGCACCAGCAGCGTCGCGTGCTTGACCTCGTCCCGTTTTTCCAGGAGCGGGTGCCGCACCTCGAGTCCGCTCGACATCAGGTCGGTGACCAGCTGCGTCATGCGGTCCGTGTAGGCGGTCGCCGCCGCGGCCCGGTCCATCGCCTTCTTGAACCGCGCAGTGGCGATCAGCTCCATCGTCCGCGTGATCTTGCGGATGTTCTTGATCGACTTGCGGCGTTTGTCGAGTAAGCGAGGGTTGGCCATGGTGCGGGTCTAAAAACTACAAAATGTGCGACGTGCGATTTCTTACTTCACCAGCCGAAGCGTCAGCGGATAGCGGTAGTACTCGCCGTTGCTGGCCTTCACGGCGGCAATGATGACGAACACCGTCGAAACAATGGGTATCAAAATCACGAACACAATCCCGATCAGCACCAGACACAGGAGCACCGACACGAACATGGCGATCCACACGGTGATCTGGAAGTTCAGCGATTCTTTGCCGTGATAATCAACAAACTCCGATTCGTCTTTCTTGATTTGCCAAACGATTAACGGGCCGACGATACTCCCGAGAAACGGCACGACATACCCAGCGAAGGCCGCCACGTGGCACAACATGCCCCAGGTTCTGGCATCGCTGCTCTGTTCTCGTTCGATTTCTCCGCCATCGTACATTTCACCGGCCATCGCAACGCTCCGATACGACGCCCAACGAAACGAATCACTTCAGACGCTAAACTGCTACCGCTTCACGTTCCTTTTTCTTCGCGCCGCTCGCCTCGCCGGCCGCGTATTGGGTCTGGTATGCGGCGATCGAGGATTCGATCAGCTTCACGATCTCGTCGGTCAAATCCTTCTTCGCCGTCAGTTCCTCACGGACTTCCGGCTTCTGGTTGTGCATGAACTCAATAAAACCTTGTTCCCAGGCGGCGACTTCCTTCACCGGCACCTTGTCCAGGTGACCGCGGGTGCCCGCGTAGATGATCAACACTTCGTCGACCACGTTCAGCGGTGCGTATTGGCCCTGCTTCAAGAGCTCCACCATGCGGTAACCGCGGTCGAGCCGCGCCTGCGTGGCTGCGTCGACGTCGGTGCCCATCTGGGCAAAGGCCTCGAGCTCGCGGAACGCCGCGAGGTCGAGCCGCAAACCGCCGGCGACCTTCTTCATCGCCTTGATCTGGGCATTGCCGCCCACGCGCGACACCGAAATACCGGCGTTCATGGCCGGCTTCACGCCCGCGAAGAACAAGTCCGGCTGCAGATAGATCTGGCCGTCGGTAATCGAAATCACGTTTGTCGGAATGTACGCCGACACTTCGCCTTCGAGCGTCTCGACGATCGGCAGCGAGGTGAGCGAGCCGCCGCCGAGCTCATCGGAGAGCTTCGCCGAACGCTCCAAGAGTCGGCTGTGGCAGTAGAACACGTCACCCGGAAACGCCTCGCGGCCCGGCGGACGACGCATCAAGAGCGACAACTGCCGGTAGGCCACGGCTTGCTTGCTCAAGTCGTCGTACACGATCAAGGCGTGCTGACCGCCGAACATGTAATGCTCGGCCATCGCCGTGCCGGCGTACGCGGCCACGTATTGCAGCGGCGCCGGCGCACTGGCTCCGGCGACGATCACGGTCGTGTAGTCCATCGCCCCGTTTTCGCGGAGCTTTTCGATGATGCCCGCGACCGTCGATTCCTTCTGGCCAATGGCGACGTAGAAGCACTTCACGCCCGAGTCGCGCTGATTGATGATCGCGTCGATCGCCACGGCCGTCTTGCCGGTCTTGCGGTCGCCGATGATTAGCTCGCGCTGGCCGCGGCCGACCGGCGTCATCGCGTCGACGGCCTTGATGCCCGTCTGCATCGGCTCCTTCACCGGTTGCCGCTCGGCCACGCCCGGGGCGATGATTTCCATCGGCCGGCGGTGATTGGTGACGATCGGCCCTTTGCCGTCGAGCGGGTTGCCCAAGGGATCGACTACGCGGCCCAAGAGCTCGTCGCCCACCGGAACCGAGAGCAGGCGGCCGGTGCTGCGAACCTCGTCCCCTTCGTGGATCGTCAGGTAGTCGCCGAGAATGATGATACCGACCGAGTTCTCTTCGAGGTTGAACGCCAGGCCGATCGTTCCGTTCGGGAACTCGACCATCTCGTTCGCCATCACGCTCGAGAGTCCGTAGACGCGGGCGATGCCGTCGCCGACTTCCAGCACGCGGCCCACCTCGCGGACGTCGATCTGTGAGGCGTAGTTCTCGATCTCTTGTTGAATCACCGAGGCGATTTCGTCGCTATTAAACTTCATCGCGGTTCTCCGCTACCTGCAATCAAAAATATGCTTACCCGGTTTGAATGAACAAATCGGGTTTGGTTTCAATCAGTTCCGACGCCCGCTCGATGATCGCTCGGCGGGCCATTTCGAATCGCGTCCGCAGCGAGCCGTCGTACACGCGGTCGCCGATCTTCACGATGATGCCGCCCACGATTTCGGGGTCGATTTGCACGTTCAGGATCGGCTCGCGGTTGCCGCGCGCCCGCAACGTCGCCAGCAGCTCCTCTTGGATCTTGGGATCGAGCGGCGCGGCCACTTTGACCTCGACGTCGACCTGGCCCAGGTGGGTCCGCAGCAGTTGCTGCGTCTCCTTGACCACCAATCGCAGTACGCCGAGGCGATCGTGCTTCGAGAGCACCTTCAGGAAATTGAGCACCGTGGGCGAGAGCTGCTTGCCGAACACGCGGTCGATCAGCTTTTCTTTCTGCTCGTGATCCACCAGCGCCGAACCCAGGATTGTGTCGAACTTTTCGAACCGGTCGAGCACATCCGTCACGACCGATTTCAATTCCTCGACGGCGGCCGACGGATTGCCTTGCTTGAGGGAGGCAGCCCACAGCGCCTGGCTGTAGACACGGGCCAACTGCTCGGCCGTGACGTCCATCACCGTTTCGTGCTTGGTTGCTGCTTCGGCCACGTGCCAATCCTGGTTGCTAGTTCCTGCTGGGTGCTGCTGCGGCGAGCTTATCGAGTGCGTCGCGGACGATGCGGGCCTGGTGCTCCGGCGAAATCTGCAGCTGGTCGCGGACGACCCGCTCACCCAGCTCGATCGCCAGCTTGGCGCTGGTCACAGCCAGGTCTTGCAGCGCTTCGTCCTTGGCCCGCTTGATCTCGACGCGGCCACGGGCCACTTCGTCGGCGGCCGCCTTGCGGCCATCCTCTTCGATCCGCTTCTTGACGACTTCCGCGTCGCGGCGAGCCTCGTCCAGCATTTCCTTGACCTCGCCGGCCGTCGCGGCCAGCTTGGCCTCGTGGTCGGCCAGGATCCGCTTCGCTTCCTCGAGCTTCGCGTTCGCGGCGTCGATTGTGCCGGCGATATTCCGCTCCCGCTCGTCGACGGCCGCGGCGATCTGCGGCCAGGCGAACGTCTTGAGGATCGCAAACATCACCAAAAACACGACCAGCGTCCAGATTGCCAAGTCCGGATCGATCGCCAGTGGGTTCGGGCCGCTTTCGCCGGTTTCCGCATTCACGGCAGCGTCAGCGGCAGCCTCGACCTGGTGGTCGGTGTCCTGGGCCCAGGCGGCGCGCGTTCCCAGCGGTCCGGCCAACACCAACGCCACGCAAGCGGCGACTTTCAATGCAAATCGCATGACTTACCCCTCAAAAGGTCGAGTCGTCAGATAGGGGTGTTGAACAACATGCAAACGATCAGCGCGAAGAACGTGGCACCCTCGATGAGAGCGGCCGAAATGATCATCGCGGTTTGGATGTTGCCGGCCACTTCCGGTTGACGAGCCATGCTCTCGACGGCCTGGCCGCCGATCCGGCCGATGCCGAACGCCGCGCCCAGGATCACCAGGCCGGCGCCGACCGCGGCGCCGAGGTTCATGTTCACGCCGCCGCCGGCTGCTTCTTGCGCCATCGCGGGCGAAGCGATCAACATCACAGCCCAGCACAACACCATGATTTTCGCCAGTTTCAACATTGCAAATCGTTCCTTTCTCGAATCGATGTGGGTGACTTTCTACCGCGGCACTTAAGCGGCCTGCGATTAATGTGGGTGAACGGCCATGCCAATGAACAAGGCCGACAAGAACGTAAAAATGTAAGCCTGCAAAAATGCGACGAACAACTCGAGCAAGCTCAAAGCCGTAGCCCCGAGCACACTGGTCGGTGTGACGACGTACCACAGCATCGAGCCGGCGCTGGCGGCGATGAACGCCATGATCACCGCTAGCACCACGTGGCCGGCCATCATGTTCGCCAGAAGACGAATCGCAAGCACGCCGTGCTTGATCAACATCCCCGCCACTTCAATCACGAAGATCAGCGGGATCAGGAAGATCTTGAGCAGAAACGGAAGATCCATGTGCGGGACGAACGACTTGACCGTCCCCAGCGGGCCGAGCTTGGCCACGGCCGAGCCCATCACCACCACGAACGTGACCAGAGCCAAGGCCCCTGTCACGGCGAGCGAGCCGGTGGGCGAGCCCATCCAAGGAATCATGCCGAACAGGTTTAGCCCCAGCACGAAGAAAAAGATCGTCCACAGGTACGGCACGAACTTGTCCGCGTCGTGATGGCCGATGCACGGCCGGGCCACGCTGTCGCGGAAGTAGAGCAGCATTGCTTCGAGGATGTTGCGGAACCGGCCGCGGGCAAGTGCCCCGCCGTGGAGCGCCTTCGCCAGGCCGATGAAGAACACGCAGATCAAGATCGCCACCACCAGCTCAATCATCATGAACTTGGTGAACTTCAGATCAATAGGCTCGATCGTGCGATCGATCAGCTGATTGCCGGTGTGAACGACGTAGAGCGGCTTCTCGCCCTTAAGCGGCTGGGGCAACTCGATGTGTCCGTGCGTGTCGCCCGTTGTCCACTCAGACAGTTTCCGGGGAACATGCAACTCGGTTGAATCCGAAACGTGGCCGAACAATTCCTTCGGATCGAGCGGATTGTGCGCGGCGTGGCCGCCGCCGTGCTCGTCGTGTTGCTCGGAATGTTCAGCGTGTTCGGCCATCCGTCACTCTCAACCAAGTTGCTGCGACGACGCGCGCGATTTGCTGGCGACGCTCGGTGCCGAAATCCGGCTGACGTTGAGCCGGGTTTCGAGCGCCAGGGTCACGAGGTAAAACGCCAGCAGATAAACGATAAACGCGAGGTGCTCGCGTCCCCGCGCGCCCTGCGCCGCGAGGAACAGGCAAATGCCCAGCGGCGGCAACATGCGAATGGTCATGCCCAGCAGCATTGTGGCGAGCGGCGACACGCTGCGGCCCAAGAGGTGAGCCAGGCCTTCGGCCAGCAGACCGGCGGCGAGGCAAATCGCGCCGGCCAGGGCGACGCCGCCGACTCCCGCGCTGCCGCTTTTCGAGACGGCAAACGGCGCAAGCGCCAATCCACCCACAAGCACACTGCCGGCAAGCAAAAGCGAGGCACGCCAGAAACTCGTCCGAGAGCCCTCGGATGCGGTTGTCGCGCTCATGGCCCCAACTGTTTCCAATTGAAACGAAACACTGCTTGAATCGAAACACGGCCGCAAACCTACTTCGTCTGCGACTTCCGCTTCCCGGCGTTTGCATCCTGCTCTGACCGCACCATGCGAATCAGATGAACTACCGCCGCCGTGCCTCCCAGGCCGAAGCCCAGGAGCATGAACAACACCGCCGTCCCCAAGCGCTTGTCCAACCAGTAACCGGCCAACCCCGGCAGGACCATCTCCAGGGACACGACCATGATCCGCGCTGCCCATCCGTACGCCTTGGCCAACGGCGATCGGTCGTCGGTGGGATCACTCACCTGATTGCCGCGCTGACCAACATCCCGCTGTCTGCGGCAACTCGCATCGCCGGGCTAGCAAGACATTGTCCTGGAGAGAGTTGCGTCGTTTGAGACCCCAAAAAGCAGCGCCTCGGGAGCCTCAATTGACTCGTGGGCTGGGCAATCTAACTCACCTAAGTGCTTGGTGTCAACGCCTTAGCAGAGAAATCGTGCTTTTTTTCACAAAGTCCGACGACCTACCGCCGAACGCTCGAGATGGAGGCGAAGCCGATGGCCGATTTGGCCCAAACAGAGACCCGCGTGGCGAGCTTCCGACGCCTGCAATAATTTACGTAAATGTCCATGATAGCAATACTTGCGACCAATTCCGGGGGCCCAAAAGTATTGCAAACTCTACCTTTCCGATTACATTAAAAGGAGGGAGTTTAGCGAATTTACGCTCTGCTGGCCGGGGGGTTGGCAAATGCCGTGATGAACGGCGCCAGGCCATTCTCGTCGGCCCATCGAATTCCTTCGTAATTGGGTCAAAAAGTCACTGTCACCGCGGAACATTTCTCATGACTGCCGCCACTCTTAAGAACTACTCGTGCAAGGACTTGGCCCGTATGGCCAAGATGCAGGGCGTCGCCGGCTGGCATTCCATGCGGAAAGACGAGCTGGTCGAAGCCCTGATGAAGCGGGCCAAGCAACAGCGCGGGCATGGCGGTGCGGCGACCGCGACCATTGACGATGCGATCCAGCAGCTCGACGCCAAGCCGCGCCTTGCCAATGTCAACCGCCCCGTCGAACGTCGCTCCACGATTGCGCCGGCAAAGGATTTGTCGTCGGCCGCCGATAGCACTCCGGGACGCGGCGAACGCGACCGGCTCGTCGTCATGGTTCGCGACCCGTACTGGCTGCAAGTGTTCTGGGAACTCTCGCGGCAGAGCATCGATCGGGCACAGTCGGCAATGGGGCCGCATTGGCACTCGGCCGCGCCGGTTCTGCGGCTGTATAAGATCGGCGTTGACGGCACTTCGGCCTTGGTGAGGCACATCCCAATCCACGGCGGCGTGAGCCATTGGTACGTCGACGTGCAGGACCCGCCCAACGAATTTCGCCTGGAAATCGGCTATCTGGCTGCAGGCGGACATTTCTACAGCCTGGCACGCAGCAACTCGGTTAGCACGCCGCGAGCCGGCACCAGCGACTCGATCGACGAGAATTGGACCGACGTCGCGGACAACGCCGACCGCATTTTCGCCATGAGCGGCGGCTACGGCCCCCGCGGCACCAGCCTCGAATTGCAGGAGCTGCTCGAAGAACGCCTGGGCCGCCCGATGGGAACGCCCATGGAAACTCGTTACGGCGACGGCGCCGCGCGGATCCTCGCCAACGCCAAGAAGCTGCAGTTTTCGGTTGACGCGGAACTGCTCGTCTTCGGCGTGAGCAGCCCTGGCTCGCACGTCACACTGCAGGGAGAGCCGGTGCAGCTGCGGCCGGACGGCAGCTTTTCGGTGCGGATGTCGCTGGCCGATCGCCGCCAGGTGATTCCGGTGATCGCCAGTTCGGCCGACGGGCTGGAACAACGCACGATCATCCTTGCGGTCGAGCGGAATACCAAGGTGCTCGAGCCGCGGATGCGCGACAGCGGCAGTCACTAGGCCGGCGCTGTTTTGGCGATTTTCTCGCAGATTTATCGCCAATTGTCGACCGGCGTTTCCACTGGCGTAAGATTCCATTAGGCTGAAGCGCGCCATGGCGCCGGCCGAAACGCCACCGCATTTTGGCGCGTACCCGATCTGCGCACGCACTGAGTTCTTGGCTCGCAAACGAGAAGCGACCCCATCGTGTCCGACGACATTGCCCCGATTCTTGGCGACTGGCCCTACCGTCCCGACGAAATCACCGTACGGATCATTGACGGCCTCGATGGGCGGCGGAAGATCCAGCTACGGCTCGACCTGGGCATCTTGCAAATGGAGTTTGACGGCCGGCCCGACGGCCGCCGCATCCATGAGTGCGACTCCTGGTTTGAGTTTCACACCCGTCGCCAGAAGGAGCACGACCACGCGAATCCGGATAGCGCCCCGTACGTGCTGGAGCCGGAGGACTGCCAGGAATTGCTCCGCGAAGGCGTGCAGTACTACCATCGGTACCTGAGCTTCTGGCATCTCGGTCTCTATGAGCTCTGCGCCCGCGACACGGAACGCAACCTGCGGCTGTTCGCCTTTGTCCGTGAACATTCGCGTGATGATCGAGTTCGCATGGAGTTCGATCAGTGGCGCCCGTATGTGACTATGATGCACGCCCGCGCTGTGGCCACGCCGCTAGTGGAACTGGAGCAGTGGGAAGCGGCGGTGAATGTGCTGGATGCCGGCATTCGCGGCATCGAGCAGTTCCTCTCCGATTACAACCAATCGGAAAAGGCGCCGCAGGTCGGGGAGCTGGCGTTTCTGCAGCGCTGGAAACAGGAGATCATCGAGAAGAACGGGCCACGGGCAATTCCTGGTCCGACCGGCGTCCCGGTTGCCGCCCTGCCCGATCCGCTTAAACAGGCCCGCGAGGACCTGGCCCGGGCGATCGAGGAAGAGCGGTACGAAGACGCGGTCCGACTGCGCGACGAGCTGCGTCGGCTCGAAAATCCGCCGCCGCCACCTTTGCCGCCGCTGGCCAGTTGAACCGCGGCACGAGAACTCAGCCGCCGATTGCTTCTGCCGCTCCGTCGCCGATAATGAGTTGATTCCTATGTCGACTCCAGCGGAAGAACTTGCACTCAAGCGCGATCGGCTCTTGGCAGCGTTGTCGAGCTACGGCAGCTGCGTTGTGGCCTATACGGGAGGCGTCGACAGCGCGGTCGTCGCCAAGGCGGCACAAATCGCGCTGGGTAATCATGCTGTTGCGGTGACTGGTGTCAGCGCCAGCCTGGCCGAGGGCGAGCTGGAATCCGCTGCGGCGCTCGCCCGCGAGATCGGCATTCGCCACCTGCCGCTTAATACGGACGAACTTTCAAGCGCCGCCTACACCGCCAACGCGCCCAATCGTTGCTTCCACTGCAAGACCGAGCTGTACACACAGCTGACCTCGCTTGCGGATAGTCTGGGTGTCAAGCACGTTGCCAGCGGCACGAACCTGGATGACCTTGGCGACTATCGTCCCGGACTTGCGGCTGCTGCGTCTTACGGCGTTCGCCAACCGCTGGTGGACTGCGGCATCGCGAAGGCCGACGTCCGAGCGCTGGCGGCCGCGTGGCAGCTTCCCGTCGCCGAGAAGCCCGCGTCCCCCTGCCTTTCCAGCCGGATCGCCTACGGCCAATCGGTGACGCCGGAGCGGCTCCGGATGATTGACCGGGCCGAGCAGTCCATTCGCGCTCTCGGTATTAACGTCTGCCGCGTCCGCTACCGCGAGGGCGACGTCGCCAGCATCGAAGTGCCACTAGAGGCGATCGAGCGACTCGAGCAACCGAGATTGTTAGGGGCCCTGCGGGAAGAGTTTCTGCGCCTGGGGTTCCGTGAGGTCGTGATCGACCCGGCGGGTTTTCGGTCAGGTAGTCTCAACGAATCGCTCCCGTTGCACCAGATCCAACCGCTGGCCATTAAATAGAAGCGAGGTGACCCATGCCGTGTGTCCACCTGCAGCAGTTGTTCAAGCTGTGCCACGATCAGGAAATCAAGCTCGCCAGCTCCGACTTGATCCACATCGTTTGTACGCAATGCGGCGAGCAGGAAGTTTGCCCGTCGATGCTCACCGATGAGTACGACGCCCGTCATCCGCACTCCGGCGAGACACCGGTCGAACTGGCGCCGCCAACTCAGTGATGCCCGCCATGTCCGGCACACCGCTTGCCATGCACGACTTCTCCGCTGGCGGCGTCGACGCGGCAATCGCCTTCTTTCGCCGCACGCGGAGCGAGCTGCGCACGCTAAGATTTGTCCGCGTATCGACCGATTGGGTGCGACTGTTCGATATCAACGGCGACTATTTCGAGCTTCGCGGCCTCGGCTACCCCGATGCCGACGTGGTGCCGGTGCTGCGCTCCTTCGATACGCCCTTCGACCCCGATCGGATCCACTTGCCCGTCGACGCAGAATACAAGGAATATCGCACCGGCAGGCGCTACCCCTGGGCCGCCGACCGCGTGATGTGACGCCCGGTGGTTACCGATCGCCACTGGTCTAAAGCGTGCTCCTCCCCAGCACAAAATCCGGAAACTCTTCTTCGCCGATGAGCGTACAATGGCGGCTGCGGGCGAATTCTTTGCTGCCCGCGGTGAGGCGTGTGTTGGTGATGATGCCCAGATCGTCGCACCCCTGGCCGGCGAGGTAGTCGATCACCTGTCGCACCGCGGCTGCATGGAAGGGATTGATGTCCGATACCGCGGCCACCGCAAATCGCTTGGGGCTAAAGGTGATGTACAACGTCGTCGGCATGCGGCGGATGACTCCGCGTGCGCCCTTGGCTGGCACCTCTTCCGACGGCGGCTGCCCGGCAGGCTTTTCGCCGCGCTGTACGTTCGCGCCGAGCGTGCGGCAGATTTCGACGACGAAATCCTCCCATTCGCCGCCGCGCATCGACTTCCAATTGCGCTGCAAGAGCATTGCCCGTTGCAGCTTCTCGCTCTTGCCCCACTCGTTGCGTTGTTCGTGGAGCGCGGCCAGACGCCGCCGAAGCTCGGTCGCGGCGGACGATTTCTCGGCCATCTGTGCTTCTGCGGCGGCCAGCTTCGCCACGACTTCCGTGAGCATCGATGGGAGCAGCGTCTGCGAAGGATGATACAACAGCGCCGCGAGCGTAATCGCACAACTGGCCGCAGCGACCAGAAAGCCGACAAAGGCGACCAGCCAAGACGCCGAAAGAAGATTGAGTACAACGAACGCAAACACGCCGCAAATTAGCGGCCCCGTGGCGAGTGCCAAGAGTGGAAAGTGGGCAACGGACTGCGACGGCGCGCGGAATCGGCGTGCCAGCTGCAAGTAGCGGTTGCGGCGCCGCAGGTGGGCCGCCTTGGCCGCCGCGCTGGCACGCTCGATCTCCAGCCGCGCCGCTTCCGTTTCCAGCTGCGCGATTTCCCGGTTTAAGGTGGCCGGGTCGAAATTGGAAGGCGTCGACATGGGCGCTTTGGAAACCGGTCGCGGGCCCGCCGACCGAGCGGATCAGCCGCGGGCGACGAACGCGAAAATCGCCAAGAAATGACAGGCGCTGCCGGCGATCACCATCAGATGCCAGATGGCATGGAAGTGACGCACCTTGTAGTCGTAGCGCAGGAAAATCGTGCCCACCGTGTAGCATAGGCCGCCGACGAGCATCCACCAGAATGCCGCGACCGGCACGATCCCGGCCAGCGCCGGCACCGAGATCGTCGGCATCCAGCCCAGCAGGATACAGGGCCAGATCGACACCGCCTCGACACGATGCGCAAACACCACTTTCGAGAAGAAGCCCCAGAGGGCGATCGACCAAATGGCGCCCAACAGCAGCCACCAGGGTGCCGTGCGCAGGTAGGCCAGGGAGAACGGCGTGTAAGTCGCTGCGATCAGCAGGTAAATACAACCTTGGTCGAGCGCACGAAAGTAAGCGCGCCACGCGGGAGTCGTCGCGCTATGGGACAGCGTGCTCATCGCGTAAACGGCGATCAAGCTTCCGACATACACGCCGCAACCAATCTCGCGCCAGATATCTCCATCCCAGATCACGATCCACGCCATCGCGATTGCGCCCACGATGCTCAGGAGCAAACCCAAGCCGTGCGTGGCAGCGTTCGCGCGCTCTTCTGCGCGCGACAACTTCCAGCCGAAGAACTCGCGCGGGAACAAAGATTCCTGATCCATGTTCGTCGTCAGCGAAAAACAAAGGCGCCAGGTAGGAATACTTTCGGAGACTGTCTATTAGAAACATCTGCCGTTGCTCCTGCAACCCTCAGCGGATGTTGCGAGGCGCGAAAACATCGGCATTTTCGGCAACTTTATGGGCTGTAGCAATCGTCGGGCTGCGCACCCCCCGC
>JBFWSG010000073.1:0-8119 GCA_050248495.1 Pirellulales bacterium | reverse complement strand
GAGACTGTCTATTAGAAACATCTGCCGTTGCTCCTGCAACCCTCAGCGGATGTTGCGAGGCGCGAAAACATCGGCATTTTCGGCAACTTTATGGGCTGTAGCAATCGTCGGGCTGCGCACCCCCCGCACTGAGAGTGCACGCGCTGAGACCATGTGCGGGTCGTATTGGTCCGCGTGGCGCCAGTTAAGTTGATGTTACTTATTCCAAAAAAGGTCGACTCAGTAAGACAGGGCGGTCGGGGGAGTCTGCGATAAGCGCGCTGGATTTTTCGATCGCCGGTCGCTGGTCAGTTCGGCAATCCGTCAATCGAAAACTATTGGGGGTGTTCGATGGGTCGCGCGTGGGCAGTTCGGAGTCGCAAGTCGCATTCGTTGTTTGGGATCGTGATCTGCGGAACCAGCGTCTTGTTGTTTGCAGTTGCGAGCACTTCGTTCGCGCAATCCAATCAAGTCGAGGAACTTGCCTACCCCGATTCGTCGGTCGAACCGTCGGCCGCCTGGTCGGAAGACGCGGCCGCCGCGCCGGCGGAACCGGAAGTGCCGATGGAACAGCTTTCCGACGCCTGGTGTCCGTGTGACGGCAACAGCGATTGCCAGTGCCAATGTGGCGGCGACGGCGGCTTCTGCTGCCTGGGCGACTTGATTCAGCAGAGCGACCACTGCTACGACAGCTTCATCAGCCCGATGACCAACCCCGTATTCTTCGAAGATCCCCGCAATTTGACCGAGGCCCGGCTGATCTTCTTGAACCACAAGGTGCCGCTCTCGGCGATGGGCGGCGACATCCAGCTCTACGCACTGCAAGTCCGCGCCGCGCTCACCGATCGCCTGTCGCTGATCGCCACCAAGGACGGGTACATTGTTTCGGACAATCCGCTGATCGACGACGGCTGGGCGGACGTTTCGGCGGGTTTGAAATACTTGCTCTATTCCGACCCCGCGAATCAAGTGCTGGCCAGCGCCGGCGCCGTCTACGAAATGCCCGTCGGCGCGCACCGTGCGGCCCAAGGCCTGGGCGACGGCACGTTCGACTTGTTCCTCACCGGCGGTGCGCAGCTCTGCGATTGCGGCCACTGGATCGGCGCCGGCGGCTTCGTGCTGCCCACCGACGACAACTCAAACAGCACCTGGTGCTACGTTTCAAACCACTTCGACTACGAATTCTACAACCGCCTGTACTCGCTGATCGAAATCAACTGGTATCACTGGCTCGAGTCGGGCGACAATGGCATCCCAGGCGTCGAGGGGGGAGACCTGTTCAACTTCGGCTCGACCGGCGTGGCGGGCAACAACATCGTCACCGGGGCGTTTGGCGTGAAGTACAAACCGACGCGGAACCAGGAAATCGGCGTCTGCTGGGAACTGCCGCTGACCGAACGGCGCGACGTGCTGGAGAACCGCCTGACGTTCGACTGGATCCTGCGGTACTAAGAGCCGCGGTCACAAGTGACACCGGCATCCAGTGGCACCGGCGGCCCGCCGGTGATTCAGCGGAAGCTATGATTCACAGGCCGGCGGCCTGTGCCACTTGCCCCAATCACTGTGGCTTGATGTCGATCGCCTTCTCCCAGGCCTCGAACATTTCGTCGGACGTCATGTCACCGCCGGTCAGCACCGTGTCGCCAACAATCTGCACCGGCAGGCCGAAAGTATCCTTGCCGTGATGCTCTTTCGAGAGGGCAGTAAAGAGCCGGATGTAGCGCTGGATCCGCTCGTCAAGCTCCTTGTCGCGACTGGCTTTGGCCAATTTCGTGCGGTCAACAGCCCGGAAGGCCCGCATCACCGCCTGCGACGACGACGGAGGATTCTTCTCGTCCGCCAGCAGAAAATTGTGGAAGTCGAGGAACTTCCGCGGATCGGCCTTGGCCACGGCCAGCGCCGTCTTCGATATCTTGCAGGAGCCGCGGTGCATCGGGTCCGTCTCGGTCATCATCTTATTGCATTCCAGCTCCAGCGGCATTGGCAGAATTACCACGGCCAACTGGTCGCCGTATCGCTCGCGGGCTTCGCGGATGTGCTCGTGCATCTTGCGGCAGTGGGGACAGGTGTAGTCCATCATCTCGACGACGACATATTTCGCTTCCGGCGAGCCCAGCACGGCCTCGTTGTACATGTCCAGCTTCATGCGCCCCTTGAGAAACGTCACCTCGCGGGACAGTTTCGGAGCCTCGTCTTTGGCGGCTTCCTCGGACTTCGACTCGGATTCAGCCGCGGCCAGCTTCACTTTGTCGTCGCGGCGCGGCGAGGCTTTTTTCGCCGTCGCTTCCGGTTCGTCGGAGCCAATTTCTTCGGCAGTCTCGTCGTCGTTCACACGATTCACGACGTGCTCGTGGGCGGTCGGCGACAATTCTTGTTCTGTTTCGGTCGGCGAGTCGGCATCGCCAGTCAAGTCGACGACGGCGGCCAGGTTGGGAGCACTGGTCTGGTACATCTTCGCGGGAAACAAGAGTTGCATCGCGATCAAGCCCAACATGGCCGCTGCGGCAGCAGGTGCCGCAATCAACAATCGCGGGCGCTCGGCAGGACGTGGGCCGGTGGTTCTGCGCGCACCGGGGAGCGCGGCCATCACCGCCGAATGAGAGCGCGACGCGCCGACTGGCTGTGGTCGATTAGCAATCGCCGCCCAGATCACAAGCATCGCCGTGATCAAGCCGCACAAATGAATCGCCAGGCAGTAGTAACAGAGCTTCCCCAGCGCGATGAGCTGAAGTCCGGTGAACCACGTCCCGGCAAACAGCGCCAAAAACGCCGCCCCCACGAGCACCGTGCTGGGCCAGGCGCTTTCATTGAAGGTCCGCGTGCCGGCGCTTAGCGACAATCCGAGGATTGTGCCGTAGCACAGAAGCCCTCCCAGCGCGACGGGAACAACCCCCGCATGCGACCAGCGACTGCTCAACACTTCGTCGCAGCCGCCATGACTCTCCGGGCCGCAACCCGCCACGGCGCCCTGCGTGAATGACTTCCAGGTGAGATAGCCGGCGTCGGCCGTGGCCACGAGCGCCAGCACGACGACGATCCATCGTATCGGACCGCGCAGCCAGGCTTGGATAGCAGACGCTTGGCGCCCGAGCGCGGGATTGACCAGTGGAATCATGGATATCGCATCAAGTGGGCACAGGAAGCCGTCAAATGCCTTGATTCGCCGGCCGATCGGAAGACTAGTTCAGTGTACGGCGAAACCGCGAGTCGAGCGAGGGCCGACGCTGGCGTCGCTAGCGGCCCGTGGGCGGAAAAGCCTCAACCATCGACAAAGTCTGCCTTGTCCCCTGAGCGCGAACGCCGCTACTATCCGATACTCTGTATCAACCGTTGCGACCCGCAAAGTCGTCGGCCGCGGCAATGAATGCTGCGACAGCGGTGCGTCACAGGACAATGCCCCCCATCGCGCGGCGAGAGCGCGAGAATTCAAACGACAAGGATGTCACGAACATGAACATGAGTCCCAAGGTGCGGCCAATCTGGCAGCGCATTCCGCTGATGATCGGCACGGCGATGTTGTGGGCTTACAAGGCGCTGCATCTCCCCAAGTTTATTCTGCCGCGCGACCTCAAGAGCGTGGTCAACAATTGGACTCACGAAATGTATTGGGTGCTGCTCAAATCGGGCTTCACCCGCGCGTATATCGATCAGCCCAGCTATTTCAAAATGCCCAGCTCCTTCCAGCCGAAGGCCAAGGTCGAGCCGAAGTATCAGCTCAGCGAAGAAGAGATCCGTACTTTCTATACGCGGGGCTACCTCGGTCCGTTCGATGCTTTCAGCCATGAAGAAATGATGGACTTCAAGAAGGAAGTCCTGGCCCTGGAAAAGACCAAGTCGAAGACCTACGGCTTCGTCACGCCCCGCGACCGCCATTTCGAGTCGCCGCGGCTGTGGAACTACATGGTCTGTCCCGCGATCACCGAGCGTTGTGCTCAGATCCTCGGCCCCGATTTGCTCTGCTGGCGGTCGCAGTATTTCTACAAGGGCCCCAAGGCCCCGGCCATCCAGTGGCACCAGGCCAGCACGTTCATGGTCGAAGATTACCAGGATCCGGGCATCTTCCCACCGGATCGCAGCGAGGTGTTCCAGATCACGGTCTGGGTGGCGATCGACGATTCGACGCCCGAAAAGGGCTGCATGCGGTTCGCCTGCGGCACGCACGATCGCATCCGCACGATCAAGTTCGGCGGCGAGGAAGGCTTCTACGAAGCCGCTTATACGCTCGACTTCCGCGAAGGGGATCAGGAGTGCTTGGATGTGCCGGTGAAGGCCGGTCAGTTTATCATGTTCATCGAGCGCTGCATCCACGGCTCGGGCCCGAACACGACGGACCAGCATCGCCTCGCGTTCAACCTGCGGGTGATCCCGACGCACGTGCCGGCGTACACCAACAAGAAGTACTACCGCAGCGTGTATAACGGCGGGAAGTACAACCTCGACAAGTGGGGCGTGGCGCTGTTGCGCGGCGAAGATCGTCACCGCGTGAGCCGGGCGATTCCGCCGGCGGACTTGCTGACCGGCGAGTTCACGCGCGTGATTCCGGCCGGCGAGCCGCTGCCAAAAATTCCGCTGCGAAAAGCCGCCTAGGCGAAAGCGAGAAACGAGGATCGAGGGTCGATGGCCGAGAGCGAGCTGTCGACCCTCGCCGTGTTTCATGAAAGACATTCGCGGCAAACGAGCGATGATCAGTGGCGCGGCCTCCGGCATCGGCCGGGCGATCGCGTTGGAATTCGCGCGCCAAGGCGTGCACTTATTTCTGGTCGACATCGACGCTGGCGGTCTAGCGGAAGTCGCCACTCTCTGCTGCGAATCGGGCGTCGAAGTCGTCGACCGCCGCTGCGACGTCAGCCAATCGAACGAAATCTCCGCAACCGTACAGGCAATCCTTCATGACTGGAACGGCGTCGATATTCTGGTGAATAACGCCGGCATCACCTACTACGGCCGTACCGAAGAGATGTCGGCCGAGCACTGGGACCGCCTGATGCGAATTAATCTCGATTCGCACGTGAAATTCACGCGCGAGCTGTTGCCCTCGCTGTTGGCCCGGCGCGAGGCCCACGTGCTCAACGTTTGCAGCATGTTCGGCCTGTTGGCGATGCCGAAGCTCACCGCCTACTGCACGAGCAAGTATGCCATGGTCGGCTTCAGCGAAGCGCTCCGTGTCGAATACGGCCGCGAAGGTTTGGGCGTGACCGCCTTATGTCCTGGCTTTGTGGCTACCAATCTATTCGCTTCAGCGCCACTTCCGGTAAACGGCAAGGGGCCCAAAATTCCGCCGCGCATCTTCTGCACCACGCCGGAGAAAATCGCCCGCACCGCGGTAAAGGCCATTCGCCGCAATCGCCGGCTGGTGGTCGTCGAGCCATTTGCCAAAGTGCTCACCACCATCAAGCGGTTCACGCCAGGTGTGATCGATTTTTTCCTGCACCTCGGGCGTCGTAGTCGCATCGCCAAGAAAATGGTGCGATTGGAGAACGAGCAGCCGCTTCGAGAGGCCGCCTGACCGCAGCGAGACGCCGCGGCTATATAGCTCGGCCGTCTCGGCCGAGTTTCATCTGTCCGCCGGCGAGGCGGATCACTTCCCGTGATGCCGCCGCTGCACCTTTTGCTTTGGCCGGCGTGCCGCACCGCCACCGGACGCACGGTAACCATGCTCGATGGCGAACCATTCGGCGTAGCGCTCGCGTTCCATGTAGCTGGAGTTCTTCTCGTCGACCAGGTGGCCCAGCTCGTGAATGAGGATGTTGTTGAGGTAGAAGTCTTCGGCCGCTTGTTGGCTCCAGGTGAGCGTCCAGACGCCCGGGCTCGGCTCATCCCACACGCCGCCGTACATCTTCGACTCGTTTACCAGCGCCGGTCGCGGCGGCTGGTAGAATTGCTCGACCAGCGACTCTTCCAGCGGGTAGAGATAGATCGCGTTGCCCCATTGCATGCCGTAGCAGGGGAAGCTCTGCTTCTTGCGGGTCATGCAGCTGAGCTGGACCACCTCCAACTGGTCGAGGAAGTCGGGCCGCACGAGCTTCAGGCGATCGCGGATCTGTTGTTCCGTGACGATGTGGACGTAGCCTTCGCCCGGCTCCTGAATTACGACGCGGAAGCCTTCGCGGTCGGTCGACTCGTGCCAGTCTTCCGGCGGTGCAAAGGGGGCGCAAACGTTTGGACGCGAGTTGATGCCGCGGCGGGCGAGCTTGTGCTGTTGGCGCGAAGTGCTACCGACCGTCGTATTGCGACGACGGGCTTGGCGAGCCGGCGACTTGTCGGAATAATCGCGGCGGATATACACGTTTGACCTCGCGCAGCACGTAACGCTCAAAAAAAACTCGCTTGAGGGCTCTCCGGGAACCAAGGGCCGACGTCTGAGTCGGCGTCCCCCGGAGGCCCACCACGTCCGAATGGCGCTTCAAGGCGGGCAAGAGGCTCTTAGGACCTCCAATCCATCCTAGGCAGCGGCCCAGGGGGGGTTCAAGAAAAAGCGTAAGTCCCTTCCATTACATGACTTAGAGGTGTCGCGTTTTAGCGACATGGGGCGGACATCGGGAATCGGCGTCGGCCCGAAACCTGGGCCAGAAGGGGAACCAAAAATCGTGAGTGACAGCGCACAACAAGTCACGCTCTACACGCGC
This sequence comes from Pirellulales bacterium, assembly GCA_050248495.1. GTDB lineage: Bacteria > Planctomycetota > Planctomycetia > Pirellulales > Lacipirellulaceae > DASYDU01. The sequence continues at coordinate 1,514 of JBFWSG010000073.1, read as the reverse complement.
AAAGGTTGTCATCTGTGCGACGATGCACTCGCGCTCTTGGTCGAGCATGGCCTCGAGCCGAAATGCATCGACGTCGATGAGGACGCGCGACTGCGCGAACGGTTCAATGAATGTGTGCCGGTGGTGGAAATCGACGGCAAGATTCGCTTTCGAGGGCGGGTCGTTCCAGTGCTCCTGCGGCGCCTGTTAAGGTAGGCCGCTTTCGCTACCGGACTTTTCTTCCGCATGCGAGCAGAGCGGTCACCAGCGCGACGGTGAACATTGCGGCGCAGCCAGGCTCGGGAACATAGACCAGAAATCCTCGATAGACGCCGGCATTGGTCAAATATTGTCCAACCACTGCGTTGCCGGAAATCCCATTGGCTGACGTTTCGTGCCCCAGCGATGCCGGAACATCCAAAGTCAGATAGCTCGAACCATCGTACACAAAGCCGTGGCTCGCGTTTGCGGCGTCGACGTAATAACCAACGACTCTGCTGCCCGAGATTCCTAAGGCCAGCGTCCCGTTCGCACCCAAGGGATGATCCAAGCTGGTGAATGTCGATCCGTCGAACTTGTAGCCGCGAATTTTGCCGCCGCTCGAATAGTTGCCGACGATGTTCGTGCCATCGACGTCCGCAGCAGTTGTTAAGGCGGCTCCGGGATACGAGATCGTGGTAAACGTCGAACCGTTGTAGACGTAGCCATACGTCGAAGTTGAGTCATCCATGTACTGCCCGACGATGCGATTGCCGGAGATGCCTGCGGCCTCAGTGCCGTTGGCGTAGAGCGTGGTGGTCAGCGGCGGATCAATCGTCGCAAAATTAGCGCCGTCGAATCGAAATCCGTGAAATCGGCTGTCAGTTCCGAAGTAGGATCCCACCAGATTAGCGCCGTCGACGTCGGACACAATGGTACTGACGCCATTCGGATGGTCGATCGGGCTGTAGACGTTCGATTCCAAAGTAAAGCCGTGATACTGGCCCAGTACCTGTGCGTAGAGGCCGACCACTTTGCCACCTTGGATTCCGCCGGCGAAAGTGTGGACGGCGCCGGGATACTGCAGCGTGAGATAGTTGAGCGCCGCCGCTTGCCTGGAAAGCAATAAGAGCGAGCAAACCGAGCATAGAACTAAACATCGAGAGAATGTCATTAGCGGTCCGCCGCAGGTGCCGTTTGGGGGGATCAGCGCCGTGTAGTATAGGGGGCGCCCCCTCGGTAGCAAGTTTTTTTCGCGGCTAGGATTTGTTGACCGGCAAATCCGCTGGCCGGCGGGCCGATGCAGCCACGTCAAATTCGACTTCTTGCACCGCATCCCGCCAGCCTTGGCGAAAGATGCTCCAGGCGCTGGCGGCGATGAAGGCAATCCAGGCACCGACGACGGCGGTCGAGGCCGAGCCGACAAGAATTCCGGCGATGGTCGTGCGGTCGCCGAGCTTCACGCTCAGGGCGGCAATTCCCAGCAGCCCGCCCAAAACCGCACCGGCAGTCAGGCAAATTCGCATGCGGCGCAGCGGCTGGTCGTGGCCGTGCAG
>JBFWSG010000072.1:0-24277 GCA_050248495.1 Pirellulales bacterium | reverse complement strand
CTGAGAGCCCTCGCGGCAAGCTCGCCCGCATCCCCGCCGCATAGTACAATTGCCATGTTCCGGGGATTTGCGGATCGATGTCGAGTATCGCCATGTCACAAGTCACGGTATCTCTCAATCAAGCCGGCGATGTGCCGTTGCCGTTGGCGATGCGACGCGAACTCGGAATCGACACGGGTTCCGTGGTGACGCTCGAAACGCAGAATGGCGCGATCGTGATTCGACCGGTTGAAACCGAAGTCGAGGTTTATTCGCCCGAGCGACAAGCGGAATTCCTGCTTTCGAATTCTGTCGACGCGAATGACTACGCGTCCGCCCGTGAAGAGGTCCGCAGGATGGGACTGGATCCAGACCACATTCCCCATCATCGCCCAGCCGGGGTTTGAGCGTGGACCGGCTATTTCTCGACGCGAATGTCTTGTTTTCGGCGTCGTACCGTGAGGCGAGTCGACTCGCTGAATTCTGGAATCTGTCAGACGTGGAACTGGTGACGTCTGCCTATGCGATTGAAGAGGCCCGGCGAAATCTGCCCGCTGAGGACCAACGAATGCGTCTCGATCAATTGGTGGCGGGTGTCGTGATTGTGTCGACTTCCGCTCGCAGCCTGCCTGCTGATCTTTTGCTTCCGGAAAAAGATCTTCCGATTCTGTCGGTGGCGATCGGATCTGGTGCGACCCATCTCATCACGGGCGACAAATCGCATTTCGGCAACTATTTTGAACAACTCGTGGGCGGTGTCCTGATTCAGGCCCCGTCGTCGTATCTCGACGGCCACGCCAAGAAGTCGTAACGGACAGAGCGAAACGCTTTGTGGCGCTTTGGCTCTCCTTGCCCGGCGTGCCAATCTGCCGTAGTCTGAACTGTTCACCTTTTCAGGCGATCAGGCCATTCCACGCACGCGCGCCGCAAGATGAGCATTGCCAGCCTTAACCGTCTCGGGGAGCTGATCCTCGCAGAGCGCGACGCGCTGATGGCCGATTGGCGGGCCCAGGTACGCGAGCTGCCGGCGGCGCGAAATCTCGACCGGCCCACGCTGGATGATCATGTGCCGGCCTTTCTCGAAGAGCTGGCCGAGGCGCTGCAACATCACAGCGACGTGACGATTGCCGAGGCGGTGGTCGATGCCTCGCCGCCGGCCCATGGACTCCAGCGGCTCGAAGACGGCTTCGACATCGAAGAAGTCGTGGCCGAGTACAACATCCTCCGCGGCTCGATTCACGACCTGGCGGAAGAGCATGGCGTGGAGATCCGCGGCGCGACGCTGCACACCTTGAACCGCGTGCTCGATACCTCGATCGGCCTGGCGGTACAGACCTACGCGACGCAGCGGGCATTGGAGGTCAAGCAGCGGCGGGAAGAATACCTGTCGTTCGTGGCCCACGATCTGCGGACACCCTTGAGCGCCGTGTCGCTTTCCGCGTCGCTCTTGGAAGCCTGCCTGGCCGACCAATTGGGCAGTCCCGAGGTGAACCTGGCCCTCTCGACGCTGCGGCGGAACGTAAAACAGATCGAAGAGCTGGTTTCCATGGTGCTCAAGGAAAACACGGTCGAATCGCTCAGCACGGCGGAGAAGCTGGTGCGGCGAACGTTCGACCTTTGGCCGCATGTGGAATCGGTGTTTCGCAATCTTGCGCCCGTCGCCGCCACCAACGGCACCGAGCTCGTGAACCAGGTGCCGCCGGAGCTGGTGGTATTTGCCGACGCGGGGATGCTCTCGCGGGTGTGGCAGAACCTGGTGGCGAACGCGATCCGATACGCGCCGCGAGGTCGGGTTGTCGTGGGCGCAAAACTGCTCGACGACGACGGCACGCTGGAATGCCACGTCGCCGACAACGGGGCCGGCATCCCGTCGGAACGACTGACGGCAATTTTCGATAAATTCGAATCGGACCCGGACAATCAGGACGGCGTGGGGCTGGGGCTGGCGATCGTCAAGGAGTTCGTCGAGGCCCACGGCGGCTCGGTAACCGTCGAGAGCCGCGAAGGGCAGGGGACGACATTCCGGTTCACACTCCCCAGTCGCGGGCAATAGCCAGACATTGGCCGATTCGCTGCCACGTTGACCATCTTTCGGCCGGGATTTCTCTCCGGCCGCTGGGAATGAATTTCTTTCTGCAGGAACAGGTCGCTGGCCGGCGCACTGCCATGCGGTGGTACGTGGTTTGCCTCCTTCTATGCCGCGTTGGCCCCCGTCCTTGTTTTTTGTCGATGTAGGAGAGCAATCATGTCCCGATCCATTGTTGCCGCCGCGTTTGTTGTTGCTGTCGCTGTTCCGTCCTGGAGCTGGTCACAGGTAGCCGATCCGGCCAACGGAACCAACGCGAACGGTGGACCCGTGGCCGTGGGGTCACCGGGGCTCGATCCAACGCTCACCGATCGCAGCGCGAATCCGACGTCGGACCTCGGCACGTCGAATCCGAGCGCGAGCGGCACGATGACGAATCCGACGCTGGGGACCAATAGCGGAGTGTTCGACGCCCAGCGGACAACGCCGGAGGCCCAGCGCATACAAGCGACGCCGGGCGGGACAACCTACGATGCCGCCAATGCGGCCGCGCCAAACGATTGGCGGATGGTGCGTCACAACGGAAGGTGGTGGTATTGGACACCGAACAACAGCTGGCTCTATCGCAACGGTGACCGCTGGATGGCGTTCGTGCCGCGGAATGGGCCGCAGTATTACGGCTCTGCGGCGGTCGACCGCAACCAGCGCTACGAGGCAGGCTACCGAGGTGAAACTCAATCGCAAGGCGACGCCCGTTTGCAGACCGGTGCCGGCTTGCGGGTTGGCGCGGGCCAGCCGTTGGGGCAGGCCCAGATCGATCCGAACACAGGTGCGCGAACGAATCTGAGCACCAGTGCGAATACCCTTGGCTTCGAGCCGACGCGGCCGCTCGCACCCACAGCCAATGAATTGCAGGGCTTCTACCAGCAGCAGGGCCTGCGCGCGACGCCGTACGGCGGCACGATGGGCGGGGCCCAGAACGCGACGCCGCTGGGCGGCGGAGCTACGCGAAGCGGCACGGGCGCGGCCGGGCCGGCAACTTTCGGAACTCCGCAGACGAATATCCCCGGCGCAAGCCCGCTCACCAATTCGCCCGGAAACCCAGGAGCGATTGGAAGTCCTGGCAATCCCGCTGCATCGGGCCCCGCGGGAACGGGAGCGACAGGCGCCGGAGCGGGCGCGGGCGGCACAACGTCGGCTGGTGGTGCGGGCGGAACGAGCGGCGCGAGCGGAACCGGCGCTGCTGGGACGAGCGGCGGTGCGGGCGGTAGTGGCAGCTAACTAGCGACCATCGCGCGCCGGCCGCAGCGGACTATGGGCGAGGATGATCTTCTTTTCACCTACGGTGGCGAACTGGACCGTCGCGCGGCGGTTCTTGCCGCTGCCCGAGAGGGCGATGACTTTGCCGGGGCCGTATTCGGGATGCATCACCGTCATGCCTTGCTGAAAGACATCCGGCGAAACGCGGGGCTCGGCGGCGGGACGTCCGTCGCCAGCCAGGGCGGCGGCGGTGGTGATCGAGGTGGCGGCGACGTAGAGGCGGCCAGGTTCGCGGCTGTCGACTTCGACTGACGTCATGTCTAGACTTGGGCTGCAAGCTTCGGGCCAGGAAACTACACTGCTGGGCGAGCCAGCAGTGGCACCCGAGGTTGGTCCCGGTTCATCCCAATCATCCTCCAGCTGACTGGAATCGTCCCACAGATCCCGGTGCTTTTCCAACTCGCGGTGAGCGATGTAGGCGGTGGCTTCGTCGACGAGCTCCAGTTCCTCGCGCGGCATCTCCATCAAGAACGAGCTCGGGATGGTGCGGCGGCGGACGCCGCGGAAGTCGCGGGTGACGGCATAGGAGAGCTGCAGCTCCTCCTTCGCGCGCGTGAGGCCGACGAAGGCCAGGCGGCGTTCTTCTTCCAATTCGTCCGGGTGGCGGCCGACGCGCTCGTGCGGCAACACTCCGTCTTCCACCGCCACGATGAACACGACCGGAAACTCCAGGCCCTTGGCCGCGTGGAGGGTCATCAGTGTGACTTTCTCCGTGCCGGCCTCCCAGTCGTCCGTTTCGTTCACGAGCCAGGCGCGTTCGAGGTACGCTTCGAGTCCGCCGCCGGTCGCGCCATCGGTTTCAGCCGCCTCGCTCCGCTGCTGTTCGTCGAAGCCGCGGGCGTCGGTGAGCAGTTCCTCGATGTTGGCCAGCCGATTCTGGTCCTGTTCATCATCGCTCTCGGCGAGCGAGGCGCGATAGCCGGAGGCTTCCAGCACGGTGCCGATGATTTCCTCGACATTTCCTTCGGACGCATTGCCGTGAGCCACGGCGCAGATGCGGTCAATCACGTCGACAAAGGCCAGCACCTTGGCGGCCGTGGCCTTCGAGAGGCCTTCCACGAGTGCGGCGTCGCGCGCGGCTTCCAGGAGCGGCAGGCCGTGGCGGTAAGCATGCTCGTTGACGCGGTCGATCGTCTTTTTGCCGATGCCGCGCGGCGGCGTATTGACGGTCCGTTCGAAGGCGATGTCATCCCGCGGATTGTTCACCAGCTGGCAGTAGGCGAGCACGTCCTTGATTTCCTTGCGGGCATAAAATTCCTGGCCGCGGATCATCTGGAACGGCACCCGTGCCCGCCGCAGCGCCTGCTCCACCGCACGGCTCAGCGCGTTGACGCGATAGAAAATCGCGAAGTCGCTGGGCCGGCGTCGACCGGTGGCGATCGCGGCTTGTATCTTCTCCGCGATCGCGGTCGCTTCGTGGTTCTGGTCGCCGTAAAGCGTGAGCCGCACCGGCGTACCTTCATCGTTTTCGGTCCAGAGCCGTTTCTGCTTGCGGCGGAAGTTATGGGCGATCAATTCGTCGGCGATGCGGAGGATCCGCTTCGTGCTGCGGTAGTTCCGTTCCAGCCGCACCACCTTCACCTGCGGATAGTCGTGCTCGAACTCGAGGATGTTGTTCAAGTCCGCCCCGCGCCAGCCGTAGATCGATTGATCGGGATCACCGGTGACGGCGAGATTGGGATAGTCGTGCGACAGCGCGCGGAGGATCACGTACTGCGCTCGGTTCGTGTCCTGGTACTCGTCGACCAATACATAGCGGTAGCGGGCATCCAGTTCGGCCCGCAGCTCGGGGTTGTCGTGCAGCAGCTGGGCCACATGGAGCAAGAGGTCGTCGAAATCGACGGCCGACGAGGCGAGCATCCGCTCCTGGTAACGCGGATAAACCTCGGCGACGACGTGGCTGAGGGTGCTGCCGGGGACCGGCTCGTAGCGATCGGCGGTGATCAATTTGTTCTTCGCCCCCGAGATGGCTTCGGCCAGCCGATCGGGCGTGAAGTGGAGCGTCTTGATGCTGTGGGCTTCAATGACCCGCTTGATCGTCTGGCGGACGTCGTTCGTGTCATAGATCGTGAAGTTGGGGGCGAGGCCCACGAGCGCGGCGTGCTCGCGGAGGATTTTGGCGCCGAAGCGGTGAAACGTGCTGAGCCAGACCCGGCGGCCCGGCGCGAGCTCGGCGACGCGGCGCTGCATTTCGTCGGCCGCCTTGTTGGTAAACGTGAGTGCGAGAATCTGCGAGGGCCAGACGCCGCTGGCGATCAGGTGGGCGATGCGATGTGTGATGACGCGGGTCTTGCCGCTCCCCGGCCCGGCGAGCACGAGCAGCGGTCCCTCGCGGTGGAGCACGGCTTCGCGCTGCGGGTCGGTGAGATCGTCCAAGAGCGGGTTCATACGTCCTATCATTTCGGGATGATGTCGTTTCGTACATCCCCACCCGTTGCGGACGCGCGGCAGCGCGTGCTAGCAGCGGGAGTTGCGGGCAAGTTTTCGCAAAAAATGCTTTTCGGGGGCAGGAAAGTTGGTATACTTCGAGCCAACTGGGGCGGCGCGCTGTGCGCTAGGGATTGCTGACGGCTCGGATGCCCGCCCCCGTCCCCGCCGCATTTTGTCCGGGAGCTGCAACGGCTCCTTCCAAGGAGGGAACTCTCGCCATGACCCGCGTTCCGCTCAACCGCGCCTTCGAACAGTCTCAAGATATGCGCCAACGGCTGGAAATGAGCACGGCCGAGATCGGTCTGGCCGTCCGCACCACCAATTGCCTGGAAGAACGCGGCGTATTCACCGTCAACGACCTGCTCCACTGCACGCGCGATGACCTGTTGAGCATCTCGAATTTTGGCGAGAAGACGCTGGAAGAAGTCTACAAAGCGCTCGAGGGCGTCGGCTTTTATCGTCCTGGACGTCGGCCGATGGAAGTGGCTTAGTCGGGCTGACTGACGCTGACTCCCATCCTGTGTTGAGTGACGGGCAAGATTGCCCATCCTACGGGTGCGCCTGTTACAATGGGCCACCATGGCGCAACGTCTGCGACTATTCGTCAAGAAGCGGGGTCAGCGACGTACCGGTTCGCGCTGGCTCGGCACGCTGGCGATCGCGGCGCTCGATATCTTCCTGGTCGCGCTCGGCGCGGCTGGTTTGTACTGGCTGCTCGCGCATGTGCTACTGGATGAGAGCGAGCCGCATGGCTGGGTCGCCTGGTCGGCGGTCGTGATTCCGATCGCGCCAATCGTCTATGGCATCACGGATCTGGCGGTGCTCGTGTGGCGCAATCTGGCGTCGAGCGAGCGGCGGGCGGCAGTCGTGCAGATGGCCTCCGATTGGGAATTGCCGGGGATCAGCCCGCAGCCCGACCGGCCTACGCTGCCGGCCGTGCCGCCGATTGACGCGGTGGTCGACAGCCCGGGCGTGCGGCTTTCGTATCGCCTGCCAAGCGACGCCGTTTCGGGACAGATGTCGTTGGCGCTGGCGGTCGTGGCGGTGGTCTGGAACTCACTCGTGGGCGGGTTCGTGATCCAGGTCGCCCGGCAGCACCTGGAGGGGCGGCCGAACTGGCTGCTCACCTGGCTCGTCGTGCCGTTCGTGATCGCCGGTGCGTGGACGATCTACGCGCTGGTGCGGCAGATCTTGCTCACCAGCGGCACCGGCGCCACGCTGCTCGAGATATCGGACCATCCACTCCATCCGGGCCAGCGGTACGAGGCATTTCTGTCGCAGACGGGTCGACTGCAGGTCCGCTGGTTCCAGGTGCAACTCGTGTGCGAAGAGCAGGCCACGTTCCAGCAGGGGACCGACACGCGAAAGGCGACGGCAGTCGTGTACCGCGAGACCGTGTTCAGCGAGCGGAAGTTCGAGATACCGCCCGGCGGGGCCTTCGAGACGCACTTCACGGTCAATGTGCCGCCCAGCGCGATGCATTCGTTCACGGCGGCGCACAACGCGGTGTCGTGGATGCTCGTGGTCCGGGGCCGGATGGCCCGCTGGCCGGAGTTTGAACGTCGTTTTCCGCTGTATGTGTACCCAGCTCCCGTCGCCCGGGAACTTGCCGCCGCGACGGTGACAACGCAAACCGTGACTCAAACCGCCAAATGACGACTGCTCCCGCGTTGACCCTGAAGCTCGATGCCGCGACCGGCGGTTACCGACCGGGAGAGCGGCTGAGCGGCCATTTTATTATCGAGAGCACCACACCTTGGCCGGTGTCGTCGGCGGAGCTCTCGATCTTGTGGTACACGGCGGGGCAGGGGGAGGAAGACTTCGCGGTCCACTATTTCGAGCGGTTCGTCGATGAGCCGGGCCGGCCGCTCGACTTGCGGCTGCCGCGTCGGTTTGCGGCCGTGCTGCCGCCGAGCCCGCTGAGTTATGACGGTCGAATCGTCAAAGTTTGCTGGTGCGCCCGCTTGCGGATCTTCCCGCAGCAGGGACCGGAGGTGGTCGAAGAGGCAGCATTTCGCCTGGGCGACGTGCCGCCGGCGCCGGGAGACACATGATGGGCGACGACAGAATTAGCTCGCTGCCTTCACGGTACTCGAATCCGTTTGCGACCTGCTGGACGCGGCCGGGAGCGCTGCCGTTTCAATTCGCGGCGGGCGAAAGCGCGGAGCAGCTGGTCGCGCGCTTCGCCGCTGTGGGGGGCCGCGGCGAGATCGTGGGGCCGCACGGGTCCGGAAAGTCGACGCTCCTCGAGGCGCTCAAGCCGCAGCTGGCGGCGGCTGGCTGGAGCGTGGCGGCGGTTACGCTCCGCGACGGCGAGCGGCGCTTGCCGCGCGGGTTTTTGCGGCAAGCCCTCGCGGCGCCGCGGCCGCTCGTGATCGTCGACGGTTACGAGCAGCTGTCGCACGTGAACCGGATCGCACTCCGCCTTCGCTGCCGGCTCTCCGCGGCCGCGCTTTTAGTAACGTCACACGCCTCGGCGGGATGGCCCCTCATCTATCGCACGCATCCGACGCGCGAGCTCGCCGAGCAGTTAGTGTCCAGTTTGACGGCGCGGAATTCCTCACCAATTTCGCTCCGCGACATCGCTGCTAGCCACGCCAGTTGTGGCAGCAATCTGCGCGCGATGTTGTTCGCGCTCTACGAGCGTCACGAAGCGCTCGTCGCGGCTCGCCGCAATGCGCTGCGAGCCGCCGCGGCCGCGGCCCCGAAACGAGCGCGGCCTCGCCGAGCGTGCGAGGTGCGAATATGGCGTGAGCGATGCGCTCTGCGCCAGCAGTGACGATGCCGCGCTGCGACGCGTGTTGCATTTTGGCAGCAAGCGTTGCCGCGCGCGTCGATTCCCGGCATCGTGGCCGCTTCACCGGGCGGTCGTGGCCTACAATTCACAGTAATACGCGGGTCAGATCCAGCGCACTCCAGGGAGGGAACGCCGGCGGCAGGATGTCGTGGTGGCGGCGCTTGAGGGGAAGTTGCGGGGCCGGTCGGCTTTCGCCAGCCGGCAGAGATTACCGCAAGCTCAGGGTTTGCCCAACACACATTCTCTGCCAACTGTGGGAAACGAGTTGGCGGATTATTGCGTTTCGCACGTCACAAGATTAAACCAAAAGTAGCGTTCCTCCCTCGAAGCGAAAGTGAGAGAGCTCAGCATGACTGCCCGACATAAACTCTGCCTGGTCGCCGCGGCGACTTTGATCGTTGTTGCCTGGGGCGCGTCGAGCGCGCTTGCCTTCTGCTCGTCGTGCAACGGCGGCGCCGCGCCCGCCTATTCGGTCGGGTACGCTGCGCCGGTGACTTACTCCGCCGGCTACGCGCCCGCGACCTACACGGCGGCTTACGCTCCGACTTACACGACAGCCTACGCTCCGGCCTACACGACCTACTACAACAGCGGCTGGAATTGGGGCGGCTGGTGGGGCCGTTCGAATCGCACGGTCTGGGGCACGCCGACGACAACTTACTACGCGCCTGCCTACACCACCGGTTACGCGACCACGGCCTACTATGCACCGACCACGGCCTACTACGCTCCGACGGTCGCCTATGCCGCGCCGACCTGCAGCACTTGCACGGGCAGCTACGCGCCGGCCTGCAGCTCGTGTGGCACTTGTAGCGCGTGCACGGCGAGCTATGCTCCGGCCTGCAGCGCGTGTTCAAGTTGCGGCGGCGGCTGCTCGGCCTGCGACGCGGGCGTGGTGACCACCGCCGGCGTGGCGACGGCTTCGTCCGACTGCCCCAGCTGCAGCGCGGGCGCCGTGACCCAGTCGACTTACGTGGAATCGACGCCTTCGACGACATCGTCGCCAAGTGAACCTTCGCCGACGCTCGCGCCGAATGCGAACGTCGCGCCGGAGCGAGCGACGCAGCAAACCGACAAACCGATCACGCCGGAACCTGCCGCCGATGCGGGCGGCACGACCTCAACGCCGGGCGCCGGCGGCTCGATCAGCTCTCCTGCGGGTGGCTCGGACGGCAGCAGCGCTGCGCCCGAGAGTGATCCCTCGGCGCAGTTCGAAGCGCCAAAGCTCTTGGATCCGAACGATCGCACGGCGGCCAAACACATGGCTCCCGTGTGGACGGCGGTCTATCACAAAGTGAGCGGCGCCGCCCCCGCAGTGCAGACGATCTCGCACCAGCAGTCGACAGCCGCTGCGAGCCAGGAAGAACTGGATGCGGCCGGCTGGGCGAGCGCTAGCGAGTAATGGTCGCGGAAGCGGCCAGTGCGCGTGTTAGCGGGCGACGAGGACCGAGCACGAAGCTTCGTTCACCACGCGGGCTGACGTGCTGCCCACCAGCAGGCGCTCCACCGCGCCGTGACCGCGGCTCCCCACGATAGCCAGATCGATCTTCAGTCGCGCGATCGCGGCCAGAATCTGTTCGGCGGGATGGCCCTGCGCGACGACTGGTTCCGTGCCGCTGAAACCGGGCGGCAGCGTCGCTTGAAACTTCTTCAGCTCGTCGACCGATTGCTCGAGCTGCTGGTCGAACTCTTGTTGCCAGGCGGCCGCCATCGCCTGGACGTCGGGGTCCCGCTCGACCGGTTTCATCCAGGCGGGCAGTTGATGATGGAACATTGGCGGCACGACCGTGAGCGCCCAGCCGCGCGTGCTGTCGGGCCAGGAGAGGTTGCCGGCGATGGACGCGATCTTGGCCCCGAAGTCGGAGCCGTCGTAGGCCGCGAGCACGCGGAACGTGCCATCGGGCGTGCCCGCGATCTTTTCGCTCTCGCGGCCGCCGGTGGTCTTCACCACCAGCACAGGGACGCGCGCTGAATGAACGATCGCGCGGCTCACGCTGCCCAAGAGAAAGCGCTCGAACAGGCCGGTGCCCCGAAAGCCGACGGCGATCAATTCGGCGCTGAGCTCCTCGGCGAGCTGCAACAGACCGGCGCCCGGTGCGCCGCTGGTCTCCCGCCGCTCGGTGTGCGACTGCCACTCCTCGGGGAGCCGCATCACGGTCTCATCGAACACGGCATTCGCCAGCGCGCCCTGGGCCCGCGACACGACGCCAGGGTCCAATTGATCGTCGCCCGTAAAGGGGAGCGGCGGCGAGACGTGCGCCAGCACGAGTGTATCGCGTGTGGGAGAAATCAGCCGTCCTACAAAGGCAGCCGTGGCCAGCGAATTGGACGATCCGTCGACACCCACCAGGACTTTCATCCGCGCAAGTCTAACGCACGCCGGTAAACTCCGGTAGCCGCTTGATGCGAGGAGCGGCTAGAATCGAGGCCCGGCCCGGGCCCACCCGCGGCCGCGAACCGCTGGCAAGTCGCGAGCGTATTGACGCCGGCGAGGTCTATTTTTCCGGGGGACGTTACATGAGATTCTCTGCGCGTGCGGCCGCGGCCGTCCTGTTGATTCTCTCTCTATCGGCGACGGCTTGGTCCGCCGATTGGCCGCAGTGGCTCGGCCCGCACCGGGATGGCCTCACCGAGGAAACCGGGCTGCTCAAGGAATGGCCCGAAGGCGGCCCCAAGCGAGTCTGGCTGTTTGAAGACTGTGGTTACGGCTACGCCGGGTTTTCAATTGTCGACGGTGTGCTGTACACGATGGGCGGCCGGCCGACGGCGGCGGACGCCGCGGCGAGCGAGGACGAATCGAAAGAAGAGCAGCCGGGCGAGGCCGGCGCGGGCGAGGCCAGCGAAGCGAGCGCGGACGAAGCGAAGGACGAGGAAGCTCCGAAGGTCGACAAGCGTTGCCAGCTGATCGCGCTGGACGCCAACACCGGTAAAGAACTGTGGCACGTCGACCTGGGGCCGATGCTGGAGAACGACTGGGGCGGCGGGCCGCGCTCGACGCCGACGGTCGACCACGGCCGCGTATACGCGCTCGGCGGCAAAGGGACGCTCGTGTGCGTTGACGCGAAGGACGGCAGCGAAATCTGGCGAACCAACCTGGTCGGAGACCTGCATGGCACGGAGCCGAATTGGGGATATTGCGAGTCGGTGCTGATCGATGGCGGCAAGCTGCTCTGCACGCCGGGCGGCAGTGACGGCGCGATCGCGGCGCTCGACAAAGCGACCGGCAAGGTTTTGTGGCGGGCGACCGAGCTGGATGACACGGCCCACTATTCGTCAATCCTACGAGCCGAGATCAACGGCCAGCCGCAATACGTGCAGTTGATGGAAAAGCGGGTGGTCGGCATTTCGCCGGATGATGGGCGGCTGCTATGGCAATCGGAGTTTCCGGGCCGCGTGGCCGTGATCCCGACGCCGATCATCGTGGGGAACAAGGTATTCGTGACGGCCGGTTACGGCGCCGGGTGCTCGCTGGTCGAAGTCGGCGCGAACAATGAGCCGACCGAGCTCTACGACGAGAAGGCCCGCAAGCTGATGAAGAACCACCACGGCGGCGTGGTCCGCGTGGGCGACTATTTGTACGGGCATTCGGACGGCGCCGGCTGGGTCTGCATGGACTTTAACACGGGCAAACGCCAGTGGCGCGAGCGCGACATCCTCAGCAAGGGCGCGATTGCCTATGCCGACGGCATGCTCTACTGCCTGGCTGAAGACGACGGCCAGGTCGCGCTCGTCGACGCCTCGCCGGACGGCTGGCAGGAACACGGCCGCTTCACGCTCGATCCGCAAACAACGATTCGCTCGGACCGGGGCAAGATCTGGACCCACCCCGTGATCGCCAACGGCAAGCTCTATTTGCGCGATCAGGACAAGGTGTACTGCTACGATATCAAGGCGAAGTGAGGGGGCGAGTGCCAAGCCGCCAACGGCAAAGCTACTTCGCTTCTTTACTCCCTGCTCCCTGCTCCTTGCTCCCTGCTTTCTTCAGCACGGGCTTCATCACCAGGCGGACGGGCGTGCCCAATGGCGGTATCCGTTCGGTGAAGGCTTCAAACTCCAGCGCGTCGTTCGACTGCGAGCTTTCCACAGGGATGTCGAACGCGGCGGTGCCAAAGTTCGAGACACAGATGAAGTCGCCCCCCTCGGCCTGGTAATACTGCTTGCCGGTTTCTTCGTCGGTCCAGAAGCGGCTGCCGGCGAAGACGAACGGGTACGTCATCGCCTTGCCCGTCTTGATGTCACGGATCCAATCCTGGGCCCGGGCGGTGTGCTCTTTGCCTTGCTCGTCGCGCCACTCGACGGTGATTTCGATCTCGGTGCCGGCGGGCGGCTTGAACTCGGGCACGAATTGGGCCGGGTGGCCCGGCTCGGCGCCCAGGCGAAGCAGTCCCGCGTGAACGAGAAACGCCTGCGTATCGACGGTCACGACCGACTCGTGCTCCTTGGTGTTGCGGATGCAGGCGAACATTTCCAGCATGCCGCGGCGAAGCGACACCTGGCCGTCGACCAGCACGGCGCCGCGCTTCGCGTCGAGCCAGACGTCGTATTTCGGTGCGAGCCGCGTAGCGCCCTCCGGCTCGGGGAGTTTGGGCAGGCTGACCTTCTTGAGGTCGTCGGACTGGGCGAAAGCGGAGGCGGCCGCCGCTGCGACCAAGAGCGCCGCCAGAACCACTCGACGTGCCAGAAAACCACGAGACTCCATCACGAAACCTCCATCTGCCGTGCGCATTTTGATGGCGCGACAACGCAGCTTGTCACGCAGGCCGCCCGCTCCTTGCTCCGCCGGCCTTGGCTCTTGTAAGATACTCCGCTCAGACTCGATCGTCGACCAGACTGGAAACGGATGCCATGGCCATCGCCTTCTCGGACCCTGCTACCAGCGGTCCCTTCCATCGCACGACGCTTTGGCACCGCACGGCGCCGCGGGAATTGTTCAAAGCCTGGTTCTCGGGCGACGACGAGCGCCGCTGGAACGTGTGGAAGAAACACCTGGTGCGGCGGAAGCGGCCGGCGCCGCTCGATTTTCTCCAAGGCAAACAGCCGCCGATCCTGTGGGGCTGGCCCGCAGCCTGGCGGCGTGACGAAATCCTCGCGGCCACGAGCGGCCTGGCGCGGTCGAACGCCGTTCACGCCGCGAGTCGGGCCACCCAAATCGACTTGCCGCAGGCGATCCAGACCGTGGCGGCGGCCTACGCGCTGCCGGCGCTGGCGCAGGAGCTTTCGGCCGATACCTGGTGGAGCCTGGCGGAGACGATGTATCGGCTGGCGATCGACGTGCAGCAGCTGCACGTCGAGGCGACGCAGCCGCCGGAGGACGTGCTGCGGCAGCAACTCTTGGCCGGGGAATTGCCGCTGGTGTTGGGCTACCTGTTTCCCGAGCTGCAGCCGATGCGGTCGCTGCGCCAATCGGCGCGGCAGGCGCTTTCGGAAGGGATCATTGCCGTCACCGACGGCGAGGGCCTGCCTCATGCGCGGTTGCTGCCCGTCGTCGGTCCGCTGGCGGCGTGTTGGACGCGGTGTGAGTCGATCGGGCAACGGCTCGAGCGCGGGGCACGGTCGCGCGAAGCGGAGAATCAATACTTGTGGCTGTTGCGGCGGCTGCTGCGGCTCTTGGACGGCAATTGTCGTTTGCCGCTGGCTGAAGAGGCGGCTGAAGAGACGCCCGATCTGCGGCCGATCGTGGCCGAAGCGCTGCGGCTAGTGGGCGACAAAGGAGACGCCGCGGCGGCGAGTGGGTCGCTCGGCAAAGCGATCGTGCCGAGCCGCTTGAAGCACGAGCGGGCCAAGCAGCCGGATGCATCGCTCGAATCGGCTTGGGCCGGGCTGGCCGTGTTGGCCGCCGACTGGTCGCCGACGTCGCCGCGCGTGAACGTGGCCTTCGCCGACGATCCGCTGCGGTTGGAGCTGTCGGTCGCGGGGCGGACGATGTTGTCCGGACTCTGGACCAGCGAGACGCTGTGCGACGGGCAGGTCGTGCGACCGACCGGCGATTGGCAAGAGCTGTGCTGGCAGAGCGATAGGAAGTGTGACTTCCTGGAGCTGGGCATTGAGCTGGGCGAAAATCTGCAGCTGGAGCGGCAGATCGTGTTCTCGAAGCGCGATCGGGTGCTGCTGGTGGCGGATGTGGTATCGGTCAAGGATCGAACGGAGCACAAGCTGCGGCATTCGTTCAGTCTGCCGCTGGCGCGGCGCGTGGCCTGGATACCCGAGACCGAGACGCGCGACGGCGTGCTGTTGGTCGACAAGCAACGGACCGCGGTGCTGCCGCTGGGGCTCTACGAATGGCGGTGCGATCCGCGGGGCGGCACGTTGGTTTGTGAGAACGGTCGGCTGGTGCTCGCGGACGCGACGGCCGGCAAGTCGCTGTACTGTGGCTTGATGTTGGACCTCGACCCGGCGCGGTCGAAGAAATGCCGCACCTGGCGGCGGCTCACCGTGTCAGAATCGCTGCAGGTCGTGCCCCGCGACGCGGCGGTGGGCTTCCGCGCCCAGTCGGGCGACGACCAGTGGCTCGTTTATCGATCGCTGGGGCCGGCGGCCAATCGGGCCGTGTTGGGCCAGAACATTTCGTCCGAGTTCTATGCCGGCCGCTTCCAGATCGAAGACGGCCTGGTGCAAGAGTGGATCGAGATCGTCGCCGAGGCGGAATAGGCGGGCGGCTGTCATGTCGATTGCCGACAACTTGCGGCACGTGCGCGAGCGGATCGCCGCCGCCGCCGACAGCGCCGGCCGCCGGGCTGACGAGATCATGCTCGTCGGCGTGACGAAATACGTCGGGCCGCGCGAGGCACTCGAACTTGCCACGGCGGGGTGCTCCGATCTGGGCGAGAGCCGGCCGCAGGAATTGTGGACGAAAGTGGAATCGCTCGCGGCGGAAACAAGCCAGATCCGCTGGCATCTCATCGGCCACCTGCAACGCAACAAGCTCCGCCGCACGCTGCCGCTGGTCTCGCTGATCCATAGTGTCGACAGCGAGCGGCTGCTCGCGGCAATCGATGGGGAGTGGCAAGCGCACGCGGCCGCACAAAACCAACAACTTTCTCCGGTGCGGGTGCTCTTGGAAGTGAACACTTCTGGCGAGGCGGCCAAGCAGGGTCTGGCACCGGAGGCGGTCGAGCCGCTGCTGGCGGCGGCCAAGCAGTTTCCGCGCGTCGAGATTTGTGGTCTGATGACGATGGCCGCCCTCGAGGGCGGGCTGGATGTGGCGGCCAAGAACTTTGCGTTGCTCCACGCGCTCGCCGATCGCTTCGATCTGCCGGAGCGGTCGATGGGCATGAGCGGCGATTTCGAGGTGGCGATCCGCGAGGGGGCGACGATTGTCCGCGTCGGCTCGGCCCTGTGGGAATAATTCCGACACGCAACTTAGCGGCCGGGCTTGCCCGGCGCGTGTCACGCTTGCCAACGGATTGCCATAATGCCCACGATTCAGCAACTCTCCGCCAGCGTGGTGAACAAGATCGCGGCGGGCGAAGTCATCGAGCGGCCCGCCAGCGTGCTCAAGGAGCTGTTGGAGAACTCGGTCGACGCCGGCGCGCGAAGAATCGACGTCACGGTGGAGCAGGGGGGCGGCGAGCTGATCCGCGTGGCCGACGACGGCTGCGGCATCGCGGTCGAGGAATTGCCGCTGGCGGTCGCCAGCCATGCCACAAGCAAGATCCGCGCGGCCGATGATCTGTTCAGCGTCCGCACGCTCGGTTTCCGCGGCGAAGCCCTGGCCTCGATCGCCGAGGTGAGCCGGCTCGTGATCCGCAGCCGTACGGCGGAGGCCGCGAATGGGGCGGAGCTGGAAGTCGTCGGCGGCCAGCCGCGGCCGGTGGCGCCGGTTGGCTGCCCGATCGGCACGACGATTGAGGTCGGCAACCTGTTCTTCAACACGCCCGTGCGGCACAAGTTCTTGCGCTCGACGCAGACCGAAATGGGCCACACGACCGAAGCCCTCACGCGGCTCGCGCTCGCGCATCCGCAGGTGCACTTCACGCTCACGCACAATGGCCGGCTCGTGCATGACCTGCCGCCGGTCGACGACGTGCGGCAGCGGATCGCGGCGTTCTTCGGGCAGGAGATCGCCGACGACCTGATCGACATCGAGAGTGAAAGCGACGGCGTCGCGCTCCGCGGCTTCGTCGCCAACCCGATGCACAGCCGCGCGACGGGGCGGATGCAATACTTATTTCTCAATGGCCGTGCGATTCGCGACCGCTCGCTGCAGCACGCGCTCGGCGAGGCCTATCGCGGCCTCTTGCTGACGGGGCGGCAGCCGATTTGTTTCCTGCGGCTCGACATGCCGCCCGAACTGGTCGACGTGAACGTCCATCCGACGAAGCAGGAGGTGCGGTTCCAGGATGGCGGGCGGCTCTACAGCCAGTTGCTCGGCACGCTGCGGACGAAGTTCCTGACGACCGATCTCACGGCGCGGGGGCGGTCGCCGCTCGGTGCGTCGTCGGCGACCGACTTCGGCAGTGCGTCGGCGGATTCGAACGTGGCGGTGAGCCAGCTCGTCCACTGGGCGAAGGAGCAGCTCGGGCAGCAGCCGCGGGCCGACGGCGGGCCGATGGGGTCACCCTTGTCCACGAACGAGCCGCTGCAGTTGCATCGGTTCGACGTGCCAGAGTTTCGGCCCTTTGATGGAGTCCAGCCGCGAGCCGAGTCGGCAGCTGCTGGCAATGGCGCAGCCGTGCCAGCGCCGACGCCCGCCACGCGGCTAGCGCTTCAGGTCCACAATCGCTACCTGGTCCAGGAAACCGACGACGGCCTGGAGGTGATCGACCAGCACGCGCTGCACGAGCGGATTCTCTACGAGCAGTTGCGTGACAAGGTGCTCTCCGGGGCGCTGGAATCGCAGCGGCTGCTGGTGCCCGAGCCGGTCGACCTGGCGGCTTCCGAAGCGGCCGTAGTGCTGGAGCACTCAGAGCTGCTCGCGCAGCTGGGCGTCGAGGTGCAGCCGTTCGGCGGCGAGACGGTGCTGGTTTCCAGTTATCCGGCGATGCTTGCCAACTGGCGGCCGGCGGAGGTGCTCCGGGAGCTGGTGGAGCGGCTGCTCACCGGCGGCAAGCGGCCCGAAGCCCGCGACCTGCTGGACGAGCTGCTCCACATGTTCGCCTGCAAGGCGGCCGTGAAGTTTGGCGACCACCTCACGCCGGAAGAGATCGACGCATTGTTGGCCCAGCGGCATTTGGCCCAGGATTCTCATCACTGTCCGCACGGCCGGCCCACGGCCCTGGTATTTACGCGCGAAGAGCTGGACCGGCAGTTCAAGCGGATTTGATTCGGCGGCAATTTTGGGCGAAAATGAACCTGGGGCGGTGGGGCGGCGACTTGTTCGATCAAGCTGCGGCATTTCCTGCTCGCAGCTGCTGCCGCCCTCACCCCCGACTCCTGACCTCCGACCTCTTCCCCATGATTTGCGTTTCCATCGGCCGAAGTCGTCACAAGCACATGCTCGCCGAGCACAAGCACCTCTGCGAGCAGGGGGCTAAGCTCGTCGAGTTGCGACTCGATTACATCAGCTCGCGCGTGAACATCCAGCGGCTCTTGAAGGACCGCCCCTGCCAGACCATCGTCACGGTCCGCCGCGAGCAGGACGGCGGCAAGTTCACGGGCGACGAAGATACCCGGCTGCGGATCCTCCGCGAGGCGATCGCGCTGGGCGTCGATTACGTGGATCTCGAGGAAGACATCGCGGGCGACATCAAGCGTTTTGGCAAGACGAAGCGGATCGTCAGCTTCCACAGCTTCCGCAACACGCCCGACAACCTTCGCGAGCTCCACGACCGGATCAAATCGAAGGACGCCGACATCGTCAAGATCGCCACGATGGCCAACCAGCCGCGCGACAACGTGCGGGTACTGGAGATGATGCAGGAGAGCGATGTTCCGACGGTCGGCATGTGCATGGGCGACATCGGCACGCCGTCGCGGATCCTCGGTCCGAAGTTTGGCGCCCCGTTCACTTATGCCACGTTCCACCACGAACGGGCCCTTGCGCCCGGGCAGCTCAGCTACCAGCAGATGGTGGAAGTTTACCGCCACGACTCGATCAACCCGGCCACCGACGTGTACGGCGTGATCGCGGACCCGATCGGTCACAGTCTCAGCCCGCAGGTTCACAACGCGGCCTTCGGCGAGGCGGGGATCGACGCGGTGTACGTGCCGTTCCGCGTGCCGATCGACACACTCGGCCAGTTCATGGAAGACATGCCGCGGATGGGTCTCAAGGGCCTGAGCGTGACGATTCCACACAAAGAAGCGATCGCCAAGTTCCTGACCAAGGTCGACCCGGCCGTGAAGGGTATCGGCGCCGTGAACACCGTGCTGTTCAAGGACGGACAAGTGCTCGGTTACAATACCGATTACAAAGCGGCGATGGACTCGCTCGAAAGCGCGTTCGGCGCGATTGGTGCAATGCCCAGCCCGCTCAAGGACAAGCGGGTGCTGGTGCTCGGCGCGGGAGGCGTAGCGCGGGCGATCATGTATGGCCTGGAGCGGCGCGGCGCGAAATCGACGATTGCCGGCCGCACGCGGTCGCGGGCCCAGCACCTGGCCGACCAGTTCAGCGGCCGGGCCGTCGACTGGCTCTCCCGCCACAACGCAGAAGTCGACATCATCGTCAACTGCACGCCGATCGGCATGCACCCGAACGTCGACGAGACCCCCTTCGGCAAGAGCTACCTCAAGCCGGCGATGGTCGTGTTCGACACGGTCTATAATCCCGAGTCGACGCTGCTCTTGAAGGAAGCCAAGTCGCACGGCTGCCGCACGGTGACCGGCGTTGAGATGTTTATCCGCCAGGCCGCGCTGCAGTTCATGCTCTTCACCGGCCGCGAAGCGCCGTACCAATTGATGCGCGAGACCCTCAAACGGGCCATCGGTCCGGTGAAGTTCTAAGCCGGGAGGCAAGGAGTACTGAGTACCCAGTACTGAGTACCGTAATGACTCAGGCGCCGATTTTTCTGGTTGGTTACCGCGGCACGGGCAAGACGACCGTCGCCCGGCTCGTCGCCCAGCGCCTGGCCCGCGAATCGCTCGATGCCGACTACGAAATCGAGCGCCGCGCCGGGAAATCGATTGCGGCAATGTTTGCCGACGAGGGAGAAGGTCCCTTCCGCGAGCTTGAAGCCGCCGTGATCGCCGACCTCGCCCGGACCCGGCTCGTCGTTTCCACCGGCGGCGGCGCCGTGCTGCGGGAAGCGAATCGGGCGGCGATGCTCGCGGCCGGGCCGATCGTCTGGCTCACTGCCAGCGTCGACACGATCGCCAAGCGAATTGCCTCGGACGTCGCCACGGCCCGGCTCCGCCCCAACCTGACCGCCGCCGGCGGCCGCGCGGAAATCGAGGCCGTCCTGGCCGCGCGGACGCCGATTTATGAGGCGTGTGCTACATTTGTGGTCGATACCGAAGGAAAGACCCCGGCGGCCGTGGCGGACGAAATCGTCGCCCGGCTCTCTCCAGCAGCTCCCTAGCATCCATGGGCCTACGACTCGCAGCGTTGTTTGTCGTAGGCGCGTTTCTCGGTTCGCTCGTCAACTGGGCGACGTATACGTTTGCCTGGAACCCGCGGCCGATCTCGCCCTGGGGACGGATGCCGGAAGGGGCGGCGAAGCGCGGTTGGTTTGAGCGGCTGCCGATTCTCGGTTGGTTTGGGCTCCGCCGCGAAGCGCCGCTCTTCGGGAGCGGATTCTGGATCCGGCCGCTTGTCGTGGAACTCGGCATGGGCCTGGCCGTGGCGGCGCTCTATTGGTGGGAGGTTGTCGAGCTGGGGCTATTGCGGGACCAATTGCCGGGCCTCGTCGCGGCGCCGCTCGGTCCGCTTCACTGGCAGTACATCAGCCACGTGTTGCTGTTGTGCCTGCTGCTGGCGGCCTCGCTGATCGACATCGATGAAAAGATCATTCCGGACGAAATAACGGTTCCTGGAACGATTTTGGGGCTGGCGCTGGCAACGGCGCTGCCGCTGTCGCTGTTGCCGCACGTCGCCGAGCGCGCCGCGGTGCCCGTTGCGGGCGTGGAATTGGCCCAGGCGAACGGGCGGACGTGGTACCTGGAGCCGCTGACGCCGGTTTCGCCGCACGCCTGGCCGCCGGCCTGGGGCGCGGCGGGCCAGTGGCGTTCGCTCGTGATCGCGCTCGGTTGCTATTGGCTCTGGTGCTTCGCGCTCACGCCCCGCATCTGGCGCGGGCGAAAGGGTGCGGCGCGGACGCTCTCCATCGTGCTCGCGCGGGTGCAGCGCGAGTTGTTGCGCCGCCCCTTGCGCGGCATCCTGCTGATGGGGTCCGCGGCGATTGTGTTTACTTGGGCGCTGGCGGCGGAAGCGAATTGGGCGGGGATGCTCACCGCGCTCGTGGGCCTCGCGGCCAGCGGCGGTCTGGTCTGGGCGGTGCGGCTGATCGGCGCCTTTGCGCTGCGCCGCGAAGCGATGGGCTTCGGCGACGTGACGCTGATGATGATGATCGGCACGTTCCTCGGCTGGCAACCATGCCTGGTGTTGTTCTTTATCTCACCTTTCGCGGCCATCGTATTCGGCATCGCCCAGCTCGTGCTGCGGCGCGACGACGTAATCCCGTTTGGGCCTTATCTGAGCCTGGCGGCGGCGGTGGTCGTCGTGGCCTGGGTGCCGATCTGGATGTGGGCCCAGCCGATCTTTGGCCTGGGCGTGCTGGTGCCGGCGATGCTAGTCGTGTGCCTGGCACTGCTGGGCGTGATGCTCACCATCTGGCGATTCATCAAAGAGGCGATCTTCGGCCGCGCCGAGTGACCTACACTTGTCGGTATGGCGTGGAAGTGCGAAACAATCGTCGAGTTGGACGCCGCCCGAGAGCGCCTCCGCGCGCGGCGCTACGGCGTCATCGAGACGGTGGGCGGCAAACTGGCGGGCGTCCGTCTGCGGCCCTGGCCCAAGCTCGTGGCGCTGCGAGAGTTGATTCCGCTCGACGATCGCTATCACCATCTCGGCCAATCGGACCGCTGCCTGCTGTATTACAACCAGCCTTGGCGGATGCCGAGCTACCTGGCACTCAAGTACATGGTCACCTCGCCGGGCACGAGCTACGCCACGTTTCGCGCCGCCTTGAAGGTGCTCGACGCGATCGCCGAGCTCAAGCAGGTCGACGCCATCGTCTGTGACGCGGCCAATCTGCGGCTCACGGACCGCGTGATGCGGCGGCTGGGCTGGGAGCCCCACAAGCCGCAACTCTGGCACCGCAACTATATCCGCCGCTTCTACGGCAACTATCCGTCGACGCGCGTGCCCGTCTGACCACGACTGCTCAGGACTGTGTCCCCCGGTTGAGCAGTCGCGGAGAAACTGTTGAGCAGTCGCAAAAACTCGGCGAATCCGCGCGAATCAGTGGCATGCTAGCACCCGGAGCGAAGCAATCTTGTCGCTCGCAATCGCCCCTGCTACGCTTCGCCCGCTCTTTGCCCCCCGGACTGCGCTCGCGGCGCGTTCGGCAGCTGCTGTTCATAATCGTTTTCGCTCAATCGCGACAGGAAGATCGTCGCCGTGCTCATTGCGTCCGCAAGTCGGTTCGCCACCCTCGCTGTCGCGTGTTGGCTACCGGCGTGGTTGCTGCTGGTGGCCACAGGCTGCAGCAGCCAAACGGGCGGCGCACCGAGCGCCCCGCAGACGGCCGCCGTGACGCTCTCGCCCGAGCAGCAACAGGCGATCGCCATGCAGACGCAGCAGTATCAGCAGCGGGCCGCCGCGCTCGACCGCGACAACCAGGAGCTGCAGACGCTCCTGGCCCAATCGAAGCAACAGACACAGCTCTTGCAGGAACAGGTCACCGCCACGCAAACGCAGCTCCGCGACACGACGAATCAGCTGGTGGCGATGCAAACCGACCGCGAGCAGATGCGGTCCCAGACCACCGCGATGGCCGCCTCGATCCGCACCCAAAGCCAAGCCGAGATCCGCTCGAACAACAGTTTGCTGCGTAATCTCACGATCACCAATTTGCCGGGCGTGCAGGTCCGCCAGGATGGCGACGTAATCCGCGTCGAGATTCCCACCGATCAGCTTTTCAACACCGGCACCGCACAGCTCAAGTACGGCGCGGAAGATGTTTTGCGAACCGTCGGCACGGACCTCGCGCGGAACTACCCGCAGCAGATGATCGGCATCGAAGGGCACACGGATAGCGCCGCGGCGACGGTTGTCGGCATGCCTCAGACTCAGAGCCCGCAGCATCTCTCGGTGGCCCAGGCGACGGCCGTCTACGACGCCTTGATCCGGGCCGGCGGAATGTCGGCCGGCCAACTGTTCGTCGTCGGGCACGGGCCGAACCACCCGATCGTCTCCAATGCGACCGCGGCCGGCCAGGCCCGCAATCGGCGGATCGAGATCGTGATCTATCCGGAAACCGTGGCGCGGTAAGCCGCGCGTCGCAAGCGACGCCGCCAAATGCTAGAATCGAGCGTGCCGCGCGAACACGTGCGGCGCCCGCCGTGTCTGGCTCTCGACGCTCCGCCCTCGACCCTCGACTCTCCCCCCATGATCGCCATCATCGACTACGGCATGGGCAATCTGCGGAGCGTGCAGAAGGCCTTTGAGCGGACCGGGCACGCGGCGACGATCACGCATGACGCCGCCTTGCTCGCCGATGCCACGAAGCTGGTACTGCCTGGCGTGGGTGCATTCCGCGATGCGATTTCTGCGCTCCAATCGCGCGACCTGATCGGGCCGATCCGCGCGTGGATCGCCGGCGGCAAGCCATTCCTCGGGATCTGTCTGGGGCTGCAGCTGTTGTTCGAGCGGAGCTTCGAGGACGGCGAGTACCAGGGGCTGGGCGTGGTGGCCGGTGACGTGGTGAAGTTCGACGTGCCGGCCGACTGCCACGATCAAACCAAGTACAAAGTGCCCCACATGGGATGGAACCAGATTCGCTTCCGCCGCCGCCCGCCGATCTTCGCCGGCGTCGACGACGGCGCCCACTTTTACTTTGTCCACTCCTACTACGTCGTGCCGCGAGACACGTCGCTGGTCGCCACCGTAACCGACTATCCGCAGGCCTTCTGTTCGAGCATCTGGCGCGACAATCTGTTCGCCACGCAGTTCCATCCGGAGAAGAGCCAGGATGCGGGCCTGCGCGTGCTGAAGAACTTCGCCGAGCTCGGCTGAGCGTCACCGCGCGCTGGTGTGCCGGAAACGCTTATCGCCCAACAGCTTGCGACATCTCGCGGGCGTTCCGCCACTTGCTTCGCGCGCTAGGGTATGCGATATTTGTGAAGCTCCGCTTCACATGCGGCTCTTCGCTCGGAATCAAGTGTTTTCGCCCTCTCGCTCACGGATTTGGGTCCATGCAAATTTGGCCGGCCATCGACCTTCGCGGCGGCAAATGTGTCCGCCTCCGGCAGGGCGACTACCAGCAGGAAACCGTGTTCAACGACGACCCGGCCGACATGGCCCGGCAGTTTGCGGCCGCTGGCGCGAAGTACCTGCACATCGTCGACCTGGAAGGCGCTCGCGAAGGCCTGCCCGTAAATCTGCCGAGCGTGCAGGCGATCCTGGAAGCGGTCGACATGCAGTGCGAGCTGGGCGGCGGCATCCGTGACGAACAATCGGTCGAGGAGCTCTTGGAATTTGGGCTCAACCGGCTGGTGATCGGCAGCTCGGCGATCCACGATCCCGAGGGCTTCCGGACGATGTGCCGCAAGTACCCCGGCAAGCTGGTACTGGGGATCGACGCCCGCGACGGCCGGGTGGCCACGGATGGCTGGCTGCAGACGAGCGA
>JBFWSG010000071.1:0-25656 GCA_050248495.1 Pirellulales bacterium | reverse complement strand
AATCTCAACGCCAATGCGGCGGCCAAGGGGCGGCTAAAAGCCGAGGCCAGGCTCTACGCGCTGCGTGAATTGATGCTGATGGAAATACCCGATCGCTGGAGCGACGTTTTGCTCCGTGAGGTCCCCAGTCCTCCGAATACCAGTACCTCAGTCGCCGTGCTCCCGATCTACTTTGATGCCCCGTTGCTGAGCGATGCCAGTCCCTACCCGATCACACGACGGACCGAAGTGGCCGGCGTCTATTTGCGCAATTTTCGTCGCATCGCGGGTGCCACGAACAAGATTACGGGCCAGTCCAACACGACGGAAGAAATCCTCGCCAATCAAGGCGCCGAATGTCTGTTTATGGTCGTAATGAATGCCTGCGGCGACGGTGAGTCCCGCACGCTGTTTCCCGAGAGTAGCATCGCCGACACCGACGGTGACGGCGCCCCCGAGTTCGTCGACGGCTGGGGGCACCCGATCGAGTTTCTCCGCTGGGCGCCCGGTTTCGAATCCGACATTCAAAGTGACGCGAACAAGCTGGATGCCGCTGCCGATCGGGACACAGCCTGGATGACCGCTGGTTCCGCCGACCACGACCCTTTCGATTTGTATCGCACGCAGCCCACTGCATTTCGTCTCGTGCCCCTCGTCTATTCAGCTGGGCGCGATGAGGAGTTTGGCCTCGTCACTAATGGCGGATCGAATCCGTGGAGACCTACTTCATATGTACTGGAACTATCGACGAGCGGATCGCCGCCTTATGTGAAACCTGCGCTCAATCCCTATGTGACGTATGCCGGCTACGGATACTTGGGAACGGCCGACGCCTCGACAAAAGCGTCGACCGATAATCTCACCAACCACTTGATCGGAACGCGGTAGCATGAGAGTCAAGAGTCAAGAGCGGAGAGTCGAGAGCCAGCAGCAATGGCTCAGACTGCGCGCTCGCGCTCTGACCTCTGACCTCCGACCTCTGTCCTCTCGTCGCCACGCACTCACCCTGATCGAGCTACTGGTCGTGATTATCATCCTCACGACACTTGTTTCGGCGGCGATTCCGCTGATGGCGCCGACAAACGATGACCGCCGGCTCCGCGAGGCCAGCCGCAGCGTCAACGCGTTTATTTCCGCTGCCCAGATGAAGGCGATTCAACTGCATCGGCCGGTGGGCGTCGAGCTCAAGCGGCTTGCGCAGGATACAAATTCCGATCCGACGCAAGTGCACGATGATAATGCAGTGTGCATCGAGTTGCGGTATGTCGAGCAGCCGGCACCGTACCGCGGTTTCGACCGCACGTCGTCGGCGATGATTGCGCGGCATCCCGACTCGCGCCGCACGGGGCAAGTGCTGATTCGCTTTGTGGCCCGCAATCGCGGCACGACTGGCGCCAGCATGCCCAACGGCTGGGAGGCCGACCTGTTTCCGCCGAACCTGATCCGGCCGGGCGACGTGATCGAGATCGACGGCACGCGTTACGGCCTGTTGACGCTCAACGCGGGAGGCATTCCGTCTGCGCTGGCGGTGACGCAGAGCATCGACCTCAATCCGCAAAACGGCACCTATACGCCGCGTTCTGGCGGCTCCGTCGTCACGCTCGAAGCTGTGCCGCTGAACGACACGGGACAAATGCTGAATATTGAGTTCGACGCCAACGGCAGTCGGATCCGCGATTTCCTGCCAAACCCCGCCTCACCGCCCGTCGCGCCGTTTTGGACCAATCCATCACCGTTCAAGATTCTCCGCCAACCGATGCCGACCTCGGCCGAACCATTTCAAATGCCCGAGGGGACAGCAATCGACCTGCGGGCCTCCGGCCAGGCGATCGAGATCGATGGGACCGGAGTGTCCGCTACCGCCAACGGATTCTTCTACAACCCCGACGCGACGAATCGGGACGACCGCGTCGACAATGCCGATTCGATTGTGATCATGTTCACCCCCGAGGGCGCGATCGAGCGGGTGCGGTTGAATTTGAAAGACGTGGGATCTACCAATACGGCCAAACGGAACAACAACATTTACGACGCCCGTACGGTGTCGAACATCTACCTGCTGGTCGGCCGCCGCCAAAACGCGCCGCCGCCGGCGCCGGATGTGGATATGACGCTTGAACCTTCGAAATACACGACCACGACAACGGACCAACAGAAGCAGGATTTCAAAGAAGAAGTCAACTGGCTGCGCGGCGAGAGCCGCTGGATCGTGATCGGATCGCAGAGCGGCCGCGTGGTCACTGTTGACAACGCGTTCGTCGATCCGCAACCATTTTTTCAGACACCCGAACCAAAGGACATCTGGCGTGCTCGCCAGATCAACGCCTCCCGCGAGTTCGCCCGCGAGATGGTGCAGGTGGGAGGAAGATAAGTGTCAGGTTTCAGGTGTCGGGTGTCAGCCTAAGACCTGACACCCGACACCCGACTCCTAACATTGCCGGGCCAAGGGCAGAGTTCGTTTCGTAGAAAGTAGCTTTCCATGTCACACAACACGCACAGCACCGTGGGCCAGAACGCGGGGTGTGCTGGTTTGCGGATTGCGGATTGCAGATTGCGGCTTAGCCGCACGCCGATCCGAAATCCGAAATCCAAAATCCGAAATCTCACGATGCGCCCCGGCATCAGCCTGACCGAAGTGCTGATCGCGATGGGGATCCTCACGGTGGGCCTGTTGGGCGTGGCGGCGATCTTCCCGGTGGCCGGCTTCTACATGCAAAAAGGCGAAGTCGCCGACCGCGGCTCGGCCATCGCCCAGGCGGCGTTCAATGAGCTGATCGCCCGGGGGATGCTCAATCCGGAATTGTGGCAAGAGATTGCCTGGAATAGCGGTACACTCTATCCGACGATTTCAGGTGTCGATGGCGCTACAAACTCGTATTCTCGCCCAGTGGCTGCCGCTATGAATGCCGATCTGGCGCGACTTAATACTCTCTCACTTACCGACGACGAAATACAGAAGCGGTTGGCGCGCCGGATCGGCAATGCTTTCATCATCGACCCACTGGGAGTCGCCGGGACAACAATCCCGGCGGCATCCAATGGAAATCTTGCGGTGTCTGCATTTCCAATGGCGGCATATTCCTCGCCGATTTACTCAAATGCCAATCAATGGATTACTTGGTGGCCTGACTTATCCGGTGCAGAACGCGGAAAAGAGTGGCCTGTCCGCCGGGTAACCTTTAGAAGCCCAGATCTCACGCGCACCGACGTGGTTACGGTCGCCCGTATGGATGCGAGGGTAGCGGACACGTTGTTTACCGCACAGGACGACTTGGCGCTCGATGTGCCGACAGCCGCTGACAAACCATCAATTCAAAAGCTAACGATAGCCTCGACAGACCTAAATGGCGATGGCATGCTAAACGACGTTTTGGCGCGCAGCAGTCGTGGGGACTATTCGTGGTTGGCGACAGTCGTACCAACGTCGGCTTCCGCTTGGCGCGCCCTTGCGTCAGGCGTTGCGAAGAGTGCTTATGAAGTTTCTGTCGTCGTTTTCCATAAACGCGTAGTTTCGAGGAATGCTCCCCAATCGCCGTCTGACGCAATTGCCGCCGCTTCGGACCTATTGAATCAGGAGCGGGTCGTCAAAGCGCGAATCGTGTCCACTGGACTCAACGGCGGAGAATTGCTGCTCGAAAAGCTATACGCCGATACGATCACAGAGAGTGCTTTTCAGGGGCTGAAAGTCGGCAATTGGGTGATGCTGTGCGGCCCTTCCCCCTCGAGCACCGATCGCGAGCCGCTATTTGTGTTGCGTTGGTATCGCGTGTTGTCAATCGAGGGTAAAGATCGTCGCCTCAACGTCAATGGCACGTACGATCCCGCGCCGGCCGCAAGCGAACCAGAGCGCCGGCTCGTCACGCTTCGAGGCCCGCAATGGCCCTGGCAGCCGGCCATGTCCGGCAGCACGCTGGACCTTGCCAATGACAACCAACTGTCCAACAGCTTATGTGTCGGCATCATCCCTGGCGCCGTGGCGGTCCACTCAAAGACCGTTCAAATCGAGAGCGTTTCGACTTGGGACGGAGGTGCCACTGGCCTTGCGGCGTCACCCACTCAACCGCAGTGGATAACTCATTGACTCGCACTTCGTCAAACTTGCTTCGAGGTTACTTATCAGACACTTGTAGCATCGCGTGGGCGGCTGTCGGTAGTTGTGGTTCGGAAGCGAACTAAGAGGCACACAACTTCCGCAGTTCGGCAAGCCGCTTCGCACGCTTTTCACCAGGAGTCGCGCCATGTCGCGCCGGAACAGAGCCAACCAGTCGAGAATCGAGAGTCTAGAGTTGAGAGCCAGGCAATATGCTCGCATTCGCGCGCCGCGAGATCGGCGCGGCGTGCTGCTCTTGGTCGTGCTCAGCCTGCTGGTGCTGTTCATGCTGATCGGCACGGCCTTCTTGATGTCGAGCAATCAGTACAAGACTTCGGCCGACGCCTCGGCGAAAAACGGCCGCGTCGGAAACTATCCGACGGAGATCTTGGACCGAGCCCTGATGCAAATTCTCTGCGACACCGGCAATCTCAACTCGGTAATCCGCAACCACAGTCTGCTCCGCGACTTCTACGGCGGCGAGGGCTTCGAAGCAATCGTCTATTCGCCGCTCGACAGCAACTTAGATGCAAGCTTTACGAATCCAGTGAGCCAAGTCACGCGCTACGCTACCGAGCCGACTGGTCCCTACGACACTGGTGGGTCGAATAATAAGCCTTCCAATCCGACCAATGGTCAACTTGTCGACATATATGTCCGCGAGTTGGCATATAAGGCGGATGATCCGCTTACTTCGATCAATGAAGCGACTGGTACAACCGCACTGGCCGCTCCCGATGCCCGGCACATACTCAAGCTCGAACGCAGCGTTCTCGGGCTGCCTGAGATGTACACGATGCCGCTGACCAGGGGCTACTTCAACGGCTGCCTGCTGACTTTCACCAGCGGCCCAGCCGCCGGCCAATCGACCCGGATTGTCGACTTTCAGGAAGTCGTGGGTGGAACGCCCATGTTGCCAACGATCAGGCAGCCGGTAAGCGCTACGCTTACGCAGCCCTTTCCCGCCAAAACTCAGACGCGACTCTTCCGCATTCGCGTGATGGCAGTTCCGAACGCCGAGGGCACCCCTTTGCTCGCCCGCGGCCAACTTCCTACCACGGACTCTCGCTATTCCACAGATCCGTCCAGGAAACTCGAAATCGCCGACCTCGCCAACGCCACCTTCATCGTCAACGGCCGTCCCTTCAGCGGCACGGGCGTCGGTTTCAATGAGCTCGCCAAGTCGGGTGAGCCGCGGCTCAACGCGCTCGAAACTGTGGGCATTCCGAGCGATCCGACCAAATGGCTTTACCCGGAAATCGCCCTCACGCCAAACGCCGCGTTCTTTTTCAATTCCGACCCGGCGAATTCGACGAACGTCAATCAAGACCTGTGGGGCGCCCGTTATTTGTTGCCCACGCCAAATGGCCCGCTCTACCTGCCGCTTAATCCAACCAGCAGCAGCATCGTCGGAGTGCCGCCTGTCAGCCCCATCAACCTCCGCCCGCTGCTCTGGAAGTACCAAACCTTTTCCGGTCCCGGCGATGCGGACGAGTCGTACGACGCCGCCGACGCTCAGAATATGTTCCTGGCCCTGCAGACCGTTACACCGCGGGCTCGCGGTCGAGTCGTCCACGGCAAGGCCGATGCGCCCGTCTCCTACGAACTCGACTCCAACGAAATCATCGACGCCAACGGCAACTACGCCAACACGAGTAATTTCCTGCGACTCGACCTGGAAGATCTCCCCTGGCCGTCGTTCCATCGGCCCGACTTGGAGAACTACTGGTTCCACCGGCTCGTGAACTACACGATGGCGATCGACAACGCGTCGGCCGACGACGCGGTGCGGGCGGTGCTCACGCCTTATGGCACGGACAACATCCGCAATAACGTCGCCGCGGATCCCACCGAGCCCAGCGGCGTTTCGCTCGACGTGCGCGACGAAATCGTGGCGATGAAGCGGAAGATCAGCCTCCGCCCGCTCCGCGAGGATCATCCCGGCTTCGACGGCAGCAACAGCGCCTCGCGGATGCCGCGCCTCGACGAGTCGGCCGGCCTCATGCGTAACGGCAACATCGCCATCCCGTTCTGGGAAGCGACCGGCCCTTGGGACGTCGACAACGACAACGACGGCGTGCCGGACAGCGTGTGGGTCGACTTGGGCGATCCCGTCCAGCAGGCGGAAGACGGCACGCTCTACAAGCCGCTCTACGCCATGCTGATCGTCGACCTCGACAGCCGGCTAAATGTGAATGCGCACGGGCTGGTGGATCATATGCGGCGTGACGTCGACAACGCGACAATTTCGCCGCGGCTGGATTCCACCATCAATCTCGCGACCAACGCTGGTTTCGGCAACTTGTCGCACGACGTCTCGCTCACCTTGGCGGGGATGCCGTCGCTCAACTCGTCGAACTTCCTGCCTGCCGGCTCGGGCTATGGCCCGGCCGAGATCAGCCTGCGTCCGCTCCTGTCGCCAAACTTGCCCGGCAATACCGACGTCGTGCTCGCTGGTCGCGTGGGGAATCCGGCGTTTGACGACTACGCCCGCCTGCTGGTCGGCCGCCCGGCGCTCGCCGGCGTGCCAAGCGTGTGGGGCCGCCAGGGCTCGGTCGACATTCGCGGCAACGTGTCCACTTGGACGCTCGCCGATTGGCAAATCAATCTCTCTGCTTCGCGCGAAGCGATCAAAGTCCGGCCCGGAATTCCGTACGACGTCACTTCCACTGCCACCCAGGCCGCCACGCTCGATCGGCTCACCGCCTTCAAGTTCTTCGGCTACCCGCTTTGGCTCTCGAATTATTTTGGCTCACTCGCCACGCCGAGTTCCTTCGGCCAGGTGCCCGACCTGTTGGGTCGCTATGCGATCGGCCTTGACTACACGGGCCAGGTCGCCTCGGAACCGAGAGGCGACTCGATCTACGTCACCTATATTGGCGACCCCGATCTCTCGCTGCTCTACGACACGCCGTACGAGCTCGATCTCTCCGACGCGCGCCGCCGCGATACGCCCGATCCGGGTGTGGCCTCGACGATTTCCGTGTTGAAGACCGCGGCGCTGGATGACGATGCCCCGTTTGCCACAGCCGAGTTGGAGCACATTCTGCGGGCGCATGACGCCGATGCCGGCATCCTGCCCGATCGGCTCTGGAACCTGGTCGATGCGTTCGACCCGCTGAAGCTCCGCGCGAACCAGCCGGCGCTGGTCAACTCGCGCGCCCGGGCCACCTTTGGCAGCAATCCCGGCGAGGCAGAGCTGTTGGCCACGGCCCAGCAACTGGCCGGTGTGAACCGCCGCCTGGTGACCACCGACAGCTACGACGTGCCAGTGCCGGGCGCGAATTTGCTTGCGCGGCTGGCCTATGGCGCCGACGGCCAGCCGGGGCGGGCTACAATTGACGACGACGGCGACGGCAAGCCAGATGACGTTGGCAACCCCGCGGACAACGACAAGGGTGAGCTCGGTTGGCAGAATTCCGACGACTGGTACGCTGTGATGTACCGAGGCCAGACGAGCTATTTCAACAGCGACGGCAGTCCGAATCCGCCCGCCGGCGTACGGCTCACACCGCAAAATCCCACGCTCGTGGACTTACTCAAGTACCGGATTCAATTCGAGCGCTGGCACCAGAATGCGCCGAATTTCACGGACGATCAGTTGAGCCAGGCCGTTACGTATCTGCTGCCTCCGGAAGTCATCGCCGGCAAGCGGATGGATCTCAATCGTCCCTTTGGCGACGGCAGAGACAACGGCGATGGCATCGACAATGATAACAACGGGCTGATCGACGATCCGGCAGAAATGACGTATCCGATTGGTGACTCGAAGCGCGATCCGTATCTCAACGGCATCGTCGATGAGCCAGAGGAAGCCGGCGAGCCGTTCATCGATAGCGACCCAGACGGGAATGGCCCACTCACGTTCAACGGTCGATATGACACAGGCGAGCAATTTCGTGACCTCGACGGCAATGGCGTATACACACCGCCCCGCGATCGACTTTGGTTGGGCCTCACGGGCGAGCCGATCGGCTTCGACTACAACCACGGTGGCGACTATACCGACGGTCGTAGGTTCGATCTAAACGGCGACGGCGACGTGCTAGACGCGAATGAGGGCATCCTCCGCAACAACGGCATCCAGCAGCGGCAAACTTACGCCCGTCAGCTCTACTGTCTGATGATGCTGCTGGTCGACGAGAACTACAACGACTCGCAGAACTTCTTCCCAGAAATCACCGGCACGTACGACTTGACGTTCCTGGACGACAAGGGAAATTTCGACCTGTTCTTGCTGCACCAACAGCTGGCGCTCGACATGGCGCTGACCAAGCTGCGGCGAAACGGCAGCCTCACGTCTGGAACCGACACCAACTCGACGGCGTTCCAGACGCTGCTGGGCAATTCGGTGAATGAAGCGAAGCCCTGGGCCTATGCCTGGGTGCTGCGCAAGCTCACGGCGCGCAAGGTCGCTCAATGGGCGATCAACTGCGTCGACTATCGCGACGCCGACTCGATCATGACGCCCTTCGAGTACGACGAGAATCCGTTCGATGGCTGGGGTGTATACTACGACCCCACACAGCCCTTCAGTCCTGCGAATTTCACTGCGCTCGACGGCGACGTCGGTACCAACGAGAACTGGGGCCGCGACGTGCCGGCCCCCAAGAAGTTCAATCCCTATGACTTTACTGCGGGCAATTTGGACAACGACATTCCGATGGCCCAGCTCGACGGCACGCGCGAGCTCGCCACGCGAGAGGTGGTGTGGGGCGCAGAACGGCCAGAACTGTTGATCACTGAAACGCTCGCGCTCCACGATCGGCGTTGCACCGACGAGGACGACCCCGCAGGCTTCCCGCCGCATCATCAAATCGGGAGTCCACCACCCACGTCGACGCTAAACAATGCCCCAGATTACGATTTGGACCAAAAGCTCAAGCCGCGCGGCTCGCTATTCGTCGAGCTTTACAATCCGTGGTCTGCCGATGGCGAACAGCCCGCCGAGCTCTACGGTCGTGTCGACATGGATCCTTCGACGCCCGCCGTGGAGGCCAGCCCGAACGGGGTCCAGCTCAATCGGCTCAGCGCGTTGCCGGATGCTGTGAGCGGCAAGCGCTCGCCGGTCTGGCGGATGGCGGTGTTGTATGACCCATTCAATGGCAAGATCAGCAATCAGGTGATCGATCCGCGGCAGCCCGCGAGCGGAACCTTTCCGTCGCCGGTTGAACAGGCCGCCAAGCAGATTCTCACGACGGATCCCGACGGCTTCGCGATCGACATGGATCGGGACGCGGAACGGTTCGTGTATTTCACCACGGGCGGCGACGCCAATCGCTTCAACGACAACGATCTGACTTATAGCCTTCCCGATGGCGTTGGCGACTACCAAAAGATCACGGGCCCGCCTGACCGGTATCAAGCCCGCGTCAATCAGCTCGCGGTGCGGGTTCCACCGCTGCCCGTGCGGTGGAGCGTATCGCCCATGACAGGCGTCGAGCAGCCGTACCCGACCGCGCGTCGCTACTTCGTCGCCCGAACGGAGCGCTGGGGCACCACGGCCAACGACGTCGACGTGCAGCTTGCTCCAATCATGCCGGGGCGCTATGCAGTCGTGGGCTCGTCGGGTCTGCAACTGACTGGCACAGGTCCATCGGGTGTAAACACGCTTGGCGCGACGGATGGCAACGTGACCACCAGGTTTGTGAATCCCATTAGCAGACTATTGCAACCAACGGGCTCGGGAACGGACCCTAACCTCTATCAACGGGAGAGTCTGGGGCGTACGCGACGAATCGAGCTTTGGCCATCGCTCAATCCGAATCAGCAGCAGCTTCTGATAGCTGAAAATGGCGGGCCGGAGTTCGTGCACACGGACGTCGACGGCGACGGCAACGTCGGGCCAAACGAGTACATCAACGTCACGGAGTTCACGGCGCCCAGCACGCCAGGCCCGGGTGTTCCCTCGGTCCAATTCGTAGGCGACAGCGACGGCGACGGCAATGCCGATACCCCGGTTGCTTATCCCTGCGTGGCAATTCCAGTGGAAGATTTGAACGTCAGTGAGCCGGTCGAAGGATATCCGAGCCTGAATTATCAAAGACAGTATGTCACCAACACGGGCCAGCCGGCGCTCGAAGCTCCAGCGCGGATCAAGCCGACGGTGGACGGCGAATTGGAGCTGGCCGACTCGACCGGAAGATCGATAACGTACGATCGACCGCTGGACATGGATTTCGAGCTGTCGCGCAACGGCACGACACAGAATTACCGCTCGATCCACTTGCAGCGCCTGGCCGATCCCTCGTTGCCCTGGAATCCGCCCCCCTACGACAACAACGGCAACGCAAATGAACTGCATCAGCCGGGCCTGCCCATCAATCCCTATCTGACGATCGACTCGCAGAGCGTCGATCTGACGGCGTACAACGGTGCGACGCAACAGGAGCGGGACGAACTGCCCGTTGTGCCCGCCACACCCGAGTTGCAGATGAACATGGTGCCGGAAGACGTGCTCCAAGGTAATTTCCTTGGTCCCTTGGTGCCAGAAGAACTGGCCGACGCACCGGACCACGTCCTCTGGGCGTACATCTTTACGCTCAAGCAGCAGACTCTCGATGCCAATGGCGTGCTGCAAGCGCCGATCATTCCCAAGAATCAATGGGTCACGCCGGCCAGCATTCGTGCGCAGATCCAAAACACGCCGAATCAGATCGAGCAGCAACTGGAGCAATTGTATTTACGAAAACAAATCACGCCCGCGGACGACTCCTTCCGGGCGTCGCTGATCGCCGACCGCCAAGACAGTCTTGGTCGCAAATGGAACGGCCAATGGGGCTGGCATTTGTTCCGCCGCGTGTTGCCGGATGATCCGCTCTCGGGAAATAGCAAAAAGACCGGCACTTTCCGTCAGTGGATGGGCATGAAGTCGTTGGAACGCGGTTCGCAGGACAGCGTGTTTTATACTGCCCGTGTGCCGTTCTCGCCCTTCTACAAGAAATACTTCGACGCCGGCCTGCTGAACAATGCGCCCTTTGGCTGGACCTATGATCCGAGTTGGACGCCGCGGATGCTCTGGCAGCAGCCGCGACCCAATGCCCGCTTGTTCCTGCGGACGTCGATTGGCGTCGTCGAGGCATCGGACCTCAAGAACGCGACCAGCCGCCGACTGCAGTCCAACGACAACACGCCGGAAGAAAATCAAATGCGGATTGCCGACGACGACATCCGACGCAACGCGGCGGTCTGGAACCGGCTCCGCGGCGGTACCGGCGCTGGGAGCAACGAACATGTCGTAGATTTCGTGCTGGAGCAAACCCTCGGTTTCACGAATCAGGCGTTTACGCCCGAACTGGACCGATTCAATGGACAGGACGCGGCTGCGGTCCTGAGCGTGCAAAAAGCTGGCGCGCCGGAAGTGGCGCCGGTGCGTCCCGCCGGACCGCCGTCGCCGCGGTCGTCGGCCACGAACATCGCCGATCCGAACGCGGTTCTCATGCCGGATAGCACTCCCTACGATATTCCGAAAGAGATTCTCAATAGTCCGAAGCTGGCTGCCCGCTATGAGAATTCGACGGGCGGCAACGCCGAGGTCGGCTCGCTAATGCAGAACTTGTCGGACATTATCAATAGTGGTGGTCCAGCGGCGGGACTAGCGGCACAAGACAAGGCGGCACTCCGTCAAGAATTCTTCAAACGACGCCAGCGGATCCTGAATTCCACTTACCCCTGGTTCGCCTGGGCCAACCGGCCGTTCACGAGCGCGGACGAGCTGATGCAGGTACCTGCGTGTTCCTCGTCGCAAATGCTCGGCAAGTTTTCGGTGATCAGCCAGTCCACTCGAAATCCGTACGACGGCGGCACGATTGGCGACGACGGATCGTACTATGACTCCGACAAGGACGGACAGATGACCGACGAAGACGGCGTTCGCGTAACCGCCTTGCGGTACGCGGTCCAGCAGATGCCCTACGGCCATCTGCTGAATTTCATGCTTTCCTCGGCACAACCTGCGACATCGTCGCTCAATGCGACCAATGCTGTGCTGACCGGCGCGCCGAATTACTATCGCGTCCTGGACTTCGTTGAAGTCCCGTCGCGATATGTCGGCACGCAGACGATGCTCTCACCGGAGACTTTTAATGACGTCCCCGGTGTCAACGACAACGTGAATACGTTTGGCACCGCGACGGGTACAGACCTCACCGGCGCCACGGACCCCCGCTACTCTCTCCAACCCCCCTTCAACTTCATCTCCCGCGAGCGCGATCCGGGGCGGGTGAATCTCAACACGGTGACCGGGCGGCGGACTCGGCCGACTTCCACGTTGCCTGCCTTCCATTGGTCCGAGGTGTACGACGGCATCATGCATCGGTTCGAAAAGTATGATCCGGTGTCGGGTCAGATGGTCCGTGCCGACGGCAGCTTGCTCAATGACGCCGGCAATGTGCTGCAGCTGAGCCACTTCGGCCCGGCCTGGCGCGACGTCGAGCTCAGCCGGCGCGGTTATGCCGAGTATGTGGCCGACCCGACGGTCAACAGCCCGATCGAAAAGATCGCTGCGACGCAGGTCGTGCCCGATACGTTTGCCTTCGGCCTGAACCGCAACTTCCCGTCGATCTTCTCGAACCCGTTCCGCTCGGCGGACGCGGGGGACCTGGTGCCGCTGCCGAACATGGTGCGGCCGGGCGTTGAGGCGACGTATCTACGCGGCTTGCACTGGCAGCGGGCCCAGGAGGACATTTTGAAAACGAATCCGTATGCTTCGACGAGCAACTTGTACCCCAACATGTCCTGGGGCCTGGCAGGCGTGGATGACGACGGCAACGGGCTGGTAGACGACATCCGCGAGGCAGGATACGGCGTGATTGATCCGGACAACCAGATGGATGGTGACACGCTGCGGATCAAGACTTCGACGCAGGCCCTGGAAGGCAGCGGCATTCCGCTGTTCAGCGAGCAGGTGCCGGAGCCGGCAATTGACGGCGAGCGGAATCCGGGGATGATGTACCAGCCGATGACGCGGCTGGGGAACCTGGTGACGACGCGGTCGAATGTCTACGCGATCTGGATCACAGTCGGATACTTCGAGGTCGAAAAGGCGCCGGATTGGAACAATCCGAACGCCACTGAGCAGCAGAACGTTCGGGCTCGTTTCGGCGCCACAACAACGAATACCGACCCGCAAACCATCCGCGGCCGGGCTCTTTACGATCGCGTCTATCCGGACGGTTACACGCTGGGCGAGGAGCTCGGCACCGACACGGGGAGCACGAATCGCCAGCGGGCGTTTTACATCATCGACCGCACGGAGCCCGTCGGGTTCAAGCCTGGCGAGCCGCTGAACGTCGACAAGATGATCCGCGTCCGCCGGCGAATTGAGTAGCAGGGAGCAGGGAGCAGGGAGCAGGGAGCAGGGAGCAGGGAGTAAGGAGTAAGGAGCCCACGCTCCAAGTCAGAGTGCAATACTGCGGCCTGACCGCCAATTTGGGAACCTATGTCGGCACCCGAACCAGGAACCGCCCCAGCTCGCAGCAACTCCGGCGTCGTGTGGCTGTTCGTGATCGCCGCGGTTGCGGCCTACTTCCTATTTCGGACCAACGCGCCGACGCCGGAGCATCTGGAAAACGTGCTGCTGCCGCCGCTGGAGGTGGCTGGTTGGATGAACACGGCGGTGCCGGTGTCGAATGAGGACCTGCGCGGCAAGCTGGTGGTGCTCGACTGCTGGTTCGTCGACTGCCCGCCATGCCGGGCGTCGATGCCGCATCTGGCAGAGTTCAACGCGAAATTCAGCGGCCAGGGCGTGCAGGTGATCGGCCTGACGCCGGACATAAATGCTGACGCCACGCGGGCCGAAGAATTCGTCAAAAGCGTCCCGGGCGTCAACTGGCCGATCGCTTACGGCGCCCAGATTCCGCTCGACATCCTCGGCATCCACGAGTTTCCGACGGTGATCCTGTTCAATCGCGCGGGGCGCTCGGTGTGGGCCGGACACGACTTATACGGTTTGGAACAGGCCACGCTCGAGGCGCTGGCGAAATAGCGCGACGGGGGTGCGGAGCGGAAGAGGGCGTTTGGGACGGGTGATGGTGTGGGCCGGTTGCATGGCGCTGCGTCGTGGCCGACGCCGCTAACTCTTCGCGCTCAACCTTCGACCCTCAACACTCGACCTTCCCGCTAATCTTCCAGCGGCTGCCGGATGAATTTCACCTTTGGCCGGCCGGCTTTGCCGACGGGCACGCCGATCATGTAGTCGGACGCGTAGCGGAGCCGCTCTTTTGGCCGTTCGGGCACGCGGAAATTATCGCCCTTCTGCAAAATGGTCCGCGCCAACGGCATCTCGCCGAAGGCCCGCGTCCCGGCCGATTCACACGGGAACCAGTAGCCCTTGCCCTCGGCGTCTTCGAGATAGAACTCCGGATAGGCGTGACCATCGACCCAAACCATGCGGGCGGGGATCTTGTTCGCCCGGCAGAGCGCGATGAAGAGCATGCTGCGGCCCTGGCAGTCGGCCTGTTCGTCGTGGAGCGCGTCGAGCGCCCCTTTGTCCGGCCCTTCGACGTACTTCACCTTATCGAGGACGAAATCGTAGATCGCCTCGACGCGATCCCAATCGGTCGCTTTGTCGTCGAGGTCCTTCCAGACGTCCTTCGACAGCGCGCGAATCTTCTGGTGCTTGGTCTCGATATACGGGCTGCCGCCGAGATATTGCCGGATGGGCCGCGGCGGCCGCTTGGGGATCACCAGGTCGTCGGTCTTGGCGGGCGGCAGAATTTTGTGCGAGGTGACTTCAAAATCGACGGTGGCCTTGGCAGTCGCGCCGGATGCGAGCCGCGGAATCGAGATCACCATCTGTTTGACTTCGCCGCCGGAGACCGGCCGGTAGTCGACCGAGCCGACCTCGCTCGAGATGTCGTCGGTGATGATTTTCACTTGCTGCTCGGGGCAGTCGAGCGGCACGGCAACCGACGCGATAACATTTCGCGCTGCGCCGCGGTTGGCGGTGATCTCGGCACCGATGCGGATGCGGACGGTGTCGGGCGGGCCGAATTGGATACGGTAGTTGGTGGGGGCTGCTTCTTTGACCTGCGCGATTGCGGGCGCTGTGGCGTCCAGAATTGCCAAGGCGACTGCGAATTGCAAAATGCTAAATGCGAATTGGGTGGTCCGCAGTTGCGGCAGGAGGGATGCGGTCTTCATACCTCCATTGTACTTCGCGGCCTGCCGGACGCGCTAAGCCGCACGCGGAGCGCTGTTCGTGAGTAGCCGGGCGATTTGGCGGTGTGCCAATTAAAACAGCCCTGCTCGGCCGCCTTCAGGATGGCGCGGCCGAACAGGGCAAATATGTGGATTGAATGTCCCGGACGACTTCAACCCACGCGGCACGCTCAGCAGGTCGCCGGTCTGGGAGGGCGGGATACCGGCGCCGTGCAAAGAGCGGCCAATTGGATTGTCAAACTCGAGGTGCTTGCTCAGGATGCGTTTTTGTTCACTGCTGGTATTACGGAGCGGGCGCCGGGTCGACCATCACCTGGCCGGCGGTCGGTGCTCCATAGCCGACGTCGCAGCCACACGGTGAGCCGCAAGGCGAGGCACACGCCGAGCAGCAACCTGGATCAGCCACGGTGTAGGCCACTCCGCAACTCGATTCGGCGGCGTACGACGAACCGCAACCTGCTTCGCTGTAAACGGGTTGGGCTGGCATCGCCATGGGCGCCGCG
This sequence comes from Pirellulales bacterium, assembly GCA_050248495.1. Lineage (GTDB taxonomy): Bacteria > Planctomycetota > Planctomycetia > Pirellulales > Lacipirellulaceae > DASYDU01. Next base: position 9,924 of record JBFWSG010000071.1, on the reverse strand, counting down.
TATTGCGGCACGGTGTACTGCTGTGGCGCTGCGGCATAAACGGGCGTCGCCATGGGCGCCGCGGCGTAGACGGGCGCCGGGGCACAGGGCGATGCTGGCACGGCTGCATACGTCGCCACCGGGGCCGGCGGGCAGGTCTCCGCCGGTCGGCACAGCGAGCCGCAACTAAACGGGCAGATGTTTCGCAAGCAGGGGCAGCAATTGCACCCCGTGCCGCTTGCCGTCAACATCGTCACGGCCAGCAAACTCAACGCTTTTTTCATCTTCACGGTCTCCTCAAGTGAGCAGCAGGGGAATTACTGCTCTGGGTCGCTCCGTTGGATGTCCGATCGAGACATCCAGAGGCGGGGTGTCGAATCGGCGCACCTGTGTTCCCGGCAGGTTCGCTTGTACCGGTGGCCACCACCGTTACAAGCGGCAAATTCGACATAATTCTGGCTCGTACCGGGCGGTCGAGCGGCGGGTCAAGGAACTGTACATCACCCCGAACGATGTGCAAACGCAACGGTTGATTTTTTTCAACATCCGCCTCGCGCCGGTGTTGAATTCGTGGTACACTTTTCGCAAACTCCGCAACCGGTGAGGTCGATGGATAGTAGAGCCGCTGCGGAAGCGGTTCATGCCCGTCCACGGAGCGGATGGTAGGACTTACAACCATGAGTTCGATTCTACGGGCGCGCGGCGGGATGAATCGCGCGCTACTGCGACAGGCGCTGGCGGTCTGCTTGTCGGCAGCGACATTCGTTGGAGCGCGGGCTGCGGCTGAGGGAATTCGCCCGCAAGACGACATCGTGCTCGTGAACGTGCGACCCGTGGGCGGCTGCTGCAATGCGGAGGCACTGGCTTCCGGGGCAGAGATTGAAGCGTACGTGAACTGCGAGTCGGGCGGCCCGCGCTGGCAGCAGGCGAGCCTCGAGAGCCTGACTTCGGCTGATCCCACCGTGTCGACGATCGTCTTCGTGCACGGCAATCGACTCACCAATTGGGACGCCAAATGCGAAGGGCTCGCAGCCTATCGGCGGATCGCCCGGCAGGAAGGCGACGCACCGATCCGCTTTATCATTTTCTCGTGGCCAAGCGCTCAGATTTCGGGACCGCTGAATGACGTGCGCGTGAAAGCGGCCCGCACGCGGCCGGCCGGTTGCCAGTTGGCCTGGCTCGTGGACCAGCTTCCGGCCGAGACGCCGGTCACGCTGGTCGGCTTCAGCTACGGCGCGCGGATCGCCACTGGGGCGCTCCACATCCTGGGCGGCGGCAGCCTCGGCGGAATGTCGGTCGCGCTGCAGCATCCGGGCCGGCAGCCAATGAACGCTGTGCTCATGGCTTCGGCGCTCCACTCGGATTGGCTTTGCCCCGGTCACTACCATGGGCAGGCGATGACGATGGTCAATCAGATGGTGCTCGTGAACAACTGCGAAGATCGGGCGATGAAGTATTATCACTTCTCGACGACGTGCGGCCGGCCGCAGGCGCTCGGCTATTGCGGACCGACTTGCATCGACCCGGCGGGCGCGTCGAAAATCGTCGACCTCAACGTGGCGCGGTACGTTGGGGCGGAGCACAACTTGTTCTGCTACCTGTCTGCGCCCGGCGTAATCAGCGAAATCGCCGGACTCTCCAGTGCTCCGGCTGGACACACAGTGGCGATGCGGTAGTTGGCCCGGGGCCGGCTCGCTGTGTTACAATCGCGGTGGCGTCGGAATTCACATACCGACGGATTGCGCCACGGTCTGATTGGGCTGCTTCTCGCATGTCGACGCGCTACGCCTATTCGAACGGAGAGTGGATTCTCGAGGAAAGCCTACGGATTGAAGTGACCGATGTCGGGTTCCTGCTGGGAGCGACGGTCACAGAGCGGCTCCGCACATTCGGCGGCCAGGTGTTCCGGCTGGCTGAGCACTTGAAGCGGATGCGGCGGTCGCTGGAAATCATTGGCCTCGACGCGGCCGCCATTACTGACGAGCTCGCTCGCGCCATTCCAGAGTTTTTGGACCGCAACGCCGGCGAAATCGCGCCCGGCGATGACTGGACAATCAACGCGTTTGTGACGCCGGGCGTGAGCGGCCGCGGCAGGCCGACGGTGTGCGTTCACGGCTGGCCGCTGCAGTTTGAGCAGTGGGCTGCGGCCTATGCTAACGGTGTGCCGGCTGTCGTTGCGGATGTGCACCAAGTGCCCGGCAACTGCTGGCCGGAGGAGCTCAAGTGCCGGAGCCGGATGCACTACTACCTTGCCGACCAGCAGGCGAAGTCAGCGAAACCGGGTGCCCGCGCGATTCTGCTCGACCAGGAAGGGTATGTCGCCGAATCGACGACCGCGAATGTTTTGATCTACCGGGACGGAGAGGGACTTTCAACGCCGCCGGACGACCACGTGCTGGTGGGCATCACGCTGGGAGTCATTCACGAATTAGCCGGAAAACTCGGCATTCCTTTCCTCCGACGCCGCATCGAGCCGGCGGAATTGCCGCTCTCAGACGAGGTGCTCCTGGCCAGCACGAGCGTCTGCCTCTTGCCAATCGTGGAGTGTGACGGTCAAACTATCGGCAGCGGCCGCCCGGGGCCCATTTGCGGCCGACTACTCACCGCTTGGAGCGAGCTGGTCGGCTTTGACGTGGTGGCGCAAGCCCAGCAGTTCGCCGGGCGTCACAAATAGCAGGCGCAGAATAAGAATTAAGATTCGCCTCCACGGTGGCGAACTTTGGAATACGGCGCAGTGCCGGTCAAGAAGTCTGCGCGACTTCACCCGCTTTCCACGCTTTCGATGTTCGATATGCCCAGCACTCTCCCCGAATCAGCCGACCCGACCTGGAAAGAAACGCACCACGAGTTGGTGTCGTTGATGCGGGCCGATAACGTCACGAATATCAAGTATGTCCTGTTCGACTACGTGCTATTGGCGTTGACGCTGACCGGCTGCATCTTGGGCCTGCGGGCCTGGGAACAGGGCACGCTGTTGACGGCCGAATTCGTGCCGCTGGCACTCTTGGGGATGCTCGTGATTGCGGCGGTGCAACACCGGCTCTCCGGGTTGGGGCACGAGGCAGGGCACTACGTGATGTTCAAGAATCCGTGGGCCAACGAACTGGCCTCCGACTTCTTGTGCATGTTTCCAATCCTGGCGATGACGCAGCAATTCCGCGCGACCCACCTGGGACATCACCGTTTCGTCAACGACCCGGAGCGCGATCCCGACGTCGTTCGGCTCAACCAACCGTTTCCGCTTCACTGGCCGATGTCGAAGGTAAAGTTCTGGCTGCGGTTCGTGGTGGGCGCCATCTGGCCGCCGTACTTGCTGGGGTATCTCTGGGGTCAGGCAAAGAACGCGAATTTTGTGGGCGGCCCGGAGATGCGCGGCGTTTACAACCGGCGGGTCGGCGCCGCGATGCGCGCGGTATATTGGCTCGGCCTGCTGTCGGTGGTGTATGCCACCGGTAGCTGGCGCGTTTTGGTGTGGTTCTGGTTCGTGCCACTGCTTACGTTTTATCCATTTATGATGCAGTTGCGGGAAATCGCCCACCACAGCAACGCGCCGGACGACGACGATCTGACGAACTCGCGGATCTTTGACGTGAATCCGCTGGTGAGCGGATCGGTTTTCCCTTACGGCCAGGCATTCCACGTGACACACCACATGTTTGCGATGCTGCCCCACTACCGGATCGCCGAAGCGCACGAAGTGCTGATGCGCTACCGTCCGTACCGCGAAAACGTGGTCATCTGCCGGGGCTACTTCTTTCCCCGCTGGGGCACTCATGGACCGACCGTGTTAGATGAGCTGTCGCGCGAGCATGAGGCTGTCCCCGCCGCGGCCTAGCCCAGGCTTGGGAATTTCTTCTGCGGGTGTCGGTCAGGCGACGTGCTCGGCGGTTTCGACCTGTTGCTCGCTTTCGATTTCGGCGAGAGTCTCGGCATACCGCGTGGGCACCGGCGTCTGAGTCAAACGCTCCAGCACATCTTGAGGCGTCGGGGCGGCCCGATCGCGGATCGTTTGCAGCCGTTTCATCCAGGCGTAGGTGCCGAGCGTGATGACGGCCATTGCCGTGAGCTCGATCGTGGACGGGTCGTGCGGCAGGCCGTTGCCGGAAAGAAACGAACGCAGCGCCCAGAGCGTGGCGGCCAGAACGGCCACGAACAGCGTAAATAGCATCGCGAACATCCTTGTCCGCCTGCGGGCTATGCGCCTGCTGTTAGTGCTAGTACTAGTACTACCCGATCAGGCTGCTTTCGTCCATCCGAGGTTGCGTCAAATCTTCGCGGCTCGACTTTCCATCCGACTGCGCAGCAAGCCCTAAGGCCGCTTTTGGTACCGCCAAAGCCGGCGGCACGGCGTTAAATCCTGAGTTGCCCTTTCCGATTAGCGGCGATTTTGATACCTACCGCGGCTCTGGTCGTGCGCAAGTGCTGCGCCCCCTTTATCGGTCGTCTGTCGCGTCTCCATTACCAGAAAGTCTCGTCCCATGGCTCGATCCACCAGTCGAACGGTCAAACTGGCTCTCGTTGCGGGGTTGCTAGCTTCGGCCGGCGCGGGCACCTATCTGATTACCACCAGCGATGGCTCGTGGCTGGCCAAACTGCGCGGCCCGGGCAAGCTTGAAATGGACGAGACAGCCGGCAATGCGGTGGACTCGATGTCGAAATCGGATTACGCAGCGATCGAGAGCGCTTGGGGACAGAGCACCCAGAGTGCGCCGATTGCCACTCCACCAGCAGCTGGCCCGACGGTGGTCGAAGCCGTGGAACCGACGCCGACCGACGCCAGGAGCGATGTCCCGAGCGATAGCGCCGAACCGGTTGCGGGAGACCGGTATAACGTGCAACCGGCGGTCGCGGAGGGTGAAGTCGCTGAAGAGCCAGTTCTGCCCGCGGCGCCGACTCTGCCTGAAAAATCAGTAATGTTGGGAGTGGCTTCGAACGAAACAATTGCTCGCGGTCAGGAACCGGAAGAATACGCTCCAGCAGAATCCAAGGAGGCCGCGCCGGCCGAGGGAGTCGAGTCGAGCCGCCGCGCACGGGAAGCGTTCAGCGAAGACGTGGCTGCGGAAGCGGCACCTGCGGCGAGCGACCGATATGGCGCCCACTCTACCTCTCCTGCTGAGCCACCGACGCCGGCCGCCGCGGCGACTACCAATCCATTTACCGAACCGTCCACCGCCGCCCCCATCGCCACCCATTCCGCGCCGCCAGTCGAACCGGAGCCGGCCGACCTGCGGACCGCCAGCGCCTTTCGCAGCGGACCGACGACGGCCCCCGCAACGAACGAACCCGTTGAGGCTATGCCATCGTATGCCGCGGAGAGCGGCGAAGCGGGCGAAGGAACCGGACGGCCTGGCGAACGCGCCCTCGAAGGCGCGCAAAAGCCATCGCTGTTGATCCAAAAATTTGCCCCGCCGGAGATTCAAGTCGGCAAGGCGGCGAAGTTTGCCATTCAAGTCCGCAACGAGGGCGGACAAACCGCCGAGAACGTGGTGATTCGGGATGAGGTTCCCACGGGCACCAAGCTCGTGAATTCTACACCGAAAGCCACGAGCGACGGCAGCCACCTGGTCTGGGATCTGGGTTCGTTGTCGACGGGCGAAGAACGGACGGTCGAGCTCGAGCTAATGCCGGTGAAGGAAGGCGAAGTAGGCAGCGTGGCCACGGTTTCGTACTCGGCCCAAGCCTCGGTGAAGACGCGTTGCACCGAGCCGCTCCTGGCGGTTCGCATGACTGCGCCAAAGCAGGTGATGATCGGCCAGGAGCAACGCGTGAAAATCGAACTCCGCAATCCTGGCTCGGGCGATGCGACGGGCGTGATGTTGATGGAAAACGTGCCTCAAAACGTCAAGCACGCGGCCGGTCCGGCGCTGGAGTTTGAAGTTGGCACCTTGCGGGCGGGCGAAACGCGGGAAATGGAGCTCGTCCTGACGGCTGAGAAAGCCGGTCCTGTCGCCAACGAGCTGATTGCTCGTGCGGACGGGAATCTCTTAGTTCGGCAGACGGTCGAATTCGAAGTGATTGCGCCCGATTTGCGGATCTCGGTGGACGGCCCCAAGACCCGCTACCTCGAGCGGCCGGCGACTTACCAGGTTTCAATCGAGAATCCCGGCACGGCGCCGGCCCACGACATCGAGCTGGTGACCAAGCTGCCCAAGGGCATGCAGTTCGTTAAAGCAAACAACATGGGAGAGTACGACGCGGCCACACATTCCGTGTATTGGAGCCTCGCGCAGCTACCCGAAGGCGAAAAGGGCTCGGTCGAGCTGGTCGCCATGCCGGTGGAGCCGGGGCAACAAACACTGCAAGTTGAAGGTAAGGCGCAACAAGGCCTGACGGACGAGGCCACGCAAGACGTGCTCGTCGAAGGCATCGCGGCACTGATGTTCGAAGTCCGCGATCTGGAAGACCCGATCGAAGTCGGCGGCGAAACGACCTATGAGATCCGTGTCTTCAATCAGGGGTCCAAGGCTGCCACCAACGTCAAAGTCTCGGTCAAGTTGCCGATGGGCGGATTGGAAGTGATCTCCGCGAGCGGCGAGACGCCGCACGAAGTGCAGGCAAACGGCGTGGTGTTTGAACCCATCGCTCAGCTCGCCCCAAAGACTGACAGCCTCTTCCGTATCCAAATTCGCGGCTCGCAGCCTGGCGACCAGCGGATCGAGGTCAAGGTGAACTCCGACGAGTTCAGTCAGCCGATTACGCGCGAGGAAAGTACCCGCGTGTTCGGCGACGAATGATCGTCATTCGTCCTGGAAAAACATCAAGCCAACCCGAGCGCATTCTTTAGCGCTGAGTCAACCTTCGCCTGAATTGGAGCGGTGAGCGTGCCAATGGTGCGCTTCACATCCTGCTGCCGAATCGTAAAAAGGTTGCAGCACTTGACGGCAGAAGGGCCGTGAAGTCCAGATGCCGTCCCATCGCCGACGCGCGGATCGATAAGCACCTGAGTCGGTTCGTTGGCATGACGCGTGTTGCCAGTGATCATGGCCACGACGGTGTTGGCCAGTCGGCCGTTGTCACTATCATTTTGCACGATGACCGCCGGCCGATGCTTGCCTTGCCTGCCGTCGGTGTATGGAAACTCGACGATGACTACGTCACCACGCTTCATTGATAAGTGCTCAGCAGTGGATCGCCGGCATCGTCCTCAGCCATGATTTGATCGACTAGCGGATATGCGGACTGCGGATCGATTTCACCGGCCAATGCCGACCGAATAACACGAAACTGGTCAGCCGACACCACGTAGAATACTTCCTGAGTCGCTGGATCCACCAGCTCGACGGGCATTCCGACGGAGATTGCTTGCTTCAGTCGCGAATCCAGCTCGGCTCTTGTCATAGCTCTATTCTACTGTGCGATGAGGTTGAATTCCAATTCCGCTTGCCGCAATCAACGTCTGAAGGTGTTCTGCTACGCTTTCCGCCAGCCGCTGTGGGTTGTAGCCGCCTTCGAGCAGGCTCACGACGCGGCCGCCGGCGTGGACGGCCGCCACGTCGAGCACGTCGCGCGTCAACCCGCCGAAATCTTCCGCTTCGAGTCCTAACGACCCAATTGGATCTTCGCGGTGGGCATCGAAGCCGGCGCTCACGAGCACCAGCTGCGGCCTGACCCTGGCGGCAAATGACTCCAGCTCTTGGCGAAACCGCGCGCGGTACGTTTCGCGCGTCGTGCCAAACTCCAGCGGTACGTTCCGCGTGAACCCCAGTCCCTGGCCGCTGCCTGTCTCGTCGCTGGCGCCGGTACCTGGATAGAACGGCCACCGGTGGGCGCTGAAGAATCCGACTCGCTCGTCCGTGTAGAAAATGTCCTGCGTGCCGTTGCCATGATGCACGTCCCAATCTACCACGAGCACGCGATCGAGGCCGTGCTCGTCGATGGCGACGCGGGCGGCAATCGCGATGTTGTTGAACAGGCAGAACCCCATCGCCCGATCGGGGAGCGCGTGATGTCCGGGCGGCCGGGCGATGCACAGGGCCGTCGTGTCTTCGCCGCGCAACGCGCGATCGACCGCGTCGCAGGCAGCGCCGGCCGCGAAGCGGGCAACATCGAACGAGGCCGCACTGACCACCGTATCGGATTCCGGTCGACCTCCGCCCCGCGCGGCGAGATACTCCACCGATGCGACATAGCCCGCGTCATGGACCCGCTCAATCCGCTCTGCGCTTGCGTTTGCCCAAAGAGGTCGGATGCAGCGTGCGGCCAGGCCGGTCTCGTCCAGATATGCCGAAATCTGGCGCAGCCGTTCGGGCCGCTCGGGATGGCCGTGCCGCGTGTCGTGGTCGAGAAAATGGGGGTCGGAATAAAGGAGCGTCATGGCACGTAGAAGATCTGGGGGCCGATTCCAAATCAGGCCGGCGATTTCAAGGCCTTTGGGTTCGTGCTCGCCACCCGTGGCAAACTGCCCGAAACTTGCATATTCGCACTCGCCTTGGTAGGGTGGAAGGAGTGGGCAAAAGTGCCCCAAGTACTTATTTGAACGCAGTTTACCGCGATTGGGCGTCGTCCGCGAGCGGGCGTTGCCGAGGTCGAAACATGGATTACTCGATGGAATTCCGCCAGGACAAGCGCCGTCTTTGGGCGGTTCGCCCCGCCTGTACGCGGTTCGCAGTCGCGTCGCTCCTGCTCATGTTGCTAGCTTCGGTCGCCGGAGCGCAGCAATACCAATCGGACGAAGTCGACGAGGAAGCAGGAAAGCTGAAGCTCACGGCCGAACAGTGTGTGAAGAACCCGGCGCGTTTCGCTCAGGACAAGACGCGGTTCATTGATTTCTTCGACAAGTACTACTTTCCCGCGATGACCCGTTCATCGCCAGATGAGCTCGGCCAATTGGGTCGGATGCGCGACGATTTGTTCGGCCGCTTCCTATGGGCTACGACCGATGAGAACCTGCAGTCCGAATTGACGCAGATGGCGTTCAAGAAGCTGCAGCCGATCGAACGGAACAAGGGCAAGAGCTATCATCCCGCGGTCCGCTACAACGCGGTTCTGATTCTCGGCATGCTCGATTCGGTTTATCCCACAGCTGGCCAGCAAGAGGTGCCGCTGAAAGAGGCCACGGCCGAGCTCGTGTTGATTGTAAACTTTGCCGCCGAGGGAAAGCCCGTGCCGCCATTTCTGGTCGTCGGCGCACTCGTCGGTTTGCAGCGCCACGTGCAGCATATCGAAAAGCTGGACCGGGCAACCGCGGAGTCGATTGCGGCCGCGGTGCTGAAGCTATCGGGCAAGGAAGTGTCGCTGCCGGAAACCGACGCTAAGGTGGTCGAGTGGATCCGTACGCAGGCGGCATCGATTCTCGCCCGGTTGGGAAACCCCGGTGCGAACGGCGAGGTGGTCGCCGCAATGACGAATATGATCGCCGGCGACACGACTCCCAAGATGTCGCTCGACGGCCGCGTGCAGGTCGCCGCGATGCTCAAGCAATTGAAGCTCGATGGCGCGAAGATCGATGCCAAGACGACCGCCGACGCGCTGTTGGAGCTGGCTTTTGCGGTGGCAGAGGACGAAGCCAAGGAGGCCAAGACGTTCACCAACATGCAGCTGCAATCCGGCGGATTTGGCGGAGTCGCCGGCCCGTCGGGTAAGAAGAGCCGCATGAAGTTCGATCCGGCAACCCAAGAAGTGACGCTCGACAAGCGAATTCTGCTCGCGCGTCTGACGGATCTGCAAACTGGACTCAGCGCTTTCCAGGGCCTGGCGCCCGCCGAGAAGCAGCCGACCTTCGCTGCGGTACTCGCTGCGATTGCCCCAGTGCTGCAAGCAGCTCAGGGGACGGAAACGGACATCAGCGTTACCGGCGCCGTCGAAGACATGGAGGCCAAGGTCCGCGAAGCCGTGAAGCCCGGCTCCGCTCCGCCGAGCGACGGTGACGCAAACATCTTCTAGAGCGCGTTCCACGTAACTGTGGCGCTTATTGCGTCGCTTGCGTCTGGAAAATACGACATGGCA
>JBFWSG010000070.1:8037-25911 GCA_050248495.1 Pirellulales bacterium | reverse complement strand
AGTTGAGGGTTGAGAGTCGAGTGTTGAGAGTCAAAATCAAACGGCCATCGCAATGCCGTCGTTCGACCCTCAACCCTGAACTCTCAACCCTCGACTCTTTCCCAGTGGGCTCGACTGGATTTGAACCCCTGAGAGAGATTCTCAGGAGACGCACGGACGCACCGTGCAGGGACGTATGCTAGGGTTAATTACACCCCCCGATATGTCCCACCATGTGCAACGACCTTCTCGATCAGCTCTACCGTGAGCGGTATGAGCCGCTGAAACTTCGTTCCCGTCGCCCGAACACGAAGCGTCTCTACCGCCATACGCTCCGTGTGTTCGATAGATTCCTGGGTCGTCGTGCCCTGTTGAGCGACCTCACCAATGAAACGCTGTCCGCATTCGCAGCGTGGGTTCTTGACAACGGCGCGTCGAAGAAAACTTGCAACCGCCAATTGTTGAATCTGCTCGCGTTGTGGCGATGGCTGCACACCAAAGGCTACGTCACGGATTGGCCGGACGTGGAACTCGAAACGCCACCGGTCCGCGTCCCGGTCGCGCTCTTGCAGGAGGAGGTCGATCGCATGATGGCGTCAATTGCCGCCGAGACGCTCGCCGTCGGCGCGATCGAGGCGCCCGTGTTCTGGCGGGCGCTGATGCTCGTGATCTGGGACACCGGCGAGCGGATCGGGGCGGTGATGGCGCTCACCTGGGACCGCGTCGACGTCGAGGCCGGCTGGGTGCGGTTCATCGCCGAAGATCGCAAAGGCGCGACCGAAGACAACCTGCTGCCAATCGCCCTCGACACGCGCGAGGCGCTGGCCGAACTGCGGGCCAAGAGCCGTCGCCGCAGTGGCAGTGTCTTCGAGTGGCCCTACCATCCGACCTACATCTACAACCGGCTCGGCCGGATCATGCGGCGGGCTGGCCTGCCGGATACGCGGGAGTACAAATTCCACGTCGTGCGGAAGAGCGTGGCCAGCCACTACGAGGCGGCCGGCGGCAACGCGACCGACCTTCTAAAGCATTCGAGCCGCAAGGTGACGATGACCTATCTCGACCCGCGGATCGTCAAACCCACGGCCCCGATCGATCTCTTGTTTCGTCCCGGTGAAGCCGCCGGAGCGGGGTGATTCTCAGTCGCCTTCCTCGTCAGCCTTCCAGCACCGTATCCAGCTCGGCGAAGCATTCGAGCTGCGTATCATCGGAAGTGTCGACCGGGAATAATTCGCCGGTGGCGAGCATTCGCTCGACTTCGCGCCGCAGTTCCTCGGCGACACTGGGATTGCAAATCCGCACCTCATATCGCGGCCGGACCATGTATTGAATTTTCCCAGTGTCGACCAGCGGCTTTTGCTTGTACTCCTCCATCTGTAATTCGAGATACTTGCGGCTGGCGCCGTAGGGCGAGAGGTCGCGGAAACTGATTTGCTTCTCGACGGCAGATTCACAAGCCGCCCGCATCTTCTGCACGACCGCCTGAATGTCTTCGATCGAAAACGCTTCCAGGTTGTCGTCGATGAACGCCGCGTTGGTGAAGTAGAATCCGCTCATGCCCAGCATTATACCGCTCGACGCCACCGTCGCCAGTTCGACTCGCTGGCCAGACTAATACGATTTCACGCCGCTCTGGCAGCAGCAGTCGCAGACGTCGACGATGTCGAAGTCGAAGTTGTAGGCGTGATCGATGAACGTGTCGCTGAGGATGCCGCCGAAGGGATTGCCGTACTCCGCGAGCCACGGTTTGAACTCGACCATGCCGCCCCACCAGTCATTTTGGAAACCCGTGTGCATCCACTTTGGCCAGCGCCAGGGGACGCCGCCGGCCAGGATCGTTTCGCTCTCTGACGGGTTGCGGCCGATGTACATGCGGTGATGAATCCTGCGGAGCGGTTGACCGTCGGAGTAGGCGTCGTGGTATTGCACGTGGGGCTCGCGGACCTCGCCGTCGTAAGAGAAACTCCAGCAACGAAACACGTCGCCGCCGAGCGCTTGCGTGTTGCGACTGGTCGCACGGTTGGCGATCTGGTAGTCGGGCCAATCCGCGTGCTCCAGCGGCGACGTGGCAAGACCGGGCTCGCCGTAGAAGTTGCGGACCTGAATCCAGGATTTACTGACCAGGATTTGAAACGACTCCTCAAACGGCGAATTGTAGGCCGGCTCGATCGGCACCGCGCTCGACTCAGGATCATCCGCGGGTTCGTCGGGCGGGACGTAAGGGCCGCCGTCGCTGGGTCCGAAGTGTCCGGCCCCAGGCAGTGACCAGCCGCCGCCGCCGAGTTTGCGGATCAGGCGGCGATGGCCGTAGAGGAGGTTGTCGTCTTTGTCGGCCGTGACGAACGACGGCTTCTCCCCAATCGTGATCCACTCATCGCCGTCGTAAATCCAGTGGACGCTGCTGCGCGAGCCGCCGGCCCCACCGGGAAAGACCGTCGCCGCGTCGCGAATGAGGATCAGATCGCGGCCGTTGGCCAGGCGATTGTAACAGAGGATGTTCGGGCCCAGCTGCGCGCCGTTGGGCAGCGGAATCACGTTCTCGATCTCGGCATTGAGCGACGGACCGTTCCGCGCCCGCCAGCAGCCCGTGCCGAGCGTGTTGGTCAATCGGTCGTAGGCAATCCACCAGGGCTCGTCATTGGTGACGCTCGACCGCAAGTGCGTGCGGATCGATGGCCGCACGAGCGCGAAGCGGATGGCCGGATCCCAGATCGTCGACGTGATCGCGTACCAGGCGTTCATCGGATCGCCGATCGTGTTGTCGAAGCGCACCACGCCGTGCCGGCTGCCGTCAAGGTAGCCGTCGCTGTTGAAGTAGCCCGAGAAACTGAGATAGCGGAGGCCGGCCGACCAACCGCCCGGCCGGCTCGACATGAGCGGCTTACTGTTGCCGACGGTTGTCGTCGTCTGGCGGTACGTGTGGAGAAACGACCAGCCGTCGCCGAACGTGTGCCCGGGCGAATCGGGGATGCCATAGCCCTGATAGAACGGATCGCCCACGTCGTAAAAGCGTTCGAGCGTGTTGCCGTAGCTGTGCGTGTCTTCCGCGCTTCCGTAGCCATACGACCCGTCGCCGTCGGGCAGGGCCAGCAGGTAGCTCGACATGAAGTTGGTGGCGATGTCGAGCTGATGCCAGTAGACAAGGCCCGCGCCGCCCAGCGCATCATCGCCGACGAACAAATAATTGGCCACGACCTGCTTGCCGTCCCGGTAAGCGACGCGCGAGCCCAGGCAGGATTTGTTGCGCGAGCCGCTCGCCGGTTGGAACGTGTTGCGGACCGAGCGCGGGAACATCACCGGCTCGCCCACGTACCACGGTGGCGCCGTGCCACGCAACGTCGGTCCGAAGTCCGCGGCATAGGGCGTCACCTTCACGCGGACCTTGCACGCCCCGTCGTACCGCTTGACGGTGCTGTAGGCCTCGTCGGGTGGCGACGCTTCGTGGCCGAGCGTGCCCCAGACGAGGTCCTCGGGCGGACAGGGTCGCAGTTGGCGCATTCCGGGCATCAATCAGAATCCGATGTAGTAACCGCGGATGCGAACCTTGAGTCCCACGCCGTCGTTCGAGGCGTGCTTGACGATCACAGCCGCGATCCGATCGTCGGCAGCAAACGCCAGCGGCGAGCTGGTGAGCGTCCCCGACTTCATCAGGTTCGCCGTGTCGCCGTTGTTGAACGTGATCGGCGTCGTGAGGACTGTCGAGCCATTCTTGTGGACGTCGACGGTGTTATTGTTGGCGTTCGTGCCGACGCCCGCTTCCCACGCCTGGACGTTGGTGATAACGCCGGCCTTCGGCGGCCGCATGATCGTCCAGGTGCCAGACACCGGCGCCGACGCATCGTCTTTGTAGAGGTCAAAGACTAGATCGAATGCGTGCTGCTGTTTGGCGACGGGGAACTCATCGCCCGCGGCGCTACTCCAGAGATCCGGAACCAAACAGCCGCTGGGGATGCGGGACTCTTGTGTGATGAGTGTACCTTCCATTTTCAAATCTCCTTAGCTGGGGATGGGTGTGCAAAATTCAAGGTGGATCACCAGTTTGCCGTACTCGTTGTAACTGGCCAGGCCGCGATAGGCTTGCGGCGAGCCGCCCTCGCTGATCAGCAATTCGTCGCCGGTCGAGTGATTCTCGATCTCGATCGCTGCGCCGCGCTCGTAGCGGCCGTTGGCCTCGTTGAAGTTGTAGCGCTCGACGGTTCGCTTGGTGGGCGTAAACGAGGTGCCGTTTTGTGTGGCCTTGGGGATGCTCTGATTGATGTAGACCGTCACCAGCCCGCCCGCGCCGCCACCGCCCCCCTTGACTCCGTGGATCGCGTAGACGGGCGGCGTCGTGTCCGGATAGGCCATCCGGGCGATCGCTTTCATGCCCTGGGTGAGTGTCGTCGGCAGAATCGCGGCGGGGTCGATGACGCCGATCGGATTGAGGTTGCCCGTGGGCCGGCGATAATCGTACTCCCCGCCACCAAACGCGTCGGTCAAAAGCTGCCAGATGCCGGCGCCGTAGTATTGCACGACGCACCATTCGGCAAACGATTCCATGACCACGATTTCCCAGCGGTCGACGCCCAGGCCCGCGACGTCGCTCACGGGGACGGCATAGCCGCGGAAGCCGAGTTCCTCGCCGCCGTAGTAGCTGGCTGGCCGGCCGGAGAAGCGGAAGCCGGGGTCGTGGATCACGACGTCGGACCCGTAGAGGAGGCCGAGCTGGCTGACCCATTTGACGGTGGCCGTGTTCTGGGCGAGCGTCTTGACGGCCGTGAGCTCGAAGTAGCGGGGCTTGGGCGGGTCGGTCGAGCCGGGCTCGAACATCAGCCAGTCGACTTGGACGTCGCCGCTGCCTGGATCGAACGTCAGCACGTTCTCACGGTAGATGGCCCAGATCGAAGTTCCCGCGGTCAACGTGACACCGCCCGCTGGCGCTTTGATCCAGGTCGGCGTAGTCGGCGTCGAGGCGTATTGTTCGTAGGCGGAAACGCCCGTGATTTGGAACGCGACGTCGGTCGGGGCGACTTCGGCGGTCGTAGCGCCGCGGATGATTTGAAAATGATCACCGAGGCCGCCACTCCCCAGGTTGATTTGGGCCCACTGCATGAGCTCCGTATCTTCGCCGCTCTCGGCCTGCAACTTGCGCCAGGTGACCGGGACACCGCTCGCTGCGCTTTCGAGGTAATCGGTGACGCCCAGCACGACCTTCGCCGCTTTGTGATTCTCGTCGGTCTGTAGCAGTCGCACCTTCACCAGACCGCCGATCACCATCCAGCCGCAGTCGCCAGGATCGCCTGCAGCGGCCAGCGGGCCGAGCGTGACGCCCCAGCGGCCGGCCGTGTGCTTGGTCGGGTTCGGCAGTTCGATGTCCACCGGCTCGCCGTTGAGGACCGCCACGTCGGCCTCGTCGTTGCCGGGCGTGCCGGTGTCGATGTCCGGCAAATCGAAGGCGGTCTCCTTGATGCCGACGATCGAGCGTTCTTTCAATGCCGCGGCGATCGTGTTCTTGCAGGGCGCGACGAGATAGGGGAACGGGTGCGGGACGACGTGCGGCGCGGTCGTGTTCCAAGGCGGCGGCCCCCATTGCGCGAGCATCTCCCCGGCGGCGATCGCCGCGGTGAGCGAGCGGCCGGGGAGCGCGCGAATCCGTTGACCGGGGATGAGTTCTTTCGCCATTTGACTTTAAGCGGCTCCGTGCCTCACAATGGCCGGCATGGAACGCAAACAATGGATTCGTGACAACTGGTTCATCGCGCTTTCGGTGGGGGCGGCGGTGGCTGTTCTCTTCTTCCTGTTCCAACACGAAATGGCGGAGCAACAGCAGGTGATCGACCAACGCGCGGGCGTTCAAATGGGGAAGTGAAGGTTATGGCGGCTCGACACCGACCAGCGAGCCGATGTCGGCCGTCGGCCAGACCTGGTTGACGTAGACTGTGTTGACCTTCAAGTTGATCGCTTTGCTCGCCCGATCGACGCCCATGTTCGTCGTCTGCCAGACGTACTCGTGCCCTTTGTAGGCGATGCCCGTGACGTCGCCGCGGACCTCTCCGGTGACGTTCACCGCGTAGCTCCAGCCGAGCGACAGCGAGAATTCGGCGTCGGAGACCTGCTGGCCGCTGGCGCGCACGAGCTGAATCTCGCCGATCGCATACGCGCCGCTCGTGAGCGTGACGCTGTTGACGTAGCCCTTCTTCACGAGTTTGGTGATGCCGCGAATCCAGGATCCCGTCACGGTGCCGATTGGCACCGTGAGTTCTTTGCCAAACGTCTCGCGGCCCGGAGCGATCAACACGCCAGCCGTGTTCATGCCGAAGGCCTGGTCGCGGACGCCGATCAGGCCGCCTTGCGACGGCGCCGTGCCGACGCCCGCCCAGAACTTGCCGACCTCCGGCGCGAATTGCCGGACGATCGGCTCGGCGACGGCCTGGAAGTTGAGCCGGACCTCCGAGCCCGTGGGCGGCTGGAAGGGGCGCACGTTGGCGAAACGATAATTGACCTGGAAGCGGAAGGCGTGGGGCGAGAGCCGCTGGATGCCGGGTGCGCCGTCGTCCGGCAGACTGAGCGGGCCCATCGTCGCCGGGATCAAGAGACCATACTCCGCTTCGAGCGCGGCGACCGCGGCGGCTTGCGAGATCGGCACCTGGGGCGTCGACGTCTCGACGGCGTCGACCGGCAGCGACATGGCCAGCCCCGTGCCCGTCTCCTTGCCGATGAATAAGGTGATCGCCATGTGCTAACTCCCGTCCTGGATCACGTCCCGTCGACGGGCAGACCGCCCGACTCACGAATCACGCCGATCAACTCGTCGAGTTTGCGGATTTGGTCCGCCTGATGCTGCGCGGATTGCGTCCCTTCGGCTTCAAGGATGCGAATGATCTCGGCGTTGGTTTGCGAACTGTCGGTGCGGTTCTTGTCCGCGTTGGCGACCGCGCCCACCAGGTCCTGTAAAATCTGCGCGGCCTCGCTCGACGTGATGCCGATGCCGCCGGGCGTGCCGGGCAGTTCGTAGGGCACCTTCAGCGCTTTGCGGCCGAGCCCCGTGATGCCGATCTCGCCAATGATCTTGTCGAGACCGGCCAACTGCTCGGTGGAGAGCGTGCCCGTGGCGCCGATGCCCGCCAGGCCGCCGTAGGTTTGCTCCAGTCCGCCAGTGATCCGCATGACTCGCAGGTAATTCACAAATCGCTGATAGTCCTGCGGTGAGGGGCCGGGCGTAAAACCCGCAGGGCCGCCAAGCATGCCGCCTGCGAGTGCGGCCATGATGCCGCCCGCGGACTGCTCGCCCTGTTTCAACTGATACGACGTCCGCGCGTCGATGACCGCCTGCAATTCGTCGATCTCATTCTTGATCGCGGCGATGAGCGCCTTGAACCCAGCCATGCCGGCGATCCACTTCACGAAGATCGTCGGGTCGAACGCCTTCTTGAAGATCGCCTCCAGCTTGCCCCCTTCCGCACCTACCGTCTCCACCGAGTTTTTGAGCTCTTCGTAGCGCTCGCGGAGTCGACGCACGCCCTCTTCGGCTTCGTCAGGTGGAACCAGGCCCGCTTCGGCGGCCGCTTCGATGTCGGCGATCTGATCCTCGATCTCCTCCATTTCAGTTTTTACGCTGCCGAGGGCCGACTCGGCTTTACGCTTCAGCAGATCCTGCGAGGCGGCATATTCTTCTTGCTTCTCCTTGGCCTTGACCGTGGCCGCGTCGACTTCGACCCACCGCTCCCGCAGTTGTCGAATTGCCGGCTCGGCTCGCTCGGGTGGAATCAGCCCCTTTTCTTGCGCCTCCTGGATGGCGCCGATCTGCGCGGCGATCTTTTCCTGTTCGGTCTGAATCGAGCGCAGGCCACCCTCCGCGGCGGACCGCAAACTGCCGAGCTCGGTCGTCCAGGTCTTGGTGGCCTTGGCCCCTTCCTCGAACTCGCTGCGCATTTCCCGCCCCTTGCGGGCCACCGCCTCTTGGGCGGCGAGCACTTCGGCCTGGCCGGGCGCGGTGAAGACGAGTTCGGACATGGGTGGTAATGGGCCGTGGGGGGCGTTGGGAGGCGATTAGGCGACTCTTAGGAACTGAGGTCGAGTAAGTGGAGGTTGGCCAGCGTCGGCCGGTAATGGGGCAACATGCCCCGCGTCCAGGCCTTGTGGGTCAGCCAGTCGAAACCGCCGGGCTCGTGGCCCGCTTTTTTTTTTCGAGCCACCGCAGGGCCCGCTCGTGGTCCGACGCGGCGGCGATGACCTGGCGAATCGGACCGTTCTTGATCGACGGAAAGAGTTGCAACTTGGCGATCTCGAAGGCCGAGACGTGGTAATTCACCGACAACAGCCAGGCGGCGATGTCGAGGACCTCTTCCGTGTCGAGCGGCGGATCGTTGCGGTAGACGCCCTGGTAAAGCCGCTCGGCCAGTTGCTCGAGCGAACGATACTTTTCCAGCACGCGGCCGTTCGTCCAGTGGCCGGCCGCGTCGAGATCGTAGTACGTCGGCAGGTCGATCGAGAACCCGTCGCCGTCACTCTTCACCAACAGCCGCGGCACTTCCCACGGCCGCCCATCGGCCAGGTAAACCGGCATCGAACGCAGCGGCATGCTGCGGCGAGCCAGGTCGTCTGGCGTCGGCGGCGACGCCTTCCACCAGCCGAGATAAACGCAGTCGTCGCCCTGGCGCTTGATCCACTGCTGCGCGTCGAGGTCGATCACGCGCTGCCACGGTCCCAGCCGCAGTTCGTCGGCGAAGAGCATGCCGGGCGTGCCGCTGGGCGTGGGCTCGCGGCGGTGGCTGGAGGTCGGGATGCGATCGAACGCATACGCCAGATCGAGTTTCGCGCAGACTTCGAGCGTGATCTCTTCGTCGAGGCCGGCAGCAAAATAAAGTGGGGCGGCCATCGCTCAGCTCTGCGGGTCTGGTGGCGTCTGTTCGGCCGGTGGAGTCGACGCGGCCGGTGCCGCCGCCGCGGCGCGGCTGTTGCGGAACAGCCGTCGCGGTGCCTCCGTCGTGTCGTCGGCCGCCTTGGCCGCGGCGAGCCGCTCTTGCCGCGCGGCCCAGAAGGCGTCGAAGGCCTGGTTCAAACCGCGCTCGGTCGTCTCCGTGGCGATGTAGGCATCGTAGATCGAAGCGAGTTCGGTGATTTCTTCCGGCTCGAACAGCGCGACCTGGTTGCCGGGATGGCCCATGCGGCACAGCACGCCGCGGGCCTTGTCTTCGTTCGCGAGGGGGAGTGGTTCTGGCATCGCTGGGGTTCCTGGCGTGGTGAGGTGGCGATGGGGCTCAGGTAATGACTTGGTCCTTGGTGATCGTGACCGGTGCGCCGCCGCCGGAGGGCTCGGTGCAGCGGATGTTGAGGTCGCCGGTGACCGGCGTTGGCCCGCCACCCGCAAAGTGCCGCGGGGCCCAACAGTAGCCCTCGCACTTCATCAGCAAATGCTCGGCGCTCGCGCGGCTGATGAGGCCGCCGAACGGGCTCCGCTTGATGAGCGGAAATTTGGTTTGCGTGATCAGCACCTGGCGGCCCCGCTTGGGTACCTTCGCCGGGTCGATGATCGTGGGATCCTCGTGGTTGATCGCAAGCGTGGGCTGAATCTTTTCGACGTCGATGCCGGTGTTATAGATCGAGCCGGCGCCCATCTTCGTGGTGATCCGCAGGCCGCTGTCGTAGGTCCAGCCGGAAATGTAGTCGGGCAGGAACACGAGCCCGGTCGCCAGCGTCGGCTCGGCGATCACAAATTCCTCGTTGGCGATGAACGTCGTCGGCAGGGCCGCGTTGTAGGCCTGGTCGTCTGGATCCGCCGAACCGTCCGTACTGCCGCCGATAATCCGCACCGTCGCCACGGCGCTTTGCCCGACCGTGCCGGCGATCCGCTGAATCGCCAGCCAGCATTTGGCCAGCGTAATCCGCAGGTGGACGCTGCCGCTCGCGCGGCCGGCCGTACCGCAGGGATCGTGGAGCTGGCCGAAGATGCGCACGCCGGGATGCGAGCCGTCCGCAGTGATGCACTTCACCGCCGCGATCGGCACGTTGTCGGTGAGCGATTCGAGCGCCTTGCAGGCGAAGGCCCCTTCGACCTTGGCCGCGCCGACGAATGCCACCTCGTCGTAACTGCCGCCGCTGTCGGGCGTGAGGATGTCCATGCCGTTGTCGACGCTGACTTCGCCGACGCAGCGGAACGTGACGGCCGAGGACATGGCGACGTCGTGAATCTGCACCGAGTCGATCGAGAAACGTCCGGGCATGGTTCCAGCCGCGTCAAGCGGCCCTCCGTTGCGCTGGCGCGTAGACGCCGCGGCTTGGTTTGAAAATCCGCAGTTCGAGTTTCCGGACGCGGCCGCCGATCTCGCCGCGGTTGCGGGCCTGCGGTGGCACCTGCTTGTCGAGTTCGTCTTCGATGAAGATCACGAGCGCGTCGGAAAGCTGGCGCAGTTCATCTTTCGAGACGGCACGCACCTCGTCGGCCATGTTGGGGCCGGCCGGGTTGTAGCGATTGAGTTTGGTCGGCATCGGGATGCGGAGTGTGTCGCGGCTCACGCGGATGCGGGCCACGGTCGAGCTGCTCAGCAGTTGATCGCGGGCCTCGCCGGTCAGCATCAGCGGATTGGTGTGTCCGCGATGGCGGAGTTTGTATTTGTCGTACTTCGTCGAGCGGGACTGGAAGCCGTACTCTGTGTAGCCGAGTTTGGTGAACCGCTTCCAAGCGAATGCCTCGTGCCACAAAGCGCCGAGCCGGCGCAGCGCCGCTTTGACCGCGTCAATGACCTGCGAACGGCTGAGCGCTTCGATGCCGGTGAGTTTGTATTTGACGACGATCACTCGTTTCTGAGCCCCCAGGTCCAGGTCGTTTCGGTGAACTGCCAGTAGCCTTGCGTGTTGGCCTGGCCGATGCCCTGCTCGCCGTCCTCGCTCACGTCGACCTGCGTTATGTGGGGCGCTCCGGTCGTGACCGTGAGCGGCGGATTGAACATCCACTCGATCATCTCGTCGATGATCTGGCCCGCAATGTTTTGCCAGTCGCGCTCCATCGCGTCGGGTATCTCCTTGTAGGCCGCGAGCTGCTGGGCGGTTACCAGGCGGCCGACCTGGACAATCATCGAGCCGAACGGTTCCCACGAATTGAAGACCGTGCGACGCTTGCCGTAGGGTGCGGCGGGATCGCTGAAAATCTGCGCGTACGCCCGGAGCGATTCGAGTTCCTCGCGCGTCCAAGCGTGGCCGCTCTTGGTGTGGGTGAGTTTGCGACCGAAAATGTAATTGCCGGCGGCGACTGCGTCGGCGGTATTCGTGAGTTCGCGGAACTTCGCACTGTCGGCCAGCGCGTCGCCGAAGCGCTCGACAGCAAAGGGCCAGCAGTTGTTGGGCTCGGCGAGCGGCATAATCGGTTAGCGGGCTTCTGTTCCTTGCGCATGGACGCGGGCCAGCAGCGGCCGTGCGAGTTCCACGTGGGTCCAGGGGCCTCGCTGGCCCGTGATCGAATCGACGATGAATCGCTCCCCTTCGTCGACGCTCGCGTCGCCGCGGGTATATTGGGCCACGCGGACGCTCGCATCGACGGCGATCGCTTCAGGCGGCGCGTCACGAATGGAGGCCTTGCAGCGTTCCAGGAACGTAACTCGCTCCACCTGGCCGAAACCGGTGACTGCCCGCTCGACGCGGAGCTTGCCGACGATGGCCGTGAGCTCGATCGCCTGCGGACCGTAAATGGTGACCGCCTTCTCGGTGGCGTGCACATCGGATAGCACGTCGTCACCACCGGCGGCCATCATTTCGTCGAGCAGCGACATACACGGATTCCAAAACAAAAAGACGATGCGGGTCGCCGCGGGGGCGCGACGGCCCCGCACCGTCAGCAGCGGACGATTCAAGCGGCCAGCCAACGATCAAACGGCCGTCAGCAGGTAGCCGCAGTTGAGGAACAGATTCTTGAGGCCCCAATCCGTGCGACGACGCAGCACGCCGCCGCGGCGGGCCTCTTCGTAATACCGTTCCGCGATGACGCCCATCGAGTCGCCGTTCACGGCCCCTTCCTGATCCCACATGATGGTGCGGCCGATGCAGCGTTCCATCGGGTTGCGGGTCTTGGCGACGCGGGCCACCAACACCATGTCGTTCGGCCAGATGTCGCCGAGCGCGGCGGGCACGCCTGGTTCCTTGGTGTTGTACATGCCCGAGGCGACGATCACCTCGTCGACGTTAAACGAGATGGCCAGCGCTTGCTGGCTGATCTCGCCCGGCCGGGCATCCTGGTAGCCCTGATACTTGAGCGTGTCGATCACCTGCGAACAACGGATCGCATTGCGGAATTCGACGTCGTTCAAGATCACGGCATTGGGTTTCACGCCGCTCGACGCGCGGACGTTGGTGATCGCCGTGTTGACGTCCGTGACGGGCGTCGCCGTGGCGACCGTGCTCCAGGGGGTGCTCACGCCCGACGTGCGACCCGCGTAGGTCCCGGCGTTAAAGTGCAACGTGGCAACCTGGATTTCGTACTCCATCAAGAGCGAGTTTTCGATCACCTCGCCCTCGAAAACCTCCGCGTCCAAGAGGTCGTTGTAGCGCTCGACCGTGCGATCGTCGAGCGGCGCTTCGAGGCCATACTCGGCGGTATCATACGTGTCGTCGCTGAACTCCCGCTTGCTGCGGTTGTACGTGCCATCGGGGTTGCGCTTCACATTGAGGCGCTGCACGTACTGGTCGATCGGGATGCGAGGAAACTTGCCGCTCGATCGACCGCGCGGCACGATCGGCATCACGCGATGCGCGATGAAACCGAGCCGGTTCATCGCCAGGTCGAACTCGTCGAAACGCATTCCGAGGTCTTCACGACGCTCGAAATTGCCGGTGCTTGATTGAGCCATGTGTCCAAATCCTTTATTGAATGGGGCCTTGATGAATGAAGTCTCTGGGCGTGTGCGACTACTTGGCGCTGGTACCCATGAACTGGCCACCGTCCGCCGTGGCTGCGGTGATGGCGACACCGTAGTCCTCGACGCCGGCCGCGCCGGTGACGACTTTGCCGCCCGCCGCGCTGGTGAACGCGGCTCCTGCGGCAATCGCGCCACCGGCCACGAATGGGTGGAAGCCCGGGGCACGAATGTCGAGCACTTCGATCGGGTCGCCGTCCGCGAAGGCGCGGGTCCACGCGATGCCGATGCAGGCCTCGTCGCCGGCGATGGCGACCTTGCCTGGCGTGGCGTGCCATTTGAGTCGCAAGCCGGGAGCGATCGCCGCCGACGCGACCGCGGGGAACGTAAAGCCGATGTGACTTTCGACCATGATTCAATTCCTTGTGCGTTGGTGATGGTGAGCGGGGAGTGGCGGACGTTGCGACGACGCGCCGGTTAGTTTTTCTCAGGCGGCAGTCCGAAAAATGTCTGGGCTTCCGGATACTTACGCTTGATTTCGAGGCAGGCTTCCGCCCAGCGGCACTTATTCTTTTCCATGTACGCGCGGGCCAACTGCCGGAAGTCGACGTCGGACGGTTCGACTTCGGCCGATGCCACGGGGCGAAGCGAGTTGCCACGGCCACCGGTCGACTGGCCCGCCTTTTGGCGAGCCGCTTCGGCTTCGGCCGCTTTCTTGTCCGCCTCCGCCTTTTCGGCGTTGGCCTTGTCGAGTTGCTCTTGCACGAACTCGGCGTAGGCGATCGCCGCGCTTTCCAGCGTGGCGCCGGCGTCGACCTGCGACTCACGCCATTCGGCGCTCGACTTCGGGAAGCGGGCCTTGAGTTCCTTCGACGTCGCGGCCTTCGGTGCGGCGGATTCTTGCGTGGTGGTATCGCTCATCGCTTTACTCCTTTGCTGGGTTGCTGGTTGCCGCCGCGGCATCGCAGCGAGCGTCTTGTCGAACGTCTGAATGCCGTCGATCAGGTTGAGTCGCAGCGCCGTCGACGCGGGGAACACGCCGCCGGTGGCCACGGCGGAGAATTGCGCGTCGCTCATCTTGCGACCTTGCTTCACGACGGCCGAAAAATGCTGGTGGGTGTCGTCGACGAGCGTTTTGAGATACGCCCGCTGTTCCTCCGTGACTTCGGTACCAAACAGGCCGGTGCTCTTGAGCGGTCCTGTGTCGATCGCCACGCGCTCGATGCCCATGTTGGCGAACCAACGCGAGACGTCGAGCACGTCCATGCGGACACCGATCGAACCGATCCAATCCATCCGGTCCGCAAACACCTTCTGCGCGTTCGCCGATAGCCAATAGGCTCCGGACGCGATCATGCCGGTTGATTGCGCCCAGACGACTTTCTTGCTCGCGGCTTCTTGAACTGCGTCCGAGAGCCCAGCGATGCCGGCCGAACTTCCGCCAGGCGAGTCGACGTCGTAGAGGATCGAATCGAACTGCGGATCGTTGGCCGCAATCCGCGTCGCTTCCTCGATCGCCGGCGTCGAGGTCTCGTCGTCGTACCAGGGGTCTTTCATCAGCACGCCATGCACGGCGATGACGGCCGTGGAGGCGCGCGGCGTGATGAGCGAGCTCGGGGCGATCGCCTTCGGCCCGTCGAAGTCGATTCGCGGGCGCGAGATATATTGCAACATCGCGCGATCGTCCATCAGCCAGAGACCGCCGCCCAAGCGTGACGAGACCGACAACAGATTCGCCAGCAGTTGGTCAATCCCGCTCATCGTCGGCCTCCTGCGGCTGTTGCTTTTTACCCGGCTCGTTGGGTTCCGGTTCGTTCGGCTGGTCGAGATTGTCGCGCACTTGGACGTTGACGCGCTCGGCCACGGGGAGCGGTGCCAGGTCGCGCCACCGCACGACGTCGCCCCCTTCGAGTTTGAATTCGGTGTTGATCTTCTTCGCCGCTTTGAGCGCGGTGCGAATCGCCAGCGCCCGATCGGCGACCGTCTCGCGGACGATCTGATTCCATTCGAGGCCGCGTTCGTGTCTGACACGTCGCGGGCTGCTTTGCATGGACGTTTCGCGGATCAGGTCCGCAGCAGCGTCCTTCGGTGGGTCGATGTACGGCCAGCTCGGCGGATTCCACCAATGGCGAAAGATGTTGAACTGCCGGCGGCGTTCCTTCCGCTCCAAATCCTTTTCGGGGTCGTACTTCGCCACCGATTCTTGCGAGTCGCGGCGTAAACTCTTCTCGACCAGCGCTCGGATGTAGCGGTCGCGCTCGGCATATTTGAGAATTTTCCAGCGGTTGACCGGACAGTGCCAACGCGTCATCAGCCGCCGCTGGTTGCGTCGAAAGCCGTTGCGCGCCATGTCGATCGCGCCGCGAATTCCCGAATAGTTCGTTTCGCTGGCGTCCATCAACACCATCACGAGCGGCATCCCGAGATTGATCCCGATGTACGTGAGCAGCATTTTCACAAACGGAAAATGCTCTGGATTCGGGATGTTGGCGGAACTCATTTCGATCGTCTCGCCGGGCAGCGCGACCAGTTCCGTGCCCGGTGCCACCTCTTTGAACTGACGGTGCGAGGCCTCGACCGCGTCGCGGGCCTTCTCGTCGGTGACGTCCTTGCCGAGCGCCAATTCCGCGGCCAGGTACTTCGGATCGAATCGCTCGCTCCGCGACCGCACCCAAGCAAAGAGGCTCGCCGCCCGCTTGTGCACGAGTTCGAGATACTCGATGTCGTTGAGGTAATCGGCCGGCGTGAACAGCGGCGAGAACGCGGTCACGCCCCGCGTCTGCGTCGACCGCTTCGCAAAGCGGACGTGGAACATGTTGCGCTCGTCGCGCTGCGTGAGTTCGTCGTAGTAGTAAGCCGGCGTCGGCGTGACGGTCTTCGTGCTGATCGTATCGAATTGGCTGATCGGCTCGTCGAGCAGCCAGAAGTTTTGCCGCCGCCGCGTCAATCGATCGAACTGGATTCCCAAGACGACCTTCGAGTCGGGCACCGCGGACCGCGACGGCGAGCGGCACATATGCCCCTCGACCAATCCCACCGACCCATACGCGTCGTCGATCGGACGGCCAAGCATGTCGCCACCCACGAGCGCTGATCGCAACACGATTTCCGTCTGGTCGATGAACGTGTCCTCGCCCGCCGGATCGCAGTGCTCCTCTTCGTAGCACTCTTCGTCCCACCAGTCTTTCAAGTCTCGATCGACTTTCCGGTCGCCCGTGTCCGGGTCGTAGCTGAACCCGTCCTGGAGCATGTATTCCACCGCTCGATCGACGATCGAGCCCACCACCAGATGGTTGCGGTAGATTTCCCAGGCGAGTTCGTACATCCACAGCCAGTCGGAGTCGTTGCGATAGTGGTAGTCGGCCCCGGCCCCTTGCGACGGCACGCCGCGTCGAGAGCGTGACTGTGCCTTCGAGCGGTTGGCCATTTCGTAGTCGCTGCGCGCGTAACCGATGTCGAGCACGCCCAGCGGGTCGGAAGTGGAGCGAGGTCGCGCCATTCACGGGAGTTCTCTACAGGCAACCGGGGACAATCACCGTCGCGCGGCCAGCGGTGACGAGGCAACTATCGCGGTACGATTCGGCGACCTTGATCTGATCGAGCAAGTCGCGCTTGCTGACGCGTGTGCCGTCCTCTTCCGTTTCGCTGGGCTCGCGGCCTCGCAAAATCCAGGCGGCCTTCAAAAACGTCTCGACTTGTTCGAGCGATTTGAATGGGCCGCCGTAGTCCTCAACGATGCGCCGCAGTTCGGTGTAGCTGAGGGCGGAAGAAACGACGGGCGTCGACATGGCCGCGTTATAGAAGCGGCGGGCCGGCTCGTGGGAACTGCCGGCACCGCCAGCGACGCGGAATGCCCGGAAAGTTGGAAAGCGACTAGGCGGCTACGGTGCGTGGAGTCGGGAATTCGCGGACGATCTTGCCGTCGAGTTCGATGCCCATTTCGGTGCGGATGCCCGCCGATTGCTTGTGGAAGAATGCCACCGCTGGATCCTGCGCCCAGCAGCGATCCCGCATGTCACGCGCCCATTGCTTGTCCTCGGGCCGCCGCTGCGGTCCCGATTCGCCGCCGTAGATGACCCAATCAATGCCAGCGAGGTCGAGCTGGTCGAGCGGACCGATCGCCGGTTCGTAACTCACGAATCGAACGATGGCGGGCACGGCTCGCAAGTAGTCCCCGCGATGCGCGACGCGGTTGTCTTCGATCGTGGTGCCGATCCAGACATTGTCGTAGCCGTCGCCCCAATCGTCGGGCAGGAAGCGCAGAATGTTTTCGGGCCGCTTCGTGAGCATCTGGAAGTGCAGATGCGTCGACGCGCGGATGAACTCGAACATCCGCCGCCGCGGCTCGATGAGGTCCGGACGATCTTCGGCCCAATCCATGAGCGAGCCCGTGAACACGAGGTGCGGTTTGCCCGGGCCCAGGTGACCAGGCTCGCCGCGGGCGGCCGCGCGGTTCCACGTCTTGACGTGGTTCCACGGCGACTTTGTGACCTGGCGACCGGCGCCCGGCCCCCAGAGCGACAGTCCCATCCGATTTTTGGTGAGCGACTCCGCATAGCAGAAGCGGCAGCCCTCGCTGACTTTGGTGCAACCCATCCACGGATTGAACGTGTGATCGGTCCAGGCAATGAGCGTTTCCTCAGCCATTGTCGCCACCTTCATGGAGAATTTTTCGCAATCTGGTTTCTGCATCTAAAATTTCACGTTCAGTCTTCCCAATCACTGGGTGTGCATCGTTGTCGTCGCCTGGCGCCAATTCGTTAGTGATCGGTCCATCGGCATCGGTATGGTCCTGATATTGACGCCGAACAAAGTCATTGTCGTATCCGGGCGTTGATACGTAAACTACTGGCCCGTCTGGGATTTCGCGCCGAAGCGAGTCGGCATGAAACGACGGATCGGGCGGCCTCGTGCAATTGACAATCAGATGGTTGATGACATCGGCGAGCGCGACGATTGCCAGGCCAATCCGATCGTGCTGCGCATCTTCCAACGCATGAGCCACGCGATGGTGCAAATACTTTGCTTGCTCCAAGTCGATCATTTTGCCACTGCCTTTCTGCGGCGAGTT
>JBFWSG010000070.1:0-7937 GCA_050248495.1 Pirellulales bacterium | reverse complement strand
CGGCGAGTTGCCGCGGCTTATACTTGGCCGCGAGATTGAGAGTGAACCCACCGCCAGCTAAACTTATCATTGTTCGATCCTCCAACGTAAGGGTTGAACCAGGGGCCGGGGTGTTACCGCACCGCCGGCCCCAAACTGTTTGCGAATCAATCCATCCGGCAGTAATAGTGAAGCTGACAGCCGGCTTCACGTAGCACTAAGCAAGCCTCGCTGAATGTTGCGGCCGCTTGCACCTTTTCCCAGACCTTCGCCGCCCGGTCGTAGGCCGCGCTGTCCTTCTGCGTACTGGGTGTGATGCAGCACGGCATGTTGAGTTGATCGGACAGGTCATCAATGCTGATGCCGCCCTCGTCGGCCTTCGCAGACCAGAGGCCGTCGACGCCTGCCGTGAGAAGTTTTCGGGGAGCATCGACGCCGCGGACCGATTCCTCATAAACCCGTAGGCAATGCTCCGGCAGACCGCCCTCGGCGATAATGCCGTCGATCGCGGCCTTAACATCGTCAAGTGATTCGTTGGCTGCGTGCTGGTTCAAGTAGTGCAACACGCGGTCGGTAAAGTAACGAGCCTGGCGACTAGTTTCATCGCCGCCGGTGCAGGCCCAGCCCATGAATCGCAACACGCGGCAGCGCTTGCCCCGCTTGCCGGCATTCGCCATTTCCGTCACGCGGGCCGTCTGTGAACCGCTCCAGGTCTGGACGTGATTTAGGGTCGAGTTTTCAGTCGCCGTAGACATTTATTCTCCGATTTCCGGCCGGTATTGACGCCCGGCCACATGATTCTATGATAACCTATCAAGACGCCGGCCACGAGCCGATTTTGATAGATTATTAGACATTCAAAGGAGCAAAAGGGGTGCCACAAAATCCTCGTAAAAAAGGGCCGAAACGCTCTGCCAAATCGGCATCCGCCGCCAAAAAGGCAGCCTGGGGTGGCAGGCGGGCCGGGGCCGGCCGGCCGCCGGCAAATCCGGAGGGGGAGGGAGTAATTGTGGCCGTGAGCATCCCGGTCGCGTTGGTGACCAAATTAGACGCCCTGGCGACCGCGAGAGATTGGAACCGCAGTCAGGCGGTCACTGAGGCGATTCGGCGGCTGGTGAAGAGTGCGGCGCGGCGGGGTTGAGCCGCACGCCGATATATCGAGCGTTGCCGGCGCTACACTCGCGCGCGTCGACAATCGAGACGCGGAAGTCTTGCGCGCGTCGAAAGGCGTAGGGCAGGACCAATTCGCGCAGCTTGACGTGGAATCCTGCCGGCAATCGCTTCGCCAGTTTCCCCAGCCCCATGTAGCGCAACGGCAAATCGCCGAGACTTCCAACCGTCCCGGTGCGCAGTTGGCCAAATGTGAGAAACACGGTTGTCGGTTGCATGACGCACGGCAGCAATGCGTCCCAATGTTTCCACGGCGAGCCGTAGGTGTCGACGTCGACTACGTTCTCCGTCCAGCCACGCTGCGCGATGACGCGAGTGGAGTCGACGCGCAGCCGCCCCTTCTGAGGCTTTACATCGAGCGGCCAGTAGCTGGCAACGTCGAACTCTCTTCGGAGTTGGGCCCAGATGCGTCCACTGCCCGAGCAGCAGTCGATTACTCGCGGCGGATCGTCGGCATGGTAGGTGCGCAGGAAATATCGACGCAGCGATAGTTTCGCGCCCATGTCGCCGTTGTCAGTCTTCTTAGCCATCGTTGAGGGTCGACTCGATCGTGACGTCTGGCACCTGCGCGAGTTCGTCGATCAGGCCGGCAATCCGTCCGAATCGAGGGGTGGAAATTGCCACCAACACCCACGTCATCGCCGGCGGCGGTTTTACGTCGACCTTCGTTAGCTCTGTCGGTCCAGCGTCCGCGAACTCGGCGAGCAGGTCCGTGAGCAGCACGTCGTCGAGAATGCCTGGCATCGCGGACGCCAGGTTGGCGGATTCCAGGAAGTCGACGACGTCGGCGGTGAACTCGCCGGCGATCTTCGGATTGTTGGCGGTGACGTTCGCCGCGGCTTGCTTCTCCGCGGGCCAGTCGACGACGCGGACGGTAAAACAATGGGCGTCGTCGATCTTGATCGCGCCGAGCTCGCGGTCCGCGTCGACAATCACAATCGGCTGCGGTCCCCACTTGGCGTGGATTTGCTCGAGCCGCTGGTGGCCGCAGACGAGTTGCCCGGTGCGCCGGTTCCAGACGATGCCTGACAGGTCGCCGAACTCGTCGAGCGATTTGCCCAGGCCGGTGGATGCTGCCGGGGAAATGAAACGCGGGTTCCGCGCATCGCCGGCCAGGTCGCCGGTCGATGCGGGAACCGTTTTCACAGCGTCTTTGTCGCGTCGCTTGGCCATTTCACTCTGCGGCGCGCTGCACGAGTTGACGAGCAAGGCGGACCGCCCGCGCTTGCCAGACGGGATCCTCCATCGCGTCGAACGCTTCGCTCGAATTGCGAATGGCGGCGATCGTGCCCTGCAATTGCGCGCCGACCAAATAGGTGACGGCCATCGAATCGACGGGGCGATCGTCCGGCGCCGGGGCCGCGTCGCCGATCGACGTCTCGGCGGCTTCCTGAGTTGCGCCATCGGCCGCCGGTGGTGCGTCGGCAGCGGCATTGGCCGCCGCGCCCTCTGTGAGCGTTTCTTGTGCAGACATGAATAAAACTCCTTACATACGAGACTGATCGCTGGCCGCCAACGTGACGGCCAATCAATAGGCGAATTCCAATCCGAAGTCGTGCTCCAACCGCTTCCCGGTTTCCCCTTCGATCGAGTCGGCCAATCGATCGAGGAACCACCGCAATCCGTCGTTCGGCCCCTCGACGACTGTCCCCTCAGGGTTGTGCGAGCGACCGCCATCGAATCGCTCATGCAATTCCGACAGACTCGACCATAGCACCTTGACCGCTGCGGCTTGTCGGCGAGTGAGCCGTAGGTCGAGTCGCGTCGACGTGTAGTTCTTGATGCAAGCGTGGATTGGCAGCTTAAGAATTGCCGTCGCCGATTTCGCTGGATCCTGCGCTGCGCCAGCGCCTGGTGGTGGAGTTGCCGCCGGATCGCTGCCATCGCCCTCCTGGGGAGCGCCATCACCTGGTAGAGCCCCGGCCGCCGTTTCAGTCGACGGACCGGACTCCTGGTTCTCTGACGGCGGCGTTGTCGTTTCCGGAACCGCTGCGGCCTGGTCGTCAGGGTTGAGTTTTTTGCCGCGCGACGACTTCGCTTCGGTCGACGCTTTGGCTGCAAGTTCTTTGGGATCAAACGTCATCGTGTTCGCTCCTCACGTTAGATTTCCATGTAGGCCCGTCCATCGGGCATCTTGATTGGTTCGGATTCCTCGCGCGGCGGCGCCGGCGGTGGAGATGATCGCTCTCGCGTGAACACGCGAACGCCGAGCATGTTGCCGCCCACGCAACAGTAGTAGTCGGCGTCGCCATAGTGATTGTGCCGATCGCTGTCGTTGCGATAGACGTCGACGACGCCGCGGCCTGGGACGTGCTTCCGAAAGAGCTTTTCCGCCGTGGTGTGACGGCCGTATTCACGCACCGTCTTCTTCTCGGCAGCGGTGACCGGTTGGTAGTGTCGCAGCGAGCCGTTGTTGCCGGGCTGTGTTTTGTAGCCGTTGCGCGAGAACGACTTCCAATGGTCGGAGTTGGCCATGCAAAATTTGATGCCGAACTTGCGCGACTCGCGGACGTGGCACTGCTCACCGTTCCAAAACACGGGGCCCTTGACGGCGTCGACCTTCCGAGGCTCGACGTAGGAACCCTTGCCGGGCGGTTCAGATTGACCGCGGCCCATCACCACCATCCAGCTATGAATTCCGCGATCCTCCAAATCGAGCATATAGGAAAAGACAACCTCTTCCTGCCACGAGCCATCGACCAGCGTAAAGTTGACGACGTACTCATTGTCATCAGCGTCGCGGTAGAAATTGAACTGCCGCTCATCGCGGAGTTGATTCAGCGACTCGATCAACGCCTCGCGGACGTTGAGAGACTCGGACGGGACCGGCAATTCGTCGATATCAAACGCGGAGCTTTCCCAGTGTTCGCCATCTTCACTGCACCACGCGCGAGTCACGAAGTGAAGCTGCGTCCCACGCAGGTCGACGCCGCGTGTAATCCACCGCGTGAACGGTGGAACAATTCCCTTCCGTTCGTCTGTGACGAAGCGATTTACTACGTCGTTGAGCGTGAGCGGCACGATTTCAAATTCGGTTGGGATCGATGGCAGGGCCCAGCCGAATTGACGGCGTTTCAGGTCGGCAGCGTCCGGCGTCTTCGAGTAGAGCGCATTCCATTCATCGCGCGCGATCGTCGTCGTCTTGTGGAACTTGTTGAGAAACGCATTCCAGCGAATGCTGAGACGGTCGGTCGCGGGCATCGGCCCCTCGATGAGCGCGATGCCGTCGCCACCGCTGCGGATGGTTTGCCCGCGATGGACCGGCGCGAGTCGATCGACGCGCAGCATTTGCTGGCGGTCCGATTCTTCCCAGATGACGCCGCAATGGACGCAGGCGAAGCGGCCAAGCTCGGCCGCGATCAGCACGTCGACAGCGTCTTCTATTCCGTGGAAGCTGTCGCGGTCCGGCAACTGCCATTCCCAGCAGGAGCGGCATTGCGAGTAGAGTTCTGTCCCGGTGCCCGCCTTGATCTCATTCCAGATGCGGCCCTCCTCCGTCGTGACCGTGCATTCTTCATAGGAAAACGCCAGGTCATCAAACGATTCGGTGCGGGCCTCCATTTGCTCGACTGGCGGCGCTTCGCGGGATCCTTCGGCCGCGGTGTCATACCGATCGACTTCGGTCTTGATCGCCACCGGGGCGGTGAAACTCGATCGACGCGAATCCTTGCCCGTGCCGCCCATGAATTTGAGGGCGGTGCCGTTGCGAAATTTGATGAGCGTGCCGAATCCGCCCTTACTGCCGCGCCCACGTGTTGGCAGTAGCCAACGCAGTTCCGGGCTCGCATCGAAGACGGGCTCGATCTTCTCTTTCCACACCGACTCGGCCATGTCCATTTCGGGGATGCCGAAGACAACGTTCTCTTTTCGCTCGCGGATGTGCCAGGCCAGGTTGACGATGTCGATATTGAACGTCTTGCCGCTTTGCACGCAGCCGGTCGCGCGATACTTGCGGAAGCCGAGCGTGTCCATCAGGTTGAGCACGTGGAACGCATAAGGCTGGAAGTCCTCTCGCCAGTGCTCGCCCTCGAATGGCCCCTCGGGTATGACGATTACCTCGCGCGCGAATTGCACGCGTGGCCGCAATCGATGACCGCGGGCGCGTTGGCAGAAGCGTCGCAGCTCACGATGCAGGACCGGCTTCCACTTCGCCGGCGGCCTCAGCATCGATCGGCTGTTCGCCTGGTTCGCTCGTGTTGAAATAGTCGTCACAGAGTTTCTCAATGTCGTCGATCAGGTCATCGAACAGCCGCTCCGCGAAGTCGAGATGCTCGCCTTGAAAGCGACGGCCGAATCGCTCGCGCACTTTGCGGATGCGATCGGCAAGTCGATCGTGGAACAATTGCAACGGCTCGATCGGCACGTAGTCTTCGGCCAATCGCGCGTTCTCGTAACGTCGCTTCTCATTGTCGAGGCGTTTGTTTTCGATGCACTCGCGGACAAGCTCGTCTTTGAGTTTGGGCGATGCGAGTTGCAGAATGGCGTCTTCGGGGCTTCCGCCTGCGAGCGACGCGGCGTTGGCGGCCAGGAAGTCGTGCAGCCAGCGAATGATGCGGCCAACATCGACAGGATCCGCGCGTCCCGCTGGATAAGGGAAACCGTACCGCTGCGCGAGTTCGATGAGTTGCTTTGGTTGACGACCGGCGTAGTCCGCATACGCAGACTTTGGCATCGCGGCGATGTACGCTTTGCCGTAGCGCTCGGTCTGCTCGGCCTCCCACTTGCGCAACTCGCTGAGTTCGCGAGTGGTAAGCTGCTCGCCGGCTTCAAGTTTCTTCTTGGCCGCCTGGATGACTGAGGCCCGCTGCTGACGGGCGATCTGGTCTGCAAGCGCTCCACCGCTGCCGGCGACCTGTTGCTTCCCCATGTTGTCAAAACCGTAACCCCTGACCGCTCGCTCCGCTGCTGACGGTGCGTGCTGATTGCTATGCGCCCAGGACGCTCGAAGCGCCCAGCGTGCGCAGATTACTTACCGCTGAAAAAAAGTTGTGCGCGAAAAAAAGTCACCAGGTAAGCGGCCTTCGGCCCCTCGGGGGGCACCCCCGCGGAAGGACCCACAAAATACCCTGTAAAACAAGCCACTTTTTGACCCTGTTTCTCGGCCAGAATTCGATGCCACTCGTCGTAAGTCGTTTAGCCAGGTTGGCAGGCCGTTTGCCCCTGGATTTCAAGCCTCTTTTTGTGCCTGGAATCAAGGCCTTTTTGTGTACCCCGTGAGCAACGGCCCATTCCCCTCCGCCACTAGCTCAATACCATGGGCAGCCGCACGCGCACCGGTTGCTCGACCAGCCGCCACAGTGACCCCACATACGCTTTGAACTGGATCGTGTAATCGCCCGCTGGGGTGCTGGAGGAATCGAGCACGGTCACCGCCATGCGCCCCGACAGCCCCTGGCTGGTGAGCGTGAGTAGCGGATCGCTGGTCAGTCCGCTGGTCACGTTGCTCAGGTTGCGGCCGCCAGTCAGCGCCGTACAGTCGGTCCAGAACGGCCCTGGCTCGCCCTGCACGACGTCCCACGGTGGGAATGCCACATAGACGCCGTCGCGTCGCGTGCCGACCTTGCTCACGCGGGCCTCGACGATGTCCGTGTTATCGACGCTGGCCGCCGCTCCGGCGCCAAACGTCTGCACCTCCTCCGACAATCGCTCGAACTGTGCTGACGCCGCCACAATGGCGATCGTGTCGGTCGGGTCGATGGTGAAGTCGGGCGCTTCTTCCAGTGTGATTTGCACCGCCACGCCGCTCTGAATGACCGATGATAGAATTCGCCGGCGGCAGTTGCGCCGCCCCGCGCTCTCATCGTAGAGGATCGCGTCGTAGCCGTCGTATGGCCCGCTCGTTGCCCCCGACACCGTCTGTGGCAGTGCGAACGTGATGACCGTCTGCGAGTTGATCGTGAGTCCGGTCGTCACGACCTGCGGCACGAGCGCTTCGAGTCGATCGAAACTGGTTCTCACCTCGGCATCGAAGGCCGCCTCATCGAGCGTGAGACTTTCACTTCCGCCCGTCTGCGTGGTGATGAAAGCCACCCAATTGCGTGTCATCGGCTGCGCGTCATACGGCCCATAGTTGCCGTTCGACCCGATCGTCGCCCGATTGCCGACGTAGTTCGATTGCGTGCCGCCATGCGCTTCCCAGACCGCCGTACCCGGTCGCCAGGCCCGCCCTTGAGCGTCGTACTCGACGACATAGACGACCGTGCCCGGTGCAAACGCCGCAGGAATGAAAATCTCTTTCGACATGGATTACTCGCTCGCTGCGCTGGCTAAAACTGTGGTTGCTCGTTAAACGGGACTGGTGAAGTCGACAGGCCCAAGGTCCGGCGTGGCGACGGTGCGGCGCTTGCCGTTGATGTCGTGCGAATACAGGACGTCGGTCGTACCCGCGTTGCGGAGCTGGGCGTCATCGACGCCGAACGTCGGCGTGTTGGCGAGCGTCACAGCCCCCGCGTCGTTGCTGTGCCCGCGTTCAGCAGTCGACGCGTCGAAATTGCGATAGGCGTTGTTCTTGATGTTCGCCGCCTGGTTCGTGAGCCCTAGATAGTTTTGCGGCGTCGCATTGTCGACGCTGAAAATGTTGTTGAACGCCTTCGACGTCGAGGCGTTGCCCGCCCCGACGGCGGGATTGAGATTGACCACCGTATAATCGAGGCCGCCGGCGGGGTTGCTCGTGGCTGGCGTATTGCGGATCGTCACCATCGAATGGTGGATCTCGAACGAATTGCCGGCCAGGCTCTGCCGGTTGGTGAGCGCCATCCAGGAATTGGTCGGGATATTGGCGTAGTTAA
>JBFWSG010000069.1:0-26862 GCA_050248495.1 Pirellulales bacterium | reverse complement strand
GCGTCGCCTCACCGCGAACTTGCGCGCCCGCACCGATCGCACACGCGCCGTCGAATGCATGTTCCTGGTGCTCACACATAACCTAATGCTCCTCGCCACAAGGCGAAGAAAAGCTTTCTACAAAGCAGTGTCAGGTGACAGGTGTCGGGTGTCAGAAAGAGTGGACTTGCTTCGCGTCTTTCCTGACACCTGAAACCCGACACCTGACACCTTCATTCAGCGCTTTAGAGGTTAAAGGTCAGAAGCACCCCCTGGCCTCCGACCTCTGACCTCTTCCTTCCCAATGGAGCTGGCGAGAGTCGAACTCGCTGCAGAGACTTTGCAGGAGTCTCTCGTCCCCGTGACTGTCAGCCCCGAACCAGTGGAGTCACGCAGAGTCGAACTGCGACTTTGACAATGCCGTTGTCACGTCATACCGTTTGACCATGACCCCGTGATCTACGCTGCACTTTCCCATAGCGACTTCAGAAATCGAATCTGACGCGCAGGCTTATGAAACCTGCTTCGGCACCAGCCGTAGTCGCTGCAAACAGTCGCACCAGTGGGAGATGAAGGCATTGAACCCCTCGGCATCCACCGCAACGTTTAAGGCCGTCTGTTTTACAGGCAGACATGCGGAACATCTCCCGATGTGCGAGGGGGAGCAAGGAGCATGTGGCTCGGGGCATGGAGTAAGACATTGCGCCGCCGGATCGAAGCGAATTGCTCACCGTCCTTCACTCCGTGCCCCCTGCTCCCAGCTCCATGTTCTCAAATGCCCACGGAAAGATTCGAACTTTCACGTTCCACGTTCTGAGCGTGGTGACTCTGCCAATTGGTCTACGTGGGCGAAGCGCCGCGTATCGGTTACGATCCGATACTTTCCGCTCGACAGGCGGGTGTGCACAGCCAATACACCAACGCGGCAAAGTAGGCGATGGCGGAATCGGACCGCCGAGTTCACTGTGTAAAAGTGACGTGATACCATTTCACCAATCGCCCGCAGCGGTGCAGGGATTCGAACCCCGTCTGGCTCGTTCAAAGCAAGCCGTGCAGCCAGCACACTCCACCGCAACAGTCAGAATCTTCGCATTCGGTTTCGAGCGGAGCGAATAGGAGTTGAACCTATAAGGCCGTGAGGCTCGCCTGTTTTCGAGACAAGTGCCATCGCCAGTTGGCTTGTCGCTCCGGAGCTAATCAAACCCGCTCATTGCTCAAGTCACCGCGGTTGGATTCGAACCAACGATCTCGACCGCCCGAAGGTCGCGGGATACCAGGCTTCCCCACGCGATGAACGAAACACTGCAGCACCCCCTAGCGGAGTCGAACCGCTCTCTTCACGCTGAGAACGTGATATACTGGCCGATATACGAAGGGGGCAAGTTTCGCTCCGCCCAATGGCCCGAACTTCCGATGGGCGAGATTATGTACTTGTTCCTTAAAACTAGCTTGCCATACACTTTTGCCTATGGGTGAGAAAATCGCCGGTACTGAAATTAGCCGTCTCCTGAATATTGCAATCGATGACCTGGAGATGGCAGCCAGCGCTCATCGAATGAATCACTTCGTCGCCAAGCTTCTTGGTGCGATCGCAAATTCGCTCGGTCATCAGGCGATTGCAAAGCGAGTTGAATCGCTGTTGGGAGAACTCACCGCGGAAGACTTTTTTCGTGGTGCAATCACCAACATCGATTGGCGCAATCTCGGTTCCGGCGAACTGGATCGACTACGTTCCATCCAACCTGCAAACGAGTTTGACGCCTGCCATCCTGCGTATGACCGTGACTCGCCGGTTCCCGAATTGCAAAGGTATTCTCAACAATCGCCGCATGTTCGGTTTTGCCTTCAGGGCGAGATTGATCAGGCGCTCGCCGCCGCCAAGACTGAACTTGACTACGAAGAAATTGCGGACACGCTAGCGGCGCTGGGAAGGTTTGACGACGCCATCACCACGATCGACTCTTCGCCCATATCGCTCGAGCGTCGCCGCGAAGTCCGATCCATCGTCTTGATGGAGAAATGTCGACGGCTGGTACCTGGCTTTGCCGAGGAGATCGCTCGCCTCAATCCGCGAGACTACGATCTGCTGCACGTCGTATTGGCGCTGGCAGGGCGCCGACCCTGGGAAACTTATCCATACCCCGATTACTAGCGCCAATATTCCAGTTGCATCGCCACAATGAGCCGGCGCTCCGAGTCGAACGGAGCTGGATCCTGCTTACAAAACAGGCGCATGGCCGCTCTGCCACACCGGCAAGCTCCGACGCCAGGACTTGAACCTAGACAAGCACGTTAACGGCGTGCCGTGCTTCCATTACACCACATCGGAATGAAGCGCCCCGTGTCGGTTACGCTCCGACCTCGCCGGTTTGAAGGACCAGCATTCTGCTACTAAACTAACGGGGCAAGTGTTTCCAACGAACACGAAGCGCGGACGCACGGATTCGAACCGCGTGTCGAAGTTTTGGAGGCTTCTACTGCTCCCAGGCAGTCGTCCGCAAGCGAGCGGGTTGAAGCAGATTTGAACTGCTGCTGCGACATCTTCAGTGTCGAGTGCTGCCAGGTTACACCATCAACCCACGAGAGCGCCTGGCGAGACTCGAACTCGCGACTCCAGCATGGCGAGCTAGCGTGTTACCGCTACACCACAGGCGCACGACTACAGGCGCACTACTACATACGCACATATACAGGCGAACGATTGGGACCGCGCGGACTCGAACCGCGACCGACCTCGTTAAGAGCGAGGCATGCTGCCATAACACTTCGGTCCCATGGCATCTGCTGATTTGTCAAGGATCATCTCGGCGCCACAGCGTGCGCCGCGAGAGCATCAACCAGGAATCGAACCTGAGTCGGCACATTACGAGTGTGCAGCACTGCCACTGTGCTATTGATGCAAGTTGTTCGGTCAGTAGGGCGTCACGGAGTCGAACCGCATCGCAAGGTGAATAAGACCTCGCAGGTTGACCGAACCTTCACGCCCCGCAATCTCTTCCAGTGGCCCCGGCGGGATTCGAACCCACACCAGCCTGATTAAAAGTCAGGTATGCAGCCGTTACACCACAGAGCCGCTCCCGCGCAGCGCTGCGTTTGATTCGCGTCGTCGACATTGCATCATTACCCTTTTTGCGTCGTGTGTCCTGCCTGGCGGTTGGTGATCAATGCTCGAGTGGTAGTCCTGAGAATCGAACTCAGCGTGACGACCTTATCAGGGTCATCCGGACAACCAGTCCTCGACTACCGAACAGCTTCGGGGAGCTGTGCGCGAACGCTGAGCGCAGTTGGCAGTGGTTGTCAACTTGCCGTCTCAGCAACAAGCCGAAGTGCTGCGAACGGATCGGCCTCTTCGATCGGCAACAAGCCAAAGAGAAAGGCCCGGCGTCTTTCTGACACCGGGCCTTATGGCTCATCAAAGAGTTAGACCAAGTGTCATTTTCGCCTATTTTTTTCGCCTTCCGGCGCGTATTCCAGCTGATCACCTGCCCATCGGGCAAATGTCATCGAGCATGGCAGCGCCGCCAGCGATAAGCGTATGAAGCTTGGTCTTGAATGGATCATTTCAGTCACCTCACCTCTATTGTGCCCCACAACAGAGCATTAGTTTCGGTTGACTTCTATAAGAGTGTCAAATCGGCAACAGGTTCGTGCACTATTCCAAAAAACTTTTCGGATTTTGAATCGCGCGGATGCTTCCTTCGACAAAAGGCTTCCATCTCTGCTGCATTCGTCAGTTGCATCGCTCGATGAATCGGTGGAAGCGTCAGGGAAAAAAATCTGTTAATGCGGTCTCAAAACGAGTAAAATTCTACGCCAGTCCCTTCTGCCGAATAACAAGGGCTGCATCGCCACCGAGACTCGAAATCACCGCGAAACTAACGCCTTCGCAATTTGTGACAGCGACTTCCAGTGCGAACGGGAGCGCCTTATGAGCTTCTTCCTGACCGGGTTCCGGCGAGCCAATTCCTGTGCACTGCCCGGTGCGGGCCATGTCGATATCGGCGGAGAATCAATCTACGACGCCGTCCGGCAAGATTCTAGACACCGCAGACGGGGCGCCAGAAATCAGATTAGCGCGATAAAGGAGCTAGGCTCTGGCACCAGCAGGGACCGCACTTGTCCGGCTTGCTGCGACGCCTGGACCGATGCGAGGTTGTCGCGCCACACGGTGAAGTCGGCCGCATTTACCACGCCGTCGTTGTTGCCGTCGGCCGCTAGCGCCACAGTGGAACTAAACGAATCGCGCCAGCTTTGAAAGTCGCTGGCGTCCACTTCGCCGTCGGCGTTGAAATCCCCTGGCACCGGGTCGGGAGGCAGCGGAGTGTATTTAAAGCTGCTGAGGATCAGTTCGTGCGGCTGGCCGTTGGTGGGGCCGGTGGTCGATACATTGTCGCCGAACATCCACAGATTCATGATCGTGATTTCGTTCAAGTCATCGGGAATTACCCGTCCCGTGTAGACATAGCGTGCTGGTTGGCCCTGGTTCGGACCGGGCCGTTGGTCGATGATCGGGTTGGGCGGATTCGCGACGCCGGCGACATGGCCATGAAAGCTCTCCCACGTGATGCGGTCGAGCGCCCACGTGAAGCGGTGAGTGATGAAGTCGCCGTTGAGCCCTTAATAGAGATTTCGGCTGGGCGACTGCACGTCGGGGTCGTGGGTGGTGAAATCCAAGTTGGCGCTAACTCAGTCGCCAGTGAACTCGAAGTCGCTCTCACGCGGCGTGTCGGCGACGCCGTTGCCGATGGCGCCGCCCGTCAAAAAAGCCACGCCTTGTTACGTTGACTAGACTGGACACGGTGGCAACGCCTGCAATTACAGTGTCTCTAATGTTGTTAATTTGTTTCGTTGTCGATAGAGCCGCGTGTCTACCGATGCAGCCATGGCGCGCTCGTCGAGCCCGCACCGAAGAAAGCGATTCACGTTAGCCGCCACTGCTTCCGGAGTGTCAATGCAGGCCCGGTAAGAGACCCGTAGCACTGGCATATTCCTCGCCGCAATGATCCTATCGACCTTATCTATCTGCTTGGAAAAAACGTTCGCTAGTTGTTCATGCGTTAGCCGTGCACCTTGTTTGCCGGACCTATCAAGCATCGTCCGTTGCGAGCTTATGACTTCGCTCAAGTCACGCTGCATAAATACTAGTCGATAGTTCTCATCTGGGAGGTATTCCAGCAATTGTGCAATTACCTTGACTGCCTTTCCGTTGGCTTCCGTGAGCCAGCGATTGTCCGATCTCAAGCTCCTGACTTTGTCACATTCAAAGTAGCCTCGGGGATTGTCCTCATCTGCTGTGCGCTGACCGTCAGTCAGCACGGGGAGGCCGCCAGCAGCGAGCATCTGCATCATCATGGAGGTGCCGGAACGCGGCAGGCCCGTGACGACGGTGATAACATTCTCGGTACTCATGTTTCAAATGCGTCCCGGACTCGCCTGATCGGCCAGGCCAACAAGGCCACCAATCCCGCGCCGCACAAGAGGAGCGATGTCGGCTCAGGAACCGTCGCCCCCAGCGTCGTCCAAGAACTGCCACCCGCAGTCGATCCGAAGTTGGACTTCAACAGTTCGTAGTCGAGCACACCGACGACACCATCGAAATCGCCGTCCGCGTCGAGATGTGTGGTTGAGCCGATGCTGTCGCGCCAGACTGTGTAGTCAGCCGCATCAATAACCCCGTCGTAGTTGAAATCCCCGAGCGGCCTGGGCGCGGCTGAATCGCTAAAAGTAGTGACCTCATGAAAATCGATTCCGCCGATACTGGTTCCGTAGTGCGCTTCGATCGCCTCCGCCATCTTCATCAGCGCAGCGAAACTAGCGAAGGTCTGCCCGGGACCAACCTCCGCCACGTTCAAGCCGATCCGTACTTCGCCGTCAAAGTTCGCGACTTCCCAACCGACTCCATCGATGATGCTGAACCGAGTATTGCGCTCATATGCCATCATCGAGAA
Source organism: Pirellulales bacterium (assembly GCA_050248495.1). Taxonomy (GTDB): domain Bacteria; phylum Planctomycetota; class Planctomycetia; order Pirellulales; family Lacipirellulaceae; genus DASYDU01. The sequence goes on along the minus strand of JBFWSG010000069.1, from coordinate 20,935 downwards.
GCCATCTAGTGATTCGCTGATGTCGTCAAACCATTGGTTTCGATCTGCCGCATCAGCCCAACCGAGACTTCCGTCCAAATTGTCAAACCAGACCGGCAAGTCGGCGTACATCTTCACGTAGTCGCAGCCATTATTGTCAAGTTCGGCGCGGACCGCGGCGTAAGTGTCGCGTAGCTGGCCTAAAATCGTTCTCCGGGCCGCTGGCGTGGCGCTCAACCAACCGCTCCTGCCATGCGGTTCCAGGTCGAGGTGCACCGCGTCAAATCGCTCACGCGAATCGGTGCGCGAGTTGTTGAAGTTGACCAGCCGCGTTTTTACCAGATTCGCCATCTGCGACGGCGAGTAGTCGATCAACCCCAAGAGCATTTGCGACGATATGCCGGCGTCGTCCAGCGACGCGTTCCAGGAGGCCGGTTTGTTGGGTGCGGAAATGATCCAACTGTCGGCGCTGGCGTAGACGCGATCAAAGCCCCAGTACTTAAAATTTGCGATCAACTCCCGTTCTCTAGTCTCGTCGCCGATCACGTTGGCGGATCCGAACGGATGCTCCGGGCTGAACCACATCCAAGCGGAACGGGGAGTCTGTGCCGACGCCGGGGTGAACAAAATGGCCGATAGCGCGGCAAATCCAGCGTAGCGCCAGAACAGCGCACGTCCCGCTTGGCCGAGAAGCCGCCGACCACTCTGGCGCAAATCAGCGTTGTTGCGGTCATCCATCATGTCATGCAACCGCGCCATGCGGCGCGCGGCCGCTAATAGCTTTGTGTAATTGTCTCACCATCCGCACGATTTCCCAGCCGGTTGAGCGTCTCGAGGTCAATATCGTAGTTGAAACCTGTCACCGAGCCGTCGCCCATCAGGACATTGAATCCGCCGGGGTGCGCGGCCCCCAGCTGATAGTTGGCAGGGTCGTTTGAATCAAGTTGCTCTAGATTCGGCGGATCGCCTTCGCCGTCGGAACGGGGCGGAAGCAGCGTGTACCGCAAAGAGTCGAAGTCCCAGCCGTCGCTCCAGCCACGGTCGTCAGCCTCCCCGCCGCTGCCGGCATACACGGAGACGTGGACCCACTTCTCGGACGCGAGCGTCGTCTTGCTCGTGCCATCGGTAATCTTGGCATACGTCATCTTGGACATGAATCCGATATGCTTGCCACCCGTGGGGGAATTGTACCACCAATCCCCGCGCTGCAGGATGCCACGAAACTTTGCGTTCCCATTCTTGTATGGATTTTGCAAAGGGAACACGTCGCGCATCGAGCCGGGGCTGCATTTAATACAGCCCCAAAAGTCCTCTTGCTTGGTTCTGAAGTACGGATAGGGATATGGATCGTTGAGATAATTGTTGAATTCGGCGTCGCCGATGTCCGAGCGCGTGGGGCCGGCCACCGTGGCGGCGTAGTCGACGAGCGACACTCCATACTTAAAATGGAATGTGACCCCGCGCCGCGATGGGCAGTTGTATAAACCGATCGGCACCGAAGTCAGTTGGCTGTTGTCGATGAGCCCCTGGACCGAACCTTCTTCCAGGAAAGGAAGGATCTGGTACATCCAGCCGAGCCCCTGCTGCAGCGGACCATTGGCCGGGCCTTTGCGCAAAGTAGCAGTCGTTTGAGAGTAGGTGTCGCGGAGAAAATTTTGGATGTCTGGGTTTGGCTGAACGCCACCCGTCGGCAAATACTTATAAGTGTCCGCCAGATTATGGACCGCCAGGCCGATGTTCTTAAGATTATTTCGGCACTGCGTGCGGCGTGCGGCTTCGCGGGCTGATTGAATCGCCGGCAGCAAGAGGGCGACGAGGATGCCAATGATCGCGATCACGACCAGAAGTTCAACCAGGGTAAACGCTGGTCTCCGGCGTGCGCGCGGACTGGGGTGGAAATCAAGTGCCATTGGATTGCTCCATATCCAGTAGGTTTGGTTCGTCGGAAACTAAGCCAGGCCGGCCAACTCCTGGTGCCGCTTAGACCGGATGGGGTCGCGCATTCGATAAAGTGATGCTAAACGGCAATGGGTCTTGGGGACTTGATAGCGCATTGCCAGGCACGTCTCAAACGCGGCAATCGCTTGCTCTTCTCTTCCAGCCCCGTGAAGCGCGACCCCGAGATGAAAGTGCGCCGATGGGAAGTAATGGATCAAACCAACCGCAAGTAGAGAATGTTCCACGGCCTCATCAAAGCGGTCCCGCTCCAAGTGGATGGCTGCCAAACCGTCATGGGCCACCGGGTTGTCTTCCAGCAGACTTAAGGATTGCCGAAAGATCGCTTCCGCCTCATCCCACGACTTCGTTTCCAGCAAAAGATGCCCGATCCGATTGAGTAATCCTGTGTCGTTGGGAAATTGCTCGAGAACCTCGCGGGCCATACGCAGCGCCTCAGTCGGCTGTCGCTGCCTCTCTGCCAGGCGGACTCGCATCACTTGTACGAACGGCGACTGCCCCATTTCGCCGTTGAGTTGGTCCAGAGTACTGATGCATTCGGGCACTTGGTCGAGCTGCAAGTAACAGCACGCCAAATGGGCCAAATACAGGTTCTTCCGTGTCGGATCGTCCCGGGTCAACTCGACCAGTTCCTTAAACAAGGGCAACGCTTGATCCAACCGCGTGCTATCGGAAAGGGCCAACGCCAAATTCGTTTTCAGGTCGATCGTCGCACTGAGGACCGTTTTCTGGACATCTTCGCTGGGCGCCTCGATGTATCCCAGGTCGACCAAGTGACGAATCGCTTCGGCAGCCTCGACGGGGTCTTCGCGCCGCTCAGCGCTATGCATGCCGCAGTCGCCTTCGACCAAATCCCAGCTTTGAATTCGTTTGGGACGCACTTCTCGGTCAAAAATCTCCAGCCAAGGGCGTCCATCCATGTCGCCGCCGATTGGCAGACCGAACAGCGAAAGAATGGTGGGCGCTACGTCAAGCAAACAGGCGCCGTACAGCGTTTCGTTCTGCTTGATTCCCGGCCCTTTTCCGCAAACGACTCCAAACGGCCGGTGCCAGCTCGTCGGATCCTTGAAGCCGTCGGTGTCGCTGCGCTCGCTGCCGCTGTGGAAGCCGTGGTCACTGACTAGCAGAACCGTTGTCTCCGGGCCGGCATTTCGCAACAACGTCTCGAGCATCATGTCGTGGAAACGATAGCAACCAACCATGACATCTCGGAAGATTTCCGCGTCCCGTTCCGAGATTCCTGCCACGGCCGGCGGATGATAAGGCATGAAATGATGGCCGAATTGATCGATCGCGTCGAAGTAGACGGCCATGAAATCCCAAGGTTCGTTCACCATCAGCGCGCAGGCGGCAGCTTGGATGCTGGCGGTCCGCGTCAGCAGCGTTGCCAAATGTCGCAGTCGATGGTCCTGCTTGCCATCGATTTCTGCCGCGCGGGGGACGAATGGCAAAATCGCTTGCGCATCGACGTCGCGCGGCGTGACCTTCAGCTTCGAAAGCGGCTGGGCGAGTCGTTCCGGATGGCAAACCCCAGCCGGTACAACGCTGAAATCCGCGCCCTTTTCCGGCGGGTGGATGTAGTAGTCGCTGACGACCGCGCCGCGAATTGGTTCGGCCGGATGGCTGGCAAACCAACCCACGACATTGCTGGTCAATCCGTTCTGCGAAAGGATGTTCCAGATTGCCTTCGTCTTGCGGCTCGTGCTGGTGATCGGGCGAATTCCCGAACCATCCGGCAGCGGTTCCACAAAGCCGCAAATCCCGTGCTTGTCGGCGCGCTTGCCCGTGGCGATCGAGTTCCACAACATCGGCGAGAGGATCGGCCGGATCGTCGCCAAATTGCCGCTCACGCCTCCGTCGAGCAACGACGCGAACGTCGGCATCAGGCCCTGCTCGACTAGCGGGCGAACCATCAGCCAATCCGCAGCATCCCATCCGATCAGCAATACTTTCTCTGCCAGGCGCGTCATCAAACCAATCGATTGCAATGGCAGGTTCGAGCTCGTCCGCTCGCCCCTCGCTGCCGGTGCGGTCAACAGAACGGAAGGCCGATCCGTTGACTTCACGAATCCGATTTTCAGTAGGCAAGAACGGACTATCGGCGACGCCGCGACACGAACGCGCCAAAGCCGGCTGCGAGCAGTGCCAGGGAGGTTGGTTCCGGAACGCGCGCGCCATCGAGCGCCGTGCCGCTACCTCCACCGACGCCAAACTGCGACTTCCAAAAGTTGAACTCCGCTTGTGTGACTTCGTTGTCCGCGTCGGTAGGATCGGAGTTCGGCAGCGTCGTGCTGTTCCCCAACCGATCACGCCAGATCGTGTAGTCGGCCGCGTCGACTTCCCCATTTCCGTTGTAGTCGCCGGGAACTGCCGCCGGCTTGGCACCCGCCAAAATCGGAGTGTCGAGCTCCGTTTCGTAGGCCCAATCGTAGAGCGTCCACTTCAGCGCATAATAGGGGGCTACTTCCGTCGTCAGGAGCTCAGCTCGGAGTCTCACCCAGCCGAAATGGAGACCGTCATTGGGGTCTCTGATCGCCATACCAGCAAATTGATCGGCGGTTAAATCGCCGAAGTCGTCGACGACTGGCGGTGCATACGGGCTGCGAAGACCCGTCTGCAAAATGCCATTCCCGTATTGCGGCGAGTTTGTACCGCGACCGGCCTTGAACGTAAAAACATCATCGACTGGGCCAATCTGTTCGTTCGGGTGGAAGGACCGAATATAATACGCATGATTCGGGTCTTCTGGAAAAAACGCGTTGAACCGCGTCAAGGCGTACGAATACGATTCCGGAACGGGATCACCGGGCAGCGGCAGTCCGACGAAACGACCCGAGGCGTACCAGATTCCACCACCATTGTTGCGGAACTGCACGTCAAGCTTCCCTGTGGGATCATTATCCAGATTCAGTTCTACTCCAGCATCGCCTGGCATGAGGACGATGTCGGGAACATCCGTGTAAACGATGGTGGCGTGGGCCGCCTCCCCACATCCAAATGCGCCCAATCCGGCGGCCATCGAATAGGAAGCCAATCGCTGAGCAGTCTGGCTTGTGAGCCGGCTCGACGAACGACTCTTGTCCGAATGCTTCAATTTCTTTTTCATTGCTGCTTAAGTCCTGAGTAGGAGAATTAGATATGAATCTGTGCCAACGCAAAGTTTTCGATAGACACGATACTGGGCTCCCCCCCCGGAACCCAGCATCATGTCATATCGAGTTCCTGACTTGCGCCCTTGGTAGGGTGCCGAAGACGATGAGCTGACCAATGGGGAGCACGACTCTTCCCGCCAAGAGACGTCTCGAGAACGCGCCGGGGATCACCGTTCCCGTCGTCGCCGTGACTTCGGTGATCGGCGCCAACTCGTCGGCCACGTCGAGCAAGTTGAATGTCACGTTTTCACCGTGGCTCGCGCCGCCCGAAGTGAACCCCGCGATCAGCCCCGCCAGCATAAAGCAAGTACGATTGAGTCGAGAGTTAGCCATAGGAAGACCCCGTCACTGCGGAATGAAGAATAGGTGCCCCTGGGATCTGCGACACGCCTCTGGTTCCGTCTTGCAACTCACCGCTAATTCCGTTGCGGGAAACCGAACTTATCGGGAAGTGAACGACGATTTCGACTGCTTTCAAATCTGAATGTGCGACTTGGCGACGACGGAAACGCCGGAATTACCGTTGTTTTCGCTCCCACCGCTCCTTGCAAGGTCCATGTTAATAAAGTTAAGTAAGTAACTCAACCCTTTTCTTAAAAAATTCTGCCGCGGAAATTCACACGCTAGTTCTGGTCAGTTTCAGCCACCCTCTGCCCGGCTGCTTTCGCCGCGTCATCCGCCAAGGGAATGAACTCGAAGTCCGAGATTACCACTTCGACCTCCTGGCGACGCTTCGGCTCCTGCGATTGGTTGAGCCAGAGATTAAAACGGAAATTCTCGTGGCCGGGCCACGGCACGATGTTCTTCGTCGCCTCATTTTCCAGGTACGTGTGTTGGTGAAAGACGGCTTCCTTTGGATAGCCCTTGGCGGAGAACCTACCGTGGAGCGAGACAAAGTCGACTCTCGCAGGACTCCAAGTGAAGAATCGCGTGAGCGCCACTTCCTTGGTCAAGTCGGGAAGTTGAAACTTAGAATGGTTGCCGGGAACGCGGACCGGCTGCACCACGATCTGTGTGTTCGGTCCGCCCGCCTCCTTCCAGCGGGAATCTTCGAAGTCGATCTCACGGTTCGGATATTCCGGGATCCGCGGATCGTCTCCGTGATCGTCCCAAGTAAAAGCGCCAAACACGACGTTGTCGTCGAGCAGGTCCTGACGCGAGCTGGTTTGAAATAGGTACGTTCCGTAGCCGAGATTCTCGTCGAGTATCACCTCGGTCGAGTACCAATGTTTGCCATGTTGATGAATCGTGAGGTGGAGCCCGGCGTCGTCGACCCAAACGTCCTTGGGATCAGCGGAGAATCGATTAGGCCCCGGCCCGGCTGGCTCGGCAGACTCCTTCACGAGCCATTTTTTGCCGGCAAAATGCAGCTCAACAGCAAGAGACGCCCCACACGAGATCAGTACCAACGCGACGGCGGCCGGCAGCGGCCCCGTTATTCGGTTAGCACGAGAACTCATCGGACGCTGCCCCTTCGATTTCGCGGTAAGCTGCTCGACCAATCGCGACCGTCGGCTTTCGCGACGACGATAGGAGACTCCGGCTGGCACGCGATAATTGATCCACTATTCACCGTGAGCGCGGTTTTACCATTGAGGAATGCGAAACACTCGCTGGAGAGTGGGCACCACGGCACCGCGCATCAAACAGGAGTCGCCCAGCGTCGAAGCCAACAATCGAGTCTTGCCCGCTTCGTACGCGAGGCCCTGCTTGTCGAGAACCTGCTGCAGTTGAACCAACAGTCGATCGCGCAAGATCGGTGCGTCCGATCCGATCATCAACACACCGGGCTCCAGCAGGTTCACGATGTGCAGCGCCAGGACCGACAGCTCATTCCCCACTCGATAAAGTGCGGCCGATGCAGCTGGATCATCCTCTTCCAAGGCCGTGCTGAATTCGTTCAATCCCGGATACGACCGGCCACCCATCTGCTGAGCGTAAACGAGCGGATGGTTGACCATCGTGGTGATTTCGCCCGCCGCACCAAACTCGCCGTAGTAGGGTTCGCCATTGACGATAATGCCGCTACCCAAGCCCACCAGACCGTGGGATGTGCCGCGAAATCGCAAATACACGAACACCAGATTCTGAACTTCGCTCTCGACGTCGAAGAAGTGAGCCGCCAGACCGCCGGCGAGGCAGTCGTTGATCACGTCCGTCTCGATATTCCAGCGCCGTTCGCACATTTGCTTCAGCGGAACGTTCCGCCAGTTGAAGCGATGGCTCCACCGAACGATGCCCTCCGCGCCGTTGACGTGACCCTGAACAGCTACGCCCACGCCATTGAGATTGTCCCATTTCATGCCGGCCGCAGCGAGCAATTTGCTCCCGATCGTGTGCATCCGCTCGACGGCCGTCTCCGGTGGAACCGTCTCGCTGGCCAACTCCAGCTGATCGCAGACGTTTCCGGCCAGATCGCAAAGTCCGGCCAGGATTCGGGTTTCGCTGATTTCAAAGCCCAGCGTCCGGGGTCGATTGCGCCGCAACACGATGACCCGCGGGGCTCTGCCGCCGCTAGTCTGTCCAATTCCCCGCTCTTCGATCAGACCCTCGTCGATGAGCTCCTTGACGACGGCCGACACGGTCGGTGGTCGAATGGCGGTCTGCTTCGCCAGGTCGGCGCGCGAAGTTTCGCCATTGCGCCGGATCTGCTCGAGGATCAGGCGACGATTGACAAATCGGTTGAGTTGCGGCTTGCCTGTTAGTACAGTTGACATGATCCCTAACTTAATTAAGTTTAATAATTAATGCAAGCGATTGCTGCGTTTCGGGATGGATTTCCACTGAAACGCTTCCAGCAACCTCGCTTGCAGTTGTATTCATGCCTCAAAACCCAGGCCGGAAATGCGTGAGACGGTTGCCCAGGCGGTCCCGGCGCACCTCTCCCTGAGCCAGTAGGCCAATTGTATCGGATTAGTCGAATGGCTCAGGACCTAGGCGTCAGCAACGGCAACGTGGCCGCGCAGCCGCGCAATATTTTTTCGATCTCCGATCGGACCGCCACGCCCAGCGATGGAGGCTGCCAACTTTGGTCGGAGTATCTTCGCATTCAGGAGCTCGTTGCCTCGTGCGAGTCGGACATCGCGACGGGCGTCGGCCGCCGATTGCCGGGAAACGCTGCATTTTTGTCGGATGGCCGGATCCTCTGCCGCGAACGGGTTCGAGGCGACAGTCGATATCCGTATGGTGCCGATGGCCTCAATCTGTGGGTCACCGCTTCAGGACACATCCATTGTAACCGAGGCCGCTATTTTCTCTTTCTGCCGACGCAAGAGGGCCAGCTCCCGCCGATCGCGCTTCTCGCGGGGGTGCAGCAGCCGGGGAAGGCCGAATTCCTGCCGCTCTCGCTGCTGCCCGTGCCATTTCTCGACGAAGCCGAGGCGCGGATCAAGGAGCGTTACACCGTAATCGGCCACGACGCCGCTTATTTCGTGACGGAGCTGCCCGAGCTGGTGGGCCTGGTGCGCGTGTTTGTCGCGCAGACGCGACCACAGCACGCACACCTGCACCTGTCCGTGCTGGTGCAGAATCGAACGGAGACATCGCTCGGCACTTATACGTCGGCCTACATGAATCCGTTTTGTCGCCACCAAATCGATGAGACTAGCGAAGATCGCTGGTTTAAGGACATTCGGGTGGTGGACCAATTAGCACAAACGCGCGCTGACTGGCAACGCCGCGACGAGTCCGGTCTGCCACTTTCGTCTTTTCTCGTGAAAACGAATGAGGACGTGAGCCGCTTCCAGTCAATTTCCAACTACGCCCTGCTGCGGCGGACGGTGAGTTTTCGGTCGACCGATACCGGCCACGAACTATTGCAGTCGCCGCAAAGAGCCGCGGGCAGGCTTGCATCCGGTCCTGGCGAAGATGCGGTTGTCGCCGTGGAGAGCCAGGAATGCACGTCGCCACTGGGCTATTTTGGCTCGCCGCGGCGCAACCTGGCTTCTGCCGGATTCTTGCGGCGGGGATCGATCCCACATCCCGTCGAGCGCACGGTGTTCAGCGAGAATGCCATCATCGGAGACCTGTTGAGGACCGAGCTGCCCGCCGCAAGTTACATGCGCGCCGACTATGTGTTTTCCATTCCGGAGAACGAAGATGTCGTCGAGCTGGAACTTTCGCGGCCCGTCGCTCCGACGGACGTGGACGCCGCCCTGGCCCAGCTCCGCCAACGAGTCTCTCGGCAGGGGAACCTGTCGATCCAGTTCCAAGGCCGGTCGTGGAATGGAATTGACACCGACTCACTGAATCACTTCCTGCCCTATCTCAAGAAGCAGGTGGCCGTTTGCGCCAACATCCACGGCTACCTGCAGCGCTCGGCCAATTCGCTGATCGGGTTCCGGGATGTTCTTCAGGCCGTCGAGGGGCACCTGCTTGATCGGCCTCAAGAAGCGCGCGCGAAGATCCTCGAAGCATTGTCACGGGTGCTCGAAGATGGCCGCTGTCCGCGCCAATATTCTCTCTCCGTAAACGGCCATCCTGCCCGTTTCGACTTGCGAGAATTTGTGGACCAAGGGGCGTGGGCGATTTCGGCGGTCTACAACTACCTGGCGGTCACGGGCGACACCGACATTCTCGAAGAAACGCTCGCTTACCACCGCCTCGCGGCCACGGACGGCAGTCGGTGCGAGCCAGCGACGCAGCGCGACAGCGTGCTCGACCACTTGTCGAGGATCGTCGACTACCTGATGCGGCAGCGCGATCAGGAAACCGGTCTCGTGCGTGCCCTGTATGGCGACTGGAACGATGCGCTCGACGGACTGGGGCTGTCCGACGACCCGCAGCAGGCGTTCGGATCGGGCGTGAGCGTCATGACGAGCTTGCAGCTACTGCAAAACTGCCGGCAGATGGTCGACATCCTCGCCCACTTCGCGCCATCACGCGGCGCGGATCTCGAGCGTTTGGAACAACTCGGTGATGAGCTCCGCACCAATCTGCTGACTTTCGCGGTCGCCCGCCGCGGCGAGTCGCGGCGCATTTTGCACGGCTGGGGCGACGGCCGGCGATACGAGGTCGGCGGATTCTGCGACTGCGATGGCGTCGCGCGCGACGCACTGACGGTCAACGCATTCTGGGTGCTCTCCGGCATGCTGGATGCCGATCCGACTCTGCGACCGCATGTGTTGGCGGCATTTCAGCGACTCGATTCGCCGTTCGGGTTCAAGACCTTTGCCCCAGGGTTCGGACCGGACGCCGAGGGAGTCGGGCGAATCAATCGCTTGCCGCTCGGCGCGGCCGAAAACGGGGCCGTCTATCTGCACGCGACCGCATTCGCCATCGCCGCCTTGTTCCAGATGGGCGAGGCCAAGCAGGCCTGGCTGCAAATCGCCAAGATATTGCCATTCGCGCCGCACCACTCAAATTTGAGCCATTCGCCCTTCGTCATGCCGAATTCGTACGTGCAAAACCCAGAGCTGAATCTCTGCGGCCAGAGCATGAACGATTGGCAAACCGGCGCTTCGAACGTGCTCTATAAGTTGCTCGTCCGCTACGTAATCGGGTTTCAGCCCAACCTCGACAGGCTGCGGATCGCACCCGCCAATTGGATGCCGTTCGACGAGTTCGAATTCAGCGCCGTGATCCGCGGATGCCAATTGCATTTATCCTACCGCCAAGCGGATGTGAGCGCACGCCAATACCTGCTCAACGGAAAACCGCTCGCGGAGTCCATCGACGGCGACGGCGACGGCGGCAATTTCGCCACTCTCTGCTATTCCCAGTTAAGCGAAAGAGACGAGCACCGCTTGGAAATCGTCTCGCCGCTCAATTCACGCTAGTTGGGCCGGGGCGGATCGGGAACCGCCGATTCGCACGCCGTCGCCGCCGACAATCGAAACATGCCGGTGTTGGTGGAGCGCCGAACGCCAGACGGCTCTACCTAACTCGTTGGAACCTTTCACGTTCGGGGGCGCTCGTCCCGCACATTGACGGGAAGCCGCCGGCATTGGGAAAATGGAGCGTCGGTCGTTACGCCAGGGAAGCCTCCGGCCGGCAGCTCTTGCCAACGGACGAAATTCTTCAGACCGTTTGCGAAGAGAACCGCCCGTGACTGCGTGAAGATTCGGTGAAAACCTCTGGCTAGCTGTGGCGGAATGCTGATTTAATTAGTGGGCTATCGCGTGCTGTTTCGCGTGCAGCACGCTACCGCCATCAATTCCCGGAGCGCGATCGGCAAGTGCGCATGGGACCACGCAAACGCATTGCAATATTGATCGACACGGCGACGACCTGGGGCACTGGTCTGATCGAAGGCATCGCCGAGTTTGCCCATCAAACCTCCGATTGGCAATTATTGCTCGCTCCCTGGGGCAAATACGATCGTATGATGTTGCCCGACAATTGGGACGGCGACGGCGTGATCGCCCGCATCGCGCACCGTGAGTTGGCCGAGCAGATCGTGTCGCTGAGAGTCCCTGCGGTCGACGTCTCCTGGTTTCGGCTGGCCGACGGCCAGATCCCGCGCTGCACGTGCGATGAACAAGCGGTTGCCGGCCTGGCCGTAAAGTATTTCACCGATTTGGGCTTTCGCCAGTTTGCCTACTGCGGATCTTCGATCCGGCCAAACTACGTCGATCGCCTGGGAGAATCATTTGCCGACCAATTGAAGCGCAAAGGATTTCAGTGCCGAACTTTCGTGCCGCGCCGCGATGCCGTTACCGTGATGCCGCCGGCCGAGGAGTTGGAGCGGATGATCGAATGGCTCCGCTCGTTGCCTCGCCCTGTGGCGCTCTTGGCGTTCGACAGCTTGCAGGCGCGGCGCGTGACCGAGGCCTGTGCGCTCGGTGACATCGCCGTCCCGCACGAAGTGGCCGTGCTCGGCGGCGAGCACGACACTTTGAGCTGCACGATCTCGAAACCGCAGCTCTCGAGCATCGATCATTCACCCAAGGCCGTCGGCTATCGGGCGGCGGAGTTGCTCGCTGGCCTGATTCGGGGCGAAGCGCCGCCAGCCGACCCGATTTATATCCCGGTCACCCGCGTCATCTCCTGCCAGTCCACCGACACGGTGGCGATCGAAGACGATCTCCTCGCGGCGGCAGTCCGCTACATCAAAGACCATTGCCACCAGCGGATCTCGATCAGCGACATTCTGGGCGCCGTGCCGATGAGCCGCCGCGCGATGGAGAAGGGTTTTCGCCAGCATTTGGGTCGCTCGCCGGCCGAGGAAATTCGCCGAGTTCGCGTGGAGCGCGCCGTGCAATATTTGTGCGACACTTCCTGGGCCATGCCGCGAATTGCCCGGGCGATCGGTTTCGACCGCCCGGAGCTTTTGACCCGCGCGTTTCGCAAGGAGCTGGCGATCACCCCCTCCGAATTCCGCCGCAAGCACCAGAGAGAACGGAAACTGATGGCTTCCGGGCCCCGGACGGATCCGCGCTCGAAAATCGAGTAACGGCAGATGCGCATTTCAGCTGCATCGTTGCGCCACCAGCGGCGGAGGCGAGCCGCGAGCTGCGGGATACTGATAGTCAGCTCATTGACCCATCCAACTCTTTGCTCACGAGTGGTTACATGACACGCACTTCCGCACAGCGATCTCGCGCGGTGTTTCCAGCCGGTTCCAACGGCGAATTCAACCTGCCCGCGGAATTCTCCACGGTCATCGAGCGCGGCGAAGGCTGCGAGCTGTGGACGGCCGGCGGACAGCGGATGCTCGATTTTTCGATGGGTTGGGGCTCGGCCCTTGTGGGCCATGGCCGCCGCGAAGTGGCCGATGCCGTTGCCGCCCAAGTGCGGCGGGGAATGAATTTCGCATATGTGACCGAACAGTCCCTGGCGCTGGCGGAAGAGATCGTCCGGCTCAGCCCGGCCTGCGAAAGCGTGCGATTTTGTGCCTCGGGAACGGAAGCCACCATGTACTGCCTGCGGCTGGCGCGGGCCTTCACCGGACGGCCCAAGGTGCTCAAGTTCGAGGGAGCCTACCACGGCGCTCACGACGTCGGTGTGTGCAGCTTGTTTCCGACGGCCGACACGCCCGTCTGCCGGCCGACGTCCTCTTCGGCCGGCGTCGCGCCCTCGGCCGAGGCCGACACGCTGGTAGCGCCGTTCAACGACCTCGCCGTTGCGCGCGAGTTGATCACCCGGCACGCCGATCAGCTGGCTGCGGTGATCGTCGAACCCTTGCAGCGCTGCGTTACGCCCGAGCCGGGCTTCCTGGCCGGACTCCGCGAGCTGACTCGCAGCTCGGGCGTGCTGTTGGCGTTCGATGAAGTGGTAACCGGCTTTCGACTCGCTTATGGCGGGGCACAAGAATACTACGGCGTCGTGCCCGATCTGGTGGCGTACGGCAAGGCGCTCGGCGGCGGGTTGCCGATCGGCGCCTTCGGCGGGGCACGCGAGATCATGGAACTGGTCCGCGAAGATCGGATGGGCCGCGACACCTATGTGTGGACGGCTTCCACGTTGGGCGGCAACCCGGTCTCCTCCGCTGCGGCGAGTGCCGCGCTCGACATCTTCCGGGAGGAGACGTGTTATGCCACGCTGCATCACCTGGGGAGATACTTGCGCGCCGGCATCGAACGCGTGCTGGCCGACTTCGACCTCGCCGCGCGGGTGCTCGGCGACGGGCCGCTGGCCCAAATCGCCTTTACGACTGCCGAAGTGCGCGACTATCGTTCCAGCCAGCACCAGCACGCGCCGTTTGCCCGCCGCTTGATGCTCGAGCTGTTTTCGCGCGGCATCTTTTTGAACCCGATGGGAACGAAACTCTACCTCTCGCTGGCCCACGACGAAGCGGCCTGCGACGAATTCTGCGTCACCCTTGCCGCGGCGCTCGAGAGCGTAACCAACGATCGCAGCGCAGAAGTTCGCGGCGCGATCTGAACGAGCAACCGGTCAGGCGGACCGATCAGCGAGTGGTGGTGCTGTCGGCCGATTGAGCCGTCTGGCTGGCCCGGGTGCCGTAGTCGCTCCAGACTTTCGGGTCGATGTCGTCCGTGATGGCATCCACGTGACCATCGACAAATGTCATCATGACTGCTCCCGAGTGGGCGCTGCCAAAGGAGAGTTGCAGCGCCTGGCATTCCGGAGAACCGGGACTCGTTTTGCATTTCACTGCATACTGCTGTGGCTGGTTCTGCAAATTGATCGGCACGCCGGTCGAGCCGAGAAACTCCGAAAGATCGCGAAAATTATTGCTGTTGTCGCCAATCACGGTGTCGATGTCGTCGCTGCCGCCATACCAATGATCTTTACGGCTGCCTTCCTGTGCTTCGCCCGGGCCCGTGCCCTGGGCCACCTCAGCTTGGGCTTCCACGTCGTGGACTGCTTCGCCCACCATCAGCGTCTTCGAGGTGCCGTCGAGAATCTTGCGGAGGGGAATCTTTCCATAAGCCACGTCTTGGTCCTTATGAATTCCCACCAACACTCCGTCAACGCCTTCATAGGTCGGATTTTGAGGCGGATTTCGCTGGATCCTCATCCGCCACACCGGGTCTTGCCGGACTTGCAGTCCGCTCACCACGCCAATGTAAGAAGCCGGCACGCGCTGCATGACGAACCAGCCAACCGACGAGCGATCGGTCTGGTGTTCCGGCAAGCCGGCCGAGGGGCAGCGAAACACGGGGATCACGGTCTCGACCAGCTTGATGTTTCGATAATATTCGCCGAGCTCATCGACGTTGCCATACTGATGTTCGCAGGCCCACTGATAGTTGCCCTTCTTGTTCTCGCCAATCTTCAGCTGCGAAAACGCGTTGCCTTCTTCCAGGTAGGGCAGGATGAACGCCGACCAGGAACTCCCTTCGGCCAAATACGCCCCGGGAGGAAGCGTCTTGTTCGTCGACTCAAAATTCAGGGATGCCAGGCCAATCTGCTTCTGATTGTTCGCACACTGCGAGCGGCGGGCCGCCTCTCGCGCGGCCTGGATCGCCGGCAGCAGCAACGCGACCAGAATGCCGATGATGGCGATCACCACGAGCAGCTCGACGAGGGTAAATCCAACCCGCTGACGGTGGTTACTGCGGTTCAATCGCGCAGCAAATTGATGGCAAATCGATTGGCGTTGCATGACCGCATTGCTCCGTGTGTTGCGGTAAGGGTGAAAAGTTCCCATGGCGCAGGGCTTCCTTTGCGTGGATCGCCTGTGTCTAACACAACTCAGGCCTGTTTACGACAATCCCTTGCGCAGATTCGCGGACTGGTTGCGAATGCTGCGCTGTAAAAGTTATTCCGTTTGGATATCAAATTTTTCAACTTCATCGAGCGGCCAGCTCAGACCACTGATCTGCGCCGACGCGCGGCGAATGCGGTCGAAGCGATCGCCACCAGGACGAGCGTTCCCGGTTCGGGGACCGTCCCACCCTGGATCAACCGCATCGCAATCGCGCCCACACCGGGGCTGGCCGAATTGAGCATGCCCCAATCCGCCAGATCGACGCGACCGTCAAAGTTGAAGTCACCCTTCGAGCGGGAGAGCAAATCTCCCACCACGAGCGAGTGCTTGTCACCCAACGTGTCGGTCCAATTGAGCTGTTCCGCGAACGCCCAATTGGCGGCAAACATTTGGGCGTCGGCGAGGGTGATGGCCCCGTCGCCCGTCAAATCGACGGGATTGGTCGGCTTGAAATGGGCGGCGTAATCGTTGTCGTTCTGGAACACAAACTCGCCGAAGTCGCGGGTATGGTTGATGCCCATCACGAACATTTCGAGGTCATCGACAACGCCGCTGAAGAAATTATTCTGACCCGGCAAAGCTCCTGTGTTGGCGCCGACCACGAGTGGACTGGTGTCCAAGTCGGCGAGGTTGGCCGGTTCGCCTTCCGAGTCGTTGACCACTCTCTCGATCTTGTAGGAACCGGTCGCAGCGGCCACCGCCACGCCATTGACGTACAACACCGAGCCGCTGCCGGGGCCGAAAGAACGCACCACCGACAAGTGGAACCAGGTGTTCGCAGTCACCGCGACATTGCTGGGGTAGTCCAGCCCGGCATAGCGCATCGCAAACTTGTTCTGCGAGTTGACAAAGACACCGTGTTGATTGGTGTCCATGACGATGTGCGAAGGGGTCACAAACGTCGGCTTCACCCACAGCTGAAAGCCGCGATCGCTGATCAACGTATAGTCGATCGTGCCGCCGGGGCTATAGATCGACGCGGGTGACCGCTCGGGGTAGTTGAGCGCTTCCTCGAAACCGGTCCGCAAAAATTGCTCTTCCAAATGGAGCGGATTGAGGTTAATTCCCAACCCCGAGACGCCGTCGGGCCGATCGTTCACGCTGATATATTTCGGAGGCACGAACAAGTTGCCGTAGGCGGCCAGGTCCGTCAGCTGATGCATGCCCAGCTGACCGGCCGAATCGAAGGTCGACGCGACGTTACCGTTATTCGCCGCGCCAGGATCGTTGTTGCCCATGCGATAGTCGCGGTCGAGCGTCATCGCCTGAGCACCGGCGGTCGAGAGCGCCATCAGCAAGGCCGCCAACATGCCTGCCGCGCGGAAGCGGCCCGCACGCGACCGAATCGAGAGCAGACCGAGCACCAGGGCGACCAACGTAAACGTCGCCGGCTCCGGCACCGCAGCGACGTCGAGCGCGCCGCCGCCGCCGATCGACTGACCGTAGTTCGTCTTCCAGACGTTGTAATCGGCTTGGGTCACGGAACCAGGCGTCGAGTCGTTGGGCAAGGTGCTATTCGAACCAAGCTTGTCGCGCCAAACCGTATAGTCCGCGGCGTCGACTTTGCCGTTGTTGTTGTAGTCTCCGGTGACTCCCGGTGCTGTGAAGTACTGAACAACGCCGGTGATCGAATCTGCCGTCGCCGTCGTGTAGCTGAACGTAACGTCCCGCTGAGCGACGGGCGTCGTCTTGTCGAAGATCACGCCCAAGTCTACGGTCCGTGTGTTAAGAAACGTCGAGCTGCCGAACAAAAAGGCTTCGAAGATGCGATTGTTGGTCGAGCTCAGCTTCTCCCATTGCTCGCCCGGCGAGTCGCCGGCTGTCGTGCCAGCGTCCGAGCCATCGGCCTTTTCCATGCCGCTGGCGCCGCTCAAGCCGGTGGCGGTTGCACCGCTCAGCTTGCCACCGTTGCTCGCGATGTCGATCGACTTGATCGTGGTGCTGATCACGTCGCCGCCGACGAGAAAGCCGCGGCCGGTGTTAGTGTCGATCCGCAGCACCGAGGGTGCAGCAGGGACTTCGACCGAGATATTGTCCACTGCCCACCACCAGTCGTTCCACGCTTTGCTCAAGCCAAATTCCAGTTGCAGGGTTGTAGCCGTTCCGTTGTATTGCAGGTCGAGGGACGCCACGCGCTCGTTCGGTGCATCGTTGTGGAAGTGGGTCCCCTCGGGATCGGAGTCCCAGTTCAACACCTCGATCGGATTCGCCACGTTGTTGTATTTGACCTTGACGGTTGCCGTCTGATTGTTGTCTTGGTCCAAGTCATCCATCCCTTCGTCGCGCCACGACGAGTCAAACGAGAGCTTAATTCTGCCCGCCGGAATGCCCGCCGGAATGTTAATGGTCTTGGTCTTGATAAAGCTGTCGTAGAGATCGTCCGGCGTCTGCGGCTGCGAAATTTGCGTCCGCGCGGGCCCATCTAAGTCGTCCCACTCGTCCGGGTCCGCAACCATCACGGTCCCTTGGCCGCGTGTAAACAGACCGCGGTCCTGATTGCCGGCCGCCGCGACCCACCAGTCCTTATTGGCAAACGACCAGCCGGCCCATTCTTTCACGCCGTCAGTCATGGGATTTCCATAGCCAGGCATCCCGCTGTTGTCCGTCGTCCAACCCGTGGGTGGCGTGTTGGTCCAGACATTCGTCCCGACCAGCGTTTCTTCTTGGTTCGGTCCCAGCGCTAGTTCCTCAAAGTCCTCGCGCAGCAGCGTGAGCTGGGCCTGAGCACGCGATGAGAACAGGCCGAGCACGAGCGTCGCGCACAGAGTTGCCAGCAACGCCATGAACCGCGGGCGGCGGGCGAATCGTCGTCGATTGACACAGAGCGCCAACGCCGAGCCACAGCCGATCAGTGCGCCGCTCGCCGGTTCCGGCACGGCGGCCAAGGCCTGCGCGAAAGAGCCGCTGCCCAGCGCGGCATCATAGGCGCTGGCGAAGGCGATGAAATCCTGCGCCGTGTGCAAGCCATCGCCGTCCAGGTCGCCGAGGTTGTAGCGCTGCGCTTCCGGCAGTCCGGTCAGTGAAACTGGGAAGCCGGCTTTGAAAGCCAGCCAGTCGCCGATCTCAATCGCCCCGCTGTAGTTCAGGTCCAGGAACTCAAAGGAATTTCCACCGTTACCGGTGAACTCGACGATGCCCTGGACCGGTTCGTCGCTTTCGCCGGTCAGATATTCAAAATGGATATCGGGAGCCGCCTCAATATCGGCGCCGGCATCGCGGTAAAACTTCAGCCAGGCGTTGCCAAAATTGATTTCAGCCTGGTTGGCGAAGGGGGCGGGATCATTCAAATGAATTTCGCTCAGATCGTTCGATGGGTCTCCCAGCCGCGTGGCCTTCAGCCAGCTGGGGTCGGTACTCGAGAGAAAGGTCGCGCCCGCCTCGTTAAACGTGCCCGCCGAAGAAGTTACTGAGTAGCCGCGCAAATTCACTGTTTCACCCGTGTTGTTGACGATCTTGACTGCCCCAGTATTGCGATCGACGGTGGCCCGTAGCACGGCGTCCGCCGCCGGCGCCGCACCGGTGAACACTTGCAGATTGTCGATCGCCCACCACCAGTCATTCGTCGCGTCGAAGACGCGAAACTCCAATTGCACCGACGTAGCCCCGGCCGGGTTCATCAAATTCAGCGTGAGCGATTCGTTGACCGCGTCGTCTTTGAAGTTTGGATTGGGCATCGTGCCGCCCATTCCGTTGCTGATCGTCGGTCGGGAATCCCATTGGAACACGTCGATGGTGGTGCCATTGTTATAAATGGCTTGCAATGAAGCCTTCTGCGTGTCCTCATCGCGCCATGAAGAATGCAAGAACAATTTTGCTTCATTTGCACCGACTCCCGTCAGCGAGATCGCGGGCGTCTTCATCTTGGCGTCAAACGGACCGACATCGTCGGGCGACGGGACACCGGCAACGGCGGGAAAGTCGTCCCATTCATCCGGATCGGCCACGGCCACGATGCCCCGCCCGTTGGCGAAACGGCTGCGGGCTTGATCGCCCGAGGTGGTGACCCACCAATCTTTGTCAACGAACCGCCAACCTTCGAACTCCAGCACGCCGGAATCGGGATCGTTTGCCGTCGAGACGCCGCTGTTGTCGACCGTCCAACCGGCCGGAGGAATGTCTGTCCAGGCCGCACGCGAACGGACTTCGGTATCCAGCGTGACGACCGGCTTGAGCGCCAGGCCCTCAAAGTCGGCAGTAAACAGGTCGAGGGCGCTGGCCGAATCGAGGGCAGTGCCTGCTAACGCCGCAAATACGATCGCGATGAAGTGTGTTCCTGGACGGCAAACTCGGCGAGTTGGTTGATCCATTTCAATTCCTGTGTTCAAAACCAGCATGCGCAATCAAAGTGCCATGTTTGGCGAAAGGCTCATGTCTGGCGGAGAAGCCCATGTCTGACGAAGAAGATAAAGGACTCAGATGAATTCTTGACAAACCCAAGCTGAGATTTCGATGACGATTCTCCGCACGTACTGCGTCAATCAGCGGACGTTTCACGTCGGTGTATTGGTTCAAGTCTGGTTGGTTGCGCGAGGCCCCATCGAATCAGACGCGGTGCATTTTCGCTAGCAACCCCTGCCCAATAAAATCCGTCCCGACGGATGTTGCAGCATCCGTCGGGACGGGAGAACTATCACTTTCCAATCACTCACTAACGATCCAAGTCAACAAACCAATCCGTTGACCATCGATCAGCCCTGGCGGCGAGTTCTGCCGGCTGCAGCCACGCTGGCCGCGGCGAGCAGCATCAAGCCACAGGTCGACGGTTCGGGAACCGCGCTGACCTTCACGTTGTCGACCGCCCACCACCAGTTGTTGTTGCCTCCCAGGTAGGAGAACCGAAGCTGGGCCGTATGCGCGCCGCCAGGATTGGCCAGCGCCAACAGGACCGACTCGTTTGTGGCATCGGGGTGGAAATTCGGATTGGGCATCGTGCCGCCCATGCCGTCGTCGACGGTCTGGTGCGATTCATAACGCAAGATCTTTTCCCAGGCGCCGCCGTCGTAGCTGACTTCCACCTGAGCGACCTGATCGTCTTCTTGACGCCAGCTCGAATCGAACGCGACCCGCAGCTTGCCAGCGTCAACACCCGTGATGTCAAGCGTCGGGCTGGTCAAGAGCGTATCCATCGGGCCGCCCGGGCCGCCCAGGTCGGTCCACTCATCGGAGTCGGCGATTGCACAATTGCCGGTGCACTTGGTGAACTGCTCGCGGCCTTGGGTGTCCGCAAACTTCCAGAAATCGAGCGTGGCGAAGTTCCAGCCTTCCCACTCGTACACACCCTTGTCGTCGCGGCCGACAGTGCCGGCCGGCAGACCCGAGTTGTCGATCGCCCAATCGGTCGGCGGCACGTTCGTGAACGAATCAGGCCGGCTCGAGCTGTTGGGCGCACTCTCGACCGCCGTCAGCTTGGACGGCACCGTCGAGCGGCGCTCGTTGACGCTGTCTTGCAACGCCACGCCGTCGAAGTTTTCAGCCCACACGCTGGCCCCGCCGGCCGACAGATTCGTCACTTCCAAGTTGTCAACTGCCCACCACCAGTCGTTGGCGGCGTTTACGTAGTTAAACTTGAACGACACCGACGTCGCGCCCGCAGGCACGCCGAAGTTAAAGCTCAGCGTTTCATTCTGCGCGTCGTTCTTGAACGTCGGCGAGGCCGGATCGGAATTCCAGACAAGCCGTTGCTGAGTCGTTCCAGCCGGATCGTTGTAAACGGCCAGCACTTCCACAGCCTGAT
>JBFWSG010000068.1:0-27851 GCA_050248495.1 Pirellulales bacterium | reverse complement strand
TCTGCGGCGTCTCAGGGAGCGGCAAAACGAGCCTCGCACTCGATACGCTCTATGCCGAGGGACAGCGCCGTTACATCGAGAGCTTCTCGGCCTACACGCGGCAATTCCTGGAGCAGCTCGACAAGCCCGAGGCGGAGCTGATCGACGGCATCCCGCCCGCGATCGCCGTGACCCACAGCAACCCCAGCCGTTCGAACCGGGCGACGGTCGGCACGAGCACCGAGGTGAACGACTACCTAAGCCTGTTGTTCGGCCGGGTGGGCGAAGTGTTTTGCTATCGCTGCGGTAAGCCCGTGCGGCGCGACTCGCCGGAGAGCGCGGCTGAAGTGCTGGCGTCGCTCCCCGAAGGCACGCGGCTCATGCTGGGCTTCGAGGTCGAAGTGCCGGCGAAGAAGGCGGCCGAGGCGTGGCTTGCGGATCTGATCGAGCAGGGATACGTGCGGGCCGTCGTCGAGGGCACGACCGAAGACCTTGTGCCATCGCTCGCGGCCAAATTGAAAATGGCGAGCCGTATGGTGATCGTCGTCGATCGGCTCACCGGCGGCGCGAGCTCGATCGAGCGGCTGCGCGAATCGGTCGAGACGGCGTTTGCGGCAGGGGATGGTGCGTGCGTCGCGCTTGTGGCCGACGCCGCCGGAACGATGGCCATCGACGGCCGGCCGTTTCGGCGTCACTCATTCAGCGCGAAGCTGCGCTGCGAGGCGTGCGGCATCGACTACCCCGATCCGGAGCCGCAGCTGTTTGATTTCAACCGGCCGCTCGGCGCGTGTCCCGAGTGCGAAGGCTTTGGCAACATCGTGGCGACCGACATGGATCGCGTGGTGCCCGATCCCTCGAAGTCGATCCGCCAAGGGGCGATCGCGCCCTGGAACACGCCGGCCTACGCCCACGAGCTGCAGGAGATGCTCGCGCTCGCGGATGACTACCAGCTCCGCGTTGACGTGCCCTACCGAGAACTGACCGACGCCGAGAAAAAAATCATCGACGAGGGCGTGCCGGAGCGGGATTTTGGCGGACTGCAGGGATTCTTTCGCTGGCTGGAGCGGCGGAAGTACAAAATGCATCTGCGCGTGTTCCTGAGCCGCTGGCGGTCGTACTATCCGTGCACGGCTTGCGGCGGCGCGCGGTTGCGGCCTGAGGCGCTCGCGGTGCGAGTGGGCGGCAAGAACTTTGCCGACGTGATGCGGATGGAAATTCGCTCGGCCCTCGCGTATTTGGAGTCGCTGGAGCTCGCCGAGTGGCAGCGGCCGATCGCGCGGCCGCTGGTGGACGACGTGACGCGGCGACTGCGGTACATGATCGACGTCGGTGTGGGCTATCTCACGCTCGATCGGCCGCTGCGGTCGCTCAGCGGCGGCGAGGCCCAGCGGGTGGCCCTCACGGCAACACTTGGCTCGAACCTGGTCGACATGCTCTACGTGCTGGACGAGCCAAGCGTCGGGCTGCACCCGGCCGACGTCGAGCCGCTTGCCGGGGCAATCGAGGATCTCCGCGATCGCGGCAACACTGTGGTGGTAGTCGAGCACGAAGAAGAGATCATTCGCCGGGCCGATCGCATCGTCGAGATTGGGCCGGGGGCGGGCGACGATGGCGGAAGGCTGGTCTTCCATGGCACGCCATCCGAGATCGTCGAGGCGAGTGACAGCCGCACAGGCGACTGGCTCGCGGGCAGGCGCCGCGTGGGCGGCAGCCGTCGCCGCGCGACGGAGCAGGGATGGCTCCAGCTGACCGGTGCGAGCGGCAACAATTTGCAGAATCTCTCCGTCGAGTTCCCGCTCGGCTTGCTGTGCCTCGTTACCGGGGTCAGCGGCGCCGGCAAATCGACGCTGGTGCAGAAAACGCTCTACCCCGCGCTCGCCGGCATTTTGGCCAAGAAACGCGACAAGGATGATGACGGCGCGATCGCCAAGGAGGCGCTGCCGTTCGACGACCTGCTGGGCACGGGCCAACTGGAAGACGTGGTGCTGATCGACCAGATGCCGATCGGCCGCTCGCCGCGCTCGAATCCGCTCACGTACATCAAGGCGTTCGACCTGGTGCGGGCCGTGTTCGCCGAGCAGCCCGATGCGCGGGCCCGCGGGCTCTCGGCGGGCGACTTCTCGTTCAACGTGGCGGGCGGGCGGTGCGAGGCCTGCGAAGGGGCCGGGCACATCGCCATCGACATGCAGTTCATGGCGGATGTCTACATGCGGTGCAGCGAGTGCGGCGGCAAGCGCTACCGCCGCGCGGTGCTCGACGTGAAGTACCGCGGCGTCGACATCGCGGAAGTGCTCAACATGACCGCCCGCGAGGCATTCACGTTTTTCCGCGGGCACAAAAAGATTCAGGCGAGGGTGAAGCACCTGATCGACGTCGGCCTCGACTACCTGCGGCTGGGCCAGCCGGCGACGACGCTTTCCGGCGGCGAGGCGCAGCGGCTCAAGCTGGCGGCCTATTTGCTCGCCAAGCGGAATGGCCGGACGCTGTTCGTGCTCGATGAGCCGACGACCGGCCTCCATTTTTCGGACATCGTGCGGCTGCTGGACTGCTTTGAAGCGCTCCTGGATATCGGCCATTCGCTGATCGTGGTCGAGCATAATCTGCAGCTGATGAAGGCGGCCGACTATATCATTGATCTGGGGCCGGGGGCGGCAGGGGAGGGGGGCCGCATCGTGGCGACGGGCACGCCCGAGGCGATTGCCAAATCCGCCGCATCCAAGACGGGCGAGTTTCTGGCCCGCGAGTTTGCGCGGGATGCGGCGCTGTTGGAGGAGACGCCGGCGTGACGAGCGATGGATTCACGATCGAAGTCGGGGAAGTTTCGGACCTCGAGGCACGGGTCATCGTGCGGTTCTCGGGTGACGGCGCGGAATTGCGCGGGCGTTTGCTCGGGCCGTATTGCGAGAAGGCCCACACGCTGCCGGCCGAATATCCGCTGGTGAGACTCGACAGCCAGGCTGCCGAAGCGACCGTGACCGATCCCTGCGGTTGGTCGCCGGAACTGCCGCACTTGTATCGCGTGGAAGTTGAGGCGGTGCGGGAAGGCGCGGTCGTGGCGGAATATCATGGAGAGCTGGGCCTGCGGCGGACGACGCCGCTGAAGAATTGGGACCACATCAAGTGAACGGCGACGCGCTCCAACGATACGACCGGCAGATACGATTCGCGCCGCTGGGCGAAGCGGGGCAGCGAAGGCTGTCGCAGTCGCGGGCCCTCGTCTGCGGTTGCGGCGCGCTGGGGTCGGTGATCGCGGGCACTCTCGTGCGGGCTGGCGTCGGCTTTGTGCGGATCGTCGATCGCGATTTCGTCGAGCTCAACAATCTGCAGCGGCAATTCCTGTTCGACGAGGACGACGTGGCGAACAATATGCCCAAGGCCGTGGCGGCAGCGGAGAAATTGCGGCGCGTCAATTCGGCAGTCGAGATCGAGCCGGTGGTCGCCGACGTCACACACGCAAACATCAGCAAGCTCGCGCTCGACGTCGACGTGATTGTCGACGGCACCGATAATTTCGCCACGCGGTTCATGGTGAACGACTTCGCCGTGAAGCAGGACAAACCTTGGGTCTATGGCGGCTCGATCGGCGCGGAAGGGCAGTCGATGACGATCTTGCCGCACAATACTGCCTGCCTGGCCTGCCTGCTGCCGGAACCGCCGCCACCGGGCATGACGCCGACCTGCGACACCGCGGGCATTCTCGGACCTGTGGTCGGGTTGATTGGTTCCATCGAAGCCTGCGAGGCGATCAAGATCCTCAGCGGCAACGCCAGTTCGATCAGCCGGTCGCTCTCGATCGTTGAAATGTGGGACAATCGGCTGCGGCAGGTCGACGTGTCGAAGCTCCGCGAAGAGAGCGATTGCCGCGTCTGCCAGCACGGCGAATACCGCTGGCTCAGCGGCGAGCGGAGCGGCGGCCCGGCCGTGCTCTGCGGGCGAAATGCCGTGCAGATCGCCGCCCCGCCCGGCACCGTGCTGTCACTCGACGACCTGGCCGCGCGGCTCGCGGGCCTGGGCCAAGTGGTCCGCAATCCGTTTCTCTTGCGGCTTTCGGTCGACGGCTATCTGCTCACGGTGTTTCCAGATGGCCGCACGATCGTCGGCGGCACCGATGACATTGTCACGGCTCGCACGCTGCAAGCAAAGTACGTCGGCTGCTAGCAGGCGACACATCCGCTCTGGTGCGAAATTTCGCCGGACCGTTGCAGTTTGCCGCGCGATGGTAGAGGTTGCGGGCGCGCGGGCTTCGCGATTGATTTGGCCGCCGGTGCGACCGATTCAATCCGCAGGGCAGGACTTTGTTCGCTGCCGGATCGACCCAGTATCTTTTGACCCAGACTCAAGTTTTTGCCCCAGCTCTTTCCTGTGGGGAGCGTGTGCGCGATTCTCCGCAAGCGCCAGTTGCGTTCGCGGTGCGCGCCCGCTTCGTCACGAAAGACCTCTCTTCGAATATGGCAACCGCAGAACTCAATCGCAAGACATCACAAGAATCATCGCCGGCCGGCGTCGCCTCGCAACCGCTCGTGGGCCGAATGGGCCCTTGGCAGCTGGTGAAGCTGCTCGGCGAAGGAAATTTGACCCGCGTCTACCTTTCGCGCCCCGCCGATGCGCCGACCACGCAACGGGCCGCTTACGTTGTGAAGTTCCTGCGCAAAGAATGGTGGCGCGACCCGCAGGCGATCGAAGTACAACGCCGCGAGGCCTGGGTCGGCAGCCAGGTGTCGCATCCGAACTTGGTGCCGGTCCTCTCGGCCAGCGTCAAGGAGCCGCCGTTCTACATCGTGATGCCCAAGCTCGAAGGGGCGAGCCTCGCGCAGGTGCTCACCGAGCAAGGCCGGCTGGACGTGCCGGTCGCCTTATGGATCGCACGGCAGACGGCCGAGGCGCTCGCCGCGCTGCATTCCGCCACCGGGATGATTCATTCCGACGTAAAGCCGGCAAATATCCTGGTGTCGCCCAGCGGCCACGCGACGCTGCTCGACTTCGGCTTCGCCCAATCGCCGAGCGAGGGCTGGCACTGGTCGACGCGGCCGGTGGCGGGGACGCTGGCCTACATCGCGCCGGAAATGGTCACTTCGGCGCTGGCGGCCGATCCGCGGGCCGACGTCTACAGCCTCGGCGTCACACTCTACGAGATGCTCGCCGGCCGGCGGCCCTTCGAGAGCGATGATCCGGGCGAGCTGGCGATGCTGCAGCGCGAATCGAAGCCCGCTGACTTGCGGCGACACCGGCCGGAACTGCCGGAAGAGGTCGCCGCTCTCGTGATGTCGATGCTGGCCAAAGACCCGTTGCGGCGGCCCGATTCGCCGCGTGAGCTGGCCCGACGACTGGTGCGGCTCGAAATCGATTGCTTCGCACTCCGCTAATCGTTCCCAGCGGGGGCGATCTCTTTGAGACGCAGAGAAAAAGGTGACAGCCACCAAGTTCAATTAGAACGCAGGGCCGGTAATCCCCACGTTCCGATGTCTCTCGAATTGGTGTCTGCGTCCGGAAATGCACATCGGTTCCGGGAGAGATGTGCTGCGGGTCCGGAGATGATGGCTGTCACCTCATATTGATTGGCATGTCATGGCGTGCGGCCGGCGCGCACTCGACGTGCAAAGGGCGCAAAGAAACCGCTGCCCGCGGAATCTGCCTCCGCACGCTCGATTCACGAAACGATTCTGCCCACCGCCTTCCGCGAGCCGCGCGGGTCGCCGATGCGATGCCCGTAGACGGCAATGCCCCTGCCTTTGCCGCGGCCCATTTGTCTGACATCGCGAGTATACCGCTCGACGGACGAATTGCAACAAGTTGTTCGAATTCTGCGCGGCGCGCTCGCTGAGTTACAGCGCGGCATTGAGGAATTTGTGACCGGCGATTGAGAAATTTGAGGCCGTTGTTTTTGCTCGCGCGCCGCTGCTAAATTAGATAGTCGAGCATCGTCCCTCTTCTTCCATGGAGACCAGGCCCCATGAAGTCGTCTGCAATTCTTCGGTATTGTGCAGCGTTGTGTTGGATCGCGTGGGTGAGTGCGTCGAGTGCGCAAACTGCAACGGCGCCTCCGCCCGCGAAAAAGTCGTTGCCGCCGATGCGCGGACTGCCGGAGAGCGACAACGGCCTGCCCGGCGCCGGTCCGATTCGGCGGCAGGAGTGGTTTCGCGATACCTGGAACGGCCGCCGCAATGCCTGGGCCGAGCGCGGCCAGCAGGATTCCGGGGCGCTGGTATTCTTTGGTGACTCGATCACGCAGGGTTGGGGCGACGACTTCGGCGGCGCTTTCCCCGGCGTAAAGCTAGCGAACCGGGGCATCTCGGGCGATACCACGCGCGGGATGCTCGTCCGCTTGGACGATGACGTGCTCGCGCTCGATCCGCAAGGCGTCGTGATGCTGATGGGCACGAACGACATCGAGGAGCAGGCGTCGCCGGCGACGATCGCCGGAAACATCAAGCTGATCGTCGAGAAGTTGAAGGAGCACAACCCGCAGATGCCGGTCGTGCTCTGCGAAGTCATGCCGAGCGCGAAGGAGATGCGTCGCCCCGCCGCGACGATCCGCGAGTTGAATCGCTTGCTGGGCGAGTTGGTCGAGGACCAGCCGCAGGTGACGCTGCTCGACACCTGGACGCTGTTCGCCAACGCGAGCGGCGACGCCAAGAGCGAGGAGTTCCCGGACCTCTTGCACCCGAACGCGGCGGGCTACGCAAAATGGGCCAAGGCCCTGCGGCCGGTGCTCGCCACGCAGGGGCTGCTGAAAACCGAGCCAGATAACTTCGTGCCCGAAGACGGTTACGAAAACCTGTTCAATGGCCATGATCTCACGGGTTGGGGCCTGCGGCCGACGTCGGCCGGCGATATCAAGGCGCGGGCCGAATGGCAAGCGAGCGATCCCGACGCCGCGATCTGGCCGATCATCACCGAGTCGACGTCGTTCGATGGCAAAACGGCGAGCGACAACGGCCGCTTCGTGGCCAAGGACGGGCGGCTCATCGTCACGACGCCGAGCGAAGGCCGCAAGATCGAGCAGCTCTTCACCGAGCGGGAGTTCCCCAAAGACTTCACGCTCAAGCTTGAATTCCGCGGCACGCCGAATGCCGACAGCGGCATCTACATCCGCGGCACGCAGCTGCAGTGCCGCGACTACGCGCTCGCCGGACCGTACACAAAACTGAAAAACTACAAGCCGCAGGACTGGAACGAGATCGTGGTCGAAGTGAAAGGCGACACGGCCCGCGCCACTTGCAACGGCGAAGTGCTCGAAGAGTCGCTCCAAGTGCCGGCCACCGGCCCGATCGGCGTCGAAGGGGACCGGGGGCAGATGGAGTATCGGCGGATTCGAGTGAAAGAAGCGGAGTGAGATATTTGTGGGAGCGGAGTGAAATACTTGTGGGAGGCGTCTCCGACGCCGAATTCGGCGCCAGTTAGAACGCGCAATCGGCCTCGGAGAGGCCTCCCACAGAGTTGTCTTGTCTCTAGTTGCTCGGCCCCTCGTCCCGATAGCTCCAGTCGAGCACCTGCATCGGGTGGACGACGCGGAGCCGCAGTCCTTGCTCGCGGGCCTCGCGGGCGATCTGCAGCGCGCAGCCGGCGTTCGAGGTGATGCACATCGTCGCGCCGGTGCGGCGGATGTTGTCGAGCTTGCGGCGGCTCAGCCGGCCGGCCATCTCCGGCTCGGTGAGGTTATACGTCCCTGCCGCGCCGCAGCAGAGCTCGGTCTCGGGCAGGTCGCGGAGCTCGAGTCCCGGAATCTGTGCCAGGATCGACCGCGGCGCTTCGCGAATCTTCTGGGCGTGGAGCAAATGACAGGCGTCGTGGTAGGTGGCCACGGCGCGGACTTCCCCCTCCGGACGCACGGGCCCCAACTCGGCCAGGAATTCATTCACGTCGCGGACCTTGGCCGACCACTGGCTGCGGGCCGCGCGGTGAGCGTCATGCCAGTGGTGTCCGTACTCTTTGAGCATCGAGCCGCAGCCGGCGATGTTGTTGACGATTGCGTCGAACCGCGATGGATCGAAGGAGGCGAGATTCTGATCGGCGAACTCGCGGGCCGGCTCGCTCGATCCGCCGTGGAAATGGATCGCGCCGCAGCAGGCCTGATTTTGCGGCACGTGGACGTCGCAGCCGTTGTGCTGCAGCACGCGGGCCGTGGCCCAGTTCACGTGACGGAAGAGCGCGTCGCCCGCGCAGCCGAGGAACAACCCGACCGTCGCGCGGCGTTTGCCGATCGCCGGCAAAAACTCGGGCAGCGGGCCTTCGTTGCGCTGGGGAGGCGGCAGCATCTCGACCATTCGCCGCAAATTGGCGGGGAGCAGATACGTGAGCCGCGTCGCCTGGAGGAGTTGCAAGATGCCGAGCCGCTGGGCGATCCGGGCCGGAATCAATGCCCGCCGCAGCTTGTCGCGATAGGGCAGCAATCCGAACAAAATATGTTTGCGGAACCAGTCGCCCTGATGTTTCGCACCCCCTTCCGCCGCGCCCGCCTCGGCCATCGCCACGCGGAAAGGTTCGATCAACTTGCCATACTGCACGCCGGAAGGGCAGGC
The DNA here is from genome assembly GCA_050248495.1 of Pirellulales bacterium. Classification (GTDB taxonomy): domain Bacteria; phylum Planctomycetota; class Planctomycetia; order Pirellulales; family Lacipirellulaceae; genus DASYDU01. The sequence continues at coordinate 19,353 of JBFWSG010000068.1, read as the reverse complement.
AGTTTCGCAGGCCCGGCAATCGAGGCACAGCTCCAAATGCCGCTCGACCCGCGGCGAGAGCTCCAGCCGGCCATCCGTCACCGAGCGCATCAAATAGATTCGTCCGCGCGGACCGTCATTCTCGTTCCCGGTCTCGACGTACGTGGGACAAGCCGCCGTGCAGAGGCCGCAATGGATGCAGTCCAACAGCAGGTCGTAGTCGAGGACCGCTCCAGGATTGTCGATTTCTCTAACGGTATTGGTGGCTTCAGACATCAAATTTCACCACAGAGGGCACAGTCGCAATGACGAAGCACGAATGACGAATGACGAATGACTGCTACCTGCCCAATTTCGTCATTCGTCATTATTCATTCGTCATTTCAATCTATCGTTAATTCCCTAGTTCAAAACACAAAACTGCCGGGGTTGAGAATGTTGTGCGGGTCGAACTCGCGCTTGATGCGTTCCATCAGGATCGTGGCATCGGTGCGGCCGCCCCAGATGATGTGCGGGGTGAGCCCGTCGAGCGTGGTGCCGAGCACGACGAGACTGCCGCCGCGCCGAATCGCCGCGGGCCGCAGCTGGCCGACAAGCACCGAGCCGACGTCCGCGAGTGTGAAATTGGCAAATCGCGCGACGATAATGCCGCTCGCCGCGTGCGCTTGAATTGTACACGTGGCATCGTGGGCCACCAATTCGGCGATTGTCGCCACGACCGCGCTCGGCGGCACGGCGATTTTCACGACCAGCGGCGAAGCGTCGTGCTTATCGCCCGCGCCGCGATCCGCAAACTCAACCTGATGAGCCCACAGACGGTCCGCGTCGGCATCGCCAAGCAGTTGTGCCCCCACGGCGCCGCCCTGCCAGAACTCGTACTGCACGTGTTCGGCAAGCCATTTGGCTTCGGCCTCGCCGCCCTCGACGCGGACGGCGATCGTGGCCGTGCCGCCGGCGTCCGTCAGAACTGCCGGCTTCCATTGCGGGCCCACCAAGAGATCGATCGCCGCCGGAGTGGCTTCCAGATTCGAGAGTCGCGCGAGAATTGTCTCAGCCGCCGCCAGGTCGGCGCAGTGAGCCAGGACGATCGACGAGCGCTCGGCGAGCGGTTTCACCTTGAGCGCCAGCTGCGTGACGACGCCGAGCGTACCCATCGAGCCGGTGAGCAGTTTGCAGAAATCGTAACCGGCCACGTTCTTCACCACGCGGCCGCCCCCTTTGAACGCGACGCCGCGGCCGTCGACGGCGTGAATGCCGATCACGTAGTCGCGGATCGTGCCGTGGCCGAGCCGGCGCGGGCCGCACCAGCCGGTAGCCACCACGCCGCCGAGTGTAGCTGCGGCCGCCCGCGGCACGTCGATCGGCAGCTGCTGACCTTCGGCCGCCAGCGTTGTGGCCAGCTCCGACATGCGGATGCCCGCCTCGACGAGGATCGTCATGTCGCGGGGTGTGTAGTCGACAACCTTCGTGAGCTGGGTGAGATCGAGCTGTTCCGCCGCGGCGTTTGGCAGAGAGGTGCGACCGCCGACGGGACAGATCGGCTCCTTCGCTTCGTACCGAGCGCGAACGGCCTCCGCCACCGCCGCCTGGTCGGCAGGGATCGATACATCGGCGGATGTCGCGGCGGTGGCCATGGTGATTGCTTAGAGCGCGGCACGCCGCCCCGGGTGAACTTGTTCCATGCCGCAGGCGCCCGCCGTGGGGAGCATCTTGCCGGGGGTCAGCAACCCGCGCGGATTGAGCGCGTTTCGCAGCCGCTTCATCACGTCGACGTCGTCCTCGCTGAAGAGCTTCGTCATGAAGCTGATCTTCTCGAGGCCGATGCCATGCTCGCCCGTCACGCTGCCGCCGCAATCGATGCACGCGTTCAAAATCTCGGCGCTGGCGTCGAGTACGCGTCGCACCTCTTCCGGCCGGCGCTCGTCGAACAACAGAATCGGGTGCAAGTTGCCGTCGCCGGCGTGAAACACGTTGACGATCCGCAGGTCGTACTTGGCCCCGATGTCGCGGATCGAGGCCAGGATGTGTGGCAGCTTCGTGCGGGGCACGACGCCGTCCTGCGTGCAGAAGCTCGGGCTCAATCGGCCGATCGCCCCGAACGCCTGTTTGCGGGCTTTCCACAGCGCGAGCCGCTCTTTCGCGTCCTTGGCGTGGCGAATCTCGCGGGCGCCGTGGGTCCGGCAGAGTTCGGCCGCCCGGTCGCGCTGCGCGTCGAGCCCCGCTTCGAGGCCGTCGACCTCGATGATCAACACGGCGGCCGCGTCGAGCGGAAAACCGAAGTGAAACGCGGCCTCCACGGCGACGATGATTCCCTGGTCCATCATTTCAAGCGCTGCCGGGATGATTCCCGCGCCGATGATCCCGCTGATCGCCTGCGAGCAATCGTCGGTCGAGTCGAAGACCGCGAGCATCGTGCGGACGCCCTGCGGATTGCGCGTGAGGCGGACCCAGATTTTCGTGACGATGGCGAGCGTTCCCTCGCTGCCCACGATCGTCCCCACGAGATCGAGCCCCGTCGGATCTTCGGTGACGCCGCCGACGCGGACGATGTCTCCCTCGGCGGTGACGACCTCCAGGCCGAGGACGTGATTCACCGTAACTCCGTATTTGAGCGTGTGGGGGCCGCCGGCGTTCGTGCCGACATTGCCGCCGATCGTGCAGGCTCCCTGGCTCGAGGGATCGGGGGCGTATTGGTAGCCGGTGCCGGCAAGATGGCGGTTCAGATTGCCGTTCACCACGCCCGGTTCGACCACGGCATATCGATCGCGGATGTTGACCTCCAGAATCGCGTTCATCCGCGTGAGCACGATGATCACGCCGCCGCCGATCGGCGCCCCGCCTCCGGCGAGGCTGGTTCCCGCGCCGCGCGGCATGAACGGCTCGCCGTGCTCATGGCAGAGCTTCACGATGCGGGCGACTTCGGCCGTGGTCCGCGGGAAGACGGCGACCTGGGGCGAATGTTTCTCCAGCACGAACGCGTCGCACTCATAGACCAACAGCTCGGCGTGGGAATCGAGCACGGCCTCGCTGCCGACGACCGCCCGCAGCGAGTCGACGAACGTGGCGTGATCGGCGATTGTCGACATCGGCGCGAGTGGGGTGGCGAGGGCGGCGCGGAGAAAAGCCGATTATAGGTGATCGATTCGCGCGCGCCACGGGGCCAAATGACGAGCTAAACCGCAAGCGGTTCAGTTTCGCCAAGCGGCACAATATTCCGCTTGCGGTTTAGCTCACCGCAAAAGAATGCGTGCCACCTGTCCCTAAGTGGCGGTGGGTGAGAGGCGGGACAGGTGGCACGCGGCGGGAGGAGAGACGAGAAATAAGCGGATTACGGAGTGGTGACTTCCAGCGGCGAGACCGGCAGGCCGTCGAGGAAGCCGGCCAGGGCACGGGCTCGATAGGGCTGTTGCAGCTTGCGGACAGCTTTTGACTCGATCTGGCGGACGCGTTCGCGGGTCACCGAGAAAATCTTGCCGACTTCTTCCAGGGTGTAGGCGTAGCCGTCGGCCAGGCCGTAGCGGAGGCGGATGATTTCGCGCTCGCGGTAGCTCAGATCGACCATCACGTCGTCGAGCCGGCGCTTGAGGCTGTCGAGGTTGGTTTCGTAGAGGGGGTCGTCGTCGCGCTCTTCCTGGAGGAACTCGCCGAAGAAGTTGTCTTCGTGATCTCCCACCGGCTGGTCGAGCGACAGCGGCTGGCGGGTCATCTTCATGATGCAGCGAGCGTCGTCGACCGAGAGGCCGGCCTTTTCGGCGACTTCTTCCGGATTCGGATCGCGGCCGAACTGCTGGATGAACTCGGCGGTGACGCTGCGGACCTTGCCCATCGTGTCGATCATGTGAACCGGCAGGCGGATCGTGCGGCTCTGGTCGGCGATGGCTCGCGTGATCGCCTGGCGAATCCACCAGGTGGCGTAGGTCGAGAACTTGTAGCCGCGGGCGTATTCGAATTTGTCGACGGCTCGCATCAGGCCGGTGTTGCCTTCCTGGATCAGATCGAGGAACGACAGGCCGCGGTTGCGATACCGCTTGGCGATCGAGACCACGAGTCGCAAGTTGGCGGCCGAGAGTTCCCGCTTGGCCTGGTCGTACTTCTCGCGGCGTTCGTTGCTGCGGACTACGAGGCGGGCCAGCGTGGCGGGCGATTCCAGCGTGATTCGCATCAGGTACCGCAGCTCGCTGCGGAGTTCGGCCTGGGCGTTGGGGCTGAGCACGGTGAGCGGATCCGAGAGGTGCTGGCGAATCGTGGCCATGCGGCCGGCGATCTGATGGAGCTGCTGCATGATCGGCATCAGCCGGCCGATCCGCAGGTTGAGCTCTTCTACCAGCCGGACGATTTTGTTCCGCCGGGCCACGAGGCGACGCCAGGCCTGGCGCTTTTCGCTCGCTCCGCGGCGGCGGTTCACGGCCGTGCGGAAGTCGACCTGGTTGAGCCGCAGCAGGTGCTTGATCGTGATCAGATTGGGCCCCAGCCGCTTGATCGTGCGTTTCTTCTCGGCCGTGTTGGTCACGGAGATTTCGATCGTGCGGTCGAGGCGGAGCTCGCCGTTGTTGACTTTTTCGAGGAGATCCACCGCCCCCTGCAGCACGAAATCGTTGCCCAACAGCGTGCGGCGGAAGCGAGTGCGGCTGATTTCGATTGATTTGGCCGAGGAGATTTCCCGCTCCCGATTGAGCATCGGGATTTCGCCCATCTGCATCAGGTACATGCGGATGGGGTCGTCGATGTGCGATTCGCTGCTGCCGCCGACCGAATCGAAATCGATTTCGGCGTCGGCGTCGTCATCGGCGGCCACTTCCTCGGGGTCGGAGAATTCGTGGTGGTCGTCGCCGAGACCCGGTTCGTGCTCCTCGTCCTGGTGGCCATTGAGTGGTTCGTCGAAGTCATGCGCGCTGCTGCCGGTCTTGCCTTTGCCCGGTTTGCCGGCTTTGCCGGTTCCGGTCGAGGTCTGACCATTCTTGCTGGCGGCGGCTGGGCGGGAGCGATGGGTGGAAGTGCGTCGCACAGGCGGTTCCTCGCAAACTCTCCGGAAGCGTTGGCGTGTTGACGGCCAGCACCGAATGCACGGCAGGTGCCAACGAGCGGAGATGGAAACCGCGCAGTGAGCGCAAGTGGTTTCGTCCTAGCGAGTTGAAGCGCGCGAGCGCGAGGCGCCAGGGATGTGTCGCGCGCAGGATGTGTTGCCGGACAACAACAATGACCGAGAGTCGCGTTGAACGAGTGCAACGTGTTGCCTCGCCGTGCGAACGAATAAGCGCTACAATCGAATCGATTGCACCTGCGACTCACTGACCCCTGACCCCCGGTCTCTGACCTCTTCCCCCATGTACATGGCCAGCGGCGTAGTGGATGTGCGAATTGACGGGGCCGTGGGTACTGTCGTGCTCAAGCGCGAGGAACGGCGGAACGCCCTCTCGCGGGCGATGGTTGCGGAATTGCAACAGGCATTTGACGACCTGCACCAGGAGAAACGCGTGCGGGCCGTCGTTCTGACCGGGGCCGGGTCCGCCTTCTGCTCGGGGCTCGATGTCCATGAGATGCAGTCGCTCGATGGTTTGCCGGACCACGAGAAGGAACAGCAGTGGGGCGACGCGGCCGAGGAGTACCGGGCGCTGGTGGCCCAAATGATCGAGTTTCCCAAGCCGATCATTGCTTCGGTGAACGGTCCGGCGGTCGCTGGTGGCGCGGGTCTGGTGCTGGCGAGCGACATTGTGTTGGCGGCCGACGCGGCCCAGTTTGGCCTGCCCGACCCGCGGCGGGGCGTCGTGGCGGGCGTGGTCGGGCCGCTCTTGGCGTTTCGCGTGGGAGCAGGGCCGGCGGCGCGGTTACTGCTTACGTCGTCCCTCTATCCGGCCGCCGAGGCGTTTCGACTGGGCATCTACCACGAGATCGTGGGCCACGATCAGCTCTGGGCCCGGGCCGTGGCGATCGGCGAAGAATGTGCGGCCGGGGCGCCGCAGGCCGTGCAGCTCACCAAGCGACTGCTCTACGAGACGATCGGCGAGCAGCTGGCCACGCAGCTCAGCGTCGGAGCGGCCATCAGCGCAACCTCCCACACGACCGACGCCGCCCGCGAGGGAATGGCGGCGTTTGTGGAGAAGCGCGTTCCAGAGTGGAAGTGAGCCGCCGTGCGACTGCTCAACACTGTGTCCCCCGGTTGAGCAGACGCGATTTCTCGATAGAATCGCTCAATTTGTACGCCATACGGCTCCACGACTGCTCAACCCAAAACCCGTAAGCTGCGGCGAGCTGCCAACGCCCAAACCCCCTGGAACGATTCGGCATAAGCCCTTACAATCACTGGATTACCGATCGAATAGCTAAATGAATTCTCGGGACCAGTGCCATGGCAAAAGGTGGTAAGCGAAAGAAGAAAGTTGAGACCGTGTTCCTCGTATGCGAGGAAACGGGCGACTACAACTACACGATCCGTCGCAAGACGGGCGGCGAGAAACTCAAGCTGAGCAAGTTCTGCCCGCGGTTGCGGAAGCACACGACGCACGTCGAAAAGAAGAAGTAGGAGACAAATGACGAAGCACGAGTGGCGAATGACGAAGGCATAGGTAGTCATTCGTCATTGGTCATTCGGAGATTTGTCATTTCCCACGGATGCCCAAAATCTGGCGCATCGCGAGGCATGATCCGGCGCTGGTCGCAGCGCTGGAGCGCGCGGCAGGGATACCGGCGGTCGTGGCCCAGCTTTTGGTCGGCCGCGGCATCGAATGCCCGCAGGCGGCCCGCGATTTTCTCGACGCCAAGCTGAGCGGACTCCGCGATCCGGACCTTCTGCCCGGCGCCAGCGAAGCGGCAGAGATTTTGCACCAGGCGATTGCCGACAAGAAGCGGATCATCGTCTATGGCGATTACGACGCCGACGGCATGACGGCCACGGCGATCTTGCTCGGGTGCTTGAAGCTGCTCGGCGCGAATGCCGACTTTTACGTCCCCAACCGTATCGATGAAGGTTACGGCCTCAACCACGAAGCACTGCGTGCGCTCGCGCTCGAAGGGGCGCAGGTCGTGGTGACGGTCGACTGCGGCATCGCCAGTGCGGCGGAGGCGGAGACGGCCGCCGAGTGCGGCCTGACGCTGATCGTCACGGACCATCACCAGCCGGGACCGCAATTGCCGCGGGCCGCAGCGATCGTTCATCCGGGTCTCCCCGGCAGCACGTATCCCTTTGCCGGACTGTGCGGTGCGGCGGTGGCGCTGAAGCTCTCGTGGGCGCTGTGCCAGCGGGCGAGCGAAGCCAAACGCGTCAGCGAGTCGATGCGGAACTACTTGATGCGGGCCGTGGGGCTAGCGGCGGTGGGCACGGTGGCCGACGTGGTACCGCTCGTGGATGAGAACCGCGTGCTGGTGCGGCACGGACTCAACTGCCTGCGCCACTGGACGGTGCCGGGGCTCAAGGCTCTGGAGCACGTCACGGGTCTCGACAAGAAGCCGGCGCTCACGTGCGAGGACATCGGCTTCACGATCGGACCGCGGCTCAACGCGGCGGGACGGCTCGGGCAAGCCCAAATCGGCGTCGAGCTGCTTTCCACCGAGTCGCCGCAGCGGGCCATGCAACTGGCCGAGTACGTGCATCAGCTCAATGACCAGCGGCAGTCGCTCGAACGGAGCATGTTCAAGGCCGTGAACAAGCAGCTGGGCGAGCACGCCCAGCGGCGCGATTTGCCGGCGGTGGTGCTTGCGGACCGCGAGTGGCACCCGGGCGTGATCGGCATCGTGGCTGGGCGGCTTGCTGAGAAGCTCAACTGCCCGGTGATACTGATTGCTCTCGATCCCTTGGGCGTGAAGCCCGGTGTCGGCTCGGGGCGGAGCGTGCCGGGGTTCGATTTGCATAAGGCGCTGGCGGCTTGCGACGAGCATTTGGTTTCCCATGGTGGACATCAGGCGGCTGCCGGCCTCTCGATTCAAGAAAAGAACATCGCTGCCTTTCGCGAGCAATTCACGGCTTACACGGTGGCGGCGATCGCCGAAGAGGACCGTGTGGCTGAGTTATTTGTCGACGCCGAGACGCCCTTTGCCGCACTCACACATCAAACCGTCAAACAAATCGAGAGCCTGGCCCCGTTCGGTAACGGCAACCGCCGGCCGGTACTCTGCACGTCAGGCGTCCGACTGGCCGTGCCGCCGAAGCGGATGGGCACCAATGGCCAGCATCTCGACCTGCGTTTCGAGCAACACGGCATCACGATGCGGGCCGTGGCTTTCGGCTGCGGCGATTGGGAGCAGGACCTGGCGACGATCGACGGCCCGCTCGCCGTCGCTTTCCAACCGATGATCAACCACTTTCGCGGCCGCCAAACCGTCGAGGTGCACCTCTCCGATTGGCGGGTGGAAAGCGGCAGCTAACGCGAGTTCAGCCATTTCGGCGAGTGCTATAATTGCTGTATGGTCACCGCTCCGCAACAGAATTGGCAACTCGTCGAAAAGCTGTCGCGCGCCGACGATGTGGCCTGGTTGCGGTCACTTAGCTCGCACGATCGATTCGCGCTCTACGCAGGGCTGTTAAAACTCATCCGCTCCAGCACATTGACGCCGGAAGAACAAGAACGATTGGAACGCCAGCGTTGGGAAGATAAACTCGTCCTTCGTCGAAAGACTGTCGAGGCATTTCACAAACTGGACGAGCTCCATCGTGGACGAGCCGCTACAAATCACCCTGACTGATGCGGTGCGGTTTCTGGATGCCCAGGGCGTTCCATATGCCTTGATCGGCGGGTTGGCGGCCTCGTTGCGTGGACGGCCACGTGCCACGGTCGATGTCGACCTGGTTGTCGTCATGGAAATCGACGGCATCGCGGAATTCCTCCGTCAGCTGCAGCAGACGGCGCTTCGGCCGGTCTTTGACGACGCCGAAACTGTGGCCCGGCAAGCCTTTCTCCTGCCGTTACGACACGCGAGGACCAAGGTCAAGGTGGATTTGGCAATCGGTCTCTCCGGATTCGAACAACAGGCGGTGGGGCGTGCTGAGACATTGCAGCTTGGAAACGAACCGGTCCGCGTAGCAACCGCAGAAGACCTGATTCTGATGAAGGTGCTTGCCGGCCGGCCCCAAGACGAACAAGATTTGGTCGGTCTGGTGCTTGCCCAGGGCGATCGAATCGACTGGAACTATTGCCTGAACGTGGGGGCCGATTTGGGTGAGGCGATTGGTCAGGACTTGACGGGACGAATTCGACAACTGCGCGACGAACACAAGTCGTCTGAGTAACACAAGAGGAATGCAATGCGATACTTCGCCGTAATGCTCGCTGTCACCTTCTCTATTACGAACGTGCGCGCTCAGCCGCCGGAAGCTCCCGTGCGGCCGGTCACCGATACGTATCACGGCGTCGACGTCGTCGATCCCTACCGCTGGCTGGAGAAGGATGCCGATCCGGAGGTGAAGGCTTGGAGTGACGCGGAGAATGCGTTCGCGCGGAGCATTCTCGACAAGCTGCCGAATTTGGAGGCGATTCGCGCGCAAGTCACCAAGATCATGTCGGCCGAGTCGCCGAGTTACAACGAGGTGACCAGCGAAGGGGGCAAGTTTTTCTCGATCAAGAACCAGCCGCCGAAACAGCAGATGCTGCTGGTCGTGCTCGATTCGCTCGATGACCTTGCCACGGAGCGCGTGGTGCTCGATCCGAACGAGCTCGATCCGACGGGCCGGACGGCGATGGATTGGTACGTCGCTTCGCCCGACGGCAAGTTGGTGGCGATTTCGCTCTCGGTGGGCGGGTCGGAAGCGGGGGACGTTCACGTGTACGACGTCGCCACGGGCAAGGAGAAATACGAAGTCGTGCCGCACGTCAATTCGGGCACGGCCGGCGGCGACGTGGCCTGGACTCCCGACAGCCGCGGATTTTACTACACACGCCATCCCTGGCCGAACGAGCGACCGGCGGAGGATCGCGGCTTCTACCAGCAAGTGTTCTATCACCAACTCGGCACCAGCCCGGCCGACGACCGCTATGAGATGGGTAACGACCTGCCGCGGATCGCGGAAATCCAACTAGATGCCGACAAGGCAGGCCGCGTGCTGGCCTCGGTGCAGAAGGGGGACGGCGGTGAGTTCGCCCACTACTTGCGTCACCCCGACGGCAAGTGGCAGCAGTTCACGGAGTTCAAGGACCGGATTGTCCATGTGCTCTTTGGTGCGCACGAGGACCTGTTCATGGTGTCGCTCCGCGATGCCCCGCGCGGAAAGATCGAACATCTGAAGCTCGCCGATCTCGGTAAATCGAAGCCGCAGGTAATCATCGCCGAAGGCCAAGATGCGATTCAGCCGAGCTTCTTCGAGATGCCGACGATTGTCGCCACGCCGGATCGGCTGTACGTCACGTATCAGCTCGGCGGTCCGTCGGAGATTCGCGCGTTCGACTACAGCGGCAAGTCGGTTGAAGGCCCGCAAGCGACGCCAATCGCCGCCTTCTTCGATCTCGAGCCGCTCGAAGGGAACGACCTGCTCTTCGGTAGCGTGTCGTACGTGAAGCCGGAAGGCCGGTACGTGTTTCACGCCGCCAAGCAGGAGACGTTTGAGACGAAATTGGTGAGCACGTCGCCAGTGAACCTCGACGACATGGAAGTCAAACGCGAGTTTGCCATATCGAAAGACGGCACGAAGGTGCCAGTGAACATCATGTTCCGCAAGGGGACGCCGCTCGACGGCAAGAACCCGTGCCTGGCGACGGGCTACGGCGGCTACGGGGTGTCGATGACGCCGGCTTTTTCGCCGAACCGGCGAATCCTGCTCGACCAGGGCTTCGTGATCGCCGTCGCGAATATCCGCGGCGGTGGCGAGTACGGCGAGCCGTGGCACCTCGAAGGCAACCTGCTGAAGAAGCAGAACGTGTTTGACGACTTCACCGCGGTGCTCGAACACTTGATCGAGCGCAAATACACCTCGAGCGAGCATCTGGCGATCGTCGGCGGTAGCAACGGCGGCCTCTTAATGGGCGCGGTTCTGGTGCAGCATCCGGCACTGGTGAAAGTGGTCGTGTCGTACGTCGGCATGTACGACATGCTGCGGAGCGAGCTTTCGCCCAACGGCGAGTTCAATATCACCGAGTTCGGCACGGTGAAAGACCTCGACCAGTTCCGCGCGTTCCAGGCGTATTCGCCGTACGAACACGTGAAGCAAGGCGTCGACTACCCGGCCGTGCTGATGCTCACCGGGGCGAACGATCCGCGGGTGGAGCCGATGCAGTCGCGGAAGATGATCGCCAAGTTGCAGGCCGCGACGGGGTCCGATGTCCCGATCCTGCTGCGGACCAGCGACTCGACGGGCCACGGCCAGGGGACGCCGCTCGCGGATTTGATCAACGAAACGGTCGACGCCTACGCGTTTATTTTCGACCAGTTGGGGATCGATTTTAAGACGCGGGCTGTAGGAGGCGACTCCGTCGCCGATTGAGCGTTGGGAGTCGATCCGGCTGGAAATTCGATGGACCAATCGGGGTCGGAGACCCCTCCCACACGGGAGATAACTGGTCGCAGTTTGCTCTGCCCCCTGTTAGACTGATGCCTGCATCCAGCGACGCCTCTTGTCGCCATACCAGGCAATATTTATCTGAGGATCACCACCATGCTGAAGTTGCGCCGTGGCCTTGCTTCGATATTGCTCGTCACGTCATTCGCTCCACTTGCGGCGGCGGACGTAAAGCTGCCGGCGTTGTTCTCTGATCACGCGGTGCTGCAGCGCGACATGGCGGTGCCCGTATGGGGCTGGGCTAATCCGGGCGAGGAAGTAAAGGTTTCGATCGCGGGCCAGACGCACTCGACGAAGGCCGGCGACGACGGCCGCTGGCAAGTGAAGCTCAAACCGCTCCACGTCGGTGATTCGCTCACACTGGTCGTGGAAGGCAAGAACCGTCTCGAAGTGAAGGACCTTCTGGTTGGCGACGTCTGGATCTGTTCGGGCCAGTCGAACATGGAATGGCCGGCGCAAAACACGCGCGACGCCGAGCTGGAGCTGCCGGCCGCCAATTACCCGAAGCTCCGCTTGATCACTGTCGGCACTCCGGGCGTGCAAGAGCCGCTCAAGGACTTCGACGGCAAATGGCAGACCTGCACGCCGGAGTCGGTCGCCAACTTCTCGGCCGTGGGTTATTTCTTCGGCCGCGATTTGCTGCAGATCGAAAACGTGCCGATCGGCCTGATCGACAACTCCTGGGGCGGCTCGGCCTGCGAGGCCTGGATTCGCCGCGACTTGATGGAAGGCAATTCGCTCTACGATCCAATGCTTGCCGACTGGGACAAGCGGATTGCGGCCTTCGACGAGAAGAAGGCGAAAGAAGATTTCGACAAGAGCCTGGCCGACTGGGAGGCGCAGGCCAAGAAGGCGCGCGAAGAGGGCCGGCCGGAGCCGCCAGGACGGCCTTGGTGGACCAACCCGGTGACCGGTCAGCTGCGGCCCTCGAATCTGTACAACGGCCGATTGTGTCCGATCATGCCGTACGCGATTCGCGGCGCGATCTGGTATCAGGGCGAGACGAACGGCGGCCGCGGCTTCCAGTATCGCCAGATGTTCCCGCTGATGATCCAGAGCTGGCGCGACACCTGGGGCCAGGGCAATTTCCCATTTTATTGGGTCCAACTGGCGGACTTCCAAAACGAACAGCCCAATCCGGGCAACAACGACTGGGCCGAACTCCGCGAAGCGCAAACCATGACGCTCGATCGGCTGCCGAACACGGGCCAGGCGGTGATCATCGATGTTGGCGAGGCGAATGACATTCACCCGCGCGACAAGCAGACGGTCGGCCACCGATTGGCCCGACTGGCGCTGGCTGAGAGCTACGGCCGCAAGATCGCGCACAACAGTCCGCGGTATGCATCCGTGCGGACCGAGGGGGACTCGATCGTCGTCAAGTTTCGTGACGTCAATGGCAAGCTCGTGACCAAGGACGGCAAGCCGGTCGATGGGTTTGCGATCGCCGGTTCGGATCGCAACTGGATGCCGGCGCAGGCCGAGATTATCAGCGACAGCGAAGTGCGTGTCCGCAGCAATCAGGTGGGCCAACCTGTCGCAGTCCGCTACGCCTGGGCCTTGAATCCAGTCTGCAATCTGTTCGACAGCGCGGGGCTGCCGGCGACGCCGTTTCGCACGGATTCGTGGCCCGGAGTCTCGGACGGCAATCGCTGGTAGAGAATCGGGTAGCACCGGTAGCCCCAACCGGTGTTGCGCAGCAACCAGAGGCATCGGTTGCGGCCGCTCTTTTGCAGACTACGAATTTTTCGTGGTTACGCGCCGAGTCCAGATGCCTCTTGTCGCTGCGCGACCCCGGTTGGGGACAACCGCGGCTACCCTGAGTCAGAGGGTGCCGGTCGGCTTGAACACGGCGGCGTCGTAGATCGAATAGATGTGGACGATCCAGCCGAGAAAGAAAAACCACAGGACCGCCGCCAGGACGAATTGCACGGCCGCGGCGAGCAGGCGTCCCTGCACCAGCTGTCCAAGCCCTGGGATGAAGAAGCTGCAGATTGCTGCCAGCACGTTTGCGCTGGAACCTTGTCCCGACATAGTTCGTCCTTGGGAAAGTAATGTTCGTCCTTGAAGAGGAAAGTTTCTGGCGAAGGAGCGCCGTCCGCGGCGATCGCGTCACAAGAATTCTAGCAATGCAGCTGCGCTCGAAGAAGTGAGCTGCCGTGGTCAGTGCGTGCGATTTTGCCACATTTTCCCTGCTATTTGAGACCGCCTGCAGCGACCAGCATCCATTGCGTGGACGGCTCGGCCCGCGGTGGCTAGGCTCAAGGTAGGCGGGAGAGCGCGACATCACGAGCGCGCCTCCTTTTCAGGGCCAGCATGATCGAAATCCACGAACTGACGAAGCGCTTTTACGGCGGCGGCCGCGAGGTCCTCGCCGTCGACCGGCTTTCGTTTGCGGTGCGACCCGGCGAAGTCTACGGCCTGATGGGCCCCAACGGCGCCGGCAAAACGACGACCATCCGGATGATCATCGGCCTGTTGGAACCGGACGAAGGCTTTGCCGAAGTCGACGGCTTCCGCACCAGCGAGTCGCCGGACGAAGTCAAAGCGCGGCTGGGTCTGGTGTCGGCGGGCGACGGCGTGTACCCCTGGCTCTCGGTCCGCGAGATGCTGCTGTTTTTCGCCGATTTATACGGGGTGCCTCCGCGGCAGGCCAAGGAGAGGCTGCGGGCGCTGAGTCAATTGCTCGACCTCTCGAAGCTGCTGGAGCGGCGGTGCGCGACGTTGAGCACGGGGCAGCGACAGCGCGTCACGCTGGCCCGCGCGCTGATCCATTCGCCCCCGGCGATGCTGCTCGACGAACCGACCCGCGGCATGGACGTGCTGGGGAGCCAGGTCGTCGTGGACTACATCGGCCGGCTCCGCGACGAAGGGATCGCCGTGATCGTGACCACGCACCGCCTCGATGAAGCCGAGCGGCTCTGCGATCGGTTTGGATTGCTGCACGAAGGCCGGCTACTTCACGAGGGCACGCTGGCGGAGCTCCGCAGCACGACCGGCTGCCACACGTTGGTCGACATGTTTCGCCAGTTGCTTCAACCGACGCTCTCCGCCATCCGCTAAAGACGCCGCCCACCCATGTCCGATCCCACCGAGCCCATGTCGAACGGAAGCGCCTCGCGCGGTCGCGCGGAGGTCGCTCCCGGCTGGTCGGATCGGCGCGAAATCGTGGGCCGGCTGACACGGCTGGCAATGAAAGAGCTGCGCGAGATTTTGCGCGATCGTCGGACGATCATCACGCTGGTGGTCATGCCGCTGGTACTGTATCCGCTCTTGGCGCTCGTGTTCCAGCGATTTCTGCTCACGTCGCTCACCAGCCAGGGTGTCGTGGAATACGTCATCGGCGTCGATTCGACCCACACGAAGCTGCAGCTCGAAGAGCAGCTGCGCCGCGGCGAGGAGCTGCTCGTGGCCCAAGACGCCAAGGACGCCACGCGCGACGCCAAATCGCATGCGGCTGAAAAGCTGTTCGAGCCGCGGATCATGTTCGGTGAATTGCCGAGCCGCGATGCGGCCGAGCGATGCGTGATTGACGCCGTGGTCCACCTGGCAGTATTGCCGCGCGAAAGCGCCCCCACGGATATGGTCGGCGACGGGCTCGACCGGCCGAATTCCTGGGATTTGTACTATCGCGCCGGCTCCCCGGCGAGCGAGGCGGCGCTCCGTTACGTCGAGATGCGGCTCCACGCTTATGGCGAAGCCCAGCTCGATTCGCAGCTGGAGAAGCTGGGCGTGGACGCCGAGTTGCCGGGCACCAGCCAGCGGCACGCGCTCGAGTTCAGCGGCGCGCCGGTCTTCTCCTTGGCGGCGCTGATTCCTTTGATCCTCGTGCTGATGACCGTCACGGGGGCCGTCTACCCGGCGATCGACTTGACGGCCGGCGAGCGCGAGCGCGGCACCCTGGAAATGCTCATCGCCGCGCCCGTGCCGCGGCTGGGACTGCTGCTGGCCAAATACGTGGCGGTGCTGGCGGTGGCGCTCTTGACGGCGCTCGTGAATCTCAGCGGCATGGCCATCACGTCGCACGTCACGGGACTCAACGCCTCGCTGTTCGGCGGCGCGGGGTTGTCGCTGCCCGTAGTGATCAAGGTGCTGATGCTGCTGGGGCTCTTTGCCGCCTTCTTCTCCGCAGTGCTGCTGGCGATCACCAGCTGCGCGCGGAGCTTCAAAGAGGCTCAGGCGTACATCATTCCGCTGATGCTGTTGTGCCTCGTGCCGGGCGTGGTTTGCCTGATGCCGAGCCTGCAATTCTCCGGCCCGCTGGCCGTGGTGCCGCTGGTGAACATCGTGCTGTTGGCGCGCGATCTGTTGGAGGGGAGCGTTGTGCCGCTCTACGCGGCGGTCGCCGTGATCTCAACGTTGTTCTATGTGCTCGCGGCGATCGGCCTGGCGGCCCGCGTGTTTGGGACCGATGCGATCCTTTACGGCAGCCAGGCCACCTGGTCCGACGTTTTCCGCCGGCCGCCCGAGCGCCGCCAGGCGCTGACGCCGTCGTCGGCCGCGTTTGCTTTGGCCGTGATGTTCCCCACTTACTTCGTACTGTCGGCGACGCTGGCCCAATCGCGCGAGATTTCGTTTGAAGCGCGGCTGTTCGTGGCCGCGATCATCACGATGCTCGTATTTTGCGGCATCCCCTGGGTGGTCGCGCAATGGCACCGCGTGCGGCCGGCCACGGGCATCGGGCTGGTGCGTCCCAAGATGAATTCCCTGTTTGCCGCCGCACTGTTGGGGCTTGTGCTGTGGCCAGCCGCGCACGAGGTCTTTTTGATCAATGAGCAGATCGGCATCAACATCCTGCGGCTCGACCAGTTGACGCAGGTGCAAGCCCTGCTCGATCAATTGCAGCACGTGTCGGTCGTCTGGGTGCTGTTGGCGCTGGCGGTTGTTCCTGGCGTGTGCGAAGAATTCTTCTTCCGCGGCGTGCTCTTTTCCTCGTTGCGGAGCTTCACCACGCCCTGGCGGACGATCGTTGGCTCGGCGATTCTGTTCGGCCTGTTCCACGTGGTCGCCGGTACGATGCTTTCGCCCGAGCGGTTCCTGCCCAGCGCGTTTCTGGGGCTCGTGCTGGGCTGGGTCCGGCAGCGCACCGGCAGCGTGATCCCCGCCATGCTGCTCCACGCGCTCCACAACGGCCTGATCCTGTCGGTCGCCCATTGGCGAAACGACCTCGCCTTAGCCAGCGGGTTCAACGTGGAAGATGCCACGCATTTGCCGCTCGTTTGGCTTTCGATCGCGGGCGCAGGAATGCTCGTCGCCATCGTGTGGATGATCATGGCGACGCGACCGGGCAACCGCGAGTTGGCGGCGCCGGTGCCTGCAGTGTAGAAGACTCGCGCCGGCACGATCGCGATCGAGGCAGCTTTCGCTATTGAGGCAGCTTCTTGACCGTACCGGGCACGACCGGTTTGCCGGTCTCCGCGCTAGCCACTGCGGCAAAGCAGAGTGCCAGGCTCTCCAGATTGTTTCGCGCGCTGTTCATCGGCGTGCGGTGCTCTTCGATCGACGAGAGCAGCTCGGCCATCGTGCCGTGAAAGCCGTCGGGAAACCAGGAGCCGACGAGCTTCGGTCGGGCTACGCCTTTGGCCGTGGTCAGCTCGACTTTTTGATGATCCTGATCCGGCCCGCTGCTGGCGATCGAGCCCGCGCTGCCGGCGATGAACACGCGATCGGTACGGCCGAAGCGGGTGTGACCGTCGAAGACGAGCGAGGCCTGGGCTGTGGGATACTCGATCGCCACTTGCGCCAGCAAGGGTGCTTTGATGTCCTGTGCCGTCGCCAGCACTTTCGACGCGAAGACGCGCGTCGCGCTGGCGCCGTCCATCAGCGTCGTGATGAAATCGAACCAATGGATCGCGAAGTCGTAGAGAATCAAGTGGGGCGTGGTCTCGAAGGCCGTCCCCTTGACCCAGCTGTGGTCCCAGTGGACGTCGCAGTGGGCCGCCTCGACTTCGCCAATCAGCCCGCCGCGGACCGCCTCGCGCATGTAGCTGAAATGGGGCGCCCAGCGGGCATTCTGGTTCACGGCCAGCGTCACGCCCATCTTGTCCGCCAGGTCGGCGAGCCGCTTGCCGACGGCCAGGTCGGTGACGAACGGCTTCTGGCTGAGCACGTGCTTGCGGGCCTTGAGCGCCGCTTCGACGAGGGGAGGTCGCACAGCGGTGTGCGTGGCGATGTCGACGATTTCCACGTCGTCGCGCCGGAAGATTTTCTGCGGATCGTCCGTCACAAACGCATCCGGATAAAATTCATCGCGGCGCGCTTTGGCGTTCTTGAGATTCACATCTGCGAGCGCCACCACACGGTACTTCGCCGCGCGATATGCCCGCAGGTGCCAGGCGGTGATCCCCCCGCAGCCCACCAGCGCGATGCCGGGTCGATAGCGCTTGGGATCGCGCGGCTGATAGGGCAAGGTTGGTGCAGCGACGACTGCTGGCGGCGATTTTCTCGTGACTTTCGCGGTTTTGCGCGGCTTGCGTGGTGGCATGAATCTCGTTGCGGTTGCAAACAAGCGACTAATGGCTATACATAATGGTTTCCCGGAAGAGGCCCCTGGCCACCTCGGTCAACGAAAGCAAAGCCTAGCAAAACTCATGGCAAAAGATAGCGGTCAAAAGTCCTCGAAGCGAATTCTCCTGGTTGATGACGATGCCGAGATCATTGAGTCGCTCCGCCTTGCGCTCGAATCGCACGGCTACACCGTGCTGGTCGCGCGCGACGGCAATCAAGGACTCGCCCTCACCGAACGCGAAGATCCGGATCTGGTGATCCTCGACATGATGATGCCCAAGCGGAGCGGTTTTCTTGTGCTGGAAAAGCTCCGCCGCACGCGCGAAACCCCCGTCCGCGTGATCATGATTACCGCCAACGAAGGCAGCCGCCACAAGGCCTACGCCGAAATGCTGGGCGTCGACGACTACATCCGCAAGCCCTTCCCCATGGACCGGCTGATCGAGAGCGTGAAGCGGCTGATCGGCTAGCGGCGCTTCGAAATTTTCCAGATTACGTCGCCTTGCTACCGGATTTGCTCGGCTTCTTGCGGCGTGGAGCCGGCCGACGTGGCTCGAACGCGCGCACTCCCTGCTCGAGCAAATTCGCGGCGACTTGCATCGGGCTGATCTTTCGGTCGGCAGTGCTAAGTGTTTCGGACAGCGCCTCAAGCGACGCCAGCGTTTTCGCGCTCATCGGAACCTTGTAGCGCTTTGTCCAATCCTTGTTTGTCGGACGGCCGGGGCGCTTGCCCGTGCTGGGCGCAAGCTGCGCATGCAAGATTTGCGCGAGCCGTGCCACCCCAAAAGCGCCGTCGCCGACTTCCGGCAAAGATCCTCGATGCGTTAGGCCGACTTGCTGCGCTATTTGCGCAATTCTCTTATCCATCTGATCTACCCCATCTAAAACTCGATCTCAAAAAAAAGCTCACCGTTGATCACGAAGGCGACCGCGCCTTGCTGCGTTTGCTCTCCCATCTCTTTGAGGAAATCGCCCAGTAGTTTTGCTTGGGATTGAATCAGTTTGAGGTTTGTGTAGCACTGGATCACGACCGGCTCGTCAAAGACCAGCCTGCCGCGCTGCTGATCGTCCCGCCACACGCCGCGTGCCTTGGGGAACGCAGTTGCGCCGTGGAACTCGTTGCCCAGAAACTCGAGTGCCTTTGCCACCCATGCATCCTGATCGACTGGCTGCTCGTCCCGATCGTGGCTGGGGATGAACAACACCAACAGGTCCGCCGCACGGCTGGCCTTGAACGGCAAACGTATTTTCGCCATGCCCGTGCTCGATGTGGGTACGTAAGGTCATTCCTCGCCGATCTAATTATCGAACTTTTGGGGTCAAAAGTCAAACTTATTGCCCTGAATGTCCAGCCGCGCTTAGAATATGGGCCGTTTGACACGCCGAAT
>JBFWSG010000067.1:0-28730 GCA_050248495.1 Pirellulales bacterium | reverse complement strand
CGCCAATGGGCCTCGAGGGGCCTGATTCCGATAAGTGACCAGGACCGAGATCGTATCGCCGGGCCGGCCTTACAAGCCCCCGGCCAGCGCTCAGAGTCCAACGACGTAGGAAGCTTCCTACTTTTTTCAAACCCTGGTCCAACGACGGACTGCTCCCTGACGGACTGGTCGCTTCAGCGACCAGTAAACAACCAACCGCAGTACCCAGTACCCAGTATCAAGTCCCGAATCAGCACCCGGCCCGCGCTCCCGCTGCGCCCCACCCTCCCCCTTGGCGCACTTTGCCCCTTTGCGTCTTTGCGCGCAAAAACGCCTGCAGCCAACACCCACAAAACGCCCCGCCCCGCTCCCAAGCCCAAAATCGCATCCCCCGCCCGCGAGTCGAAACTGGTACGATTGATGGAGATTGGCGTAACCAGAGAGCAACAAACCGCCCCTTTGCCGAAACCAGGATCCATGCCAATCTCGAAGGTCACATCGCCCGACGATTCAGCGCTGGCCGCCCTCTGCGTGCAGCTCGCCGCCGGCGCCGCCGACGTCGATCGCTCCGGCAAGTGGCCCGCCGAGCAGCTGCGGCTCTGCGCGGAGGCGGGCGTCTTCGAGTGGTTTCTCGAACCGCAGTTTGGCGGCCAAGGCTGGGCGGCCGTCGACGCCGTGCGCGGTTATATGGCCCTCGCCTCGGCCTGCCTCACCACCACGTTCATCCTCACGCAGCGAACCGGTGCCTGCCGCCGCATCGCCGCGTCGCGCAACCGCGAGCTGCAAGCACGCCTCTTGCCCGGCCTCGTTGACGGCAGTCGGTTCGCCACGATCGGCATCTCGCATCTCACCACGAGCCGCCGCCACCTGGGCCGCCCGGTGCTCGCCGCGGTCGAAACATCAGCCGGCTTCCGGCTGGACGGAATGTCGCCCTGGGTGACCGGCGGCGCGGCCGCCGACACGATCGTGATGGCCGCGTCGCTCGTGGAAAACGGCGAGCCGACCGACCGCGAGCTGGTCCTCGCCGTGCCGACCGATTTGCCGGGAGTGGTCGTCGACGAACCATTTGCCCTGGTCAGCCTGACGGCGAGCGCGACCGGCCCGGTGCGGCTCTCGGGCGTCGAAGTGTCGCGTGAGAATGTGATCGCCGGCCCGGCCGCGAACGTCATGGCCAGTGCTGCGGGCGGCAGCACCGGCGGCTACGAAACCTCCGCCCTGGCGCTGGGCCTGGCCCGGGCGGCAATTGATTTTCTCTCGGCCGAGGCGATCAAGCGTCCCGATCTATCGCCGCCCTGCGAAGCGCTTTCAGAAGAGCATAGCGAATTGGTGGACGATCTCTTGGCGTTGGTCGGCGGCGACGATCGCTGCACCAAGGAGTCGATCCGTCAACGGGCCAACACGTTTGTGCTGCGTGCGACGCAGGCCGCCCTGTCGGCCGCCAAGGGGACGGGCTACGTGGCCGGCCATCCTGCCGGCCGCTGGTGCCGCGAGGCGTTGTTTTTCCTGGTCTGGAGCTGTCCGCAACCGGTCGCCAACGCCAACCTCTGCGAACTGGCGGGCATCGCCGACTGAATCTCGCCCGGGCCCTGCTATCATTGGAACGCGAGTTCCGGCTGCGCAAAGATTCGAAGAACTTTCGCCTTGAACGTGAGATCAGGTTGACACTCGCAGCCGCCGAGGGATAGATTGCTCTTGGCACCACGCTTTCTGGTGTTTCCCACCGGAACACACGTTGCCGATCGCCGAGTCCCCTTCGCACGAAGGCGTTCTTCGACGTTGATCGGCGCGACGCTGGAACACTTGGAGCGTGTGCAAGTCGAAGGTAGCGCTGGGACAACGGCGTAACTTCTTCGACTCGCAGGAATCATCGCGTCAGCGGCTACGGAAAGGCGGTTCTGTTGACGACGGCGAAGGCGGCCGTGAGTTACTTGCAGGGGAGCAGTCCCCCGCGGCTGGGTTGAGTGGAACCGTACACGGTTCAATGCAACCACGTCGCGGGAAAACACTGGGCGGAGGAGGTTTGTCCATGCGCCCGGCTGGACGCCAACATTCGGTAACCATCCCGATTACGCCCGTTCGGTCGTCGTCCGATTCGCTTCGTATCGCCGCCCATTCGCAGCTAGCACCCGCCTCTTCCGCGCCGTCGAGCGACGCCGCCGAAACGGAAGTGCTGCTCTCTCCCGCGGGTTTCAACCGCCCCCACGAAGCCGACGACTGGACCGAACGCCACCGCCATCTCGCCGTCGCGATCCGGCAGCGGATCGAATCGCGGCTGGGCGGCCGGGTCCGTGACTTGGCGATCCGCGTCCGCGGCAACACCATCGTGCTCGAAGGAAGCTGCGCGACGTTCTATACCAAGCAGCTCGCTCAGCACGCGGCGCTCGGCGTGCTCGAAGACGAGCAGCTTGAGAACGCGATCATGGTGACGATGTAAGTTGCGTGGTTGCAGCGCAGCTAAGTCGGCTTCAGCGCGTCATCGAGTGCGTGCACTACCGCCGCTTCGCCGACCGTGAATCGCATGTCGATCACGAGCGCCCACAGCGGTACCGCGCCGATCGCGTTTAGCGGCAATTTCACGAGGTCCTTGTGCGTGACGACTGCCAACTCCGCTCCCGACGCTGCGACGGCCGCCGCGAGTTCCTCGCAATCGATCCGCGAGTACGCATGATGATCGGGAAACTCGCGCCAGAAGACGATACTCGCGCCCTGCGATTCGAGCGTGCGGCGGAAAGCGGCTGGATTGCCGATGGCGCAGAACGCCGCAACACGTCGCGCGGCGAGTGACTCGAGCGATTGCGAAGCGCCCGCATTGTTCTGCAATCGGCTCGGCGCGTGAACCGCTTCGCACCAGGCGGCCGCAGGCGCCAATTCCGCGACACGACGGCGAATCGCCTCGCGTTCGCCGTCGCACAATAAATCGGCCCGCGTCAGGCAAACCACCTGCGCACGCTCCAAACCGCTCACCGGCTCGCGGAGCATCCCGCGGGGAAATACGTGCTCAAACCCAAACGGCGCGGACGCATCGAGCAGCACGATGTCGAGATCGCGCGCCAAACGCCGATGCTGGAAGCCGTCGTCGAGCAGGATGAGTCGAGCGCCGCCGCGGCGAATCGCTTCCTCGGCCCCCTCCACGCGATCGGGATTCTGCACGTGCAGCACGCCCGGAAGCGCCTGTTCGAGTTCGAGCGCTTCGTCGTTCTTGCCGCCTTCCGCGGCGCCGTATCCGCGACTGACGATCGCCACGCGCACGCCCCGATCGGCAAACTGGCGGGCGATCCACTTGACCATCGGCGTCTTGCCGGTGCCGCCCATCGTAAGATTGCCGACGCTCACGACCGGAACGCCGACGCGCCGCACCGCCGAATGTGCTTGGTCAAACCGCCGATTCCGCCAACCAACGGCCGCCGTGTACGGCACCTCGGCCAGCCGCAGCACGCCCCGCGCCAGCGCCGCCGCCGCGCCGCGCCGACGGCCGCTGACAATCTCGCGAAACGTCGATTCGCTCCATCGATGCGGCATCTCAGGCGGTACACTGATTTCGGCGATTGAGGAGCAAATGCAGGGGTTCGAGTACGCGAATCAGCACCAATTATCGCTAATTAGGATTAGTGTCGATTAGCGCGGATGAGCGTTCTTCCCCCTGCGATTTGCGGTCCAGGAATTCTGGCACTTAGGCCGTATAATAGAGAGAACGTCCCGCACCGCAAAGTCCGCCCTCGTTGCCGCTATGAGTGTCGACCAGCTTCCCCCTGGAAAAGCTCGCCCTGCGAAGCGGGATGCGCAGTTCGTCCGCTACGACGAGTACATCGACAAGCAGATCGATTCCACGCGGCGGAGCGTGAAGGCCGTCGACCTGCTGACGGCCCTGCTGACGATGGCCGTCGGCACGATGAGCTTTCTGCTCGCGGCGGCGATGATCGAGCACTGGCTGGTGCCGGGCGGGTTCAATGTCGCCGTGCGGCTGATCTTGTTTGTGGCACTGGCGGTCTGCCTCACCTTTTACACGACGCGGCGGCTCTGGCCGCTGGTGCGCGGCTCGATCAATCCGGCCTACGCGGCCCAGGCGATCGAGCAGGAAAATCCCTCGCTCAAGAACAGCCTGCTAAACCTGCTCCTGTTCCGGCAACACCGCGACGACGTGACCGACGCTGTCTACGAAACGCTCGAAGCCGAGGCGGCGACGCGGCTCCATCGCGTGCCGATCGACTCGGCCGTCGACCGCACACAGTTGCTGCGGCTCGGTTACGCGCTGATCTTCATCCTGGCCGTGGTCGCGCTCTACAAAATTCTCTCGCCCAAGGATCCGTTCGCTTCGGCGGAGCGGGTGCTGATGCCCTGGGCGCGGATCGCCGCGCCGAGCCGCGTATCGATCGAGAACATCGAGCCGGGACACGTCACGCTCTCGCGCGGCGACACGCTTGCCGTAGCAGCCGACGTCCGCGGCATCGGTGACGATGATCCGGTAGTCGTGCGATTCACGACAGCCGACGGGCAAGCTGTCGACCGCCCCGCGGCGATGAAGCCGGACGCGGCCGGCCTGCGCTTCAAGGGACAGATTCCTCCGGAAGGCGACGCGGCGCTCGGCGTGGCCCAGGACCTCCGCTATCACATCGAAGCCGGCGACGCCCGGTCGCTCGAATACAAAGTGACGGTCATTTCCGCTCCGCTGATCACCATCGAGCGGATCGACTACGACTATCCCGACTACACCGGCTATGCCGACCGCAGCATCGATCGACTGGGCGACATTCGCGCGATCGAAGGTACGCGCGTGACGATTCACGCGCGGGCCAATCAATCGATCCATGAGGCGGCGATCGACTTCGAGTCGGACGGACGGCGGGATGTGCAGCTCAAGCCGCAAGGAGAACTGGCGCAAGCAACTTTTACGCTCGATCTCCGCGATGACCGGCAAAGGGCAAAGTTCACGAGCTATGCGATCCGCTTCACGGGCGTCGACGGCCGGTCGAATCGCAACCCGGTGAAGTACCCGATCGAAGTCGTGCCGGACGCGCAGCCGGAGGCGGCCATCCTCGCGCCGAAGGAGAAGACGCGCGACGTGCGGCTCGATGAGCGGGTGGAGATCTCCGTGGAAGCCCGCGACCCGGACTTCGCGCTCTCCGGGGTCCGCGTCGAAGGCGAATCGGCGGGTCGCAAGGTCATCGACGAGCGGCTGCTCGGCAGAGAGCACAACGGCCGCTTCACGGGCCGGCTGCTGTTCAAGCCGAGCGAGCACGAGCTGCACTCGGGCGACGTGGTCCGCTATTGGGTCGTCGCGCAGGACAATCGCACGCCGAAAGCCAACGAAACGGCGACCGACTCGCAGACGCTGCGCATCGTCGGGCCCGACCAGCAGAAGCCGCCGCAGGATCGTCTCGCGCAGCGCAATGAGCGCGATCAGCAGCAGTCGAAAGACGAACAAAACCAGCAGGAGCAACAAGGTCAGCAGCGGGACCAACAGCAGAACCAGGATCAATCCGGCGAAGGCGAGCAGGGCCAATCGGGCGGCCAGTCGTCGGACTCGTCGCAAGGCGGACAACAAGGCGAGAACGAGCAGTCGGGCGAGTCGTCCTCTTCGGAAGGCGAATCGGGCGAAAGCGGCGGACAGGGTGAGGCGAACCAATCGAGCGAAAACGGCAGCGGCGAAAAATCGCAGAACCAGCAACCGGGCGAGCAGCAGTCTGGTGAACAGCAGCCGGGCAGCGAGTCGAACGGCGGCGGACAATCTTCTGAGAGCGAGCAAGGCGGCGAGTCGGGTCAGGCCGAGCAGCGGCCGGGTGGCAAACCGCAGAGCGGCGAGGGCGGTCAGCCGGGGCAGCAATCGAGTCCGCAGCAGGGATCGCAAGAGGGCTCGCAGCAACCGTCGCAAGGTAGTGAACCAAACGGCGAGTCGAATGGTGCACAGTCCTCAACGCCTCAGTCCGGCGAGCAATCAGCGGGCCGTGAGAATCAGCCAGGCGATGGAAGTCAGGGTGCTGCACAGCCGCAACAACAACCCGGTTCGCAAGGGCAAAGTGAAGGCGCGAAAGATTCCTCGCCGGTCTCGTCGGAAGGCGAAAACGACGGTGAAGCCTTCGAGCGGATTCAAGAGTTCTTGACGAAGGAAGGACAGCTGCCGAAGGATTCCTCCGAGCAGAATGCGAACGAACAGTCGTCCGGCGAAAAAGGTGCGGAGCAGCAACCAGGTCAATCAACCTCCGAAAAATCTGAAACCGGCCAGCAGGAATCGGCCGACGGGCAAACTGGCGAACAGCAATCTGGCGAGCAGCAGTCCGGCACACAAAAATCCGGAGACGAGCGAGGCGAAAGCGGCGATCAGCAAGGAGATGCGGAGCGACCGAACGATTCATCGTCGCAGAAGTCCGAGCGTGATTCCGAGACTGCGAATGGCGATTCGCAAGCGCAGTCGGAGGGCGAATCGCCCGGCGCCAATACGCAGAGCGGCGGCCAGCAATCCAAGACCGAAGAACCGTCATCTGACGGCAAGAAACAGCAACCGGATGGCGGCCAGCAGACGAACAGCCAAGGCGAATCTGGCGCCGGCAATCAGCCCGAACAGGGGCAAGGCGCACCGGAATCACAAGACTTGAAGCCGACGGAGAAATGGCAGCAGCGCCCCTCCGGCGACAAGCAGAGCGAACAGCAAGAAGCGCCTTCGGGCGGCCACGGCAAGCGCGAGTCCGATTCGCAGGGCGATCAGGGCGGCGACCATGCGGGCGACGGCGAGGAAGGGGGCGGTCAGAAATCGAACCGCGACGGCACCGGCAGCAGCGGGCAAAATCAGTCGGCCGACGAGGGGGCCGGCGAATCGAGCGAGCAAGGCTCGGGCCGCAATTCCTCCAGCGGTGGACAGGATGCGCAGGCAAACGAGCGCACTGGCGAAAGCAGCCAGGGCATGCAAGGCAAAGGCTCAGAGCAGCGCGACGGCGAGGGCAACAAGTCGGGCGGTGAGCGCGGGAATCAGCAGGGACAATCGCCCCGCGGCGAACAAGGAGAGAAACAAGAAGGTAGCGCGGACAACGCTGGCGAGCAGCAAGGAAAACAGGGGCAGGACGGCCAGCAAGGCCAGCAACAGAAACCTTCCTCAGATCGCGAACAACAAGGGGGAAACAACTCGCAGCGTGGTGGCGAAAATGAATCGTCGCCCGACGCCCGCGATGCACAGTCGAAAGAGGCGCAAGGTGCCCAGCGTTCGGGTAGCAACGCGGCCGACGGCGCGGGACGCGTGCCGGATGCACCGATCCAACCCGGCTCCTCCACCGGTGAAGCGCCCGGCGCCGATGCGGCGAATCTCGATTACGCCCGCAAGCGAACGGACCTGGTGCTCGAAACGCTCGCCGAACAGATGAAGCGTCAAAAGGTCGACAAACGACTGCTGGACAAGCTCGGCTGGACGGAGGCCGACATGAAGCGGTTCGTCGAACGCTGGCAGCAACTCAAGGCGGCGGCCGATGCGAATGGACCTGACGCCAACGAAGCCCAGCGCGAGCTCGACGATGCACTCCGCAGCCTCGGCCTGCGGCACGGCCAGTTGCAACAAGTGAAGGTCACCGACGACCAGAATCGAAATCTTCGCCAGGGATACCGCGGCGCCGTGCCGCTGGAATACCAGGAACGCTTGCGGGCCTACAATCAGGGCGTCTCGCGTGCGCGGCAGGAAGATGACTAAAATGACGAAGTACGAATGACCAATGACGAATGCAGAAAGACGGTGCGACGCTGCACGCTCCGTTCGTCATCATTCGTCATTCGTCATTCCCACGCCGCCATGTCCGCCTCTGTGCCACGCTACCTGGTGCCTTTTCATCCCAAGCGGATCGGGCACCACTTCGTCGACGTGCTGGTGATCGGCGGCGGCATCGCCGGTCTGCGGGCTGCCATGGAGATCGATCCGCAGCTCTCGATGTTGGTGATCACCAAGGACACGATGGAGCAGTCCAACAGCGCCTATGCCCAGGGCGGCATCGCGGGCGTGATGGATCCTGAGGATCGATTTGAAGACCACGTCACTGACACGCTCATCGCCGGTGCAAACCTCTGTGACCGCGAAGTCGTGGAGATGGTCGTCCGCGAGGCGCCGCAGCACATCCAGGAGCTGATCGCCTGGGGTACGCAGTTCGACGTCGAGAATGGGCACCTGCTCTTGGGCCGCGAGGGCGGGCACAGTCATCGCCGCATCGTCCACGCGCTCGGCGACGCCACGGGCCACGAAGTGATGCGGGCCATGATCGACCGCGCGAAGCACGAGCTCGGCGCGCAGTTTTGGCCGATGACGTTTACGATCGATTTGCTCACCAAGGACCGCGCGTGCTGCGGGGCGCTCGTGTGGAACGCCAGCCACGGCAAGACGTTCGTGTGGGCCAAGCAGACGATTCTCTGCACCGGCGGCGCAGGGCAAATTTATCGCGAGACGACCAACCCCGCCGTGGCCACCGGCGACGGGCACGCGATCGCTTTTCGCGCGGGAGCCGAGCTCCGCGACATGGAGTTCATGCAGTTTCACCCGACCGTGCTGTACATCGCCGGCTCGAGCCGCAGCCTGATCACCGAGGCGATGCGCGGCGAAGGGGCCTGGCTCGTCGACTCGGGCGGCCACCGCTTCATGGCCGACTACGACGAACGGGGTGAGCTCGCGCCGCGCGACGTCGTGAGCCAGGCGATCGTGTCGCAGATGGACAAGACACGGCAGCCCTGCGTGTTCCTGGACCTCAGTCACCGCGATCCGGAGTTTGTGCGAAAGCGGTTCCCCGGAATCGCCCGGACGTGTGCCGAGTTTGGCATTGATATTGCGCGCGATCCGATCCCGGTGCGGCCAGGCGCGCATTACATGATCGGCGGCGTGACCGTCG
Source organism: Pirellulales bacterium (assembly GCA_050248495.1). GTDB lineage: Bacteria > Planctomycetota > Planctomycetia > Pirellulales > Lacipirellulaceae > DASYDU01. The sequence continues at coordinate 19,902 of JBFWSG010000067.1, read as the reverse complement.
ATCACGAAGGGCACACCACGCTCGATCGGCTGTGGGCGGCCGGCGAAGTATCCAGCAGTGGCTTGCATGGCGCGAATCGCCTGGCGTCGAACAGCTTGCTCGAAGGCCTGGTGTATGGTGCGCACGCGGGGCGCGGTGCATCGGCCGCTGCGCTCAAGCAACCGAACACGTACGAGGTAATTCCGCTTGAGAACAAACCGATCGTGCCGCCCAGCGAGCCGCTGGATCTTGCGGACATTCGCAACTCGCTCAAGAGCCTGATGTGGCGCTCGGCCGGCGTGCGTCGCGCGGGGCCGCAGCTCGAAGAAGCCGACGAAACGATCCGCCGCTGGTGTCGCTACGTGCTCCCGCGGCAGTTCGCCAACCCGGCCGGCTGGGAGCTGCAGAACATGCTGACCGTGGCCAGCCTGATGGTCGAAACGGCGCTCCAGCGGACCGAATCCCGCGGCGTCCATCTGCGGGGCGACTATCCGAGCATGGACGACGAGAATTGGCGGCGGCATCTGGCGGTGGCGCGGGGCGAGTAATGTTCGGCGAACGGGCACAATTCATCCTTACTGCAAATCAGTCTGCAATTTCCTCAGATTGGCATTTCGAGATAGGATGTAGTCAGTGCCGACAATTCCTATATTTCGAGCCGACGGGTATCTTCCCGAAGGAGTCTATCTTGCGACCGAGCCTGAAATCACATTTCGATTTGGTGGTGCGAGCGAACGACGCAAGCGACTGGCAATTCGCCTAAGACGTTGGATCGATCTGGCACGTCAGATCGGTGCAAAGCGACTGTTGGTCGATGGAAGTTTCGTCACATCCAAGCTCGAGCCGGGAGATGTAGATGCAGTCGTCCTGTTGCCGACAGATTTTGAGCGGCAGGTTCGCGTTGGGGTCGAAGCGGCAATTGAGCTGGAAGAAATGCTGCTGACACGCCGCCCAGAAGAAATTCTTGCCGCTGAGGACGAGATCGATTGGAACGAATGGGTCGAATTCTTCAGCCGCACTCGTGAGTCGGATGGACGTCGCAAGGGTCTCGTGGAGGTTGAGTTATGATCAGCAATTTAACGGAGTACCAGAAGGCCCAAGAGGAAATCCAGGAATTGGAAGCGCGCCTTTCGCGTCTTCAGGAAACCCATCCTGTCGGTAGTAAGGGCTTCACCAAAGCGGGAATTCGCAAGTTGATCGCCCGCCTGCAAGAGGAACTCGCTGTTTACGAAGGTAGCGAAGCTGCGCGGCTTGCCGATTCGAATTAGCAAACGCGAAGGCGTCCATCTGCGGGGCGACTATCCGAGCATGGACGACGCGAACCGGCGGCGGCATCTGGCGGTGGCGCGGGGCGAGTAGTCAGCTTGACGCAATTGTCGCCGCGATGTATCGTCATTGTAGATACTTTTTGATCCGAGGTGCCGGCGATGATCGCGCGAATTCAAAAATGGGGGAACAGTCTGGCGCTGCGCATCCCCAAGGCGTTTGCTAGCGAGGCCGGTTTGGCCGAAGACGTCTCGGTCGAGTTGACCCTGCAGAATGGCAAGGTCGTGGTGAAGCCGATCGCGGAGCCGCCGGTTGTACTTTCGGAGCTGCTCCGCGACATCAAGCCGGGCAATCTACACGCTGAATGGGAGACGGGACGCGCGACTGGCAAGGAGCTATGGTGAAACGCGTCGCCCGATACGTTCCCGAGCGAGGTGATGTGGTCTGGGTTCACATGGACCCGCAGGCGGGACATGAGCAGGCGGGTCATCGCCCGGCGCTGGTGCTCTCGCCGAAGGAATACAATCGAAAAACGGGGCTCGCGCTGCTCTGCCCCATCACAAGCCAGGTCAAAGGCTATCCGTTCGAAGTGCCAATCCCCGAGGGACAAAAGGTTCGTGGCGTTGCGCTGGCCGATCAGGTGAAGAGTCTCGATTGGCGGGCACGCAAGGTGAGTCGTTTTTCGCGCGTTCCGCCCGAGGTACTGGCGCAGGTGCTGCAGCGATTGGTGGCGTTAATGGGCGGTTGATGGCAGACGAAACGGCAAGAGTAGCAACCGTCGACCGTCTGCACGTCGCCCGAAATCGACTTTAGCAATTCACCGTCGCCGTGCTTATACTGCCATGAAGCGGCTCACCGCGAGACGCGCGGCTTTTCTTCTCTCGGCAGTTCATTAGCGAGTGACAATCGTCACAGGAGTGGGACCATGAATCTCGTTTGGTTCATCTTGATCGGGATCGCAGCCGGCTGGCTCGCCGGGCAGATCATGGGCGGCGGCGGATTTGGCCTGTTAGGCGACTTGATCCTCGGCGTGATCGGGGCGCTGGTGGGCGGTTATCTATTCGGCCTGTTGGGCATCTCGGCGGGCGGACTGATCGGCGCGCTGATCACGGCCACCGTGGGGGCGATCGTGTTGATCGCGCTCTTGCGGTTGGTCAAGCGGGCGTGATGCGCATTTGACGCGAGCAGCGGGATCGAGCGACCGATCGATCCCTAGTTGCGATTCCCTCGATACGACAGTGCCAACACTGAGGCAAATGAGGCGAGCGCCAAGATGCAGCTTGCCGGCTCGGGGATCTGCACGACGGAAATGTTGTCAACGCCATTGAGATAGTTGCTCGGACCACTTCCATTGTAAAAGGTGAGACTCGTGGTCGCGGCCGTTGCGGTAAACGTGGTCGTAAACCTCTGCCAATCGAGCATCGTCGTAGGCGCGGCAGGATTGTGATAGCTCGTGCGCGGACCGCCGTCGATACTCAGGTCAATCGTCGACGGAAAGAACAAGCTGTTGTCGGTGGCCGAGCCGACATAAAAACTGACTTCGTAGAGCTGGTTGACGACCGTAGGAATCGTCTGCGAGACGCCGCTGGTCATCGAGTTGGAAGTGATCCCGGCAAGGTCGGCCCATTGATTGCCGTCCTGAGCCTGAAACGTAATTCCGCTCTGCGTGAAAGCCTTGTCGACTACCGCAGAGTCGACGCCAACAACAGTCCAACCGGTGATGAGATTCGATCCGCCAGGGAAGTTCGTATAGAAGGCGGCCGGCACCAACGGCGCTTCAAAGGACCCGTTGGTGAGCAGGTTTGCCGCAGCTGGAGCTGCGGCCGCCAACGCAAAAGACAGAAACATACATAGCCGTGTGCAGCTCATTGGCCATACCCATCGGTTTTTGAAAACTGAATCCGTGATTTTATCTCGGCCCGCGCCAACCACGCAATGAAATTCCAATCCGAACTCGGCACGCCCGTGTTATCGGCGCGTTCCCCCGGTTTCCCCTGCGCCCAAATTCAAGGTAGGATGCATGTTAGCAAGGCATCCCATTTTGAGACTCGTATGTCGCGATGACGGAAAAACGGGTGTTGTACGCCTATCTGACCATCCTGACGGGGAATCGGTCCGGGACCAATTTTCCGCTCGATCCGGCGCGGGAAACCGTCATCGGCCGGGGGACGGATTGCCACATTTCGATCCCCGATCCGATCTCGTCGCGCGAGCATGCCCTGTTGTCGCGGCGGGATGATGCCTGGTTCATTCGCGACGCCAAGAGCCGCAACGGCACGAGCGTCAACGGGCAGAAGATCGACGAAGCGCGCCTGGCCGACGGCAACACGATTCGCATCGGCATGACGGAGTTCGCGTTTCACGAAACGGAAGAGCCGCCCACCGCCAAAGGGGACGATCCGCAGGTGATGCAGACGATCGTGCAGGATCTGCCGATCGCCGTGCAGCAGTCGCACGAAGAAGCTCTCGCCGGGCTGCCCAGTACGGAGCAGGTGAAAGAGCTGATGCTGCTCTATCAGCTCTGCATCAAGCTGATGGGGAGCGGCGATCCGTCGCGCGTCGTCGAGATCGCGCTCGATCTGTTGAAGAAGCGGACCGGTGCGGCGGTCGTCGGGTTTCTGGCGGTGAATGATGAGGGCGGGCTGCAGCCGAAGCTCGTGATTCCGCAGGAGGCGGCTAACCGCGTGACGCTCAATCAATCGCTCACCGAGCTGGTGTCGCGACAAGGGCACGCGGTGTGGATCGCTAATCAATCCACCGCGAAGGACGGCGCGGCGAAGACCGCGACGGGCAAAGACGGGGCTAGCCGTGGATCACACCACCTCGACCATTTTGCCGACGGCGTCTGTGCTCCGCTGGTACGGCGCTCGGCCGAAGGGGAGCGCTCGACTGTTGGCGCGATCCACGTCTACTTGCAGTCCGGCCGGTTTCGGCAGTCGGATTTTGACTTCATCATCTCGGTGGCGAACTTGGTGGCCATCGCGCTGGTGCGGGCGCGGGAACTCACCTCGTTGCAGAACGATTATCAACAGCTGGTGCAGAAGTCGCCCGGCTATTCGGAATTAATCGGCGAGTCGCCGCCGATGCGCGAGCTGAAGTCGAAGATCACGCGGGTGGCGAAGGCGCCGGGCTGCGTGCTGGTCCGCGGCGAGAGCGGGTCGGGCAAGGAACTGGTGGCGCGGGCGATTCATCGGGCGAGCCCGCGGGCCGATCGGCCGATGGTGTCGGTCAACTGCGCGGCGATTCCGGCCGACATCATGGAGAGCCAGCTCTTCGGCCACAAGGCGGGAGCATTCACCGGGGCGGACCGCGATCACACCGGCTACTTCGAGCAGGCGGACTTGGGGACGTTGTTTCTCGACGAGGTCGGCGAAATGACGCTCGAAGGCCAGGCCAAGCTGCTGCGGATTCTCGAGGGGCACCCGTTCTTGCCCGTCGGCGGCACCAAGGAGATCAAAGTCGACGTGCGGCTGATAGCCGCCACGAACCAAGACCTGCAGCAATACGTACGTGAGAAGCGCTTTCGGGAGGACTTGTTCTATCGGCTGAGCGTCTTCGAGCTGCATCTGCCGCCGCTGCGGGAGCGAGGAGAGGACGTCGGCCGGCTGGTCGACTTTTTCCTGGACCACTTCCGGCGGCAGCACGGCCGGCCAAACGTGCACCTGTCGGACGACGCGCGAAAGAAGCTGCTCACGTATCGCTGGCCGGGCAACGTGCGGCAGCTCCGCAATGTGCTCGACAGCGCGGTCGTATTGGCGGAAGAAAATGAAATCCTGCCGGCCGATCTGGCGCTGCGCGACACGGGGAACATGGACCTCGACACGCTGGAGATCGAATACTGGGAGCGGAAGCTGATCAACGAGGCGCTCAACCGCACGGGGAACAACGTGCCGGAGGCCGCGAAGCTCCTGGGCATCGGCCGGGCGACGTTGTATCGGAAGATCGAGCAGTATCACATTGAACGATAAGACACAAAGATCTCACGCCAAGGCGCTAAGGCGCAAAGGAAGAGACACGATGGTTGACACACTTCGCGCCTTTGCGCCTTTGCGTGAGATTGTCTTTTGCGCTTGTCTTGCGATCGCGTTTTGCTTTGCGGGAATTGTTGACGCCGAGAATTGGGATCGCTTTCGCGGGCCGAATGGCGCGGGGCAGAGCGAGACGGCGGGGATTCCCAGCGAGTGGACGGAGTCCGACTATCTGTGGAAGAAGCCGCTGCCGGGAGTGGGGCACAGCTCGCCGGTGGTTTGGGGCGAAAAGCTGTTTGTCACTTCGGGCGATCCCGCGACGGGCGAACTGATTCTGCTGGCGCTCGACGCCAACACCGGCGACCAGTTGTGGGAGAAGCGGATCGCTTCGCACACCTATTCGATGCACCGCGACAATAGCTATGCCACGAGCACGCCGGCGGTCGACGCCGATTCGATCTACCTGCTCTGGCTCGACGGAGACAAGGTAACGCTGGCGGCATTCTCGCACGACGGCGCACCGATCTGGACGCGGCAAGTGGGCTCGCTCGTCGAGCAGCATGGCTTCGGCACGTCGCCGATCATCGTCGGCGACATGATCGTGGTGGCCAATGAGACGAACAACGTAGACCGCAGCGCGGTGATTGGCATTGATCGCAGGACCGGCGAAGTCCGCTGGACGCAACCAAGGGGCACGGGAAAGACGGCGTTCGCCACGCCGTTTGTGATGGAGGCTGCGGACGGCCGCAAGCTGGTGGTGATGTCGAGCATGGGTTCGGGCGTCACTGCTTACGATCCTGCCACGGGCGTGATCGAGTGGCAGGTGCTCGAGCACGATCTGCCAGATCGCTGCGTCAGCTCGCCAATCGTCGCGGGCGGCCTGATCATTGTGTCGTGCGGCTCGGGCAACAATGGGCTGCATCTGATTGCGCTGCGGCCGGGCGAAAATGGCGCACCACCCGAAGAAGCCTATCGACTGCGGCAGGGTGTGCCGAACATCCCGACGCCGATCGTAGCGGGTGACATGCTGCTTCTCTGGCACGACCGGGGCACGGTGACGTGCCTCGATGCCGTGACGGGCGAGCAGCATTGGCGCAAGCGCGTGAGCGGGATGTTTCACAGCTCGCCGGTGCGGATCGGGAACCGCATCTTCGGACTCTCGCGCGAAGGCGAGGTCGTCGTGCTCGCGGCGGAAAAGGAATATCAGCTGATCGCGCGCAACGATCTCGGCGAGCGCTGCCAGGCGACGCCGGCGGTGGCCGACGGAAAAATCTTCTATCGCACCGAGGAGTCGCTGATCGCGATCGGCAAGCACACGGGCGGTTGAGCGGGGCGGAGGGTTGGTGTAGGGTGGGTCGAGTCGCACGAGACCCACCGGATGCGGACGAATTGGTGGGTCTCGTGGACCTCGACCCACCCTACGATTTTTACCTCGCCACGCTTATGTCCGCACTCTCGTTCGATCAACGCCGCGATTTGGAAGCGCTCGACCGGCGGGCGCTTGAGCGGCTGCAGCTGGAAAAGCTGAATCGGCTGCTGGCGCTGGTGCGGGCGAAAAACCATTTCTACGAGCGCAAGCTCGCCGGTTGCCCGCCGACTCTCACATCGCTCGACGAACTCGCTTCGCTGCCGCTGACGATCAAGGACGAGCTGCAACCGGAGGGGGGCGAGACGTTTGCCGCCAATCGCACCTACGAGATCGAGGCCTACACGCGGTTTCACGAAACGTCCGGCACACACGGCCGTCCGCTCGCCGTGCTCGATACTGCGGAAGACTGGCAGTGGTGGAACGGCTGCTGGCAATTCGTGCTCGATGCGGCCGAGATCACGCCGAGCGATCGGGCGCTGTTGGCATTTTCGTTCGGTCCTTTCGTCGGGTTCTGGAGCGCGTTCGATGCGCTCGTGTCGCGCGGCACGATGGCGATCCCGGGCGGCGGGATGGGCAGCCTCGCACGGATTGAATTGCTGCGGAAGTCGGAAGCGACCGCGCTCTTCTGCACGCCGACTTACGCCCTGCGGCTCGCGGAAGTGGCGGCAGAACACAAGATCGATCTCACATCGCTCGCGGTCGAAAAGATCGTCGTCGCCGGCGAGCCGGGCGGCAGCGTGCCGGCATTTCGAGGGCGGATCGAAGCCGCCTGGGATGCAACGGTCATCGACCACGCGGGAGCGACCGAAGTCGGCCCGTGGGGCTTTGCCGACGCCGAGGGCCGCGGATTGCACGTGAACGAATCGGAGTTCGTCGCCGAGTTTGTCTCCGTGGAAACCGGCAGGGCGGCCCAGGACGGCGAGCTTGCGCAGCTGATTCTCACCACGCTGGGCCGCGGCGGCGCGCCGGTGATCCGCTATCGCACGGGCGACCTGGTGCGGCCGACGTGGACCGCCAGCGGGCCGAATCGTTTCGTGCTCCTGGAGGGCGGCGTCCTGGGGCGGATCGACGACATGCTGATCATCCGCGGCGTGAACGTGTTCCCGAGCGCGATCGAGCAGATCCTGCACGGCTTTCCGGAAGTCGTCGAGTATCGGCTCACCGCCCGCAAGCGCGGCGAGCTGGACGAAGTGCTCGTCGAAGTGGAAGATCATCTGGGGGAACCGAGGCGGATTGAACAAGAGCTGCAAGTACGGCTGGGGCTCAAGATCGACGTGCAAGGCGTGCCGCCGGCGTCGTTGCCGCGGTTCGAAGGAAAAGGACGGAGATTCGTGGACGAGCGACGCCGATCATGAACGTGCAACCGACCAACTTGGAACTCGCCGCCCCGGATCGGCTGCGGATCACCTGGAGCGATGGCGTAGTCCGCGAGTACGCGGTGCGGGAGCTGCGCGACAAATGCCCTTGTGCGACATGTCGCGAGAAGCGCAACGCCCCGCCGCCGCCCGCCACGTCGCTGACGATTCTCTCGCCTGCCGAAGCGGCGCCACTGCGGATCGCGGGGATGAAACCCGTGGGCCGCTACGCCTACGGTATCGAATTCAGCGACGGGCACGACACGGGGATCTACACGCTCGAATCGCTGCGTGAGCTGGGTGCGCAGATCGAGTCGAAATGAATTCGATCCATCGCGTCGCGGCGCCGACCTCCGTCAGGAAGTGGGCACCGGCTCGGCCTGATGTCGAGCGCGCGCGGGTGCCGGAGTCGGTCGCTTCGGTAGCAGGCGAGCGCCGATGTCGCCGCCCAATTCTTCCAGCCGCCAGTGCGCGTCCGGATCGCTAGTTTCGCGTGCGACTGCCGTGACGGCATTCATCAGCCCGAAGCGAGTTCGCTCGCGGCCGACGGCGTACTCGCCGAGAATTTCGTGCAACACGTGGCCCATGCCGTGTCGCAGGAGCGGCGCGAGATGCTGCATCACGGCGAGGAAGCCATCCATCTCGCTGGTTACCGATGAGCGAACGCGGCGGAGGGAGCGGGCGAAGACTTCCGGGTCCGCGCAGCGCACGATGGCCTCGCGGAGCATGTCGGTCCCTTCCTCGCGCGTGTAGGCGCCGAGGCATTCGACGTGCAGCGACTCGATCGCCTGGGCCATGATGGCGCCGTTGCGGCAGAGCTGGCGAAACATATACGGGTGCAGCCAGAGCTCTTCGTCGCTGGCCCGCAGCGCAAGGCCGGCCTGCATTTTGTCCCCCGGCCGCACCGGCTGGATGTTCGGCAACAGCGATCGAACGAACAGCTGCCCGCCGTCGTGAAACGTGTCGGAGACGCGGCCTCCGAGTTCGCAGACCTGCTCTTCAAAAACGTCGAGGATGCTTGAAGTGCTCAGCGTGTCGTACATCAAGGTGTCCTTCCACTGTTGAACAGGCTGCTGCCCGCGACCACACGGTCGTTGGACTGAGCAGCCTCGAAATCGTTTCGGTCATCTGCAAGCCGTTTCAAGGTTCCGCCAGCGAGAGAGGCGAGCTTCCCGCAAGCGCCAATTTTTAGAACGGTGCCGGATGAGGACAAGGCAAGAATCGAGCCTTCTTTGGCGGCGCGCAAGTTGCAACCGTGAGCGATACTTGAGTGCTCGCAAGTGGTTGCGACAATTATTGCGGCCGAGTTCCCGCGGCAGATTTTTTCTGGCCAGACGAATTTGATGAGTGGACTGTATCCAACAGTTTTCTGGTGGCTGTTTGCAATTTCGCTCGCGCTGTTCCTGCTGACGCCGCTGGTCGTCGGGTGGCTGGTGGTGCGAATGCCGGCCGACTACTTCACGGCCGGTTATCGAAGGCAGCTCGTCTATTGGGATCGGCACTGGGCACTGAGGTGGACCGTTCGCGGCGCGAAGAATCTGCTCGGCGCGGGTCTGATCGCGGCCGGCATCTTGATGTTGTTCGTCCCGGGGCAGGGACTGCTGACGATCGTGGTTGGAATCTTGCTCGTTGACTTTCCAGGCAAGTACCGACTCGAGCGCTGGCTCGTGACGCGGCCGACGGTGTGGCGGACGATCAACTCTCTGCGCGGGCGGGCGAAGTGCGAGCCGCTGGTGAGGCCGGATTGAATTGGGTGGCTGGGGTCGAGGCTGAGCCGAGCCCCCAGGTAGTTTTCAAAAGCATTCAATTGCTGGGGGCTCGCTGTCGCTCGACCGCCAGCCACACTTACTGCGCGGAGTCACCTGTCACGGTGGCGTCCTTTACCGTGAGCGGTTCGCCCTTTGCAGGCGTGATCGTCACGTTGCGGAGCTCGATGCCCTGGACGTGGCGGATTTCGAGGCCTTGTCGGGCGGAGGTGATGGCCACGTTTTCCAAGAGCACGTTTTCGATCGGGCTCTCGGGCAGGCCGACGATCGCGCCGGCGTCCTTGGTGCTCGTGGCCTCCAGGTTGCGGACGATGATGTTTCGGTAGATTGGCGTGGTCTTGGTGATTGGTTTCGGAGAGTCGGCTGCTGGAATCTTGGGATAGTAAGCGGTGAACAGGATCGCGCCGCGGACGTTTTTCATCTTCAGGTTTTCATAGAGCACGTTCTCCACCGTGCCGCCCTTTTTGCGGTCGGTCTTGATGCGGATGCCGTTGTCGGTGTTCTCGAACGTGCAGTTCCGGACGACGACGTCCTTCACGCCGCCCACGATCTCGCTGCCGATCGAGATGCCATGGCCATGCTTGATGGTGCAATTCTCCACGAGCAGTCCTGCGGCGGCAAACTCGCGCCCGTCGGCGCGCTTGCCGCTCTTCACCGCGATGTTGTCGTCGCCGACGTCGATCGTGCAGCCGCGAACCGTGACGTTGCGGCACATGCTCGGATCGATTGCATCGGTGTTGGGCGCCCGCTCGGGGGCGAGGAACGTGCAATTCTCCACGAGCACACCGTCGCATTCGGTGGGCACGAAGTGGAACTTGGGCGAGTTCTGGATCGTGACGTTGCGGACCGTGAGGTTCTTCACGCGCGTGAGCACGATCAGGTTCGGACGCGGCAGCGTGTAACCGCTCTTTTTCTGCCGGGCTTCCTCGGCGGGAATCCACCACCGCTCGCCGGAACCGTCGATCACACCGCCTCCTTCGATCGTGATGTCGGCGAGGTCTTTGCCGGTGAGAAAGTGGTTGAACTCGCCCGGCTTGTCGGTGCGGGCATAGGCAGAAGGGTCGTCGATCGCTTTGAGCGTCGCTCCTTCCGCGATGCGAAGCGTGGTTTGATCGCGCAATTTGAGCGGGCCGGCGAGATACACGCCGGGCGGAATGAGGACTACGCCGCCCCCCTGCTTGCCGCACTCGTCGAGCGCTTTTTGAATCGCTTTGGTGCTGATCGTCTGGCCATCGCCCACGGCGCCAAACTTTGCAACGTCGAAGAGTTGTTCGGCGTGCGCCATGTTCGCAGCGTCGACAACGACAACCGCGAGCGCAAACAAAATGAGAGTCGAGAGTCTCATCGCTGTGTCCGTGGAAAGAAAGGGCCGCCGCTGTGGAGAACTGACCACCGAATGCAGTCGACCAGCGAGCGGCGGTATTCACCACTTTAGGCGGCGCGGACTGCAGCTGTCACGCGGCGGCCGCCACTTTGCAATGGGGCCGGCGATTCCTGGCAAATTCGTGCAACGAGGCGGGGAATGGCGGCCGCTTACTTGCCCAAGCCGGGGAGCGACGGCAGGCCGGGAACGGCCGAGCCGGGAGCGCCCGCGGCGCTCGACTTCGCGCCAGCGGCGTCCTGCCCCTTCTCTTTGACGACGTCCTTCTCGCCGAGGCGGACTTTCTTGAAGGTGTCGTTCGAGACCACAAAGTACCAGTCGCCGAAGCGGAGGTTGAGATCCTGCACCTGTTGACGGCCCTTGGCCACGAGCGCGTTGTATTCATCGAGCTTGCGCTTGTTCTCGAGCTCGATTCGCTTGCGCTCGGCGAGGACCTTTTCGTATTCGGGGGAGTGCTGGGGTTCGGGTTTGGATTCGGGGGTTGGGGTCTCCGAAGTTGGGGCTTCGGTGGCCTTTGTTTCTGTGGGCTTCGACTCAGTGGAGGCCTGTTCGCCCGCTCGCGGCTCGACTGAGCTCGCCGCGGGTGGGGTGGATTCTGTTGCGGCGGGGGCTTCGTTCGTTTCTTCTTCTTCCTCTTCTTCTTCGGTGGCTTCCGGCTTTGCAGCGTCCGTCGGGGCGGCGGCGCTGGCTTCGGTGGTGCCCGGGGTCTTCTCGGGTTCAGTTGTCGCAGGGGCGGCGGCGGCGTTCTCTTCTGGCAGCGGCGGCAACGGTTGGAGCTCCGGTTTCTTGATCGCGTTCTCGTTGAAACGGGCCATGGCGAACAGGTAGCGCTGGACATTCTTGTCGCCGGCCTTGGCCTTCTCATCGGCAGTCGCGCCGGCGGGATGTTCGGCGTCGGTAGCCTCAGAAGACATGCCGCTCGTGTCGAGCCGCATGTCGCCGAATCGCAGCACGTACTCGACGCCATCCTTCATCGTGACGATCACTTCGCCTTCGCTGGAGATCAGCTCCTGACCTTCACTGCCGTCGCGGTTCGGCACCGTGGCGAAGCCCAGCGCGCGGAGGTCCTTGCGGGCGTCGGCATTGTCGAGGAAGTCGACGCCGGCCTTGAGATCGGCGCTCAGGCCGGCCGGCTTGCGATCGACGTCCACAATCGCCAGGTCGTCGAGCGCCGTCTTGAGCGAATCGAGCGCTTCGGTGTTGAGCTCCTGCTTGTCGTTGAGCTTGAACTCGGTGTACTGCTGGGCGCCCTTGTCGTATTGCTTAAGGTCCTCGGCGTTCCACTTGCCATCCTTTTCATCGTAGGTGAGCTTCATCTCGGCCCGCGGATCCCAGGCCACCTGGATGGCGATGCCCTGCGGTGTCATCACGGGCTGGAGCTCGGCCGAGTAGTCGTTGATCTGCACCTGCTGGATGTCCCAGGCGTTGAGCTTCAAGAGGTCCTTTTCGATCCAGTCTTCGAAGTTGGTGGAGAGTTTTTTCGGGTCGACTTCGACCGTATAGACGACGTCGCGATTGGCCTCGCGGACGTAGTGCTGCTCGTTGGTCGAGTCCTTGACTTTCTTGCCGATGATCACGTCGACCAGCGGCTTGTCTTCGATGTCGGAAATGGTGACGTGGGTGCCGACGCCCTTCTGCCCCGCTTCGAGCTTGGGCGAGAGAGGATCGATCACGCCGAATTGCTCATGGTCAGCCGCGCTTTCCCCGGCGATGGACAGAATCTTGCGATCCATCAGCGACGTGGCCGCCTCGGCCATCTGGCGTTCGGCGTCGGCTGGGTAGCCGTCCTTCGAGGGAATGGTCCACAGGCCGTCGACCTCGGCCACTTCAAACTCGCGGAGGGTCGCGGAGGTCTCGTTGAACTCGACGATCTTGAGTCGCTTGGCCGCACCGGAATCGGTGAAGTTCTGCGAAAGGTCCTGGTTGATGCGCGACTCGACGTTCACCGTGACCTGCTTAGGCCGGCTGGCCCAACCCGCCAGGAGCGCGACGAGGGCGACGCCAATAAACAGCGAGGTTTTGACGGACTCAGTCATGATCGAAAGCTCCAGTCTATTTTTCACCACGACGACACGACGGCACGACGAAAGACATAGCAATGGCTTAAGACGTCGTGACGTTGTGTCGTCGTGGTAGTCATTCTTTCTTATGCGGCGGTTTTCTTTTTGCCGTAGCGGAGGCGGTTGGCGTTGACGCCTTCCTGCTCGGCGCGGCGGCGGTGGAAGTAGACGAAGAACGCCAGCAGCAGCGGCGGGATGATCGGCAGGATCACGGCGTTGAGCTTGTAAAAGAACTGCACGCTTTGGACCTCGGCCGCCAGCTCGCGGTCGATCTGTTTCACTTTGCGGTCGCGGTCTTTTTCGAGCCGCGAGATCTTTACGTCGCGTTCGCGTTCCGACTTGATCCGCTGGAACTCCATCTGCTGGGCTTTCGCGCGGGCGTCGAGGTCAGTCCGCTTCTCGAGCTCGGCGATCTTGTCGCGGAATTGCTGGCGGACGAGCTCCACCTGCTGATTGGCTTCGTCCATCGACTTGCTGCGTTCGGCAAGCGACTTGGCGCGGTACTCCTCGGTGGCCTGTTCGATCTTGGTAAGGATGCGATGCGAGCGCGTCCGCTTGCGGATGTCGACGAAGCGGTCGTCGCTGGCGAGCGAATCGAGGATATTGAGCACGAAGGGCACGTTCTGGAACTTCCACTCGACGAGCATGTCCTGATTCTCGCCCGCCGAGCGAAGCTGGAAGATGATCGGCGCGATCCAGTCGATGTCGGAGACCAGGATCACGTTGATGTTGTTCTTCTTGGGGCCTGCCTTGGTGGGATCCTCGGCCGGATCGTGGGCTTTGCCGTCCGTCTTCTTCGCTGCGGCGAGCGCCTGTTCGGCCGGGTCGACTTCTTTGCTGTCGGCCGGTTTGGCCGCGTCGGCGGTTTTGGCATCGGCCGACTTGTCGGCGGCCTTGTCTTTGGCACCGGCGAGCAAATCGTCTTCGTCGATGACTGTGCCGGTCACGCGGGCGGCGATGATGTACTGCTCTTTGGTGAGGGCCCGGCGGGGTTGAATCTGGCCGCCGGAACGGTTCCACATTTCATAGTCGCGGAAGCTGATGGTGCCGGTCTTGGGGCCGGTGTGGGCCAGCTCGGTGAATTGCAGCTTCGAGCCCTTTTCGGGACGCCACGCGCCGGAGACCAGGAACAACACCTGGTTCATGCCGGCCGACACGGGGTCGAGCGGATTGAACGGGTTGATCGCGTTCTGGGCCGTGAGCCCCTGGTCGATGAAGATCCACTCTTTCGGAATGTCGCCGATCTTCGTCTCCGGGTTGAAGTCCTGCCAGATGATCGTGTCCGGATCGAATTCGACGCCGAGCAATTTCCACAATTGATTGATGTCGCCCTTGGGCTGCGGCGGTTGTTGATTGAACATGCCCATCATGCCGCCCGGCGGCTGCTTGGGCTGGCTGGTGCCGACGACGCCGCCGAACGAATTGAGCCACGGCAGCGGATCTTCAAAGATCGCCGTCGGCTGTCCACTCTTCACTGCCTGAACGAAATTGTCCATCGCCTCGGGCGAGAGGGACGAGGGCTGCACGGCGAGCAGCACGTCGTACTTCTTGGTGATCGGCTTCGACGGGTCGACTTGCTGCACGTCGTATTGCTTCTTGAGCTCGGTGATGATTTCCGACTCTTCGGTGGGGCCCTGCATCGAGAAGCCGCCGAACAGTTCGGCGTCGGTCTTGAGGACGCCGAGCGTCTTGCGCTCCTGGCCGGCCACGGTACAGATCGACCGCACCAGTTCGTATTCGACCGGGATGCCGCGATCGATGAACGGGATCACGACCTTGTCGAGGCCGGAGCTGAACGCGACGCCGAAGAAGACTTCCTCGCTGCCTCGGACGCCGTTTTTGATCGAGGTCACGCTGCGCGGCTCGATGCCGTAGGTGCGTTCGGCGAGCGTCGCCGCTTCGCTGAAGTTTTCGATCTCGTGGACGTCGACCTGGATCTTGCCGTCGCTCATGGCGCTGAGCTCCGAGAGCGTCGAGAGCAGATTGAGCTTGTGGGGGGCATACTCCGAGGGGACTTGCGGGCTGACGTAGGCGTCGATGCGAATTGTTTTCACGTCCGGATTGTCGCGGAGGTCGTGGACGAGCTTGATGGTGCGACCGGACAGCGAGTTGAGACCCTGGCTCGTCATGTCGAGGTGAAGCGCGCTGCCGTGTGAGAGGAGCACGTTCAGGCCCACGGCGGCCAACAGCAGGGCCGCGGTGCGGACCAGGTAGTGGAACCACATCGTGCCGCCATCGTCGCGGCCGGTCCAATGGCGGCGGCTGATCAGCACCATGCTCACATACAGCATGACCACGGCGATCATCACGAAATAGCTGATGCCGCTGAGGCTGATCACGCCCCGCTGGAAATCGCCAAACTGCGCCTGGGCGCTCCACTGCTTGATCGCGTTGGCGATCGGGGCATAGCCGATGATCCAGTCGGCCACGCCGAACAGCGCCAGCGGCAGATTGAACACCATGCCGAGGATGAAGCCGACCGTGAGATTGTTCGTCAGGAACGAGGCGACCATGCCGATCGAGAGCATCGCCAGGCCGATGAACCAATAGCCGACGTAGGTGCCGACGAAGAGCCCGACGTCCGGCGAGCCGAGGCCCCAGCTGAAGACGAGATAGATGGCGAACATCGAGAACAGGAGCGAGACGGTGTAAATCGCCACCGCCGCCAGGTACTTGCCCAAGACGACGTCGAAATCGCTCGCCGGGAGCGTAAGCAGAAGCTCATCCGTCCCCTGCCTGCGCTCTTCCGCCCAGATGCTCATCGTGATTGCCGGGATGAACACCAGCATGATGAACGGCAGCCATTTGTTGAGCTGGTCGAGGTTGGCCAGGTTGTTCGAGAAGAACTCCGGCGGCCAGAACGCGGCCAGCGAGCTGAGCACCACGAAGACGCAGATGAACACGTACCCCGTCGGATTGGAGAAATAGCTGACGAAGTCGCGCTTGAAGATGGCTTTGATGACGTTGAAATTCATGGGAATAGATAGTGGTCAGTTGTCAGTCGTCAGTTGTCGGAGGCGTTTGCGTCGGCGGCCACGCCGAATTACAACCGATTGCAAAATGACATCGTGCTAAGACGCTCACTCCGATCGCGTCAATTCGTGGAACCGTTCGCTGAGATCCTGTCCCCGGGAGGCGAGCTCATCGGGCGTGCCGTCGAACGCGAGCCGGCCTTCGTTGATGAAGATCACGCGGTTGCACATCGCTTCGACCTCCTGGAGGATGTGCGTCGAGAGGAGAATCGTTTTGGTCTGGCCGATGCGGCGGATCGTGTCGCGAACTTCGCGAATCTGATTCGGATCGAGGCCGGCGGTCGGCTCGTCCATGATCAAGACGTCCGGTTCATGCAACAGCACCTGGGCCATGCCCACGCGTTGCCGGAAGCCTTTCGAGAGTTTGCCGATCGGTTTGCCGACCACCGAGCTGAGCTTACAGAGGTCGATCACTTTTTCCATGCGGTCGGCCACCTGCTGGCGGCTCATCCCGCGAGCGGCGCCGAAAAACTGCAGCAGGCTGCGCGGCGACATGTCCGGATAGAGCGGGCCGTTCTCCGGCAGGTAGCCGAGGTGCTTGGCCGCTTCGAGCCGCTCGGTGGCGACGTTATATCCCGCGATGCGAGCTTCGCCTTCCGAAGGGGCCAGGTAGCCGGTGAGCAGTTTCATGGTGGTGCTCTTGCCGGCGCCGTTGGGGCCGAGGAAGGCGGCCACCTCGCCCTGGCGAATGGCGAAGGAGATGTCGCGGCAGGCGGCGAAGTCGCCGTAGAACTTCGAGAGCCCGTCGGCTTCGATCATTGCCGTGCGGACTGGTGTGCTGCCCATGGTCGGTGAATTGGTTGCCAGGCGAGTCATGAGTCAAATGCTCCGCTAGCGCTACAGCAGGATAAGGGAACGGAGTCCATGCGGCCCCGCAGGCTCCCCGGGCAGAGTGCCCCAAATTGGTACAGTGCCCCAAATTGGTGCTGCCCAGCTCAGAGCCAGGCCACCCGTACGCAAGGTAGAAGCGTACCCGGAGTGCCGGCCGGGTGTCCATACCATACGCCTACGCCAGCGGTCGCGCAGCGGTTCACCCTGACGCGACAAAACGGGCAATCCAGCGCGAAATTTGCCTCGGATCGCCGCCAGATTAGGCCGCGAGACGGCAGCCGTCGCGGTGACGATTCCCCTCGCTGCTTTTCGGAAACATTTATAGATTAGCGACTAATTGGACGTGGATTCGTGGTGGATTGGTAACTGGCAACTTTTTGACCGGCGCCTGCGGGGCGCTGAGTGCGATGTTGGGGGTGCGATCGCCGCGCCCTTAAAGGTCTTTCATGCTCACGCAACTGCTCCTGAAGCTGACCTACCTGGGAGCAGAATGGATTCTCTGGCTGCTGGCGGCGCTGAGCGTCTTGAGCATTGCGCTCGTGCTGGAGCGCTGGTTCTACTATTGGCGGACGGGCGTCGACGCCGAAGAACTGGGCGATGAATTGCAGGAGCGGTTTCGGAAGGGTGACCTCGCCGGCGCGTGGCAGTTGGTCAAGGAGCAGCACACTTCGACGATCGAATGCGGCGTCGTGGCGGCGGGTTTAATCAATCTGCGCAACGGCGTGCAGTCGGCCAGCGAGGCGATGCTTAGCGCCAAGTCGCGGATGCGGCCGGCGCTCGATGCGAACCTTTCGATCCTGGCCACGATCGGCAGCAA
This sequence comes from Pirellulales bacterium, assembly GCA_050248495.1. Taxonomy (GTDB): domain Bacteria; phylum Planctomycetota; class Planctomycetia; order Pirellulales; family Lacipirellulaceae; genus DASYDU01. The sequence continues at coordinate 2,078 of JBFWSG010000067.1, read as the reverse complement.
CGCACCCTTCGTGGGCCTGTTGGGGACGGTGCTCGGCATCATCAAGGCGGCGCATGAGATGAATGCTGCCGCCGGGCAGCAAGATCCCAGCGCCGTGATGAGCGGTGTGTTCGAGGCGCTGGTGGCGACGGCGGTCGGCCTGTTCGTGGCGATTCCGGCCGTGGTGGCTTACAACTTGTTTGAGCGGAAAGTGCGAACGCGTCTTGCCGCAGTCGATTCGCTCGCCCACCTCGTGCTGGCAAACGCCGCGATCGAGCCGCAGCCGGCCGATCCATCCGCTCCCGCCGCACCGACGAGGGCGCATTGATGGCCGTCGGCATCTCGACGAATTCGAGCTATGAAGATGAAGCCGCTCCGCTGAGCGAAATCAACGTGACTCCCCTGGTGGACGTGACGCTCGTGCTCTTGATCGTGTTCATGATCACGGTGCCGGCGATCGTCGGCACCGCGCCAGTAAAGGTCGAGCTGCCCGATTCGACGGCCATCGCTCCGGAGCCGGAGCCGACGGCGGTGGTGTTCACGCTCAAACGCGGCGAGCTGGGCGACGTGCAGCTGTATCTCAATGACGCCCGCGTCGACGAAGCGGGAGTCGAGCGCTACTTCGCCGGGCTAGGCAACGCGGTGGCGCAGCAGCAAGTGTCGCTCTCCGCCGGCAAGGGACTGCTGTGGGACGACGTCGTCGCGGTGATCGATCTGCTCAAATCGCAGGGCGTCGAGAACTTGCGGCTCAACACGCGGCATGTGGATGTGCAGTGACGTCAGGGAGTGATCGCGTCGACGAATTCCCTGGCTCGCAGCTCAGTCGCCATGGAGAATTGACTCGAGAATCTCAGGAGTCAAGCCACGTGCCTCCGCCTCCGCGCCGATCTCATCCATGATGTCCTTGAGAGGGCGCGGCGGAGAGTTTACCAGCTCGCGCAACCGCAGATTCAGCAACAACTGCATCTTGCGGCGCTCTTCTTCCGAAGCCGCACTAAACGCACGTGCCGTATCGGTGTCGACTTCAATGGATATGGTGGAGGTCGTCATCTCTTGCAGGCTTCGATGTGCAGAGGCATGCCTCAATTATGGCAAATTGTATGGTCCAAGGTGAGAATGGCTCGGACGGGTCGCGGCAACCGGCCGGCGTGTCAGTACACAGCAGTTGCCGGCTGCACCCCGCCTGGCATCGGCTGCTCCGCCATATATGCCGGTCCAGCGGCTGCTTCACCGGTCGCGTAAGGCGGTGGCACCATCGGCGGCTGTTGCGCGTAGGCAACCGGCTCCAGATCTTCGCGGATCGAGGCCACCTTCGGTTTCCAGGCGGCGCCGGTCGCGTTGTCGACCGCCAGGCCGATCACGCCGCCGACGACTACGTTGCCGAGGATCCAGGGATTGATCGTTTGATTGATCGGCACGGTCTTTGGTTGGAAGCCTGGCTTCTCGATGGTCGCCGTGTACTTTGCCGGCCAGATGAACTTGTCTTTGCGTTTGAGCTCGACGGTTGCCGGAGTCTGCGTCTTGAGCACCGTGTCGCCGCGCTTGTCGCGGATCACGACTAGCGCGTCGGAGGGACGACTATCGATCGTGACGGTGGCGGTCCGGCCGTTGATGATCGACGCACAGCCGCTGGCGGACACGATCAGACCGGCCGACACAACGAGCAGGACGGCGCAAGACGAGATGCTGCGAGTGTTCATGGCAGTGGATGGGAGGAGAGGAAAGAAGAAAGTGGCCCGGCCTGCCCCGCCGGTGAGCGGGGATGATAGCAAATCCACGCGGCGGCTCCAGGTCATTTGCCCCGCCACCGGCGAGCAGCCCGAAAACCGGCCGTAACTGCCGCGTCTTGTGACAGTTACGCCCATCTGATAGAGTGCTGGTTCCGCCACAGGTGCGCATTTTCGCGGCCCAGGAGCCGCCTGTTCCCTGGAACGCACCCATCGCGGGCTGTAGCTCAGCCTGGCTAGAGCGCTTGGTTCGGGACCAAGAGGTCGGAGGTTCAAATCCTCTCAGCCCGACTTGCCACAAATCCCGCTGACTCAAAGCCTTAGAAAACTTGTCGAGTGCTGGGCAGTGCGGCGTTTTTCTAGCGGCCAAAT
>JBFWSG010000066.1:0-28927 GCA_050248495.1 Pirellulales bacterium | reverse complement strand
CGGAGCGCGCTGACGGAACCTTCGCTCACGGAGAACGATAAACCCTCCGGGGCGCCGAAGGCGACGACCGGTTCGCCCTTTTTTGGCGAGCGCGATTCGAGCGCCAGCGGAACGACGGGCCGAAGCGTCGAGATGCGCACGATCGCGATATCGCGGTCCGGCCAGGCGCCCCGCACGCCGGTGATATGCTCCTGCCGACCGTCGGAAAACGTCACGGTGCACTGGGCTCCATCCTCGACACAGTGATGGCACGTAACAACGAGCCCCGACTCATCGAGCACAAAACCGCTGCCGAAACCAAACGCCGATTCGATCTGCACGACGGAAGGCTCGATCGCGTCCACGAGTTCCACTACGGACCGAAACGTATCCGCTTCGTGTGGTTGCGAAAGTCGCGCGAGATGACCGCGCTCGAAATTGGCGGCTTCGACGGACTGTCGGCCACTCCAGAATCCTGTGGTGAAGAGCAGAACGAGACCGGCTGCGGCTATCGCTCCGACGCCAGCCAAGAGACGCCAGGTCCAGCCGAAGCCTGGTTTACGCCTGGCGGAGGTTACGGCGATCTGCGAAGCGACCAAACGGTCTTGCGGCGCATTCTGGTGCGCCGCAATCGTGCGCTTGCCGCTCGGCGGATCGAGCTCCGCCCGCGGCAATTCGAATTCGCTGCCACAAGGCCGGCATTTCGCGCGGCGTTCGAGCGCTGATGGCGGCACATGATAGAGCCGTCCACAGTTCTTGCACCGAATCGGGATCAGAACGCTTGTGGCCATCGTGCGGACAACCGGCGGTTACCGCCGATATTATAGTGGTCCGCCGCAGGAATTTGCAGCACCCGGCGGCCGGCGTTTTCGGCAGCAGCGGCCGAAACAATGTCGCGGAAACGCCAAACCGGGTGCATGCCGCCCGCACACTTACCGGCACGCGAGCGATAGAGCCGCCTAGTGCTTGTCGGCGATGCGGATTTTTTCGACGCCGATCGATTGGATTGGAGCATCTTTGATCACGCTGTTGGCGACTTGCATCAGTCGCGTACGGAGCTTGCCCAAGTCGGGCTCTCCCAGCTCTTCGGCCGTCGTTCTACGGATGGCGGCCAGAGTTTCGAAGCGGAGCTTGGGAGCATCGGCTTCAAGCTGCTGCTCGATGGCGGAAATCTTGTACTGCGGCACGGTACCGAACAGCCGCAGCTCGATCTCGGTGAGCGTATTGGTGTTGGGATCGCGCGGCATCGTGGTTCGGTACAGGCCGAGATCGATCTCGTGCGTCTGACTGCGCAGCGCGTGCGAGCGCACCTCCTCGACGAGCGCGGTGGAGTTGTAGCAGCCGGGGAGCAGCGTGACGGCGAAGAATGCCGACGCCCAGAGCGCGCGTGTCATCTCGATGTGCTCCTCCGTCGATCCGCTTCGCCTCGGCAGCCGCCGACCGCAGAATCCTCAAATTCGGCCCGCGATCGAGGGGGCGAGTGGTCCCAGGCGCAAGTATAGGTCGCAAAGCGGCGGTCCAGAGGCCTATGTTTGACGGGGTGTTTTATCGCTAGACAGCTGGACCCGTTTCGCCCTGAAATTTATGAAGCTGCCGGTCAAAATTGTTGGGACAGTGCTATTGTCCGGGCTGCTGTGCGCCGCGGGTTGTGCCCCGAGCGAAGACTTCGAGTTTGACGAGCTCGACCTGACGCCCGCCCAGGACGAAATGGTCGAGTTTTCGCTCGGCAAGTACGTGGTGCCGATTCCCTTGATCGAGCCAACGTCGCTCGATGACGGCGTCAAAAGAAATCGCGTCGAGTTCGCTTTCTCGCTGTACGCGCTCGTGGACCCGATATGCAAGAAGCGACTTGCCGCGCAGTGGAAGCGGCACGAAGGGAAGGTCCGCGACCGCGTGATCCTCGTCTGCCGCAACGCGACGGGGGAATATCTGCAGGAATCAGAACTGGCCAAATTGAAATCGCATCTCACGGATGCCGTGCATGCCGAGTTGGGTACGCAGTGCATTCGCCGGCTGTTGATTTCCGATGTGGTGCTGCGGAAGCTGTAATCCTCGAGTGACACACGCCATGAACCTTGCTCGATTTGATCGCCGTGGGAATTTCGCCTCGCTGGTCGGCTTCGCGTCGATCGCGCTGACGGCTTCTCTCGCGCTGGCTTCGGGAGGCGGCGAGCATGGCGGCGGAGGCCACGGCGGCGGAGGCGACAGCCACGGGAAGGCGGAGGCTGCGGAAGAGGAGACGATCAGCGCCGCATCGTCCGACGGCACCCGCGCCGTCAAGCTCGGCGAATTCAGCATTCGCATCTACCACAGCGCCTCTTCTCGCAAGGACACGGTGACGTTCATCCTGCAGGCACGAATCAGCAAGGATTCGTTTGAAGCCTTTGAATGCATTTACCCGCAGCACAAGATCAAGGTCCGCGACCAGGTGATCGTGGCCACGCGGCTGGTGCCGATCGAAGACTACGACGATCCCGAGCTCAAGAAATTTCGCCGCCGAGTTTACCTGCGGCTCCGCCGGACGATTCCCGAGCTGCCGATCGACGACGTGTATCTGAGCGACTTCACATTGTCCGTGCAGTCCACGTAGCTAGCAGCGGGGGCGCTCCGCGTCCTGTCGGGCAAAAGCCGCCAGGGTTTCGCCAGCCGTTACGATCGTCAGCTTGTTTGTGAAGATCGAGCCGGCGCCACCGTCGGCCTAATCGCTGCGGCAGGCGCGTCCGATGCAAGAAGCAATCACGGACGATCAGTCTCAATTCCAACACGCGCGGGTCAAGGATGATACGCGTTGGGATGCTAGCGGCACTCTGCGCCTGTGCGGCCACATTCCCGGCCCAGTCCCGTGCGCAAGAAGCAACCATCGCACAGCAGCTGGCCGAGTTTCGCGCCCGCATCGATTCGCTGGAGCGCGAAAACGCCGAATTGCGCCAGGCGATCATCATGCCCGAAGGCGCGCGGTACGCCGCGCTGGCTCCACCGCCGCTCCCGGCGCCGGCTCCAGGTGGACCGCAACTCGATCAAGCGACGAATGGTTCCTCGCCGTCCGAGCCGTGGACGCCATCGGAGCCTTGGGCGCCGCCGATCAGCGAGTCGCTCGACTCCGACTGCGAAGCGTGCGATTCCCAGCAGCCCTCGGGCCACGTGATCGGCAGCGACTTGAGCATGACCGCGGAGTGGAAGCACGGGATGGAGCTGGCCACCAAGAACCGGGATTTCCGCGTCCACGCAGGTGGCCGCACGCAGTTCGACGTCGGCTGGTTCGATGCCGATCCGAATGTCCAAGACAACATCAACACGCCGTACGAAAATGGCGCCGATTTTCGCCGCGCCCGACTGCGCGTCGACGGCACGATGTACGGCTTCATCGAGTGGGCGGCGGAATATGACTTCGTCAATGCGATCCGTGTCGACGGCGTCGACCGGACCGTCACCGCGCCGACCGACCTATGGGTGATTCTCAACGACATGCCGATGGGCGACGTCCGCATTGGCAACCAGAAGCCGGCGATCGGCTTCGAGCACCTGGTGAGCAGCCGCTTCTTGCCGTTTATGGAACGGTCATACAATCAGGATTCGTTCTACGGCGGCGCGTACAACGGTTTCTGGCCCGGCATCAGCGTGTTCGAGACCTACGGCGACGACGACGAAGGCACGTGGAACTTGGGCCTGTTCAAACCGACCGACAACGTGTTCGCCGCCAGTGCCCACGACGGCGATTTTGCGACCGTGGCCCGCAGCACGAAATTGCTCTGGTACTGCGACGAGGGCGCGAACTTGCTGCACGTCGGCGGCTCGGTGATGCAGCAGAAGGCGGTTGCCGGCCGCACGATCTTCCGCACCCGCGACGCGATTCGCACGGGTCTCGCGCCGAGCTGGCCCGTGCCCGCCACAACCGGCCAGATCGGCGGCAACGACATGCAGTGGCTCAACGGCGAGCTGGCGGCGGTCAATGGGCCGTGGACGTTTCAGGCCGAGTATCTCGCCAGCTACCTGACCGACGCGGCGCCGATCGTCGGCAACGTGATCCAGCCGGCCCAGGGCGACGTGCTCTACCACGGCGGCTACGCCCAGGTCTTCTATTTTCTCACGGGCGAGCACGACAATTACGACAAGCTGCTCGGCGTGTTCACGCGAGTGACGCCCAACGAGAATTTCTTTGTCGGCCGCGACGAGTGCGGCGACGTCACCGGCGGAGGCATCGGCGCCTGGCAGATCGGCGCCCGTTACAACTATCTCGACCTCAACGACAACGGTTTCAACGGCGGCATCCTCCACAACGGGACGCTGGGCCTCAATTGGTTCCTCAACCCGAACATGAAGTTTCAGTTCGACTTCATGACGACGCACCGCGACGCCCCGCTGGCCGGCGACCTGGGCGACGGCTGGGTCTACGGCTGGGGCAGCCGCTGGGCGATGGATTTTTAGAGATCATAGCCGACCGGAAGCTTGGACTGGCATTGCACACGTCTGATGCTGTAGCGGTTGGTCAAACTCTCTGCTTGCACCTGTGATTGGCGAAGTACTCAAAGGCTAGGCCGGCGACAAATCCGATTGCAATCGACGCGTAGAGTTGTGCCACCGGATTGACGCCCGAGAACACAAAGGTGACGCTCGCGGTTGCAGCAAGTAGCGAACAGAATACAGTTGGGCCAAGCCGGCGCCAGCAACTGAAGGCTGCAATCAGTATCACTGCAGAGTAAACGTAGACTCCCCGAAGATGCAGTTCGCGGCCCTGAAGCGAATTCGCGTCGTCGACAAGAGTTCGGACGCATAGCGCAAGCCCTGATGCCGCCAGGCAAATCAGGACTAGCCATGCGGCCCGCATCTCTGTCTCCGTTGAACGGCTCGCTGGACTACAATTTACGCAGCGCTTTCGCCTTGAGAAGCGCGATCAGCGTCCCGGCATTTGTCAGCGTGCGGTATTCATCCAGCTCATCTTCTGTGAGCGTCCCGGCGTTCGACTTCGCGGCGAGTTCTTCCACGCGCGCGACAACCTCCTTTTCTGGACGCAGGTCCAGAATCCGCTGCGCCGCCTGCGGCGAGAGCGCCTCAGTCACGGGATCAAGGTAGCGGTCAAGATAGTGCTCAACAGTTGCCATAGCACCTGTATTATACCATCAGCGGAGAATCGGAGGAGAGGTCGCTGGCGGCAGCACCAGCACGTTGTCGGCCACCAGGGGCGGCGGCGGGACGTCGATGCCGGGGGCAACCTTTGCCGATTCGCTCTTCGCGGTGCAGTCGGGGCAGAGTTCTTCGATGACCCATTTGAAGCCGGGCATCTTCTTGGTGGTCACGCCCCGCATCAGCTTGTGCCGCGTGTAAATCTGCGCGCCGCAACCGGGGAACCAGTCGTACCAGACGTATTTCTTCGGTTCGACGCAAATTCCTTCCGATTCCTTGTCGCCGCATGTTTCGCAAACCGTCTCACAGTTCTTGCAACCGCGCTCGCTGCGGCAGGGCACCGTGAAATCCTCGCACTTCATGCCCCAGCAGACGACTTCGACCTTCTTCTCTTCTTCCACCAGGCGGCACACCTTCTGGCAGGGGCAGCAACAGCCGCAGTGGGCGCAGCAGCAGTCGTCGGCGCGGGCAATCGTCGCGATCGTTCCCCACAACAAGCAGGCGAGCGTGAATCGCGCCAGCAGCAGATTTCTCATGACTCACCTCTACGTGTTGAAGTCGAATCGCATGCCGATGATGTCGGACTGCGTCGTGCCGAAGACGGCTTCCGATCCCGTGAATGGATGGATCCAGTCGAATTGCACGCGGATGTTCGGGGTCCAGTACCAATTGAAGCCGAACGTGAAGTCGTTGTACTGACCGGCACCGAACTCGGTGAGCGTCAGATTCGACCAGCGGCCTTTCACTTCCCACGCACCCGGCCCGTATCCGCCCGGCACCCAGAACACGTTTGAGTAAGGTTGCACGCGGCCGAATTGCGATCCGTGCTGTCCGAACCGCTCGTAGACGCGATTCTCGCCGGTGAGGAAATAAGTGCCGTAGACGTACATGCCATAGCAGAGCGTGTTGCCGCCGACGTCGAGATCGACATTCGTGACGTAGGCCTCGCTCTGCATCGACGCGGGGCCCCAGACGGTCGCCAGCTCCACGTTTCCGATCACATAGTTGTCCGCCGCGAGGTTCTCCGTGTCGACGAGAAACGGACCTTCGTGAATATCGGGGCGGGTGCGGAAGCGGACGATGTTGTCCTGGTCGTGCGTGTACATGACACCGGCCCCGGTGTGGACCAGGTAACGGCCGTTCGAGGGCTCATCGTAGTAGGGCAGATGCGTGACGCGACCGCTGATCCGCTGCCCTTGGTTGTTGTCCACGCGTTCCTTGATCGCTTCGTTCAAGCCGTCGATGAAGAACCCGTTCGTCCAGGTCGTATTCATGTCGTCGCTCACGCCGTAGAACGCGAAGCCTGTTTTGCGTTCGGCTGTGAACACGCCGTTGGCGGGAATCGACCGCTCGAGGAATTCGCCGAGCACGTCGTTGGTGACTTGTTCGAGGCCGAAGGGCACGAAGAAGTGGCCGATCCGAGCTCGCCGATACATCGTCGGCAGCTCATTGATCGAGAGGTAGGCGTCGCGGACCTCGGTCACGGGCGAGTTGACGAGCTCGTTGCTCTCCGGCTCAAATTCCAACTGCACGCGAAAGTCGTACACGCCATAGCCCACGCCATCAACCATCAGCCGCAAACGGCGGAACTCGACGTAGTTGAACGCCGGAATCGTCTCCGTGTGGTCGACCCAATTGATCGAATCGAGCTGCATCTGGGCGCCCGGCTTGAGCGTCCATTTGTCGGCCGACAAATCGGTCCAGGTAATTTCGGGCAGCACGTTACCGTCGGGGCCTTTGTCGGGGGCGGGCTTCTTTTCGGCGGCCTTCTCGGCCACTTTCTTTTCCAGCTCATCGAGCCGCTTCATGATCGCTTCGACGTCGCTGGGCGTCGGTTGGCCGGGCGGCGGCGGCGGAGCGAATGTCGAAGAGGGCGCGGCTGGCGGCGCAGGCTCGCCGGGCGGCAACGGTTCCGGCGCCGCGGCGGCGTAGAGTGTGCCGAGCGGCGCCGATGTGGAGTTAGATGCGCCCGCGCCAGGATTTCCATTAACGGGAGCAGCGATCACCGCCGGCGGTTGCCACGGCGTCGAGTTCGCCTCTTCCTGAGCGAGCCCGATCGATGCGCACGCCAGCTGGAGCGAGATGCTCAGGACTAATGCAGCTGCTCGCGTTGGCACATCACTTCGCTGATGGTTCGTCCGGCGCACGTGGCGCTCGCGGCGTAACATGCGGATTCCTTCCCTGGCCCTCGAGTGTGGTGTTCTCAGGACCTCGCCGCGCACATCGCCGCGCAAGTCGACGAAGGCGTCGAGCTTGCAAACTGGCGAATGCCAAGGCACGAATGTGCAATTGCGACAAGGTCCGTCGTTCCCACTCGAGGCGACTCGTCATGGGCGCCGGATCGCGGATTTAGCGTGTGAGATCGACCAAGCGGCGCCGGAACGATCAGAATTTGCGGCACAGGCGGCACAGCTTAACGTGCAGCGCGATTGCGGATTTTTGCTAGCAGAGAGTCGAAGATCTGTGGCCGGCCTCTTCGAGGCCGGTCGATTGGCACGAATTCTCCGGCGAAGACCGAGATCACAGACCTCAGCTGCAGCAGAACGGATCTTTGCTGTCGTCAGGCGACGCCCCGCGATAGCACCGGTTCGCCGCGGAAGTTGGCGTGCAGCGAATCCCAATCGATGACCAGCCGGCCGCCGGTGGCTTCGTGCTGCTTCGCCCAGTTCATCAGCAAATCGAGGCAAGCGTGGTCGATGTAGTCCAGCTGCTCGAAATCGACGTGCAGCTCGGCGCTCTCGGGTACCTCTTCGAGCGCGGCCGCCAAACGCGGCAGCCGCAAAAACGTCGCCGTGCCGACGAGCGAGAGCACGATACGATTGGAACTGGGCTGATTTTCGAACCGCGTCTCCAAATGAGCGAACGTGTAGAGCAGCTTGGCCGCCGAAAGGGCCACGCCGACCACGACGCCTGTAAGCAAATCGGTCGCCACGATCGACATCATCGTGGCGAAGTAGATGAACACTTCACCCCAACCGTACTTCGCCAGCTCCTTCACCTGCTTGAGATTCACGAGCTTGTAGCCGGTGTAGACGAGCACGGCTGCCAGGCTGGCGACGGGAATCGAGCGGAGCACGAACCCCAACAGGCCGACGAACACGAGCAGCCATAATCCGTGCATGATGGCCGACGCCCGCGACGTTCCGCCCGCTTGCACGTTGGCCGCGCTGCGGACGATCACGCCGGTCATCGGCAGCGCGCCGAGCAGGCCGCACAGCGAGTTGCCGACGCCCTGGGCCACGAGCTCGCGATCGTATTGCGTCCGCGGCCCGCAGTGCATCTGGTCGACCGCCGTCGCGCAGAGCAGCGTTTCGGCGCTGGCGATCAGCGCGATCACGATCGCCGCGCCGATCAGTCCGCCGATCGGGTTGTTGTCGAGGATCGTTGTGGAGGGCAGGTGGATCGCCGAAAACAAGCTATCCGGCACTTCGACGTACAACACCGGTAAGCTCCACAACACGGCGGCGGCCGTGGCGACAATGATCGCCACCAGGGGCGCCGGCACGGCCTTAAGCCGTTTGGGCGAAAACGTCTGCCACAGCAGCAGCACGGCGATCGTCACGATGCCGATCTTGGCCGCCCATTGATGGCTCTTGAGCGAGCCGGTCAATTTGGCGAGGCTCGCCGCGGATTGTTGCTGCGATGCGAAGAAGGACGCGACGTCGTGCGCTTGGAGTTTCGCCAGCGCGGCTTCGCTGTCGGCGAGGGCCGCGTCCGCCGCGGCAGCCGCTTTGCCCGTGTTCGTCTTGGCGAAGTGATTCTTGTGAATCTCCTCGGCGGCGCTGCGGACGTCATCGGTCAGCTGCTGCTGAGTCGAAACGAGCCAGGTCAACGTCGCGGCCGGCACCCGAAACTCGGCGTCGATTTGCTTTGGCACCGCCTCGGCGACCGCCTCCACGATCTCCGTTTGACGCTCGTGCAGCGTGCCCACGAGCTTGAGATACTTCGTCCGCCGCTCGCGCTGTTCGGTCGTGCTGGCCTCCGGCAGCGGCAGCCCCTTGGCGATCGCCTGCGGAATCGTGATCAGGTTCTGGATGCCGTCTTTCTTGGGCGAGTCGTCGACCATCACGTGGAACTGGCTGGCGAAAATCAGCACCCCGATTCCCGCCAACATGCCTTTGATCACCGCCGGCGACACCGCGCGGAACCACTGGCCGAGCTTGAACACCCCGGCCACGATCTGCAGCGCCCCGGCCATCAGCACGATCGCGCCGAGCGATTCCAGGCCATACTTCTGCACGATCTCGTAGACCACGACCGTGAGCCCCGCCGCGGGGCCGCTCACCTGCAGCGGCGCCCCGGCGAGCGCGCCGCCGACGATGCCGCCGACGATACCCGTGATCAACCCGGCCGCCACCGGCACGCCGGAGGCAATCGCAATGCCCATGCACAACGGCAGCGCCACGAGAAACACCGCGACGCTCGGCAGCAGGTCGGCTTTCATCGCCGCATACCAATTTACGACGCGCGATTGATTCGGAGGAATCACGGCGGCCACTCCTTCTTTCATCTCAGCTTCACCTTGGGTTTTCGCTTCCCTGCGGCCAGCGGCGGTGCGATCCAACAGCCTCGCACCGCCGGACGTCTCGATCGGAGAGCGCCTCTTCTCATCCGACCCCTTAAGCGTTTTGCGCTTTGCTGTTCCGCCGAACCCTCCTCAGCTCGCAGTGTCGTGGCCGACACCGCCAACGACCGTTGCGGCCAGTCGGGATCCGATTGGAACAGCAATCCGCAAACTGCTTCATACCACCGGAATCTCGCTCTCAAACTTCTCGTTGACGCTCACAAATTGCCGCGACGCGCCGTCCAGCTCGAAGGTCTCGCCGGTTTCAAACCGGTAGAACCAGCCTTGTAGCTCCAGCTCGCCGCGCGATTCGGCTTCAGCCACCGCGGGGTAGGTCCGCAGATGGGCCAGCTGCACCATCACGTTGCACTTCACGGCGGTGGTGAGCAGGTCGTCGCTGGCATCGGAGCCGGCGCCGTCTAGCGGCAGATTCGTGACTTCCTCGAGCGTCCGCGTGGCGTGGGCGAGCCAGCGCTTCACGGCCGGCAATTCTTCGACCGAATCCGGGTTCAACAGCCCGTTCATCGCCCCGCAGTGCGAGTGCCCGCACACCACGATTTCGCGGACTTTGAGCACCTTGACGGCATATTCGATCGTGGCCGCCTCGCCCGTGTGCTCGGCCGTCCACGGCGGCACCAGATTGCCGGCGTTGCGGAGCACGAACAACTCGCCCGGAGCGGTTTGGGTGATCAGCTCCGGCACGATCCGGGAGTCGCTGCAGGTGATGAACAGAGTCGACGGCGCCTGGCCCTTGGCCAGCGCTTCAAAATGGGTCCGGCGTTCAGGGAACACTCGATGTTGGAACACGCGCACACCTTGAAGTAAACGACGCATGACAGAGTCTCCTCTCGCTTGTCGTACGTATCCATCCAGTCCACGAAGTGGCGACGAATCGAGCCAGTAAATGGGGCTCTGTCACCAAATCAAAACGGCTGTTGGAATGATGCTTAAGAACAGCGCGCCAACGCGACGGGCAGAGCCAATGTGCAGGCTTCGAACGACGAAGCAGCAGCGAACATGGTTCCGCGCAAGCGCGACGTGCAACGACCCTCAGAGAGGTCGCGCATCAACACGTCATCGGTGCCAATAGTTCGTGGGATAAGCGATGTCCCAAAGGCGGGGCCGGCTCCGACCGCTGATCGCGGCCCAGCCGTGCCTGAATCGAAGAAGCGAACACGATCACCTCGCGGCGGCCGTGTTGAGCGGTGCGGCGCAGGCTCTCAGAGCGGGAAGTGAGAGCGACGTCTTCCACGCGCTCCTTGGCCGAGCCCACTTCGTTCAGCTCGCCGGTGCGGATCGTGGGGACTGCCAAAAGAAACGAGCCCAACAGCACCAGCAGCCAGCCCTGCAGCCGACACCGCTTCCGCCAGCTGCGGCAGAAGGTCGCAAGTTTTGCGCTGCGATCGAGCATGGGGTCGGTAACAGGGTTTGTTTTGTTCGGGCCGCGGCCCCGGAACACGACAGACTTTGGCGAGGCGAATTCCGGTATTTGGCCGAAAAGTAGGGGAATCTGCCGGCCCGGTCAAGCCGAGTCCGCTTCCCTAGTACGCAGCCCGCGGCCCAGTGTTCGATCTCATTTTATCGAAAAATCCCGCCTGATCCCACTTACCGATCAGTTGATTATCGCCAGCGACGGCGGGCTTCCTAAGTATACGACAGGATGGGCCCAGGATACCGGCGATCGGGTAGTTAGCGCCCTACGCCGCGTATCGGTTCAATCGCGGCCACTGCTATAGTTGATGGTACCGGTTCAAGAGTGCCGGGCCGAAACCTCTCTCAGGTTGATCTCGATGAGCAATATTCTGGCCGCCGTCGATTTGTCGAGCGTTTCCGACGCCGTGCTGCGCGAGGCCGAGTCTTTCGCCCGCGCGACCAGCGCCCGGCTGACCCTGCTGCACGTTGTCGCGCCGAACACGGAGGAGTTCGTCGGCTACGAGGCCGGGCCGCCCGCGGCCGTGAAGAGTCGCACCGAAAAATTCGGCCATGAGTACGCGGAGCTGGAACAGCGCGTCGCCGCCCTGCGCGCCGCCGGGATCGATGCCGACTCCTTGCTCGTCGAAGGGTCAACCGTCGAAACCATTCTCAAAGAGGCCGACCGCCTCGACGCACGGCTGATCATCCTCGGCAGCCACGGCCACGGCATGCTGCACCAGGCCCTCGTAGGCAGCACCAGCGCGGGCGTCATCAAGCACAGCGATCGCCCGGTGCTTGTCGTACCCGACCCGCACCCCGGCCGCCGCAGCGCGAGCTGAAGCGATACAATATCGGCGACAGGTTTCTTCGCGATTGCAGAGTTAGCACGCTCGGCTACTTCTTCCGATACTCACCGCGATGCGCCCCGCTCTTTCCCGGCGCGATGGTCAGCCATTCGCCGTCCGGCTCCAGCAGTCGGGCAAGATAGAGAATCTGACCCGTGTGATACGCGGCATGCGTCAGCCCGCGCAGGAGTGCCTGCGTTACCGTGTGCCGCTCGCCGCGAATGGTGATCGCTTTGTCGAGGTCCGCCGGCGTGAGGCTTGCCACAGCGTCGAGCACCGCCCGCCAGCCATCCTCCCAGGCAGCCATCAAGCTCGCCCGCGAATCGGCGTCCGAGATCGCAAACTCCTGGTCGCGGTCTCGCCAGGGCTTCTCACCATCGGTCGTGAGAACTTCAGTCCACCGCGACTTCAAGTTGCCGGCCAGGTGCTTGACCACGAGCGCCACGGAATTCACTGCGTCACTCGGCCGATGAAAAAACGCTTCGTCCGAGAGCCGCGCCAGCGCCCGGTCGGCAAGCTCCTTGTGGCGACGGAATTCGTACAGCAGGTCGGCTAGATACTCGGCCACCGTCAAACTCCAACTAGTTGTTTCACGTGGATGCTAGAGCCAACTCTCAGAGATGGACGCCAAAATAACGGTCGAAGTTCGCGTCAAGCGAACCGTGTATTGATGATATCTCCCGCCTTTAGCCCGCCAGATGACACTCACTTGATCGTTGGGACGCAAAGCATTGCGACCTAGAAATCGCTCCAAACCTTGGCCGTCGTGCTGGTAGGGCTGTGGCGCGAGCGGTTCCAAGCCTGCCTGGCGCAACGCGGCGGAAGTCAGACCAAGCACGTTATCCGCACTCAGCAAGGTTTTCGGATCGTCCGACACGGTGACCACCGTCAGCGGATCGCCGAAATGCGCCAGAGAATAGACGACACCACTGACCAACGAAACCACTGCGACCAACAGGAAGTGCGTGCGGAGGCGAAATCGCATTGTACGCGGATGGCTCGGAGGGGTTGTCGCCACGTCGACGGGGCGCGCTAATTCCGCTCGATCGGCTCCGCCTTGACGTACAACTCGGCCGGTGGCTTTTCGTAATATTTGAACATCGCAGGACAGATCCACCCTTCCATTGGCGGATCGTCGAGTTTGTAGTAGTTCCCATCCAAATCGCCGCGTACCCAGTCAAGTCTTTCTTGATATCCCGGAAACTTACGAGACGAGAAGGTCAATCTGAATCCCTTGTCTGCGTCCGGAATGCCCGCCACTAAGTGGTCGATCATCTCGGGTACGCCTGCTACGAACGGCTCGCGGACCAATCCAAAACGCTCGTCGTCAAACACCCACGTTCCATTATATCGATATGGCGCGATGACCAGGATCGCATTCTGCGGTGGCCGGAGCGACTGCAATCGCACCGCGCCGGAAAACCAAGCGACGGCAGCGCCAAACGCCATCAATACGCATGTCGCAAGCAATACTCGCTTGATTTGAAATTGTCGTGACATGACAATTCGGCGGCGATAGAACAGATCGTTTGCAAAACCTATGGCACTGATCTGCAGTATAGCGGCGCAAAGAGAAATACGCCAAACTTGCCCCGCGCATGTGCTCGTCGCATAGCGAAAACATCGAAGGAAAAATGCACCGGGCCTCTACCGCTGCGGCGCCGCCATCCGGCCCGCCATCGTTGCGTTGGAGCCTTCCATCAGGAATGCGAACAGGTCGGCCACCTGTTCCAGCGTGAGGGGATTCAGGAGGTTTTCGGGCATGGCGGACGTTTTGCTCGGCTCGATTTCTTCGACCTCATCGGCCGCGAGCGTCACTTTGCCGCCGTCGGAGAGGAGCACGGTCAGGCTGCCGTCCGGTTGTTTGGCGACGATGCCTGTGTACGTGCGGCCGTTGGCGATCACCATTTGGCTCGCATACTGATCCGAGACGACATGCGACGGGAACACGATCGATTCGAGGATTTCTTTGCGCTGGAAGCGCTGGCTCACGGAGGTGAGGTCCGGGCCCTGGCTCTCGCCGGTGCCGTTGTAACGATGGCACTTGATGCACTGGGCGGTCGTGAAGAGCTGCGCGCCCGTCTGAGGATTGCCGCCCTTGCCTTCGGCGCTGTCCAGGTACGCGGAGAGCTCGTCAAAGCTCCATTTGTTGCCGTCCGCTTCTTTCGGCAACTCGGCGGCGAGGGCATCGGGAAACTTCCGGGCATACCAGGATTGCCAGGCCGCGAGCTTTTGCTCAGGCGTTTTTCCCGACTTGGTTGGCTCACTGGTCCAATGTTCCATCAGCTTTACCGCCAGATCGCCTGCCGACGGCGTCTGCTTGAGTCCCAGCAGGATCACATTGCGATAAGGCTCGGCGTCCTTTGGTGCCTGCGGCACGCGCGCGAGCGCGGAGAGCACTTCTGACGCGGCGACGCCTTCGACCGAACGGAGCGAATCGACGAGCACGCCCCAATTGTCACCCTCGGGGTGCTGAGTGAGACTCATCGCCACGGGCGAGCGCCGGTCCGGGTCGTTCGCATACACTTCGCGCAGGTAGGCCAGCGATTCCGGCTCGCCGCCGGCGCCGAGCACTGCGGTCAGACCGACACGCAAGCGCGAGAACGCCTCGCCTTCCTTGCCGTTGATTCGCTGGTCGAGCGAGCGCATTTCGGCATAGACTTCTGGCCCCGGATCCTCGGGCAGCTTGGCCAGGATCGAGAGCGCGGAAGTCGGGAACGTTTCACCGGCGGCGATCACTTGCCGCCGCTCCTTGAGCGTCAGGTTCGTGAAGAAGTCGCGGGCGAAGTTTTCGATGTACTTGTTGACGCTATGCCCGCCCTCGACGCCGCGGACCGCCTCGAAGTAACGCAACATGGCGAGCTTCTGGTCGGTGTTCCAGCCCGAGTTGAGCCGGGCCGCGTACGCCGCGATGTGCATTTTCTCGTCGGCCGGGATGTCCGACTCAAGCTGCTTGGTGAGCGCTTCGGCCGCTGCGGGCGACTGCAAATAAACCATCAGTCGCACGAGCTCGCGGTTCGCCATCGCGTCGGTGGTCGGATATTTCTTGAGCACTTCGTCGCCGATCGTCGGCACGTCTGCCGACGTGAGCTCGCCGCGGATGAGGGCTAATTGGAGCACGCGGAGGGTATCGCGAAATTCCGCAATCTGGGCAGGGCTTGGCGTGCGGTCGATCTGGTCGATGTTGTCGCGGAGCATCGACTCGCAGCCATCGGCGATCGCTTTGGCCACTTCTTTCGATGGGGCGGCGACCAGGAGTCCGGTCCCACCCTGCAGGAAGGTCCGCGCCGTCGTGGCCGTGAGCACGCGCTCCTGCCACCTGTCGGCCGGCGTCTTTTCGAGCGCCCGCCGCGCCGCGAAGGCCACGAACCGATCCGAATCGCCCAAGAGCCGCACTAGGTCATCCACCGGCTGGTCGATGCTGCGGTGGGCGATCGCCTCACACGCGGTCCGTCGGACCCACGGATCGGGATCGCGCAAGAGCGCCGTGAGGGGCTGCGAGAACGCGGCGTCATCCTGCGTTCCCATCAGCCGCGCCACCCGGGCCCGCAGCTCCGAATTACGGTCGCGCGACAAAGTGACGAGGGCGTCCACCGTCGGTGGCGGCCCGAAAAACACCATCAAATCGAGCGCCCGCACGCGGTCGCTCTGCCGAGCCCGCGGATCGTCGATCACGCGCTGCAGCTCGGTCGCCCAGCGGTCGCCCAACTCGCGCTGCACGAGCGCGATCTTTCGCCGGGCCCAATCGCTTTGGAACTGCGGCTGCCGCAGCGCCTGCTCGATGCCTTGACCGAGATCGAGCGCGTCGGCCGGAACTTTTCCCTTCCATTTGATGCGGTACACGCCGCCGTCGGTGCCGCGGCCGCCCGTGGAGAAATAGAGTGCCCCATCGGGACCCACTGCCAGGTCGGTCACGTTGAGCGGCTTCCCCTTGAGGATCGTCGAAATGTTCGCTGCATAGCTCGCGCCGGTTCGGGTGAGCTGCACCGCGTGAATCTGTCCCAGCGCCCAGTCGGCGACAAACAGCGCGTTCTGGTACTTCTTGGGAAACGCGACGTGGTTGTACGATTCGATGCCGGTCGGCGAACCCGCGCCGACGTCGAGCGTCGCCGGCACGCTGTCGAGATAGTATTCAGGCCATTTCGCCCAGCCGCTCCGCCAACCCAGTTCTGCCCCCATCGGCACGTGATTGAGCCGCGTCGGCCGGTACCAGGGAGTGCCGATATCCCACTCCATGTCGGCGTCGTAAGTGAACAGTTCGCCGTCCGAGTTGAACGCGATGTCGTATGGATTTCGCATGCCGCCCGCAACGACTTCGATGTACGAGCCTTCCATGTTGGTACGAAGGATCGTGCCGCCCGGCGCGGGGACGCCGGCGGCGTAGCCGTTCGGATCTTCGTACCGCGGCGTGACGAGGTCGCCTTCGTACGCCGTGAGATAGGGACTCTTTGGATCGTGTTCGGCATCGACGCTGGCGAAGTTGCCGCACAGCACGTAGACCAATCCTTCCGGCCCGATCTGCACCGCGTGCGGTCCATGCTCGCCGATCAGGCCGCGAAACTTCACCAGCACGCGGCAGTCCTCGGCGACGCCATCACCGTCCTGATCCGTGAGGCGATACAACCCGCCGCCGTCCGGCCCTTCGCCGACGGCCATCACGTACGCGCCCAGCGACAAAATGCCCTGGATGTTTTTCACTTTGTCGCAGAAGGGCTGCACCTTTTCGAACGTGCCGTCGCGATCAGCGTCGCTGATCAGTAGCAATGGCCCGCCCTCTTGCGAGGCCAGGATGTTTCCCTGCGCGTTGAAGGCCATGGAGATCAACGAACCAGCCTGCTCGTCGGTCACCATCCGCTCGATGAGGAACTCCGGATCGATCATGAACCGCGAGCCTTCGTTCGAGATCACGACTTCGTCGCCCCACGGCAGGACGCCGCCCAGGGGGCCGTAGACCTTGGCGGAGAGCCAGGTGCGATCGCGAAACTCGGGCGCCTTCCAGTTCGGCGCTTCCTTCACGCTGGTGCGCCAGGTTTCATCGGTCGAAAAATTCTCGAAGGTGCCGCCGCGCTCTTTGACGATCACGCGTACGACGATGCCCGCCGCGCCCTCATCGGTGTTCGTGGCCTTCACGGCGACGACGTTCACGCCCGGCCGCATCAGCTTCGTGACGTCGTGCACGTCCATCTTGCGCCAGTCGGCGCCGCTGCCGGCCGGTTGCCCGTTGACGAACAGCTCGTACTGGTTGTCGCAAGCGGCATGAATCTGCGCAAACTCGACCTCGTTGCCGGCCATGATCGTCTTGCGGAAATAAACGTCGCCCGCGGGC
This sequence comes from Pirellulales bacterium, assembly GCA_050248495.1. Classification (GTDB taxonomy): domain Bacteria; phylum Planctomycetota; class Planctomycetia; order Pirellulales; family Lacipirellulaceae; genus DASYDU01. The sequence goes on along the minus strand of JBFWSG010000066.1, from coordinate 11,679 downwards.
GTTTTGTCTTTCTCGTAGGCGGGCGACCAGATCCAGTTGGCGCCGATCAGTTTTTGAAACTCGGCCCGAGTTTCGGCCGTGGATTCGGGGGCCTGGAGATTCGACTGTCCGGCGGCCGAATTTCCCGCTGCCCCGCGATTCGGCTGCGGGCTGCGCAGAAGATTGCGCGGGTTCGTGTTGCGGTTGGCCGTCCGCTGCTGGGCCGCGCGCCGCTGGGCCGCGGAGGGCGACTGCCGCGTGCCCGGCCGCTGCTGGCTCGCCGCCTGGCCGTGGGCCGCGCTGGACCAGCACGTTCCGAGTGCAAGGATCGCTATCAGGGCGGACATGGCAATCGGGGCGGACAGGCCTCGCAGGGCAGACGTCGACCGACGCAACTGGCTCATCGTGTAGCCTCGCAACAAATAATTTCAGCCACTCTCTTGCGCACCCTCCGTGCGCAAAATGGGCGGGAAGCTTAGCAACGGCCGCCGGAATTGGCCAACCCAGCTTCACCGAGCTGCGTATCGAAAGTGCTAGCGGCTCCGCGCCCTGCACCGACTCACCTCCTCACTTACTTACCCACTCACTCTGCAGAGTGATTGTCGTTGACCTTTCGCAAGTCATTAGTTAGCGTAGCTTTCCGTCGACTGCTGGCATTTCGCAGCCGGCCCTCTGTACCGCCCGAAAGTGGAACAAGATGACGCTCGCCCGTTGCTTCACCCCCTGGCTGGTATTGCTGCTGCTCACGGTCTGGGGCGGCTGCAGCTCGGAAAAGCGTCCGGCCGATGCTGGCAAAGCGGCGGCACCGAAAGCCGAGACCGGCGCGGCGGCCGACAGTGCGACCGACACGGCCGCCGAAGCAGCCGCGCCCGCCGATAACAAAGCGTTCGTCTTGGGCGACCTGCTCGAACCGTTCGATCCACCGCCATTGGAGGAGATCGACAAAACGGCCGAATGGGTCGACAGCCCCGTGGTCGATGCGCTGGCTCGGCTGCGCGAGGCCAAGGCAAAGGAGCCGCCGCTGGTGACGGTGCCCGAGGCGCTGGCGATGGAAAATAACTCGCCGGAAGACAACACCAAGATTCTCAGCGCGCTCTCGATGCTCGCGCCGCCGGACGGCAAGGGGGTCAATTGGGACGCGACGTTCAACCGCGCTTTTACCCTGGATCTGAGCACCACCAATCCGCTCTTGGCGAGCAGCATTTCCGAGAGCGAATTGAACAGCCTGACCGGCTTTGGGCTCTTTAATTTCGATTGGAATATGATCCCCTTCGCCATGAAGGAGACCGTAGCGTCCTGGCAGACAAGCAAGGACCACATGATGGACAAGGTCGTGATGCGCGACGACCTGGTCTGGTCGGACGGCACGCCGATCACCGCCTACGACGTTGAGTTCTCATTCAAGCTGATCATGACCAGCACCGTGCCGGTTCCGGCGCAGCGCACCGGGACCGACCAGATTCGCTGGGTCAAGGCTTACGACGACCACACGCTGGTGTACTTCCACAAGCAACCGCTGGCGACCAACGTCTTCAACTTGAATTTCTACACCGTGCCGAAGCACATCTATGAAAAATCGGCCGCCGAGGATCCCACGCTGCGGACCAGCGCGACCCATCGTAATCTGGAAACCAACCCCGTGACCGGCGGCTCGTACGAGCTGGCGCGTTGGAATCGCGGCCAGGAAGTCCTGCTGAAGCGCCGCGAGAGCTACTACATGCACGACGGCAAGCAAGTCCGCGAGAAGCCGTATTTCGCCGCGATGCGGTTCCGCATCATCGAGGACCCCAACACGCAGATCCTGGCCCTCAAATCCGGCGACATCGAAGAGTCCGAGCTGCAGCCCGAGCAATGGGTCACTCAAACCGGCGGAGACTTCTACCGCGAGAACACCAAAGTTTCGGGGACCGAATGGAAGTACATGTACATCGGCTGGAACATGGACACCAAGAAAGTTCCCTTCTTTGGCGATTTGCGCGTCCGCCAGGCGATGGCCTATGCGCTCAATTACCGCGAAATGCTCGATGACCTCTGCTACGGGCTCTACCCGCAATGCAGCGGGGTGAGTCAGCCGGGCGCCTGGATGTATCCCAAGGATCCGCCGCAGATGTTCACACAGGATCTCGACAAGGCGGAAGACTTGTTGGACGAGGCCGGCTGGGTCGATAGCGACGGCGACGGCATCCGCGACAAGGAAATCAACGGCCGACGGGTGCCTTTCGAATTCACGCTGATGGTCAGCAACAAGTCGGATCGCATCGCCATCTGCAACTTGCTCCGCGAGAACCTCGAGAGCATCGGCGTGATTTGTAATGTTTCGCCGCTCGAAGCCGCCGTGTTTCAAGAGCGCGTGTTCAACAAGAACTTCGAAGCGGAAATGTCCGGCTGGGCCTCGGGCGCCGATCCGTCGCAGGAGCGAAATATCTTCGGCACCGGCGAGGGGCGCAACTTCGGCGGCTACTCGAATCCGGAAGTCGACAAGCTGTTTCAGCAGGCAATGAAAGCCTTCGACCGCGACGAGCAGGCCGAGATTTACGGCCGCATCAACAACCTGATCTATGCGGATCAGCCCTATTTGTTCCTCTACGACGTCAATTCGTTCTTTGGATTCAACAAGCAGCTGCGAGGCTACCGTTTCAGTCCGCGGGGACCGTTCCACTATGGGCCCGGAGTCGAATCGATTTGGCCGGTGATGGAATGAGTCGCCCCGTTCGTCGCTGGGCGATACTGACTGGCTGACAAGTTGCCGAACTGCCCGCGATGATCCCACGCGTTTTGCCCCGCAACCGACGGTTCCGTTTGTCATGTATCAGTATTTCATCCGTCGGTTCCTGCTCGCGCTCGTTACGCTCTTGTTGATCACATTCCTCGTCTACGGGCTGATCCGCCTGATGCCCGGCGATCCGCTGTTGATGAAGCTCGAATCGGCCAGCCCCGACCGGCCAGTGCGGATCGAAGACATCGAGCGGATGCGGGAAATCTTCGGGCTCAACGATCCCTGGTACACCGCCTACTGGCACTGGCTCGGCAACGTGGTCCGCGGCGACTTCGGCGATTCGATCTCGCGGCCGGCCAAGGTGATCGACGTCATCAGCGAGCGAATCGCGCCGACGCTGCTGTTGGAACTGGCGGCGCTGTCGCTGACTTACCTGCTCTCGATTCCGATCGGGCTCTACTCGACGGCCCGCAGCGGCAAGCTGGACGAGCGCGTTTCCAGCACGCTGTTGTACATGCTCTATTCGTTGCCGGCCTTCGTGGCGGCCTTGTTCCTGCAAATCATCTTTGCGATCAAATTGCGGGGCACGCCGTTCGAACTCCCCTTGTTCGGCATGACGAGCGACGACTTCGATCACATGAGCTTCACCCAGCAGGTCTGGGACTTGTTCAGGCACGCGCTACTGCCCATCGTGTGCTACACCTACGGCAGCCTGGCGTATTACAGCCGGTTCATCCGCGCCAACATGCAGGAAGTGGTCCGTCAGGACTACATTCGCACGGCGCTCGCCAAGGGCGTGCCGCGCGGACGCGTGCTGTGGCACCACGCGTTTCGCAACACGCTGATTCCGCTCGTGACGATGATCGGGTTGACGCTGCCCGTGCTGTTGAGCGGCTCGATCATCCTCGAGCAGATTTTCAGCTGGCCCGGGATGGGCAAGTTGTTCTTTGAATCGATTCGCGAACGCGACTACCCGACGCTGATGGGCCTGCTATTGATGTTTTCCGTGCTCACGCTGTTGGGCCAGATGCTGGCCGATTTCCTCTACGCCCTGGTCGACCCGCGTGTTACCTACAGCTGACCCATCGCCCCGCAGATGACCCCATCCCTCGACAGCACCGAGCCTCATCCAGCGCCGCAATATGGCCGCGGCTTCTGGTATGAGACCTGGCAGCAGTTTCGCCGTCGCCGCCTGTCGCTCGCGGCGCTGGTCTACGTGGTGTTGATGGCGCTGGTCGCGATTTTTTCGCCCGCCATTGCCGGCACCAAGCCGGTCGTCTGCAAGTACAAGGGGCACATCTATTTTCCCGCGTTGGGCTATTTCAATCTGCGTTGGGAGAACCCGGTCTTTCGCAACGATCGTTTCCGAGACGTCTACCCCGAGAACCTGAAGCAGAAGGATCCCGACAGCTGGGCGATTTGGCCGCTGGTGTACCAGGATCCGCGCCGCCGTGTCCGCAAGGGCGAATGGCCCAACCAGCCGGCCAATCTGACCCAGCACTTCGGCAGTCCGAATCGCTACAATTGGTTCGGCACAAATCGCGCAGGCGTCGATGTGTTTGCACAAATGGTCCACGGAACTCGCACCGCATTGTTGGTCGGCTTCGTGTCGATGGGCATCGCCGGCGCCATCGGGATCCTGGTCGGAGCGCTTGCCGGCTACTTGGGCGGCTGGGTCGACATGCTGTTAAGCCGCGTCATTGAAGTCGTGATGTGCATTCCGTCGCTGGTGCTGATTCTGGCGCTATTGGCGGTGCTGGAACGACCGACGATCTGGCATCTGATGGCCGTGCTCGGAGTGACCAATTGGACCGGCATCGCGCGGCTCACGCGCGGGGAATTCATCCGTCTGCGCGAGGCCGACTTCGTGACTGCCGCCCGGGCCTTGGGAGTCGATCAGTTTACGATCATGTATCGCCACATTCTCCGCAACGCGATGGCCCCCGTGCTCGTACCCATCACGTTCGGCATTGCTTCGGCGATCATCATTGAAAGCGCGCTGAGCTACTTAGGCTTTGGCGCGCCGCCGCCAAACCCCAGCTGGGGCACGCTGCTCAACGACGGCCGCAGCAACATGCAAATGTGGTGGCTGATCGTTTTCCCCGGAGCGGCCATCTTCGTCACCGTGCTGGCCTACAACCTGATCGGCGAAGGCCTGCAGGAAGCGACGGATCCGAGGTTGAAGCAGTCCGCACATTAGTGAGCCAAATGACCATGAAAGTGTATTCGATTGCGGATTTCGGTTTGCGGATTTCGGATTGGGAAAACAAATCCGCAATCCGCAATCCGCAATCCGAAATCGGCTCTCCCACGTTCACCATCTGACACCACCCATGCCTGCTCCACCCGTAATCGAAGTCGACCAGCTCCGCACTTACTTCCACACCGAAGAGGGCGTGATGAAGGCGGTCGACGATATTTCGTTCCGTATCGGCCTCGGCCGGACGCTCGGTATTGTGGGCGAGAGCGGCTCGGGCAAGAGCGTTACCTCGCTGTCGATCATGCGGCTGTTGTCGCAAAACGCGCGGATCGAATCGGGGCGGATTGCGCTCTTGGGGCAAGATTTGGTCGTGCTCCCCGAGCGCGAGATGCAGTCGATCCGCGGCCGCGATGTGAGCATGATTTTTCAGGAGCCGATGACGTCGCTCAATCCGGTGTTCACGGTCGGTGCCCAGATCATGGAAGCGATCGTGCTTCATCAGCGCGTTGATCGCCATGAGGCCCGGCAGAAGACGATCGCGCTCTTGGACGAGGTCGGTATTCCCGACCCGGCGCAGCGCGTCGATTCGTATCCGCACCAGATGTCGGGCGGCCAGAAGCAGCGCGTGATGATCGCCATGGCGCTCTCCTGCAACCCGCAGCTGCTAATCGCCGATGAGCCGACGACCGCGCTCGACGTCACGATCCAGGCCCAGATTCTCGACATCCTCCGCAAGCTCCGCGACCAGCGCGGCATGGCGATCATTTTCATCACGCACGATCTGGGCGTGATCGCGGAGATCGCCGACGAAGTGCTCGTGATGTATCGCGGTAAGGAAGTCGAATACGGACCGGTGCTCGACATCTTCGCCCGGCCGCAGCATCCCTACACGAAGGGTTTGTTGGCATGCCGGCCACGGCTCGAATCGACGTTCCGTCGCTTGCCGACGGTCGACGATTTCATGGAGACGCGCACCGAAGGGGGCGAAGTCCGTGTCGTCGAGAAGAAGATGGACCCCGCCCGGCTCAAGCAGCTCTGCGAGCAGGGGAGGGGACGACTGTTGCATCCGAAATCGAAACTAGCCGCGATGGGCCATCCCTGGGAGCAAGGCCATCACGGTCCGGATACGAAGACGGTCGACGAGGACACCGAGCCGCTGTTGCGCGTTGCGAGTTTGCAGGTCTATTTTCCGGTTCGCCGCGGCATATTGGCCCGCGTGGTTGACCATGTGAAAGCGGTCGATGGCATCAGCTTCAGTGTGTACCGCGGCCAGACGCTGGGCCTCGTCGGCGAAAGCGGCTGCGGCAAAACGACGGCCGGCCGCGCGATCCTGCGCCTGATCGAGCCCACCGGCGGCCGCGTGCTCTACAACGGCAAGGACATTGCCTCCGTCGGTTCCTCCGAACTCCGCAATCTCCGCGAAAAGATTCAGATCGTGTTTCAGGATCCGTACGGCTCGCTCAACCCGCGGATGACGATCGAGACCACGCTCACCGAGCCGATGGTGATCCACGGCATCGGCAGCAGCAAGGCCGACCGCCGCGACCGCGCCGCCGCACTTTTGAAAGAAGTCGGCATGCAGACGAGCCACCTCCGCCGCTACCCGCACGAATTCTCCGGCGGCCAGCGGCAACGCATCTGCATCGCTCGGGCGCTCGCCACGGCGCCCGACTTCATCATCTGCGACGAATCGGTCTCCTCGCTCGACGTGTCGGTGCAGGCCCAGGTGCTGAACTTACTCAAGGACCTGCAAGACAAACGGGGCCTCACGTACATCTTCATCAGCCACGACCTGAGCGTCGTGAAGTTCATGGCCGACATGATGGCGGTGATGAACAAGGGCCAGATTGTCGAGTTTGGCCCTTCGGAGAACATCTACGCTAACCCGCGCGAGGCCTACACCCGCAAACTGATCGACGCGACGCCGAAGGACGATTTGGAGCTGATCCGACGCCGCGTTGCCGAGCGGGAGAAAGCGCAGCCAAGTTCTTAAGATTTGCAGGACGATTCTCCCAGGGCTAGAATACAGCAGGTCCGCGTTATTGCTGCGGTCGGAGCGCGACATGAATACTTCTACCTTTCAAGGAATCGTCGAGAACGGACAGATTCGGGTGCTGGGCGACGCCAAGTTGCCTGAGAACGCGACTGTTTATATCGTCCTCCAAGACGCAACGTCGATGCCTCCCGCGCGCATTGCCAGCCCGCGACTGGTCAATCCTGCCGATGCGGTAGACTTCGTGAAGCAGGTCTTCGAGGCACCACTCGACGCCCCGTTATGACGCCTCGCAGCATGAGCCTCCGGCGCCAGTTGCGAGCGTAACGCTTCGCAATCCGTCGAATGGCGCAAGCGCTTCAACCCAGCTTCTCTTAATCGATTCCGGCGCCGACCTGACGATGATACCGCGACAGGCGATCGACGAGCTCGGAATTTTCCTGGATCCAGCCGCTCTGTATCAGGTCGCAGCGTTCGACGGGACCAGGAGTTTTGTTCCAGTGGCCGTGCTGGACATGACCTTTCTCGATCGTGTCTATCGCGGAAAGTATTTGCTCATCGATGCTCCGATCGGAGTACTCGGCCGCGACGTGCTCAATCACGTGCGCCTGTTGCTGGACGGTCCGGCGCAAGATTGGTCGGAGAGTGTCGCTAAAGCGTAAAACGCGGCGATTGCCGAGCGGAAGAAAGCGCTTTCGGCGAGCAATTCTTGACGAAAGTCGTGCTGCCGTCTTAAGATGATGGTTGGACGCCGACAATTGCCGTATCCACACTTGTCTTTCAACCGTTGGCGTCGAAGACTTATCTAGAGTGATCGTTCGTTCTCGTTGATTGTTCGGTTGGACGCGCGTTCTGGCGGACTGGCGTTCGTTGTGACTGCGCGCCATGTCGATCGTCCCAATTCGGAGGCCTCGTCATGCGCTTGCGAGATATTCTCGATCAAAAGAGCCACGTTGTACGCACCATTTCTTCTCACGCGACCTGCGACGACGTGGTGACCGAGCTGGTTCGCTTCAATATTGGCTCGCTGATTGTCCGCGACTCGGTCGATGGGCCGGTGCTGGGGATCATCACCGAGCGCGACGTGCTCAAGGCCCAGGCGGCCAACCGCGTCCCGCTCACGCAGCTGCCAATTAACCGGTTCATGACTCGGGACCTGATCACGGCCCGGCCGGACGACGACATCACCGTGGCGATGGGCCTGATGACCGCCCATCGCGTTCGCCATCTGCCCGTGATCGAGGCCGGCCTCTTGTATGGCATGCTCTCGATCGGCGACGTGGTGAAAGCTCAGCACGATGAGCTGGTGATCGAAAACCACCACATGCGGAGCTACATCCAGGGCGGCACCGGCTCGGTCGTCGCCCCGCTGTGATATTTCACTTCCGTGCCGAATTGCTCGGGCGAACCGCAGCGTGGGTCGAGTTCCACGAGATCCACCAGCTCTGTGGAAGCGGTCTGATCCGAGGCGCAAGTCACTGCCGCGCGCAACATAAAATTTCCTGCGCCGCTGGTAGTCTGGGCCAGCCAATGGTCGTACAATCGGGGCCTCATTTCCAGTCTCTTCGGCGAGGACGGACCGATGGCGGAGATCCCCCGCGACCACCTGTTCGATAGCTCCCTGGCGATTGTCGCCGATCCATATGGCTTCATCGGCAAACGGTGCGACCGTGTCGGCGCCGATTTGTTTCGCACGCGCCTGCTTCTGAAAGACAATATCTGCATGCGCGGTCGCGACGCGGCCGAGATCTTTTACGACCAGGATCGCTTCTACCGCAAAGGCGCCGTGGTGCCGCGGGCGGAAATCGTACTTGCCGGGCGCGGCGGCGTGCAGGGCCTCGACCACGTACCGCACCATCATCGCAAGGCGATGTTCACTTCGGTCGTCGGTCCGCATACGGCCAACGACGTCGCCGACCGCTGTTTGGCCGAGTGGCGCAAGCGGGCCAAGCAGTGGGCCGGCCACGACTCCGTTCTGTTTTACAACCAAACGCGCGAAGTGATTTGCCGCGCGGTGAGCGATTGGGCCGGCGTTCCGATTTCCGAGGCCGAGCTGCCGCGGATCACGTGGATTCTTTCGCTGCTCTACGAGTTTCCGGTCGCCATTGGTTGGCGCCACTGGCGGGCCCGCTGGTATCGCAAAGTCGCCGACCGCTGGGCCGCACAAATCATCGAAGACACCCGCGCCGGCAAGATCAAGCCGCCCGCCGGAACCGCACTCGACGTCGTGGCGAAGCATCGCGAACTCGAGGGCAATTTGCTCCCGGCGAAGACGGCGGGCGTCGAGCTGCAGAACATCCTGCGGCCGACGGTTGCCGTTTCCGTGTTCGTCGTTTACGCGGCGAAGATGCTGCACGAGCACCCCGAGTGCCGGGAGCCGCTTGCCGCGGGAGGCAACGAGTACCTGGAAATGTTCGTCCAGGAAGTTCGCCGTCACTGTCCGTTCTTCCCCGCGGTGGCAGCCCGCGTCCGCCAGGATTTTGAATGGCGCGGCTACAAGTTTCCCAAGGATATGCGCGTGCTCTTCGGCCTCCACGCCACGAATCACGATCCGAAAATTTGGAACGCTCCGCACGAGTTCTGGCCGGAGCGGTTCCGCAACTGGCAGTACGACCCGTTTACGTTCGTGCCGCAAGGCGGCGGCGACCGCGAGCAGGGCCACCGCTGTCCCGGCGACAGGTTTTCGGTTGAAATCACCAAGGCTGCGGTCCGCTTTCTCACCGAGGACATCGCGTTCGACGTGCCTCCGCAGGACTTGAGCCTCGAGATGACCCACATGCCGGCCCTGCCGCGGAGCCGGTTCCTCATGCGCAACGTTCGCGCGAGATCGGGTGTGAAGGCGCCCGCGATGCGCGGCCAGGTGGCGACGCAGAGCGTGTAGCGGCAGTGTGTCTCCTCTTCTGAACGACTCGCAACTTCTAACGGCACACTGCGCGGACGCACAACCGATGCAAGCTCGCAACACTCGCTGGGGGCTCGTTCTGTTTGTGGTCTATCTCGCGTTCTACAGCGGCTTCGTGCTGCTCGCGGCCTTCTCGCCAGATTCGCTCGCCCAGCTGCCGCTCGCGGGTGTGAATCTGGCGATCTGGTACGGCTTCGCGCTGATCGTCGTCGCCCTGGTGCTGGCGTTCTTCTACGGCTGGGTCTGCCGCAGTGATGGCGGCACGCCGGGAGACCGGCCGTGATTTACGAGACATCCCCTCTGGCGATCGGCGTGTTCTTTGCCTTCGTGGCGGTCACGCTCGCGCTAAGCTCGTATCTGGGCAAGCAGGCCAAGTCGTCCGCTGGCTACTTTGCGGCTCACGGCCAGATTCCCTGGTTCGTCAATGGCGTCGCGTTCGCCGGCGACTATCTTTCGGCCGCGTCGTTCCTCGGCATCTGCGGCATGATCGCGTTCTACGGCTACGACGGCTTCCTGTATTCGATCGGCTACCTCGCCGGCTGGATCGTCGCGCTATTCGTCGTCGCGGAGCCGATGAAGCGGCTGGGCAAGTTCACGTTTGCCGACGCGCTCAACGCCAAATTCAATTCCCGTGGCATCAAGCTGGCTGCCGGCGTGAGCACGCTGGCGGTGAGCATCTTCTATTTGATTCCGCAAATGGTCGGCGCTGGTGTCTTGGTACAGCCGCTGTTGGGCATGCCCCATTGGGCCGGCGTCGTGCTCGTCGGCACGGTGGTGATTTTCATCGTGGTTACCGCCGGCATGGTCTCGACCACCTGGGTCCAATTCATCAAAGGTTCGCTGCTTGTGATCTTCAGCACGGTGCTCACCGTGCTGATCCTGATGCGCGGCTTTCACGCGACGACGAGTCCCGTCGAATCGCAAACCGTCGTCAAGCGCGCCGACGGCCAAGTGCTAGTGAATGGCAAGCCGTTCGGCCGCGGCGACGGAGAAGCGCAGCTGTCGCCCGTCGGGTTCATCAGCCGTTTGCCGGGCGGCGTCGAACGCACCGGCCCGCTGGGGCCGCTGCTGTTCTTCAGCGTGCTGGAACAAAGCGAAATCTTGCTCACGTCCGTCACCACTACCAAGAACGCCGACGGCTCCACCGTCATCACCTACACGCCCAAGCCCACGCCCGGCAGCCACGTCCTCCGCCCCGGCGAGAGCCCCACGTTCAAAGGCATCCGCAGCGAAAAACTATCCGACAAGCTGAATTTCCTTTCGCTGATGCTCGCGCTCTTCTGCGGCACCGCGTCGCTGCCCCACATTCTCATTCGCTATTACACCGTGAAAGACGAAGCGGCCGCCCGCAAGAGCACGATCGTCGGCATCGCCTGCATTGGCTTCTTCTATGTGCTCACGCTCTACATGGGCCTCGGCGCGATGACCAGCGGCGCGCTGGATCCCGCGGAGCCGAACATGCCCGCGCCGCTCTTGGCGCGCAGCTTCAGCGAGCTGCTGTTCGCGGTGATCTCGGCGATCGCGTTCACCACGATCCTCGGCACGGTGAGCGGACTGATCCTGGCATCGGCAGGCGCGGTGACACACGACCTCCTCGAAAGCCTGGGCACGGTCCACCTCACGGATCACGAGCGCGTCCGCATCGCCAAGATCGCGTCCGTCGTCGTCGGCATCATCGCCATCGCACTCGGCATCTTGTTCAAGCAGCTCAACGTGAGCTATCTCGTCGGCTGGGCGTTCAGCGTCGCCGCGAGTGCAAATCTGCCCGCGCTCGTGATGCTGCTCTTCTGGAGGCGGACCACGCGCCAGGGAATCATCGCCGCGGTGCTCGTCGGTATGGCCAGCTCACTGGCCTGGATCCTCGCCAGCGGCGAAACTTTCGAAAAAGT
>JBFWSG010000065.1:0-29287 GCA_050248495.1 Pirellulales bacterium | reverse complement strand
CGGAAAGCGGCCGAGTATTTGCCCGCTTATCGCCGGGCTGGTAGGATACAGTGTGCTGGCTGGAATGTCGACGCGCCGCTTCGTGGCAAACGGGAACACGTCGCGCGGCACGTCTCACGCGCATCGAACCACGATTTCTTGCCTGCGCTGATCTGCAACGGGACCGACTTCTAACGAGGACGTGACGTTCGAGCCGAGTGGAATTATGCGAGGGTGCAGTGTCCAGCGCTGGAGCTTGAGCTTGGGCCATTGGGCCGGCATCCATGTCCGCGTCCACATGTTCCTGCTGTTGTTCGCGGTAGTCTCGCTGGCCTACATGCCGGTCGATCTCTATCGCCCGGCGTTTCTGACGCTCGTCGTGGCGCTGGTGAGCCTGGCATTGCATGAAGCGGCCCACGCGCTCGCGGCGATTCGCGTCGGCGGCAAAGTCGACAACATTATCCTCGGTCCAGTCGGCGGGCTGGTCTCGCCGCGCGTGCCGGATGAACCGGAAGTTCAGCTGTTCGTCGCCCTCTCGGGGCCGATTGTGCATTTAAGCCTGGTCGTCGTGGCGGCAGTCGGGCTGGCTCTGGCCGGCGACACGAAAATTCTCGACCTGCTCCACCCGCTGAATCTCAGCCTCTACGACGACGCCGACCCGAGCACTTGGATGCTGGTTGGCAAGCTAACGCTCTGGATCAACTGGATGCTGATGCTGCTGAATTTGCTGCCGGCGTATCCCTTCGACGGCGGACCGATCTTTCGGGCCATGCTCTGGCCCGCGCTGGGCCGGCGGACGGCCCGCGTCTTTACCAGTCGTGCCGGCATGGTGCTGGGCATTTTGATTGCCGCCGCGGCGTTGCTCGAATTCGGCCCGCCGGAGCTCGATTCGTTTACTTTTGTCAAATTGCCGCTGGTGATGCTCGGTATCTTCGTGTTCTTTAGCGCCCGGCAGGACCTGGTCAGCGACTGGAGCGAGGACCTGTTCGACGAAGTAAGCGGTTACCGCGTACGCAGCGACGGGCTCGATCTGTTGGAGCCGGTCGAACTGGAAGAAGACGGCGAGGAGGCGGTGCTGGTCGAGCATCAGCGGCGCCAGGGCGAGCCGCACACCGAGCGCCGCCAATCGCAAGAGGCCTACGAGGATGCCTGCGTGGACGACATCCTGGCCCGGCTTCACGATGCGGGAATGAGCCAGCTCTCGCCCGAGGAAATCGCCATCCTGCAGCGCGCCAGTGCCCGCTATAAGCAGCGGCTGCACCTGAACGAGAGCAACTGAGCCCGGCTCTCCGTTCCGTTTGGCGCCTCGATTGACCGCGCACTTCTGTCAGCAATTTCCGGTGCAATCGGCCCACCCGCTGCAATCGATTCCTGCCGCAGCGCAAGTCAGCGACCGGGGGCTTGTGCGGCCCCGCCCCCCCACGTCGACGGCGTATGTTTGCAAAGAGACCGGTGCCGCCGTTTTTTGCGCGTTTTCTTCGCGCAAGAGCCGGTGTCGCGTCGGGTGTTTTGCCCCCAACAACGCCTGTGGAGCACCCACCACGTGGCCACCATTTACAAAGATCATTACACTGCCGCACCTCCGAATGCCAACGGGCACCATCCGCCGCTGGAGGCCGAGCAGCCTCGTTCGCTCCGGCTGGAAACCCAGCGCGCAGTGATCGCCATCGAACGCGCACTGGAACAGTCGCTTACGGTCCTAGACCCGGTAAATGGCGAAGTGCTGCAACATACGTCCGACGGCATCGCCTGCGACGTGACGTCGCGGCTCTCGGTGCTGGAGGAGATCGCCCGTCGCGGCCGGCCGGAAATCGTTGACGAGGTTTCACCGCTCGTGATGCTGGCCCTGCCGCTGCCGGTCGAAACGATGGACGCACCGCTCGTGGCGCTCGCGCTGTTCGTCACCGACGTCCCGACGGAAGAAACTCAAGTCGCCGCTGCCGCGAGCGCCTTCGGAGCGTCGCCCTCGCAATTGCTCCGCTGGGCCAGATCGCGCATGCCTTGGCATGCGCAAGCGGCGCTGCAGTTATGCGAGCTGCTGGTCGAGAAAACATCGATGCAGCAACACTCGACGCAGCTCAAGCGGCAAGTGGCAGAAATTTCGTCCCACCTGCTCAACACATTCGAAGAAATCACGCTGCTACATCGGCTGACCGAACATCTGTCGCTCTCCAAGAGCGTGGTGAAGTTGTGCGAATTGTCGGTCCGCTGGCTCTCCGACGTGATCCCGGCCAAGTGCGTCGTCATCAAGCTCAATTCGGTGGTCGACGTCCACGATCGCCACGCGCTCGGGGACGACGCTGAAGAGGGGCCGATGCTGATCAATCATGGCGACTGCCCGATCGACGCCGCCGAGTTTGACCGCTTCATGGAGCGTCTGGGCCCACACGTGGCCACGGAGCCGCTGGTGCTGAACCGCTCAGCCACGAGTTCGCCGACCTGGTTCTATCCGGACGTCCGCGAGCTGATTTCGGTGCCGATCCGCGAAGGGGATCATCTCTTTGGCTGGCTCTTGGCGCTCAATCACACCGGCGCGGGCGACGTCACCAATAGCGAGGTCGAATTCGGCACGGTCGAGGCCAGCCTGCTTTCGAGCGTGGCCACGATCCTCGGCATCCACGGCGGCAACATCACGCTCTACCAGGAGCAGGCCGATTTTTTTGCTAGCGTCGTGCGAGCCCTCACCTCGGCGATCGACGCCAAGGACCCGTACACCTGCGGCCACAGCGATCGCGTGGCCCGCCTCTCCGTGTGCATCGCTCGCCGCCTGGGCTGCACCGACGAGGAGCTCGACACAATCTACCTTTCCGGTCTCTTGCACGATATCGGCAAGATCGGTATCGACGACAACGTGCTTCGCAAACCGGGGGCGCTCACCGAGGCGGAGCTGGAGCATATCAAGACGCATCCACACCTGGGCGTGAAGATCCTGGACGGCGTTAAGCAGCTCGACAAGGTCGTGCCCATCGTGTTGCATCACCACGAAGCCTGGGACGGAGGCGGCTACCCAGACGGCCTTAAGGCCGAGGAGTGCCCAAAGCTGGCCCGCATCGTGGCCGTGGCCGACTCGATCGATGCCATGTCGAGCGACCGCCCGTACCGCAAAGGCATCCCGGATGAGAAGCTCGACCGGATCCTCCGCGACGGGGCGGGCAAGCAATGGGACGCCAAGGTGGTCGACGCTGCCTTCCAGGTCCGCGACGAAATTCGCAAGATCGGCCGTAGCGAACGCGAGCCACAGCAGCTTGAAGTCGGCCGCTGGGAGCCGCCGGCCAATGTGCCGGGTGAAGTTGCCGCCGAAGTCGCTAGCTGACGTTCAACCTTGTGGCACCGATCGGCCGTGCTATTCTGAGTCGCATGGCACGCCAGGGATCGGACCGCGAAGACTTGCTCCGCGATGCGACGGCGCTGGTCGAGCGCATTGAATTGGCGCCGCTTGTCGGCAGCGATGCGGAGCACATCATCGCCGGCTTCCGTGCCAATGGCGCGATGAGCATCTATTTTGGCGCCGATCCGGCCTACCATTTCAATTCGGCCGGCGAGCTGCGTCGGGCCTACCTCGGCGGGTTGCTTTACAAGGCAGAGCACGGGCAATTGGTTTCGCTCGAGCGAGTCGGAGCCGCGAATCAGGTGCAGCTTCTGAGTCGCCCATTGGGCGAAGCTGCCCAACTGACAACTCTGGCAACGATGCACGGTCGGCTTGGTAATCTGGCGGAGCAGATTGCAAGCGGAGGGTTGAATGTCGTCGGGCAAGTTCCACAGGATGCCGATGTCCTGGGGCGCGTCGCCGCCTGGTTTCGCGAGCATGGCAACATTCGCGTCGCCGAGCAGCCACACGCGCGGTGAATCTTCTACTTACGAAAAAAGCGGCAGGTCGATGACCTCGCACGGTCCCGCGGGCGAGCTCAACTTCGTTCCGGGGGCCGCCCAATTGCGGCGGAGTATCGCCAGAGCCAGTGGCGCTTCGAGCTGCGGTGAATATGTGATCGTGGTGATCCGGCCGGCAGGGGTGCCGTTGCTCATGAGTTCCTGGCCGGCCACAGGTATATCGGGGCCAGCCCAGCGGACACCGACGAGCTGTTGATTGACGTGGCCCAGCGCGTCGATGCGGGCCACAGTTTCTTGCCCCAAGTAGCAGCCCTTGGTAAAGCTGATTGCCTCCTCATCGCGACCGATTTCCTGAGGCAAGTTTTCCTCGTCGAAATCGCTGCCATAGAGCGGCATGCCCGATTCCACGCGCAGCGACTGCAGGGCGGCCGCGCCACACGGCCGAGCGCCGTCAGCCCGCAGTTCGCCAAGTATGGTCAGAAACTGATCGACCGGCGCCTCGATCAAACCGCAAATGGGCACTTCCAAAATTCGCCAGTGAATCCAGCGATCGTGCGTAAGGCCGCCGCCAGCGGCATCCCCGCCCGCGATCAAGAAATACTTTCGCTCGGCCGTCGAATTGCGGAGCTGCACGTCTTCGCGGATGATGTAGCGGTCGAGATGGGCGATCAATCTCTCCGCCTGACCAGGAACCGTGATCAGCACCAATTCGTCGGCGCGGCAATCCACGAGACCGTGAGCGAGAATCTTGCCTTTGACATTCGTGATGAAAACTTCGCAGCGCTCACCTGGCTGCAGCCGCTTGACGTCGTTTGTGCAAAAGTTGTTGAGAAAAGTCTGCCGATCGCGGCCTGAGAGCGTGATGCTCGTCCAATCGGCGAGGTCCACGCAGCCAAAGCCGCTGCGGAGCGCGTGGTATTCGTCGAGCGGAAAGCCGGCGGGTGCATTCATGGACGGCCTTACGATTCGCCCGACACGGTGGCCACCGCGTATTGCGAATGATCGAGGACGATGCAGCTTTCCTGATGGCTGGCGAGCCGCGCGAGCTCTTCCAGATCGGCCACGGGCGCTAGGCCCATTTCTTCGACGTCGTCCGCGGCGAGGCGGCTCAAGAAGTACACCGGCCCCCGCTGCAGCGCCCGCGCGATGTGCCAGGCCGTCCAGCTGTCCGCCGAATGGTCGTTGCGCACGTTCGACTCGACGGCGGCATAATCCTCGCTGCCGATGAGCTGGCCCATCGCGTGCCCTGGCCGGTCGTCGAGGTCGGAACAAATTGCCACCGCGCCGTATTCTGCCACCAGTGGCTCAATCGCCGCCAGCGCCCGGCCGATATTTTCCCATGTCTGCTCACGCGGCCCGCCCGGCACGTTGGCGATCACCAGGCTCGCTTGCTGTGGCACTTCGAACGACCACAGCTCGTGACAAATCGCCTGCACGCGCTCGGCTACTGCCTCGGGGTCGCCGGCCACCACTGCGGCCACGGTCCCGTCGCCGCCCGGCACCACCTGCATCACCAGCGGCACGCCAAGCAGCCAACCGGCTTCGTCCGATTTGTGCTTCGATTTGGTCAGCCGCGCGGCGTTTGCCCGTTGCGATGGCGTTCGCAATCGCCCGATCGTCTCCGCGTTGCTCAGTCGGGGATACAGGCTCTCGTACACACTGCAACCGGCGGTCCCCGCGAGCCGCGCGCAGCCGATCGGCAGCACGATGTCGGCCTCGAAGATCTCGCGGTTCATCAGCAGCCGCTCGTTCTTTTCGCTGAGCGCCACGAGGGCTAAATCCTGCTCGTCCTCGGGATCGTGTACCACGACGCGCGAATTCGTCCCCAACTCTTCGCGCAAGTAGATGCAAAATGGTTCGTCGCTCGACACGATCGAGATCGCTTCCGCTTCGATGCCGGCCGCGAGCGCGGCGGCAATTACGCCGCGCACGACGTTCACTGCGTCCGGCACCGCCTCGTCGAGCGCAATGGCCAGCTTGTCGCCGGGGACGACGCCCTCTGCGAAGGCTGGATATTTAAGCGGCGACTCCAGCGCCGCACGCGCCTCGGCGGTGACATCGGGAATCGGCGTGCGCAACGTTGATGTCGCGACGGTGTGCTCGATTGGCACACGCACGTCCTCCGGCAAGTTCAGCCGCGCGGCGAACGGATCCGTCGAATCGAGTGACTTGACCACAGCGGCTCCTGGGCCGATGATGCGGGGAAATTCCGCCGACTCCACGTCGGCGCTTGTCCATTTGACGCCAAATATTACAGCAAAACCCCCTGCCGAGGACAACCGAATGGCCGTTTCCCCTCAGGACATGCAAACGTGGTGCGAGACACTTTTGGCAGGGCGGGCCGCCAATCCGAACCTTTCCTTATCCGACTACCTTGACGCGATTCCCAGCCTCGGCTCGCTCGACGACGTGCCGAGCGGCAGCGTCGTCTGGGTCCGCGGCGACGTCGACGCCAAGCCAGGCGCCGCGATCGGCGAGGGCGACATCCGCCTCCGCTCGATGGTCGACACGCTCCAGTTCGGCCGCGAGCACGGCTGGAAGCAAGTTATCTTCGGCCACATCGGCCGCAAGCCGGACGGCTCGCTCTCCAAAGTGGCCAAGCGGCTGGGCGAGCTGCTCGGCTGCGATGTGCCGCTGATCACGGATTGGCTCGATGAGAGCTCGATGACGATTCTGCCCGCGGCCGCTGACCAGATCGCCAAGGCCGCACCCGGCAGCGTGATCATGCTCGAGAACTCGCGCAAATACGACATCGAACGCGTCCTGTGGAAGGCGAAGTCCGCCGACCTGCCGTCGATCGCACCGAAGCTCGCCAAGCTCGCAGATGCATTTGCAGCAATCTCGACGACCTATGTATTCGAGGCCCTTTCGGCCGGCAGTCTCGATGCCTGTAGCGTCGCGGTGCCCGCCGCGATGAAAAGAGTCGCGCTCGGCACGTACGTCGAGAACGAATTCACCGGCCCGATGGTGCAATGCCTCAACTCGCAGCTCGTGATCTTCAGCGGACTCAAGGCCGATAAGCTCGACGACCTCGAAGCGATGGTCAATCGCGGCAAGATTCGCCGCGTATTTTCCGCTGGCTCGCTGGCGATGGCCCTCAAGAAGGCCGCCGCGGAGATCGACGGCGGTTCGTTCTCGCTCGGCGTCGCCGAAGACCCGGCGGAAAAGGATCAGCCCTATTTCATCCCGGCCGACCGCATCGATCAGGCCAAACGGATGATCAGCGACGGTCGCAAGAAGGGCATCGAGTTCGTCCTGCCCATCGATTTCACGATTGCCGACGGCAGCGTCACCGAAACGCTGAAGCCCACCGACCAGCAGTTCGACATCGGGCCCAAGACCAGCGAACTCTTCGAGGAGAAGGTCGGCGAATTCATCGCTGAGCCGGGCAGCGGCAAGGTCGCCTTCCACAACGGCGTGTTCGGCATGTTCGAAGACCCGCGGTTTGAAGGAGGCACGAAACGGTTTGTCCCGCAGCTCAAGCGGATGACCGATGCTGGTGCCGAAGTCTACATCGGCGGCGGCGAAGGGGGCACTTCCCTGGAAAAATACGGCCAGGAAGACTGGGTTACGCACGTCTTCACCGCCGGCGGCACGGTGCTCAACGCCCTGGGAAACGAGCCGGTGCCGTACCTGGTCGCCCTGCGGATGGCGGCAAAATGAACCCGTGTCTTTGCCCTCACAGCAACCTATGATTGAGCATCGCAACCGGTGAAAGGTGCCGATCATGTCGCAATCCGAAGAGCAATCGACGCCTGCCTGCTGCCGCCGAGTCGGTGTTATGGCGACCGGGGTGCAGGCCACGGGAATTCAAGCTGTCTGGGCACTGTCGCTTGGCGCGCTGGCCGTCGGGGCCGTCGCGATCGGAGCGGTGGCGATTGGCAAGCTGGTCGTCGGCCGTGCGAGAATTCGGCGGCTGGACATCGATGAGCTGAATGTCGGCAAGCTGGTCGTGCGCGAGCAGGAGAAGGTGTAAAATACTCTGCCGGCGGGAACTCCTGACGGCGAGCAACCCATGTCTCTGATTCTCACCGAAACGCAGGATGCGATCGGCACGATCGTCCTCAATCACGCGGCCAAGCGCAACGCGCTCTCGAAGGCCCTGATCGATGAATTGGTTGCGGCTCTCGAAAGCTTTCGGCGCGACAAGTTCCGCTGCGTCGTGCTGCGGGCCGCGCCCGGCAGCAAGGTCTGGTCCGCGGGCCACGACATCAGCGAGCTGCCCGAGGGAGGCCGCGATCCCTTGGGCTGGAGCGATTCACTCCGCGTCCTGGTGCGGGCGCTGCAGGAGTTTCCGGCCCCGATCATCGCGCTGATCGAAGGCAGCGTCTGGGGCGGCGGGTGCGAAATGGCGATGGCCTGCGACATCCTCGTCAGCGCGCCAAGCGTCACCTTCGCCATCACACCGGCCAAGCTCGGCATCCCGTACAACTTGAGCGGCGTGCTGACGCTGATGAACGCGATTCCGCTCCCCGTGGCCAAGGAGATGCTCTTCACGGCCCAGCCGATCCCGGCCGAGCAGGCCCACAACCTGGGCATCGTGAACCACATCAAACCGGTCGAAGAGATTGAAGAATTCGTTTACACCACGGCGCGGCACATCGTGGCCAACGCGCCGCTGAGCGTTTCGGTGATGAAAGAAGAGCTGCGGCTCTTGGCCGGCGCGCGATCGATTTCACCGGAGCTTTTCGAGCGGATGCAAGGCCTGCGGCGGATCGTGTACGACAGCCGCGATTACCAGGAAGGTCTGAGCGCGATCCGCGAGAAGCGGCCGCCGAAGTTCACGGGAGAATAGCCGCGACTCGCATCTGTTCGAGTCACGGCGACGCGCTTGATCGCTACGCGCTAATTGCTTTGCGAATCACCCGTTCCCCTTCCTGGCAAAGCCGCTCAGCGCCGTCGGCCGTCGGGGCTTCGGCGAAAAGGCGGACAATTGGTTCGGTGTTGCTGCTGCGGACCAGCAGCCAGCAACCGCTGCCGTCGGGGTTGCCCCAGTCGAGGCGCAGACCGTCGAGGCGGTCGGCATGGGCCATAGGCCATTCGGCCTGGAGTGCGTCGAGGGCGGCGGGAATTTTTTCGCGGGGGAGGTCGACCTTCGTCTTGTGAATGGCGTATGCGGGCAGCTCATCGGCCAACTGACTTACGGGCACGCCGCGCGAGGCCATCGCATCGAGCACCAGCGCCATGCCGACGAAGCTGTCGCGCACCAGGCCCACGCGCGGATCGATCACGCCGCCGTTGCCTTCGCCGCCGAACACTGCGTCCGTCGCGAGCATCAAGTCGACCACGTTCGCCTCGCCGACCTTCGAGCGGTGGAACGGCAGCTGATATTTGCGTGCGACGTCTTCGCTCATCCGACTGGTGGAGCAATTCATCACGATGGCGCCGGGCATCCCGCGCAGCACGTGGTTCGCGCAAATCGCCAAGGTGTACTCTTCGCCGAGATAGCGCCCCTGCTCATCGATGATTGCCAGGCGATCGGCATCCGGGTCCTGGCAAAAGCCGATCTGGGCGTGATGCTTGGTGACGCTGGCAAACACGCTGGCGAGATTCTCGGCGGTCGGTTCGGGTGGATGTGAAAAGAGACCATCCGGCGTGCCGCCCAACAGCGTCACCTCGCAGCCGAATTGTTCGAGCATCACGCGGCCGAGCACGCTCCCCGAGCCGTGGTTTGG
Organism: Pirellulales bacterium; assembly: GCA_050248495.1. Classification (GTDB taxonomy): domain Bacteria; phylum Planctomycetota; class Planctomycetia; order Pirellulales; family Lacipirellulaceae; genus DASYDU01. The sequence continues at coordinate 19,805 of JBFWSG010000065.1, read as the reverse complement.
ATCGAGCACTACGCGGCAGCGGCGGGTGCGAATCTTGGCCAGGTCGACAATGTCTTCGATCAGCGCCAGGTGGGCGGACGTGGTGTCCTCGACCCATTCCGGCACCGGCGGCTTGCTGGTGGGCGGCTTGGTGTGGCCAAGGGATTGGTAGTACGCCAGTGCCCGCTCGCCGACGGCCGCCGGCACAACTCGGCCGTCCGACTGGAACAGCTTCATGCCGTTGTACTCGGGCGGATTGTGGCTGGCCGAGATCTGAATGCCGCCGGCGCAACCGAGCTGACGCACCAACACACCGAAGGTCGGCGTGGCGGCAATGCCGGCGTCGAAAACGTGCCGCAAACCGCCCTGAGTCAGGCCCGTAGCAATTGGCGCGACAAATTCCTTGCCATTGGCGCGGCCGTCGCGGGCGACGAGCACCGGACCGGCCGGAAGGATTTGGGCAAACGCCGCGGCATAGCGCCAGGCGACGTCCGGCGTGAGCGAATCGCCCACGATCCCGCGGAGGCCGGAGGCGGAAATGATCAGTTCGTGAGCCAAGGAGGGAACCCTGCGTTGAATGGTTCAGGTGGCTGGGTCGAGTATACGTAGTTTGGTGGCACTGGGCGATAGAGCAACGCTCGGATGCGGCGCCCTCGGACGTCGGTCGGTCGCGGTTGTTACAATAACCATATGGCGAAACAGGAGCGATCGACGCGACGGGACTTCCTACGCGGCTGGGCGGCCGTGGATGCACTGGCGAGCGCGGTTACCGGACCGGACGTCGAAGCACCGGCCGAGGCGACGGAGGCTGCCCCCGCGAGGCGGCAGGCAACGCCCGCGCCGCTCTTGAGCCTGCAGCGGCGAGCGATGGCCTGCGATTTTGAAGTGCAACTCGCGGCGGGTCGCCACAATGAGGCCACGCGCCACGTGCTCGCGGCCCTCGACCTCGTCGAGGCGCTCGAAGACCAATTGTCGATTTACCGGCCCCACACCGAAGTGATGCGGATTAACCGCGAAGCGGCGAACGGGCCGGTACACGTCGAGCCGCGGCTCTTCGCGCTCTTCACACTTGCGGCCGAGCTCCACGCGGAGACCGGCGGAGCATTTGACATCACAACCGGACCACTCTCTGAAATTTGGGGCTTCTCGAAGCGCGCGGGCAGAATGCCGACTGACGAAGAAGCCGCTGCGGCGCTCGCGCGGGTCGGCATGGATGGCGTAGTGCTGGATGCGGCGCGGCGGACCGTCGAGTTTCGGCGCTCCGGGCTGTCGCTGCATCTCAACAGCATCGGCAAGGGTTACGCGCTCGACCGGATGGGAGAACTGCTCGACAGCGCCGGCGTGGGCGATTATCTGCTCCATGGTGGGCGGAGCAGTGTGCTCGCGCGCGGAACGCGGCCGGGTCATTCGGGTGCCGGCTGGTCGATCGGCGTCCCTCACCCGCTGCAAGTTGGCGTGCGACTCGGCGAGATCGAGCTCGTGAACCAGTCGCTTGGCACCTCCGGCTCGGGGACGCAGTTCTTCGAGCACGAAGGGCGGCGGTACGGTCATTTGCTGGACCCACGCAATGGCCGACCGGTCGACGGCATGTATTCGTCAACGGCGATCGCCGCGACCGCAGCCGAGGCAGACGCCCTCTCGACTGCGTTCTACGTGATGGGCCTGGCCGGCACGGCGGACTACTGTGGGCGGCATCCGGACGTGGGGGCGATCCTCGTGACAGTGGCAGCGGACGCCGCCGATGACGAGCGATCTGACGGCAATTCGTCGGGCGGAGTGCTGGTGTCGACATTCGGGCTGGATGCGGCGCGGTGGCAGCCGGCGGAATCGGCCTGATTTTCCGCTTCTTTTTTTGGATTGCTGGCAATGGGCGACTGTTTCTACGGTCCCCGTCGGCAGCGGCTGCCGATACAATTTGCGAGCAGCCTCGACCGCCAGAAAAGTCCGCCGCTCCCCAGCCGCTGAGAATCGCCCGCCATGCTTGCCGTGTTATTCCATCCGACCAGCTACCTCGGGATCGTGGTGTTTCTGATCCTTACCGGCTGCGGCATGCCGATTCCGGAGGAAGTGGCGTTCGTCGTGGCCGGCGTGCTGAGCGCCGAGGGGCACCTCCACTGGCCAACGGCACTTGCGGCCTGTTTATTGGGGGCGCTGCTGGGTGACTCGGTGATGTACGGGATCGGCCGGCAGTGGGGTGAATCACTGCTAAGCTCTCACCCGCGGCTCTCCTGGATGCTGCAGGCGAAGCGCGAGAAGCAGTTCGAAGAGGCCGTCGAACAGCACGCGTTCAAGGTGATGTTCCTGTCGCGTTTCCTGGTGGGCATCCGCGGACCGGTATACGTGGCGGCCGGCGCATCCCACGTTCCTTATCGCAAATTTCTGATGTACGACCTGGTGTGTGCGTCGCTGGTCGTGACGACGTTTTTCTTCCTGGCATTCTTCTTCGGCGAGCGCGTGCTCAACTGGATCCGCGACGCGGAAATGACGGCTACAATCGCCGTCGTGCTGGTCGTGACCGGCGTGGGGCTCTTCCTCTACATGCGCAGCCGGAAGAAAGTTGTCGAAATGGTGGAGAAGGCCGAGGAAGCCAGCGAGTCAGCGTCCACCGTTCGGCGAATCGAGGCCGAAAGCGGCCGGGCTTCCTGATTCTCGCTAAGGATTATGCCCGGCGGCGGCGCACCCGGAGAAACGGCTGCGGCGGATTCGGGCGGTACAGCTGAGTTGGAAGCGGCGTTGCTAGCCGACAGCCTTCGTGCAAGTTCGGCGGCGGAATAACAGTGCTCCGACGCCGCCTGTCGCGAAGAGCAGGCAGCAGGCCGGTTCCGGCGTGATCGTGCCGGTGGCAGGTTCGAGTTCTGTTCCATAGCGGAACGTGGTGACGCCGACCTTGGTACCGGAGGTGAGGCCGGGGACGCTCAATTGGAAGGTGGCCGTCTGGGCGGCGAACGGATTGTGGCCGTTGTTGCCTTTGATCGAGCCGTTGGCGCCGGCGTAGTTGCCCCCGGAGGGCGGGCCGAGGATCGAGTCCTTGGCGTCCGGGTTGAAATTGAGCTGATAGTTACCGCTGCCGAGCGAAACGAGCGACCAGCTAAGATCTTGCAGCGTGAGCGTATCGGAATAGGTGCCGTTGGCGGCGACAGTTCGTTGGATGCCCATGTCGGATGTCATCGACGTGGCGAGCCCGCCAATGCGAAAGTCGAGGCCCGTAAACAGCTCACCGGCGTCGAGCGTGGTCGTCGTGGTATTGGTGAGCACGACAGTCACGGTATCGAGCGCGTCATTCAGCGTGAAGGCGGCGCTGCCAGAGACGGCGTGACCGTCGGAGCTATTGCCGGTGAATACAAACGCAGCCGGCGAATTGGCGGCCGACAACAGGACCAGCACCAGGCCGCAGAATGTGGAACGGGAGACGAGGCGGCGCAAAGAGTTGCGCACGGCGAAAATTGCAGGGGTCATGAAAGTGAATCTCTAGGTTCGGTTCATTAGCACTCGTGCAGTGATTCGGTGCGGTCGATCAAATTGGATCCGCCTGCCCGAAGGATCACTATCTCTACTCACTTATTTTCGCTGAAGCTCCCAAAGTCACAACCAAAATCGCGACACTTTTCCGGATTTGTCGTGACATCGATAATGCACGCGCTGTGTAGATTACCCACCGGATAGGTGGTTTTTTGATGCGGCAGAATGTCGGCTCCGGTATGGGAGTCGCACGCGGATGCCGGTTTTCGCCGAGGGCCGCTCCGCCTATCGTGGTAGCTGGTTGGATTGCTTGAACTCAGCGGATCAATTGTCAAAGACATATTTCCATGAGCTGTCAAAAAGGAAAACCGATCCGCAAAGCCAAGCCGGGTGACTGGCGGTGCAAGGAGTGTGGCTTCGTGACTTCGAAGAAGAAAAAGATCTGTGAGCCGAAGAAAGTGAAGAAGTAGACGATTGCCGTATCGCCTCGCCGGAAACCCTACTCGCCGGCCGATTTCGGGCTTTGGCGGATGATCAAGCGATTGCGATAGGTGCCGGCCTTGTGCCCGACTGTCTCGAACCCCCGGCCAACGGAAGTGCCGGCGAGCGTAATCCAGATGCCGACGCCTTGGTCGCCATCGTCGTCGATGAGCTTGAATTCGATGGCGTTCACCGGGACGCCCCAACCGGCCGTCGGGGAGATCGCGGTACTGGCCTGGGCGGACCAATCGTCGAGCGTGATCGTGGCGACGAGTTTCCCGTCGTTGTGGAGGCCCATCGAGACCGGCTCGCCGCGGTCGAGTCTCCCCGAGCCGAGCGTTTGGAAGGGCCCCTTCTCTCCGGACGATGCTTCGCAGACGCGAAATGTGCCGTCAGCAGCAAAATAGGCGAAGCGGGCCGGGCGGCCGATCGGATAGTCAGCCGGAAGGACTGCGAATTGTTTGTCGCCACATGGCAAAAATGTCAGTGCTGGAGACGTAGTGGCATAGAAACGGAAGTAACAATAGGTGTTGAGGTGCGAGTAGGTATCGCTAGCGACGGGTGTCGTGACCGTGGCGTCGCAAACTTCGTCCTCTCCCGCCGGTGCAAACACAATCTTCTCGCCTGCTCGGTAGAGAAACGTTCGATCCGCCGGTTCACCAAGTGTGCCGACGAAACGCGGAACGTTAGGAAGAGACCGAGACAGCAGCGACCAGAATCGGTCCGGCGAGGTGCTGTGGAACTCGAGGAAGGGTCGACATTCGAACCAGATGTCGCCGGCGTGTCCCTCGATCTGCGCGATCTGGGGAAGAAATCGCGCCGATTTGCTCACCTTGACTTTGACAGGCGCCTCGCCAACGAACTGGATTGGCTTTCCCAGATTGATTTCTGTCGATGGTTCGGCGGGAATGGTGGACGGAATCGACGGAATCTGTCCGAACACTACCAGCAAGCCGATCGCGGCGCCCGCGAAGACGCTGAGAAAGTTGGCGAGCATCGCGCGAGGCGGCCCTTCAGTCAACCACAGCCAGAGCGTTGCGCCGACGAATGCAGCAAAGAGGAACAACAACCAGACACCTGCGAGGCTTACCGGAAACACGATGCGGCCCAAGATCGCTGCGGCGGCCCAGGCAGCGGCGAACGAGATCACGGCAAGCGCCGCGAACCGCTGGTGCTTGTAATGCATGGCAACTAACCCGGCCGCAGCCACCGTCATCGCCGCAATCGGCAGCACTTGATTCATCCAGAATTGCGGGCTATCGATCGGAAATCCCTTTGGGCTGAACCACCACCAGAGCGCTCCTGCGGCGAAGTGAAGCGCGAGAGCGATGTCGACAATTCCTACAATCAACCGTGGCGGATTAGTGGGCGCCCTCTCGGCGACGTCATCCGCCTGGTCGGAATCGCACTCTGCTGGTTTTGGTTCGCTCACTCGGCCCCTCGCTGCGATCGATCATCTTCGCCTATTGCGATGGAAGAATCGATACAATCCATTAGGTCGGCACAAATCGAGTTGGCACCGGCGTTGCATTAGTTTCCATGGTGGCGATCAGACGCCGGGAAAGGAGGCGTGTCGTGAGAACCTCCCATACGAGTTTGAACTGGCTCTGTAGGAATATCGAACAGAATCTCGAACGCGTGGATGCCGTGCTCGCGGAAATCCTGGATGAGCCGGCAGGCTCCCAGTTCACGGAGGCGACGGAACCTTGGATCGATCGCCTATTTGAGCGCCGGCGCGAATTGCAATCGACGCTCGCAGAGCTCGAACGGCAAATCGAGCGGAGCCTGGCCTAATCGGCGAACGAAAGTTTGGCGTCGCTGGCTGCGAATGCATTCAGTGTGCAGTGCAGTTCAATACAATTCGTACACGTGTTCGCCGCCGTGGGCCGGGTTGCCGATCAGAACCTTGTTCCGCAGGTCGACCACGAAGTCGAGATGTTCGAGCGGAATCTGGCCGATCAGCGCGGGGACGCCGTCCGGCACTTCCATCACATCCAACGTGCAGGACCGGTCCTGAATGGTCAATCGGACGGCCGAGTAGAGGTTCGCCTCGCCGCCGCCGGTGCTACTGGTGACGCGCTTGGAAACGGTTTTCTCCAGGCCGAGCTGTTCAATCATCGACGTCGGTAAAGACAACAGCGTCGCGCCGGTGTCGACCAGCGCGTCGCGAACGGTGACTCGGCGGACCATGTCGTCGGCCATCAGGCCGCGTTTCGATGCCCAAAGATCTTCCAGATTCTCGATCTTCGCCTCGGTCAACACCAGACCCATGCCATTCGTCTCCATCAGATTGCCTCCATGGGATGCAAATGCCATCAAACCAGTCAGCCGGCCCCGACATTGTGCTGCCGATCCATTATACTCAGGTGCGATCGGAAAAGCGCGCGTCGCGGCTCTTCATGAACTTCTTTTCAAAGGGTATCTTTCATGCCCAACCACCATCACCTCGATCACAAACCGTTCCTCGTTCCGCACGGCAAAAAGGTCAAGCTCAAGGACTACGATCCGGGCTTTACGAGCGGCTTCAAAAGCAAAGAGGAAGCGCGCGACGCGCTGTTGGAGGATGTGTCCGGCCTGGTGGCGGCGCAAGACGTGCTCTGGGCCGCGAAAGAGTATGCGATCGTGATTATCTTTCAAGCGCTCGATGCGGCCGGCAAGGATGGCACGATCAAGCACGTGATGTCGGGCGTCAATCCACAGGGCGTCAACGTTCACAGCTTCAAAGCGCCGAGCGACGAGGAGCGACTGCACCATTTCTTGTGGCGCCCCACGCGGGCGCTGCCGGCCCGCGGTGAGATCGCGATTTTCAATCGCTCGTATTACGAAGAGGTGCTGGTGGTACGGGTCCATCCGGAGATTCTCGACGGCCAGTGGATCCCGCCGGAGCTGCGCAAAGACCACAAGAAGCTGTGGAAGACGCGGTACGACGAGATCAATGAGTACGAAGCGATGAGCCGCCGCAACAACATGCTAGTGCTCAAGTTTTTTCTCAACGTCTCGAAGCAGGAGCAGCGGCGACGATTCCTCGACCGCCTGGAGGACCCGGAAAAGAACTGGAAGTTTTCGATGGCGGACGTGCGGGAGCGCGGTCATTGGGACGAGTATCAGGACGCCTACGAGGACATGCTCAGCGCCACGAGCACTGAAACCGCGCCTTGGTACGTGATTCCGGCCGACAAGAAATGGTTCACAAGGGCCTGCGTGGCGGACATCATTACGACGCGAATCGAGAAGCTGGGGCTCAAATATCCCTCGGTTCCGGACAGCCAGCGCGAAGCGCTGGTCGCGGCCCAGAAAAGCCTAGAAGCTGAGCACGATTAGCGACTCACTGCTAGCGCGGCGCCTTTGCACCCGCAACGCGTCTGCTTATGCTAACAGGCTCAACCTGGCGCGCGGGCCATCGGTCTCGCGACTCTCTGATAATTGAATTCTCGCGAGGTGAGCGGCGATGAAGCGGCGACATGGCGGATCGATTTGGCTGGCTTGCGGGCTGTTGCTGATCGGAATGGGCGGAACCTGGGCGGTTGCTGCGAACGATGCCGCGCCCCCGGGCGAAGCGATTACGGTGCAACCGGTGGACGATGCGCCGTATGTCCCCTCGCCGGAAAATCTCGCGGCCCGCAAGGCGTTTCAAGATGCGCGGTTCGGGATCTTTATCCACTGGGGCACGTACAGCGTACTCGGCCGCGGCGAGTGGGTGATGAACGTCGAGAAGATGACAGCCGACGAATACGAGAAGCTGCCGGCCCAATTCAATCCGCAAAAGTTCAACGCCGACCAGTGGGTAACGGTTTTCAAAAATGCGGGCGCGAAGTACATCACCATCACGTCGAAGCATCACGACGGCTTCGGCATGTGGAATTCCAAGACCAGTGACTGGGACATCGTCGATCGCACGCCTTACAAGCGCGACGTCCTCAAGCAGCTGGCCGATGCCTGCGACCGACAGGATCTCAAGCTGTTCTTCTATTATTCGCAGCTCGATTGGCACCATCCGGACTACTATCCGCGGGGCATGACGGGCGGCACCGCTGGGCGTCCCGACTCCGGCGATTGGGACAAGTATATCGCCTACATGGATGCACAATTGGGCGAGCTGCTCTCCGGCGAATATGGCCCGATTGGCGGCATCTGGTTCGACGGCTGGTGGGACCAGCAATCGAAGCGTGACGAAGGCAAGAAGGACAGCGATCCGCTGGCCACGAATGTCGATTGGCACCTGCGCCGTACGTACGACATGATCCATGCCCTGCAGCCGGCCTGCCTGATCGGCGCGAACCATCATGTCCACCCCTTTCCCGGCGAAGACTTTCAGATGTACGAGCGCGACCTGCCGGGCGAGAACAAGGGCGGCCACAGCCAGGATGCTGTGATCGGCGACCTGCCGCTGGAGACGTGCGACACGATCAATGGCGCCTGGGGCTACAACGCCGAAGACAAGAAATTCAAGTCGGTGCCCGACTTGGTTCGCTATCTCGTTCGAGCGGCCGGCCGCAATGCAAATTTCTTGCTCAATGTTGGCCCCCGGCCCGATGGGACGCTCGACCCCGAGTCGATTAAGCGACTCGAAGGCATCGGCAAATGGCTGATTCTCTACGGCGACACTATCTATAGCACCCGCGGCGGACCGATCGCGCCGCAGCCCTGGGGAGTGTCGACGCACTCGGCCAGCAACATCTTCTTGCACATCCTCGATCGATCCCAAGCGAACGGTGACGGTTGGCTGGAGCTCACGGGCACCGAGTCGCTCGATCCGGATAAGGTGACGTTCTATGGCACCGGCCGCACGATCGAATTGCGCCGCGCAGCGAGCGGCAACATCGAAGCGAAGGTCGGCGCCGCGTCGGACGCGATCGACATCATCTTGCGGTCGCCGATGCCGGCAACGAAGTGATCTCGCCGTCGTCGAGGCCCAGTCTACTTCGGCAGATTGAAGATTTCCACCGGCTCGATGGCATCCGCCGGCTCGAAGCCCAGGATCTTGCCATAGAAGTACAGCTCCGCCTCCTGCGCGCGGATGATGTTCTCCGCCCGCCGGAAGCCATGCTGCTCGCCCGCAAACGGCACGTAAGCGACCGGAATGCCACGCGACTTGAGCGAAGCAAGCACCAGTTCGGCTTGATTCGGCGGCACCACTTTATCTTCGAGCCCCTGCAGGAGAATCACCGGCTCGGTGAATTTTTCCAGGTGGTGTATCGGCGAACGGGCTTCGTAACGGGCTTTTTCCTCGGGATAGCGGCCGACCAGCTGATCGAGATAGCGCGACTCGAATTTGTGCGTATCTTGGGCCAAGAGCGCAAGGTCACTCACGCCATAGAGGCTCGCCCCCGTGCGGAAGACGTCGCGAAACGCGAGCGCGGCAAGCGTCGTGTAGCCGCCGGCGCTGCCGCCGCGAATCAACAGCTGGTCGCGGTCGACCTTGCCCTGCTTCGCCAGATACAAGGCAGCGTTCGTCGCATCGTCGACATCAACGATGCCCCAGCTGTCGCGAAGCCGATTGCGATACTCGCGGCCATAGCCCGTGCTGCCGCCGTAATTCACGTCGCACACCGCGAAACCGCGCGAGGTCCAATATTGTGTCGTCGGCCGGAACGAGCCGCTGGTGGCGGACGTCGGACCGCCGTGGATCATTACGATCAGCGGTGGCAGCTTCCCTTCCGGGCCGCGGAAATCGCGATTCGCCGGCGGGTAGTAGAAGGCATGGGCCGTCATTCCGCCTGTGGTGGGAAATTCGATTGCTTCCGGCAGCGAGGTATAGTCCGGATCAGCCGTCATCGGCGAGCTGCGCCGCAGCACGGTCGTGCTGCCGCCGGTCGGATCGACCAGAGCAACCGCTTCGACTTCCGTCGGCGAGCTAAGCGTCGCCAACACTTGCTCGCCACTCACGGCGAGCGCATTGACCACGGTATAGGGCAGCTGCATATCGCGCAGCTCGTGCGCCTCCGGCTGAATCACCGCCAGGCGCCAATTCCCGCCCTGGGTGTAACGGGCGACGATCCGCCCATCGTCCAAGAAGCCGTAGGTGCGCGTTCCGAAGACCCACTGCGGCGCGCCGAACTCGGCCTCCATCGCCAGCACTTTCGCCGCACGGCCGTCGCGATCGACGTACAGATTCCACCAATCGGAGCGGTCGGAAACGAAGTACAGCTCGCCGCCGGGCGACCAGGCCGGTTGAAAGATCGATTCGTTCTCGCCACCCGCCACGTGCCGTGCGGGGCCAAGTGACCCATCGGCATAGATCGGCGCCGTATAGAGCGAAGTGTCGTCCCAGGGCATGTTCGGGTGATTCCATTCGACCCAGGCGAGCTGCGTTCCGTCCGGGCTCACTACCGGCGTGGAATAAAAGTCGGCTCCTTCGACCAGCGGCGTCACGGCGCCACTCGCCAGGTCGATCCCCACGATGCGATTGGGCGGCTCGTCGTCGCGTACGGAGTGGTCTTCGCAGACGCCGATCAGCCGTTGATGACTGGCGTCGAACACATAGTCGGCAAAGCGCAGCTTTTTTTCCGGCGTGAGCGGCTTCGGTTCCTCGCCCGGCCGCATCCGCCAGATTCGCTGGTCGGCGTAGTTGGAGAAGTAGATGACGCCGTCGGCGGCCAGGAACGCCCCGCCCCCATATTCATTGGCCGTGGTCCGTGCGCTGAATGGCGGCGGCAAGACGTCCGCAATCGTGCCATCGGGCGCGCGTCGCACGATGACCACCCTGCCCTGCTCCTCTGGGCGCATCTCGCTCCAGTAGACGTCTTCGCCGTCGATCGACAGATCGGCGAACCGCACGCTCTTGGCGACGAGCATCTCGGCCGAAATGGGAGACTTCCAGGAACCATACGGCGCCACGCGCGGCGCTTCGGCTAGTCCTTCGAGAACATCAGTGCTCACGATCACCCCAAACAACGCGACAACAACAAGTGCTCTGTTCATACGACGCCTAACACCATAAAGGGAATACGATGAACATGGCAAGACGGCATCAGCAGCTGTCGACCGCGAGGACAATTCTGCAGGAACGGTGGTTTCAACCTTGTCTCCGCATCGCTGGGCTTTGCCAGGTGGAAAATCGGTCGATGTCATCCGCTGCCAATAATTCGCGCGCCGCCTCGATGGCTGCATGCGTCCCGGCCAGCGCCAGCACGTCTCCGGCCCGCAGGCGCTCATTTCCGGCCGGCACCACCACCGACTCGCCTTCGCGCTCGATGGCGAGAATGGTGGCCCCCGTGAGGCCGCGCAGTTTGATCTCGGCCAGCGTCCGGCCGACGACGCTCGTGCCCGGCCGTAACTCGATTGACACAGGCGATCCGAGCCCTGTGATGATCCGGTTTACCTCGTTGAGCTTCTGCTGTGTTTCGAGCCGGTCAGCCTCCATAGCCCGGCCTTTACGCGTCTGCCGGCCGATCGCCTGGACCATCGCCTGCGCCGCGGCCCGCGTGTGTCCTTGCAGATTGGTGGCATTCCGCCAGAACGCGAACGCCAACAACGCCAGCAAAAACACCAGCACCGCCGCCCCGCGCAGCGTCGGCACAAACGGTTGGGTGATCGCCACGAGCGGAATACCGACCGACAGCACGATCGCCAGCTGCAGCGTCACCACCAACAGCCGTCGCGGCGCCGCTGCGAGATCGGTCTGCTCCAACTTGGCACTCGGAAACACCCGCGATGCCAGCTCAAAGCCCAGTTCGCGCGACATCCGCACCAGTCCGATCCAGAATGGAGCCGAGACGATTGCCGCACCCGCCACGACCGCGGCCGTCGACACGTTCGGCGACAATTGGAACTGTTGCTGCGCCCAACTACTGATCGTGTTCAGCTCGAGTGACGCCCCGATCACGATCGCTGCCACGATCACCGCGTCAACTACCATCCAGCGAACAAGCTGCTGAGCGCGATTGGCTTGTTCTTCCGGCGATTTGCTCGCGCGCATGCTTTCGAGCCAGGTGCCGTAGAGGGCCACAAACGTCTGCAACGACCGCGGCAGCTTCCGGTCCACAAAGGCACCAGTTGGTTCGGAAGCGCGAATCAACCAGGGAGTCAATAATGTCGTGATGCCGGAGAGGGCAACGGCGATCGAATACAACAACTCGTAAGTCGGCCGGGCATCGTCGCTAGCCGTGGCCACGCCGACGCCGGCGATAATGAACGAGAATTCGCCGATCTGCGCGAGGCTCATGCCGGTCTTCACGGATGTCTGCACGCTCTGCCCCACTAGGAAGCAGCCGAGCGTCACGGCGACGATCTCGCCGACCACCACGATCGCCAGGAACACAAGCACCAGGCCCCAGTGATCGAGAATCGAAATCGGATCGATCATCATTCCCACGGATACAAAGAAAATTGCCGCAAACATGTCCCGCACCGGCATCACCAGGTGCTCGACTTTGTTGGACACTCCGGATTCGGCCATCATGCTGCCGGCGATGAACGCGCCGAGCGCGACTGAATAGCCTGCCGCGGCTGCCAGGTAGGCAAAGCCGAAGGCGACGCCGATGCTGGCCACCAGCGTCGTCTCGTCGCGCCGTAAATTGACCACCGACCGCATCAACCGAGGCACTGTCAATAGGCCGACCACGATCAAGAGCAACAGAAAGCCGCTCAACCGTCCGGTCGTGATCGCCAGCTCGCGCGCGCCGAGTTCCCGGCCGGCGGCGAGCGTGGTCAGAATCGTGATAAGCAGAATCGCGATCAGGTCCTCGACGATCAAGATGCCAAACACGATCTGCGTGAAATCGTCCTTGATCCCCTGCTCTTCGAACGCCTTGACGACGATTGTCGTTGAAGAGATCGAAATGGCCGCACCGGCAAACAAGCTCTGCAGCCAGGTCCAGCCGAAGGCCTGCCCCGTTACATAGCCCAGCCAGATCATCAGGCAGCATTGCACAAGCGCCACAAAGCCGACCGTCGGGCCTACCTTGAGCAGCTTCTGCAGGCTGAACTCGATGCCGAGGGAAAACATCAGCAGGATCACGCCCAGTTCGGCGAGCGTCTGCACGACGTTCATGTCCGCCTGTAACGGGATCGGCACGTGGGGCCCCACGACCAGGCCGGCGAGCAGATATCCCAACACGACCGGCTGGCGCAGACGCTGAAACACGACGGTCGTGACGGCCGCCGCGCAGAGCACGACCGTAAGCGTCTGCAAAAAGCCGTGGGTGTCGTGCATAGTTGGCCTCCGCCGCCTGAGGCGAGGGTCGCATTATGACGGAAAACCGAGTTTGCGGTCCAGTTTGAATGAGGCGCATTGGCCTGCGATGTTCGCAGTTCTTAGAATTGGGACATGCACACGCAGGCCGATCCGTCGACCAACTTACAAAACACCGCGCGAGAAAGTGCGCCGCGAGCGGCTTACATCCATGTCCCTTTTTGCCGACATCGCTGCGGCTATTGCAATTTCACGCTCGTCGCTGGCCGCGACGACTTGATCGAAGACTATCTGCGAGCCATTGAGTTGGAGCTCGCCGCGCTTGGCGTACCGCGCGAAGTTGACACGCTTTATTTCGGCGGCGGCACGCCCACCCATCTTTCGACGGCGCAGTTTCGTCGGCTCGCCGAAACCGTGCTCCGTTGGCACCCGTTGGCGTCGAACCACGAATGGACCGTGGAAGCGAATCCGGCCGACGTCACAGACTTGATGATCGATACGCTCCGCGGACTTGGTGTCACACGGCTGAGCCTGGGCGGTCAATCGTTTCGCGCTGAAAAACTCCGACTGCTGGAGCGCGACCACGATGGCAACGATATCCGGCGCGCCGTCGACGCTTCGCGGGACGCTCTGATGCAGGTCGCGCTCGACCTGATCTTTGCCGCTCCCGGCGAAACATTTGAGGAGTGGCTTGGCGACCTCGGCTCGGCGCTTGCCCTGGCGCCAGACCACGTTTCAACGTATGGCCTCACCTTCGAGCGCGGCACAACGTTCTGGAGCCGGCGTGAACATGGCGAACTCGTTTCGGCGGACGAAGAGTTGGAGCGCGCGATGTATGCCGCCGCAATCGACCGACTCACGGTCGGTGGTTTCGAACATTACGAAGTTTCGAACTTTGCGCAGCCCGGCCGCCACTCGCGCCACAACGAGGTCTACTGGTCCGGCAAGGGCTACTATGCCGCGGGGCCAGGGGCCGCCCGCTATGTCGACGGTGTGCGTGAAACAAATCACCGCAGTGTAACGACCTGGCTTCAACGCGTGCTGGCGGGCCAGTCGCCGGTCGCCGAGCGGGAGCAGCTCGATCCCGAGTCACGCGCCCGTGAACAACTGGTGTTTTCGCTCCGCCGGCTGGAAGGCATTTCGATGAAGGCGTTCAGAGAACGAACGGGCTATGGTGTGGATGAGCTCGCGGGGCAGGCGCTGGAGAAATACATTGCGCTGGGACTGTTCTCGAATGAGAGCGGACGGCTGAAGCTCACGCGCGAGGGACTGTTCGTGAGCGATGCGATCTGGCCGGAGTTGCTTTGACGGTTCGCTAAACCGCAAGCGGCGAGGAAGCCGTGCGAGAAAGTCAGTTACAGCGGCGCCTTTGGCAATTGGCGGCGATACGGTGGTTCGGCGCGGGCCGGCAGCGGCTCGTCGTTTTCGGCCGCCCACAGTTCCCGCTCCGCCTCGGTCGCGTAATACCGCAACCACGTCGCTGCATCGTCGTTGACGTTGGCACAATCCCAGTGCAGGAACGTCGTGCGCCGCGAGAGCTTCTTTTCTTGCGACGGCAAAATGTCGCGATAAATGATGCAGTAGAGCTGGTAGTCGCTCAGGTGGTCCGTGAAGTCGAGCACCACGTGTTGTTCGTAGAGTTTTTCGATCGTGGCCGTCAGCACTAGCGACAACTGGTGCGGGCTCAAGCCGTCCGGGTGCGGCAGCAACAGCTCGGGGTCGAACCACTTGCTGATCGGCAGGATGGGCGCCCGCTCCCACTCCAGCATCGACGCCAGGAATTCGTTTTCGTTTCGCGTCGACATGACCGTCGAATTGACGCGACCGATCGACTCGTCGAACAGCGGTTCCAGCTCGTCGCGGAGCTGCGCGTTCCGCAACAGGTGTTCGACTTCGTCGTTACTGGCAGGCTGGGAGCGAAACATGGCACCTGAGGGGCAAAGCAGATTTCGTTCGTGGCGACAACGTGAATACGCCGCGGCGAACGCCAACAACACATCCTGGAAATTTCACTCTATCAACAAACATCCAGATGGCAAAGCGGCCGTACGAAGGTGCCCAACAACAGTTCGCATGCTGGCATGATCACGACCTGCAAGATTGGCAGAGTCAAGCGGACCAACCTGCGCATTCGTTAAAGTCGCGCGCCAGCACCGCGACAAGCCCCGAAAAAGGCTCAAGAAGTCGGCTGCGGTTTGACCAGGACCCGGTCGATTCGCTTGCCGTCCATGTCGACCACTTCTAGATGCATTCCGTTCCAGTCGACCTCGTCGCCGATCGAGGGAATGCGGCCGAGCCGCTCCAGGATCAGGCCGCCGAGCGTGTTGAAGTCCCTGTTTTCCAGGATCTCGTCCTCTTCGAGCTCCAGCCGATCCAGGAGCGCCGTCATCGTCGCGCCGCCGTCGATGAGCCAGGTACCGTCTTCGCGCTGCACGAATTCCTGGTCTTCGGCCCGGCGGTGCTCGTCGCGGATTTCGCCGACGATCTCTTCCATCACGTCTTCGAGCGTGACCATCCCCTCGGTGCCGCCATATTCGTTGAGCACGATCGCCAGCTGGTTGTGCTTCTCCTGGAACAATTCCAGCAGCCGGTCCAGGTGCATCGATTCCGGCACGAACAGGGCCGGGTGCAGCAGCTTCCGCAATTCGAGCGGCCAGCCCAGGTGCAATTGCCGCAGCAGATCTTTGATGTGTACGAACCCGATGATGTGGTCCAGATCGCGCTCATAGACCGGCAGCCGCGAGAAGCCGGCCATGGCGATTGTGCCCAGCACTTCGTCCGGCGGCGTGTCGACGTCCATCGCGTCCAAATCGATCCGTGGCCGCATGATCTCGCGCACCGTGTGCTCGCCGAGCCGCAGGGCTTCGAGCGCCATCCGCTGCTCGAGCGGTTCGACGACCCCTTCGGCCGTGCCAGCGTCGATCAAATGCTCGATGTCGTCGATCGAGACCGTAGGCTCGGCGCCGGAGCGCAAACGGAACAGCCACAGCACGGCATCGGATGAGGCCCCCATCATCCAAACGATCGGCCGCGCGACCGTCGCCAGAAAGCTCATCACCGGGGCCACGAACACGGCCAGCGCCTCGGCCCGGTGGAGCGCCGCCCGCTTGGGCACCAATTCACCGATGATCAACGACACATAGGTGAAACAGACCACAAAGATCGACAGGCCGATCGACTCGGCATGCTTCTGTGCAAAGGCAGACGGCCACTTAGAGATTGCCGCGCTCAAATCGTCGACGATCTGCTGGCCGCCGTACGCCGCGCCGAACGCGCTCACCAGCGTGATGCCCACCTGCACGGTGGGCAGGAATCGATTCGGATCGCGCGACAATTCGAGGGCCAGTTTCGCGTTGCGGCTCCCCTCGTCGGCCCGCTGTTCCAGTCTACCCCGGCGGGCCGCAATGATGGCGATCTCCGCCGCGGCAAAAAAGCCGTTGGCGAGTACCAACACAAAAATCAGCAGGACTTCCCAGACGAGTGGTGAAATGACTTTGACCCTTTTGCCGTCCGAACGCGCTCGCGCCCTATAGTTCGACGCCCATCTCGCGCATCAAGAATTTCATATCCTCCCAGCAGTCCTTCTTGGCCGCGGGGTTCCGCAGCAGGTACGCCGGGTGAAATGTGCAGACCACTTTCGCGCCGCGATACGTGTGCAGTTTGCCGCGCAATTTGCCGATCGGCGTCGTGACTCTCAACAGGTTCTGCGATGCCACGGCGCCCAGGCAGCAAATGTATTCCGGTTCGATCAGCTCCAGCTGCCGCTCCAGGAACGGGCGGCAATTCACAAGCTCGTCCGGCGCCGGGTTGCGATTGCCCGGCGGACGGCACTTGAGCATGTTCAGGATGTAAACCTCTTCCCGCTTCAACTTGCAGGCCTCAATGATCTTGTCGAGCAACTGCCCGGCCCGGCCGACAAACGGTTCGCCGAGGCGATCTTCGTCCGCGCCGGGGGCCTCACCCATAAAACACAGCCGCGCGTTCGGATTGCCGACGCCAAACACGGTCTGCGTCCGCGTCGTGGCAAGCTCCTTGCACCGCGTGCAGGGCACGACCTCTTGTCGCAGCACCGCGAGCGTGGCCGCGTTCGATGCGGGCACAGGTGACGCATCCGCAGCATCTTCGAATAACGCGCCTCCGCCGCGCGACCAGCCACTGGATGACTTGTTGACAGACTTCGCTGCGGCAGCAGCTTCCGCCATTGGGGACTCCTCCGTGATTCTTGCAGTGCTGACTATCTCTTGTGGGGAAGCGTCGATTTTGGCCGGCGATGCGGCCACCGCGGTGGCTGCAGTCGACAAGTTATCGGATGCGGCCGCTGCAGCCGTCGTCCGAGCAGCAGCAGGACGTGGCTTGGGCACTTGCAGCACTCCGGCTCGCTCCAGGCTTTCCAACCGGTTCAGCACGACCGCCTGCAGCTGCTCCCTGGTCTCGCTACTCATTCAAGCACCCCAATCCTCCACCGCCAGTGTAGGCAACGCTGTCGACGGGGAAAGGGGTGCGGCCGGTCCATTTTGCCAAGTCCCTAAGGTCCGGCGGCCGAATGATTTCTGTCGCCGAACCTCCGAATCGGGCATCTACTCATCTCTGTTGCGATGACCTATGATAGAGGCCTGGGACTGGTGGGCTCCAATTCGCGTTTTGATTCGGCCGGCGGCGTTCGTCGCTGCGCAGGCTATTCTCTGGGCACGATGCCCGGGTCGCGCACCGTCGTGCGCCTCGGTTGGCGTCCGTCCGCTTTCCCGCATGTCATTATTCCGGCGCATTTAATCGCCGTCGTCATCATGGGCGTTCCTCAAGTCGTCATTGTCGGCCGGCCGAATGTCGGTAAAAGCAGCGTGCTCAACTGGCTTGCCGGCGTGCGCATTGCCATCGTCGATGATCAGCCCGGCGTGACGCGCGATCGCCTGACGCACCTGATGTGCCACGACGACCGCTTCTTCGAGCTCGTGGACACGGGAGGCATGGGCTTCGCCGACATGGACAACCTCACACAGCACATCGAGGACCAGATCAATCTGGCGATCGACTCTGCCGCGGTGATCCTGTTCGTCGTCGATTCCCGCGAGGGCATGCTGCCTCTGGACCAGGATGTGGCCAAGCGGCTGCGGAGCGTGAATTGCCCGATCATTCTGCTGGCGAACAAGACGGACAACGAGTCGCAGGACTCCGCCGCCGACGAATTCTATCGCCTCGGCTGCGGCAAGCCGCTGCGTATCAGCACGATCCAGAACCGCAACCGCGCGGTGCTGTTGAACATGATCGTGGCCCACCTGCCACCCGCCCTCGAAGAAGACCCGCTCGAGATCAACGAACCGGAGATGAAGCTGGCGATCGTCGGCCGCCGCAACGTCGGCAAGAGCACGTTCGTCAACACGCTGGTGCAGGCCAACCGCGTGATCACCAGCGAAATCCCTGGTACTACGCGCGACAGCGTCGACGTTCGCTTCACGCTCGACGGCAAGAGTTTCGTGGCGATCGATACGCCGGGCCTGCGCCGCACCAAGAGCGTCAAAACCGACATCGATTTCTACGGGACGCACCGAGCCCAGCGGAGTATCCGCCGCTCGGACGTGACGCTGCTCTTCTTCGATGCCACGGAGCGGATCAGCAAAGTCGACAAGCAGCTCTGCGACTACATCGCGGAGCAGTACAAGCCCTGCATCTTTGTCGTCAACAAGTGGGACCAGCTTGTCCACTCGATGCCCACGGAGAAATGGGTCCGCTATCTGCACGACTCGTTTCCGACAATGCGCTACGCGCCGATCGCATTCATCACGGGACAGACTGGGAAGAACGTCAAAGCACTGTTGAACCATGCCCAGATGCTGTTCAAGCAGTCGCGGGTGCGGGCCGGCACGGGCGAGCTCAACCGCATGCTCCGCGACGCGCTGCGGGCCAGCCCTCCCCCACCGCAAGCCAACCGCACTCCGAAGATTTTTTACGCCACGCAAGTCGGCGTGCAGCCACCGACGATCGTGCTCTTCTGCAGCGCGCCCAGCGCAATCTCGCGCTCCTACCAGCGTTACCTGCTCGGCAAATTCCGCGACGAGCTCGATTTTCCCGAAGTGCCGATCAAGCTCTATCTCCGCCGCCGCCATCCGGCCGACCTCCGCGACGAAATCGACGGCCAACTAGCAGTCACGGAGAAAGAGTCGGGACGCGCCACCAAGCAGCCGGGCTCCCGGAAGAAGGAAAAACGCCGCGCCGACGCAAGGCGCTGACCGGTGCAGCTATTGCACAATTATTGCAGTAGTTACTCAGCAAGGCCGCTAAACGCCGCTTTCGGCTTAGCCACATACCGCGGCTGATTCCGCACACAGCTAAGACGACTCTGCGGAGAGACCGTGAACGCCGGCGGCCTATCGTCCCGCCCGCGCCTGCATGCCGCTCAAGTCCGTCGAGATTGCAAACGTTCGCATCTCTGCGCGATCGTCTGCAGGCCGCTCCGTAGACAGCGCCATCAACAGCGCAACGAGCCACGCCGAGGCGAAGCAGATTACTTCGCCGTAGCTAAACAGCTTGTGCCAATTCCAGCGTGTCCCAAGCATGTCGTTCCGGCCGATCCATCATTGAGTCCACTTCCGCCTCCGACCCTCGCGCCAAAAGCTGCTGCCGACCGATTCTGGGCCGGTGAGCACGGCATCCTCTGCCGCACGCCGCGAGGGCCACGAGTGGAACTCAAACGTCCGATTACATAGAATCTCCGCGTGGACCGCAAGCCCGGTTGCCGGAAAGACTGCCAGCACCCGAT
>JBFWSG010000064.1:0-29483 GCA_050248495.1 Pirellulales bacterium | reverse complement strand
TAGCCGTGGTTGATGTACAAGAGGTCGAGGTACCACTGCACTTTCCCACCCTGCGCGAGCTCCGTGACCAGGGGCGAGGTCGGTGGTATCGACATCGGCGCGAGGAACACCGCCGTCAAATGCCAGATCACGAGCAGGCTGACGATGAGCTTGAGCGCCAAGTGCATCTGGCCGGGCTTCCGCGCTCTGGGTTTTGGCTGCGGCACGGCGGTGTCGCGCTCGGGCCCTGTTTGCGGGCGAGTCGGTTTCATCGGTGGCGGCGCAGGAGGTGCTTTGAACGACATCGACCGCTCGGCTCCATCCGAAAAGTGCCTCGCTCGGAGACCGGTAACACCATCTCCATCCAGCGCCGAATGCTAGCGAGAATCGCTGTCGCGGCCCAGAGCAAAAACCGCACACAGGTGGCACGAAAAAACCCTCGCACCGGCCACCGGCCAGTGCGAGGGTTCGTAGTTTTCAGTGGGCAAATCGCCCGCTACGCGAAGCTAGTTCTTCGAGGCGAGCTGCATGCCGCCCAGGTCGAAGGAGAGTTCCTGCGACTGGCCGCCAGTCAGCAGGATCGTGCGATCCTGGCTGTAGGTCTTGCCGTCTTTGGTCACCTCGACGTGGACGTTGTAGTTGCTCCAGGTCTGGCCGGCGGCCAGCTTGTTGGTGGCAAACTCACGCATTTCACCCGACTGCTTCGTCGGAACGCCGGCCAAGGTCACCTTGGCATCGGTCGGAACATTCAGCTTGAGCGTGGTCTTCACAGCTGCGACGGTCGGGGCCGAACCCTGGACCGCGGCGTAGCCGCCGTCGGTGTAGCCATAGCTGGCCTGACCACCGGTCGAACCGCTGCTGCCGTAGCTGCCACCGCTGCTGCCCGAGCTGCCGCCGCTCGATCCCCAGCTGCCGCCGGAGGAGCCATGACGAGCCCAATGACGACGGAACCAGCCGCCGTGCGAGCCGCCGCTGCTGCCAGAAGATCCCCAGCTGCCGCCACTACCGTAGCTGCCGCCGCTCGATCCCCAGCTGCCACCCGAGGAACCCCAGCTGCCGCCGCTGCTGCCCCAGCTGCCGCCGTACGAACCCCAGCTGCCGCGGGAGCCCCAAAACGCGTCGGCGTCAGTCGCCGCAGCGAAAGCGCTCACGGCCACCACCGCACCGAGCAAAGTCTTGCGAAAACCCATTGTCATCCTCCTCCAAAAACTCCCGCCAAAGTAGGGAAAAAAACATCACGTCCAACGTGAAAACTCCCGCTAGCGCAGGCAGTGCTTCAGCGTTTCAATAACATACCAGACCGGTTGTGCAATTCAAGTAAGGTGGGAAAAATCAACAGAATCCGTTGACTTTGCGGGCTGCTGGCAACGTTCTCTCGCCGGCCCTGCCGGTCCTGCCGCCTGTGTCAAATGCGGCCCATTGCGGGTGCTGGCGGCGTGCGGCTAAATGGCACGACAACGGGTCGAGGCGCTCAGCTCCTGATGGCTGGCGGAACCACGCCGCTGCCTCGAGACCTCCCCACCGAGGCCGCGCTATTTCGTCGTCGCGGTCAGCCGCAGATCGTCCAGCGACAACTCACCTACCGCGCCCAGCAATCCGATTCGCAGGATGCACTCGCGGGCCTTAAGCGGCACACTCACCGTTTCGCTCCGCGACTGCCAGTCGAACGTGCCGTCGAACGGGCCGATCGCCACTTCGTCGATCACGGCGCGGCGTTCGTCGTAGAAAGTAAATACCACGAATGGCCACTCGTTGGGGCGGCTCCCCGGACGAATATTCTGACCGCGGACAGAAAACTCGAGCTGCAGCTTCGACACCTTGCGGCCGTCGACCGCAAAGCCCTGCAGCGCCTGCGCCGCGAGCCCCGGTTCGACGTTCTTAAAAGTCACAAAGCGGCGACCGTCCGGTGCGGCGGCATCGTTCACGAGCGTCAGCTGCCGCTGGTAGTGCCAGCCAGATGGCTCTGCACCTTCGCGGGCTCGTTCGTCGAGCACTTCCTCGAAGCTGCCGTTGGCAATCTGCGGGTTCAGCGGATTCGGTAACACTTCGCGCTGCGATTCCGCCTCGCCCGTCATCGGTACGAACAGAGTCGCCTTGAGCGCTTCGGATTCCAGCTTGTCGCCGCGCTTGCGGAACAGATATAGATTCTGCTGATACCGCTCGCCCACCGGCACAATCATCAATCCGCCGTCCTTGAGCTGGTCCACCAGCGGCTGCGGCACTTTCTCCGGTGAGCAGGTGACAATGATCTTGTCGAACGGCGCCGCCTCCGGCCAGCCGAGGTAGCCGTCGCCGACGCGGGCGTGCACGTTCTTGTAGCCGAGCTTCTTGAGCGTCCGTGCGGCCCGCTTGCCCAGCGGCTCGACGATTTCGATCGTGTACACGTCTTGCACGAGCGGACTCAGGATCGCCGCCTGGTAGCCGCTCCCGGTGCCGATCTCGAGCACACGGTCCGTCGGCTGCGGATCGATCTCTTGCGTCATGTAGGCCACGACGAAGGGCGGCGAGATGGTTTGCTCCTCGCCGATCGGCACGGCCATGTCGTAATACGCGAGCCGCCGCTGGTTCGCCGGCATGAACTCGTGCCGCGGCGTATCCCGCATCGCCCGCAGCACCCGCTCGTTCGTGACGCCCTCGGAAGCGACCTCTTCGTCGACCAGCTTCGCCGCGAGCGAACGCCAATCGCGGAGCGACTGGGCAAATATGAATCTGTCGCACGCTGACGAAACGGCAGCCAAGCTGATCAAACAGCTTGCTAGGTGAATCAGCCTGTGAAATTCACTAGACTTCATACACTCCATTATGCGGTCCGAAGTCCTGGCCACAAAAAGTGACGAAAAATCGCAAAAAACAGGTGCTATTGAATAAATGCAAAAATTGACCGCGAGCCATCTTTTTCTGGCGATCGCAAAACTCGATAAGATGTACTTGGTAGGTCGTCGTTTGAGAGATTGGGTCCCATTCCGAACGGACGCATCATGCTGACGCCGGAACTTGCCAAGCAAATCATCGACCTGCGGGTCAACGATGACACTCAGCGTCGGATCGACACGTTGGCCGACAAGTGCAATGAGGGAGAACTGACACCGGACGAACAAACGGAGTACGAGTCCTATGTCGCATTCTTCAACTATATGACATTGCTACAAGCAAAGGCACGCACCTATTTGAAGAATAATCCAGGCGGCGAAGAATGACTCAATCAACGCGCCAGCGGCTGCGGGCCGAGATGCCGGTGGCCAAAGATTGGGCCTACTTCGATCATGCCGCCGTGGCGCCGATTCCGGAGCGGGCGGCGGCAGCCGTGCGGAAGTGGTGCGACGAGTCGCTCACCGACGGCGACACGCGCTGGCCCGAGTGGTCGCGCGGCGCCGAGGCGACGCGGGATGCGGCGGCACAGCTGATTGGCGCGGATCGCGACGAGATCGCCTTGGTGCCCAATACGACGGCCGGCATCACGCTGGTCGCCGAAGGGTTCGACTGGCGGCCGGGCGACAATGTGGTCACGCTGGCCGACGAGTTTCCGTCCAACGCGTATCCTTGGCTCAATTTATCAAGCCGGGGCGTCGAAACGCGTCGGGTGGCGACTGATGCCAGCGGCCGACTCGATCTCGACAAGCTCGCCGCGGCGTGCGACCTGCGGACCCGTATCGTGTCGGTGAGTTGGGTCAGCTACTCGACAGGCTACCGGCACGAGGTCGAACGCATCGCGTCAATTGCGCACGAGAAGGGCGCTCTGATGATGCTCGATGCGATCCAAGGAATTGGCGCGCTTCCTTTCGACGTCCGCACGACACCGATCGATTTTCTCTCCGCGGACGGCCACAAGTGGATGCTCGGGCCCGAGGGCGCCGGCTTCGCATTCATCCGCCGGGAGCACCTCGATACGATGCGGCCGTTCGGGGTCGGCTGGCACAGCGTGGTCCATTCTTCGGACTACACAAAGATTGAGCTGAACCTCAAACCCTCGGCCGCGCGCTACGAAGGCGGCTCGCAGAACATGGTCGGCATGCTCGGTTTCGGCGCCAGTGTCAATTTGCTGCTTGAACTAGGCATCGAAAACGTGGCGGCGGCGATCCTCGACATCACGGACAATGCCTGCGAGCGATTGCATGCGGCCGGTGCGAAGGTCGTCTCCGACCGCCGGCCAGAACATCGCTCAGGCATCGTGGCCTTTGAATGGCCCGGCCCCGATCCGCTGGCCGTGAAGAAGCATTGCCTGAAACAAAAGGTAGTCTTGAGCTGCCGTGCCGGCCGGTTGCGGATCAGCCCGCATGCGTACAACAATGTGGAAGACATCGACAAGTTAATCTCGGCCCTGCAGTCGGCCGGAGACTAATCGTTTCCAACAGGAGGGATCGTGAGCGGGTGAGTAAGTGCGTATGTGAGTAAGTGGCCAGCGAATTACTTACTCACCTACTAACTTACTCACCTACTCACTCCGCCACCCCATGTCTCGTCGCGCAGTCTACACCGGTTCGTTTGATCCGATCACGCTCGGGCACCTCAACGTGATCGAGCGGAGCAGTCGGCTGGTGGACGAATTGATCGTCGGCATCGGCATCAACATCGAAAAGCAGACGCTGTTCACGGCCGATGAGCGGGTCGAGTTGATCCACCGCATGACGGACCGGCTGGGCAACGTCGTGGTGAAAAAGTTCGACGGTTTGGCGGTGCGATTTGTCCGCGAATGCGATGCCCGCGTGATCATCCGCGGCGTGCGGTCGCTGTCGGACATGGAATCGGAATTCACGATGACGCTCGCCAACCGCAAGCTCGATGCGGGCATCGAAACCGTGTTCCTGATGGCCGACGAAGAATACTCCCACGTGTCGAGCTCATTGATCAAGCAGATCACGACCCTCGCGGGCGACGAGGAACTGGCCCGCTTCGTGCCGCGGGAAATTATTCCCGATCTACGGGCGAAGCTGAAGGAGTAAGCCCGCTTCGTTCCGGCCATCCGTCGGCGTTGCCGGTATTGAAAGCCGTTGGATACAATCGAGATATGTCGCAAGTCATCTCCAGCTTGATCGAAATTCGCCCCAGTCGAGTGGTCGGCGATCGCGCGTTCGTGGCCGGCACACGCGTCAGCGTCGAGGACATCTACCTGCGACATGAAATGGGCGGCCAGACGCCTGATCAAATCGTCGAGTCTTTGCCGCATCTTTCGCTGCCGCAGGTTTTCGCGGCCTTGTCCTACGCGTTTGCGCACCTGGACGAGATTCGGCAACAGATGAAGGACGGGGCGGACGCCGTCGCCCAATTTCGCGCCATCACGGGCCCCGGCCCTTTAGCCAAGAAACTGTCGGACGCGAACGGGACGGCCGATGAAGTTTCATCTTGATGAGAATGTCGACCACGCAATTGCCCGCGGATTGCAGCGGCGTTCCATTGATGTAACCACGAGCACGTCTGCCGCGCTATTGAGCCGGCCGGACGAAGATCAATTGACGTTTGCCGCCCGCGAAAGGCGGGTGCTCGTGACGCACGATCGAGATCTGCTTCGCTTGCATGGCCTTGGACTCGCGCACGCCGGGATCGCGTATTGCCAATCCGGCTCAAAGACGATTGGCGAGATTGTCCGACAATTGCTCCTAATGCACGAATGTCTGGCAGACGACGAAATGCGAGGCCAGGTCGAGTACTTGTGATGGCTACTTCGCCAGGCGGATCAGTTGCAGCGCCACCGCGGCCAGGCCGACTAGCGCCAGAGCCGATTTCACGCCGTCAAACCAATCGCCGCTGGGGGCCGCATCATCCGCAGCGATTGCCGACTCGACCGGCGGCGTAATCGATTGTGGATTCGACGGTGCAGTAGGATTCCAGGGCGAACTCGGTCGCTCGTCGGGCTGCTCGGTGGAGTTTGTCTCCATCGACGCCGTGCGATGAATCTCCTTGTCGACCGGGTGGACGGCCGGCGCTTCGCGGTCTGCGACGGCGAGCTGCGAGTCACCTCGATTGCCGCCGATATCGGGCGCCAGCGAAGCCAGGAAGGTTTCCACACGCGGCGCGAAGCTGCCGATCGTGGTCCCCTCCCCTGCCCCAAACAGCACACCAGCCAGCTCGCCGTGCTGATTGAAGATCGGGCCGCCTGAATCGCCCTGCCGGGCCTCGACGTCGAGCTCGACCATCTCGCGTGGAAAATTGAGTCGCGGCGCGTAGTAGGCGGTGCAGCGGCCGGTGGCGATGCGGTACTGCCCCTGGCCATAGCCGTGGATCGTGAGCGGATCGCCGGGCTGCGGTGGAATCGCGGACACCTTCACCGGCTCGACGGTCGGTCGCCAGATCACCAGGGCCGCGAGATCCCAATCGCTGTCGACTTTGAGCGGCCGCGCGTGCGAGCGGAAGCCGTTCGGGAACACGACCTCGACCACTCCCTCGGAGTCGCGGACCACATGCCAGTTGGTGATCACCAGCCCGAACTCGTCGCGGACGTCGACCAGCGTACCGCTGCCATAGGCGGTCGCGCCGCTCTCGGGCACGATGATGCGGGCCACCGCCGGATGCGGCGTGTCGGGGACGGCGGGCACCGGCGCCGGGCCGCGGTCGAACAACGGACGCGTGCTGCGGAACCAGGGCGGCCAGGCGGCAATTCGGTGGACCGGCTCGAAGGCGCCGGGCGCGGCAGGGATCGCGGCGCTCGAGTCAGACGTCGGGCCCGCGACTGCGCGCAGGCCCGACGAGAGCGACAATCCAACGATTACGCACCATGCCGCGGCGGAGAGCCGGCGGCAGATCGGATGCCTGGGGTCGAGGTGGAGCCGAGCCCCCAGCTTCTTCATCTCTGGGGGCTCGGAGACCAACGCTTCGCGTCGGTGCCCTCTCGACCGCCAGCCACCCTGGATGCCTAGGTTAGCTGGCGCGGTTTCCATGCGACGGATTCCACTGAGAGGCGACAATCATGCGGAACAAGCGATCGCGGACTTTGCGGAGTTCGGCGTCTGGGCCGGGATCGGCCGTGGCGAGCGACTGCGATTCGCGCACCGCCGGCAGCTTGCCGTCGCGTGGAAAGGGAAGAATGCGAGGTTTCACTTCGAAGTAGGGGAACGTAAGAATGATGGGGCGTGGAAATCGACGTTTCATAGCGGTTGCTCCTCGGCACGGGGCGTGCCTGCGGCCATGGCTGTCGCGAGGACAGGCGTCAGGCCGCAATTGGTCGTCCACCTTTCAAGTCCTCGGCGCGAGGCGGGAAGTCAAGCCCCGCGTTGTAGCGTTCCTTGAGCCGCTGGAGCTCGGCGCGAAAGGCGTCTTCCGCGAACTTGGTCAGCGTCAACCGGACCGGAAAACCGGCCAGATGGACCGCCGCATCGCGGGCTTCTTCCAGCAGATCGTTGGGCAGATACAACGTGGCTCGCACTTTAGGCGACTTACGAGGCACTTGGCGCGACATGGGACGCTCCATTCTCCAGTACGCAGCGGACACAAACGGGCGGGTTCGTGATCCAGCGAACCGGGGCGTCCTCGCCCCCGCGATCTCTGGTCCACACATGGTCGGCATCGCACCCTCCGCTCTCGCAGTCCGCGGTTGCAGTGCGTGCCTGCAAGCTTCATCGGACGTATGCGGACCATACATCAAACGTCAGACGTTTGGCGGCACGAAGCGGAGAATGCGCGCACGACGAGCGACAGCCAGAGTTTCGCCAGCCGGCAAGGTCAATCCGCTTTGGCCGCCAGAATGGCGTTCAAGATTCCGTCACCGGTATAGGTTGCCGCAACGGTCGCGGCAGGATGTCCCAGCCCATGCAGCACCTCCGCCGTCACCGGGCTGATGGCAACGAGCTTTGTCTTGCGGAGCGCGTCGCCGAATAAGTTCACCAGCGAGCGGGCGATCGCGGAACTGGTGACGGTGATCCAATCGATCTTGCCGGCCTCGAGCGCCTCGACGACCTCCGAATTTGGCGTCATGACATCTGCGCTTTGATAAACAACGGCCTGCCGCACGATGCCTCCGGCCGCGGTCAGCCTCTCGGCCAGCACTTCGCGACCGCGGCTAGCTCGCGCAAGAAAAAACCGCTTGCCACCGGCCAGCGGCGCAAGGGCATCGGCCAGGTCCTCGGCACGGTACGCGCTCGGCGACACGTCGGCCGTCAGATGGTACGCGGCGAGGGCTTCCACCGTCGCGGGCCCGATCGCGGCGAGTTTCGAGCTGCCAATCGCCCGCACGTCATGCCCCAGCGCAAACAAGCGACGAAAGAAATACTCGACGCCGTTGGAGCTCGAAAACACCAGCCAATCGAAGTCCGCCAGCTCGGCGATCACCGCATCGACCGGACCCCAATCCGCCGGCTCGGAAATCTCGATCGCCGGCTGATAGAGCACATCGGCCCCAAGCGCGCTGAGCTTCGACACCATCACGTCTGCTTGATGGGCTGGCCGCGTCACGAGCACCGTCTCGCCAAATAGCGGCCGCGACGTGAACCAATTGTCGAGCGCCCGCGCTCGAGCCACCGCGCCGACGATCACCACGGCCGGCGGCCGCAGCTTGCCGGGCCCGAGGTGTTCTTCGACGCCTCCCAGGGTCGTGAAGATCGTCTGCTGGTCGGCGAACGTGCAGCGGCGGACGATCGCCACGGGCGTGTACGCGCTCTTGCCGTGGGACATCAGCTCGCGGCTCCACTTGGGTGCAGTCGTGAGGCCCATGTAGAACACCAGCGTGCCGGGAAATTGAGCCAGCGCCGCGTAATCCAGTTCTTCGTCGCTCCGTTTGTCGCCGCGCTCCTGCCCCGCGACGAACGCGACACATGAAGCGTCGTCGCGATTGGTGAGTGGAATGCCGGCATGACTGCTGGCCGCTTGGGCCGCTGTGACGCCGGGCACGATTTCATACGCGACACCGGCCGCTTCCAGCGCCGAAAGCTCTTCGGCCAGCCGCGCGAAGATTGCCGGGTCGCCCCCTTTGAGCCGCACGACGCGCTTGCCCGCGCGGGCCTCGCGGACCATGCGTTCGTTGATTTCACTCTGCGGCATCAGCCGGCCATGCCCGTGCCGACCCAGGCACACCAGCTCGGCGTCCGCGCGCGTGGAATAGAGCAGCTCCGGTCCGGCGAGGTAGTCGTAGAGCACGACGTCCGCTTCGCGCAGGCACTCGGCGCCGCGCAGGGTCAGGAGCCCGGGGTCACCCGGTCCTGCGCCGACGAGATACACTTTGCCGGAATTGGATGGCATGGCCAGGGTTGCTTGTCCGGCGAGGCGTAGCTCGCCGGCTGAAGTTCAACGCGAGAATCGACCGTAAATAGCGGTTCGCACGTAAGTTACGGTAATTCAAATCGTTGTGCCACGAAAGCCAAGTGCTAAAATGAACATAGCGGTTCACGCTCGTTCGAGGCTGCCAAACGCGGGGCAATTTCATTCACATGTCGGGCCAGTTACCTTTCAAATCGGCGGCCACGCTGCTGCCACCCCTGCCGGC
Organism: Pirellulales bacterium; assembly: GCA_050248495.1. Taxonomy (GTDB): domain Bacteria; phylum Planctomycetota; class Planctomycetia; order Pirellulales; family Lacipirellulaceae; genus DASYDU01. The sequence goes on along the minus strand of JBFWSG010000064.1, from coordinate 20,095 downwards.
TGCCAAGCGCCAGCAGCTGCAGCTCGTCTTTGAGCGGGCACAGCAATGCGCCGCCAAGAACGAGCGTGACTACGCCAACGACCTGCTCGGGCAGTGCGTCGTCGAGGACCCGGGCAACCTGATCTACCTCCAGCATTTTCTGGCCAACCTCGCGCAAAAGTATGGCAACAACAAGACCGGCGCCCGACTCGCCGGGCTGAAAGTCAAAAGCGGCCGCTCGGCGCTGGAGAAGAACGCCGAAAAGGGCCAGTGGCGCGAAGCGTTCCAGGGGGCAGTCGACGCGCTGCGGTACAATCCCTGGGACGTGAAGACGCTGATGGTGCTCGCCGACGCCTGCCAATCGATTGGCAGCCCCGAAACCGAGATCTTCGTCCTCCGCTGGGCGCTCGACGTCGACCCGAAGGACCCGATCGTCAACCGCCGCGCGGCGCTGGCGTTCGCGCGGATGGGCCAGTTCGACAACGCCATCGGCTGCTGGCGGCGGGTGCAGGCGGCCAAGCCGCTCGACGAAGAGGCCTCCAAGGCCATCTCGCAATTGAGCGTCGAGCAGACGATCCAAAAAGGCGGCTATCAGCAGGAATCACTCGACGGCACCACCAAAGTTGCCGACCTGGAAACCGCCGTCCGCGCCAGCATGAATCGCAGCCGCAAGGAAGTGTCGGATGCGATGACCTCGAAAACCGTCGACACCGGCCGCGAAAAGGCGCTGCTCGATGCGATTGCGGCCTCACCGGCCGAAGTGCCGAACTACCTGGAACTCGCGCGTGTGTTCGCGGCCCAGAACCGTCTGCCGGACGCGGAGCGAATTCTCACGCAGGCCCTGGCCGTGACTGGCGGCGGCGACCTCATGGTCCGCGAGCTGCTGGAAGACGCGCAGCTCGCCCGTGTGCGGCAACAAGTGGAGATCGCTAATCGCCGCGCGGAGCAGGAAAAGTCCGAGTCGGCCGCCGAGCTCGCCAAGCGAATGGCCCAGCAGGCCAACCTGGTCGAGCTGGAAATCTACGCGTCCCGCTCGGCCCGTGATCCCGGCAACGCGCTACTGCTCTTCGAGCTGGGCGTCCGCGCCAAACGGGCCGGAAAGTTCAAGGAAGCAATTCAGGCATTCCAGGCAGCGCGGGACGACGTCCGGCATCGGGCTCAGGTGCAGCTGCAACTGGGAGAATCGTTCCAGCACATCCGCCAATTCAAGCTGGCTCTGTCGAGCTACGAGGCCGCCATCGAGGCCTGCGATTCGTCGGAGTTGGAGGTGCAAAAGTTGGCTCTCTACCGGGCCGGCGTCCTGGCGGCCGAGTTCAAGGACGTCGATCGGGCCGAAAAGTACCTAACCCGCCTGGCAGCCATCGATTTTGGCTATCGGGACGTGGCCGACCGGCTGGACAAGCTGGCCCAATTACGCGATAGTGTGTGATTCCCGAAATCGCTCCGCTGCGACGGCCGAGGCCGCCGGCGCGACGCGGTTAAACATCACACGCACATCTGATCGTAAGCAATGCCCAATACTCCCAGTGCCAAGAAGCGTCTGAAGCAAAACGTTGAACGCCGCGCCCGCAATCGCGCGGCCAAGACCTCGATCCGCAACTTGACCCGCACGATTCGCGAATCTCTCGCCGCCAAAGACGTCGCCAAGAGCGAAGAAGCGTTTGGCAAACTGGTGAGCAAGCTCGATCGGGCCTCGAGCGCGAAGGTGATCCACGCCAACGCCGCCGCCCGCACCAAGTCCCGCCTCTCCAAGGCGATCAAGACGATCAAGAGCAAGTAGCGAATCCGGGCCCTATCGGTCGATCTTATCCGCGTCCTCCCGACAAGAAGATGCGGCCGCCTCAGCGAAGGAATTCGTTCCAGTCGCCGGCAATTTTGCAGTCGCTAACTTGACATTCCGGAGACTCTAGCGAGTTGCTGCCGGACGCCGCCGCGACGAAATTTCGTCACTCTACAATCGCTGCTCCCTGGCTCGATTCGCTCTTGCGTGCCGCGAGCGTGAATTACAATAAGAGCTAGACCGACCGCTTGTGCTCTCATCCATTCCTTCTTCTCTACCGGTCGGGTCCGATTGCCGTTTTCTGGGCGGCACGTGTGCCGCACCAGCTTTTCTGTTCGGTTGGCAATGTTTTGGAGATGCACATGGACATTGTTAGTTTGATCATTAATTTGATCAGCGGCGCGGTGGGCGGAAACCTCGCGGGGGCCGTGATGAAAGACAAGAGCCTTGGCCCGCTCTTGAACTCGGTCGTCGGCGTCGTCGGCGGCGGGGCCGGAATGGCGGTGCTCAAAGCGATGGGAATGGCAATGCACGAAGGCGGCCTCGACCTACAGGCCGTGATCGCCAACATCGCCAGCGGCGGCGTGGGTGGCGGCGTGCTCTTGATCATCGTGGCCCTCATCAAGGGCATGATGAAGAAAACCGCGATGTGAAGTGACGGAGTGGCAGGCCTTCGCCGCCGCGCGGCGTAGGCCTGATTTCGACCATGACATGCTCACGCGGCCGAGCCGCGAGAGCATGCCACCCATCACATCGCTCGCTTCGGACGAGAAGCAGAAGAACTACCATTCGAGCTTCGCTGCGTCGAAGATCGGACCTTCGACGCAGGTCCGCTTGTAATCCCAGCTGCCATCCGCCTGGCGGACCTTGGCAACGCAGCTGAAGCAGATGCCGATGCCGCAGGCCATTGGCGTTTCCAGCGACACGAGGCAGGGAGCCGCGGCGGCGCGGCACAACTCGGCCGCGGCTTCCATCATCGGCTCCGGCCCGCACACGACCACGAGCCGATCGGTTCCCGTCGTTTCGGCGAGTGCGACGTTCAAGAGCTGCGTCACGAAACCGTGGTGCCCGAGCGAACCATCGTCGCTCGCCAGGCGCACGTCGAATCCTGCGGCACGAAAGTCCTCCACGCCGGCGGCGAGCGCTGCCGTCCGGACGCCGTAGCAGAGCGTCACCTGTTTGGCGGGCCGGAATTCTCGCGGTGGATCGCCATAGCTCCGTTGGCCCAGGTATTCCTGCCCGAGGGCGAGAAACGGCGTCTGGCCAATGCCGCCGGCGACCATGATCAGGTGCTCCGCTCTCTCTGCTGGAAAGCCGTTGCCCAGCGGCCCCCACACGTCGAGCGCGTCACCCGGCCTCGCGCGTGCGAGCCGCGCGGTCATCTTGCCGAGCACCAGGTACACGACGTCAATCGCCGCCGGCCGCCCGGCCCCGTCGGGCACAACGTCGTACAGCGCGAGTGGTCGACCCAGAAGCGGATCGTTGAGCCCCGCGAGCCGCAGCATGAGAAACTGACCCGGCACGATCCGCCGTGCGATCTCCGGGCACTCGAACCGCACGCGATACGTGTCCCGCGCCAGCTGCACGTTCTCGACGATGGTCACCCGCGCCTGGCAGGCGCGATCCGCATAGTAGGCGGCATGCAGCGGATTCGATTCGTGCGACATCAGCCTTAACAAAGGTCAGAAACAGGAGTTACCACGGAGGACACGGAGTTCACAGAGCAAGGCACGGAGCGATCAGTCAGTCTGGCAATCACCCTTCCCCAATAATCGATCTCGTCTTTCCCCCGCTTCCTTTTCCTCCGTGTCCTCGGTGACCTCCGTGGTGAGATTTCTTCTTGGCCGGCTCGGACGAGCGCGTGTGTGAAGGGACGGAGGAAGTCTTCTTGCGCGGTCCCTCGGCAACGGCCTGCCGCAGCGCTGCGATCTCTTGTTTCGTGAGAGGCCGGACCGCGCCGCGCGGCATCTCGCCCAGCCGCACCGGGCCGACGGCGATCCGCGTGAGCCGCTGCACCTTGTGGCCGATGCGGGCGAGCAGCCGGCGAATCTCGCGGTTGCGGCCTTCGTCGAGAATCATTTCTAGGATCGTGCTGTTCGCGCGGCGGCTCTTGATTCGCACGTGCTTCGCTCGGGCAAAACCCTCGGCCAGGTGCATACCCTTGCGGAGCTTCGCCAGGGCCTCATCGGCCATGTGGCCGGCCACCTGCACGTGGTAAATCTTCTCGACGCCGTGCTTCGGATGCGTGAGCCCGTTGGCCAGCTCGCCATCGTTCGTCACCAGGATCAGCCCTTCGCTCGACATATCAAGCCGGCCGACGCAATAAGCCCGCGGCGCATCGGACGGCAGGAAATCGATCACCCGCGGCCGACCGCTCGGATCGCGCGCCGTGCAAACAACGCCTTCGGGCTTGTTGACCGCGAAGTACACCGGCTTGCCCTGGTGCAACACCTCGCCGTCGACGCGGATCTCCTGCTCCAGCGGCTTCACGCGCGTGCCGAGCTCGGTGACCACGTGCCGGTCGACCTCGACGCGGCCATCGAGGATCATCTGTTCGCACTCGCGTCGGCTGGCCACGCCCATCGCGGCGAGCACCTTTTGCAGTCGCTCGCTCCCCTCTTCGTGCGGCACGGGGTTTGCGCGCGGCGGCCGGGGACGCTTCGCTCGGCGCACAGGCGGGCCGGGTTGGAGCCGTTGTTGTCGCGGTCTTTTAGGAGGGCGTTTGGGCATGTCCCAATCATAGATGGCCGCCCGATCGACAGATAGTAGCAGGCACACTCCGTGTGCCGTTGCAGCGGCACTATTACGAGCCGATTTCGAAAGCGCCGTTGTGGCACACGGAATGTGCCTGCGAACTTGCTCAATACGGCGCGCGGACGCTGGGCGTCGTCGGCACGATGGTCACCGGCGGCGGCGTGGGGGCCGCCTGGTAGGGCAGCCCGGTCGCGGGCGGCGCCGTCGCGGGAATCGAAGTGACGGGCATCGAAGAGCTCGTCGGCAGCGCCGGTGGTGCGTTGAGCACCGGCGAGGCAGGCGTGGGAAATGGCGAGGTGAGCACCGGCGCTGGCCGCAATCGCTTGGGCGTGAACGCCTGGCCGCGCTTCACTTCCGGAATCGGACGTGCATACTCCTGCGGCCTGGCACCGGCCACCGCGGGAGCGACGTCGTCGAGCGGGTACGGATCGAACTGCAGCGCGTTGTAGCGCTGATACCCTGCCGGTCCCGGATTCGCCAATTGGGGCATGCGGATCGTCGGGCACCCCGTAAGCGCAACGGCGAGCGCGGCCAGGAGCGTGAGTCGCAGCGGGTGGAGGAAGGCGCGCATGGGAAGGGCGCGGATTGTAGGAAATGCCGCGAAAGCGTCCAAGGCGAGTCGGCCGCGGAAAATGCCGGCTCTGCCGGAGCTTTCCTCTCCCCGGCTACGGCAGGTACATGTCCAGCAGCACTGCCGACCCTTGCGGCGCAAGCACCCCATTCTGGCAGGCCGCCGGGATCAAGAGCGAATGGCCCTGCGATAACTTACGTCCCGCGACGTCGATCACGCCTTCGAGCACCGCCACGAGATGGCAACGATTGTCGCCGCCACATTTCCGCGGCACGTTGAACCGCCACCGCTCGAGAATGAACTTGTCGCAGGCCACGAGCCGTTCGACCTGCGGGCGGTCCGTCGGCTCGGGCACTTGGGGCGCAACCGGGCCGCGGGCAAAGTCGATCGTGTCGAGCGACTCTCGAATGTGGAGCGGCCGCGGCTTGCCGTCGCGATCGAGTCGGTTCCAGTCGAACAGCCGGAACGTCGTGTTGCTCGCCTGCTGGATTTCCGCGATCACCAGCCCGTCGCCGAGCGCGTGGACGGTGCCCGCTTCGAGAAAGATGCAATCGCCGATCTGCGGCTCGAGCTGATGCAGGCACTCGTCGCACTTGCCGGCTGACAGGGCCTGTTCCAATTGTGCCCGATCGACTCCCGGCTTGAGCCCGGCGTAAATCTTGCTCCCCGGCTCGGCGGCGAGCACAACCCAGGCCTCCGTCTTGCCGAGATCGGGCGGGGTGAGCAGCGCGCCCTGCTCATCGTTCGGATGCACCTGGACCGAGAGCGTCAGTTGCGCGTCGAGGAATTTTAACAAGAGCGGAAACTGCCGTTGCGGATGATGCCGGCCGAGCAGTTCCGCGCCCTGCTCTTCCACCAGTTCGTGGAGCGTCGTGCCCATCCACAGCCCGTCCGCCACGACGCTCTGATCCGCGCCGCGATCGACGATTTCCCAGCTCTCCGCATAACGGTCGCCGTCGCCCAGCGGCTTACCCAAGAGCGTCCCCAGACGGCGTCCGCCCCAGACGTATTCCTTCAAGAGCGGTCGGAAACTGAGCGGTTGATCGAGCATCGCAGGCCGTACCCGTACGCAAAGGGGTCAGGTCCATGTTTTCGGTCGGCGCGGCAGACGATCAACTTCGGCAAAGGCCGAAAAATGGACCAGACCCCATCATCGTCATTCGCGGCCGAGACACAAGGCGGCCGCGCGGCTCGCGTTGTGAGGGTCAGGCGGTCTGATTATCATCGAAGGTGATGGATGAGTGGGACGAAAACCAGTTCGAAAACACCAAGATGACGTTTGGCGAGCATCTCGATGAGCTGCGCGCCGCGCTGATCAAATCGGTCCTCGCACTGGCGATCGGTTTCGGCATCGCGCTCTGGCCGCCCATCGCCGGCGGCGTCGTCGAGTACGTGCAGACGCCGCTCAAGGAAGCCCTCACGAACTACTATCAGGGTGTCGCACGTCGCGAAGCGCTGCGGATTCTCGAAGAGCTGCGGCTCCGCGGACTCCCCGTGCCAGAAAACGTCGAGGCGGCCGCCGACCTTATCGCCAAGGAAGGCCTCGTGCCCGATTTGCGGTTTGTCGATCCGGGCGCGCTCGCCGATGCGCTGGAGCAAGTCGCTCCCGGCGGCGTCGACCGTGCCAAGCTGCCCGAGGTGACCACGGGCGGCAACTTGCGCGACCGCCTGATCCCGCTGATGCTCTATCACAAGCTCGAACACGATCCGCGACTCCGCGTGGTCGGCCTCAGCGTGCAGGAGCCGTTTTCTGTGTACATCAAGGCAGCGCTCGTGGTGGGCACGGTCGCCGCCAGCCCGTTCATTTTCTTCTTCTTGTGGAACTTCGTCGCCGTCGGGCTCTATCCACACGAGAAGCGCTATGTCCACACCTTTCTGCCGATCAGCCTGGGCCTGTTCCTGGCCGGCGTGATGTTGGCCTTTTTTGTCGTGTTTCGATTCGTGCTGACGTTTCTGTTCCAGTTCTACGACTGGCTGGGAATCGATCCCGACCCGCGGATCACCGACTGGCTCACGTTTGTGCTGATCCTGCCGCTGGGCTTTGGCATCAGCTTCCAGTTGCCGCTGGTGATGCTGTTCCTCGAGCGGATCGGCGTGTTTCGCGTGGCCGACTATCTGGGGCACTGGCGGATCTCGGTGCTGGTGATCTTCATCCTGGCGATGGTGCTCACGCCCAACGATGTGTACAGCATGATGCTGATGGCGTTGCCGCTGATCGTGCTCTATTTTGCCGGCGTGTTGATGTGCAAATACATGCCGCGGCGCGGGCCCTCCATCGATTGACCCCGCCGGGCAGGTTCGCGCACTGGCGGCGATCGGCTAGGATGCACCTCCGTGGCGGAACTCGGCATGGATTGCTGCTGTCCAGTAGTCCGGCCCATCTGTAGTGCCCTCCGGAGTGACCGACCATGTGTGCCAAGAAACGAGCCCCCTCCCCTGCCGCCAAGAAGAAGCCCGCCGGCAGCGTAAGTCCGAAGTCGACTACTCCAAAATCGACGTCGTCGAGCTCGACGTCTTCAAACTCGACGTCTCTAAATTCGGCTACGTCCGAAAACAATGGCGACGCTTCGAGCGTTGTCCCCACCGCCGCCAAGAAAACAGTCCCCGTCAAGAGCGTCGCCACGACAACGCTCAAACCGGCCGAGCGGACGCTCTCGAGCCACGACATCGGCCTGGTGGCGGGCGAAATCTGGGGCGCGCTGGCCGACAAAGAACCTCAAACGCTCGCCGCCATCAAGAAGGCCGTCACCGCCCCGCCGGATGTGATCGCCGCCGCCATCGGCTGGCTCGCCCGCGAGGACAAATTAGAGTTCACGACCAGCGGCCGCACGTTGAAGATCGGGCTTAAGGCCTGAAACGATAGAGTATCCGCGACGTTGTTGAAATATCCTGAGTTACTAAGGCTCGCCGAGCCCGCGTCAATCCTAGACCAGTTCGTCGAATTGAAGCGGCGATTGTCCAGGGCCCCGGATACGAAGAACTCGAACTTGACTTCCAACTATCATGAACACTGCCCGATATTTTCGACCGCGCGACGTACCAAACAGGGCCTGTTTCAACGGCACGCCAATTTCGGCGGCTTCCATCATACGAATCCGCGCTTTGCGCGAGTCCGCAGATCATCTGTTCGTAAGCGTCGAGCCAGGACTCGGCTCCAAGAGGCGAACGTTCCGCGATCCACCGCACGACGCGACGGACGTCTTCCTCGGCCCGCCGCAGCGCGATCACCTCAAACGTCATGTTCGCTTCCACGACGCCAATTCGGCTCGCAGCTCGTCAATCACGAGGTGGGCCGGGCGGCCCTTGTCGCCATTCTCCATGTCGCGTAATGCGGCACGAACCGCAGCAACATTCTCAGCGTGAAGCTGGGGATCCGCATTTTCCAGCTCCCACAGATCGACCAGTTCCTGAAGGCTGTCGGCACCGCGATCGGCAATCGTGGTGACTGCAAAACGATGAAACGCATTTAGATCGTCGCTGGTGATCGACATCGCGAGTCTCCAAAACTACAAACCCTGCAGAGGCGACGCATCAAATCGGCCTTGAGATCATCCACGTTCCAAGGTCGACACTCCCTGCGATCCGCTTCGGCCACGCCGTCCACTAACTCCTGACGAAAGTACTCATCGGGTAGCGTCGGCGCCTGTTGCTGTTCGACGAGCAAATATACGCGGTGCGTCGCCGGATCCTCGGCGTGGGCAAAGCCGTTGCCAGCTGAAATCGCGGCAACTTGCTCGGGCGTGACATGAATGGGACCGGCCGTGCTCATGTCGTCATTTTAGCATTGGGCCGTCTCAGACGCACTATAGTTTCTGCGCCTGCGGAAACCCGATTCGTCGCGGCCGACGCCCACGATTTCACGTTGCTCGCGCAACTCAAATCTGAAAACTCGCCTTCGTGTCGATCGCCGCGTCCATGTCGCTGCGCATCTTGAGCCGCGGCGATTCCATCACCACCGTGGCATGCGGTGTTACGCTGCGGGTGAGCCAGACGCTCGAGCCGATCACGGCGTCGTGGCCGACCACGGTGTTGCCGCCGAGGATCGTGGCGTTGGCATACACCACGACGCGATCTTCGAGCGTCGGATGGCGCTTGTGGCCGCGGACCAGGTTGCCTTCGCCGTCGGTGGCGAAGCTCAGTGCGCCGAGCGTCACACCTTGATAGAGCTTCACGTGCTCACCGATGTCGGTCGTTTCGCCGATCACGACGCCCGTGCCGTGGTCGATGAAGAAGTAGTTACCGATCTTCGCGCCGGGATGAATGTCGATGCCCGTGCGGCGATGGGCCCATTCGGTCATCATCCGCGGGATGTAGGGAATCTCCAGAAGGTTCAGTTCGTGAGCCAATCGGTACACCGTGATCGCTTCCAGGCCGGGGTAGCAGAAGATCACTTCGTCGAGACTCTTGCACGCGGGGTCGCCATCGTAGGCGGCCTGGACGTCGGTCGCCAGACGGGCCCGCAGCTCGGGAATCCGCTCCAGGAAGAGCATCGTCTTGGCCTGGCCAAGCGCTTCGTAGTCGTGGTCGTTCTCGCAGTCGTTCGTGGCCCCGGCTTCGTGGCGGAGCGCGCGGCCGATCTGCCGCGTGAGGCGGTCGTGCAACCGATCCATCAACTCGCCGACGTAATAGCCGACGTTGCCGCGGTGCAGCCCTTCGCGGCGCCGGTAGCCGGGATAGAGGATCTCGTTGAGCTCCTCGGCGGCGGCGATGATTTCCTCGTAGTTCGGCAGCGGGCAGTGGCCGAGGTGGTTGATTTTGCCCACGTCGTCGTACGTGTGAACGATCCGCTCGGTGAGCTTGGGCAACTGGTCTTTGAGGCGAAAGTCGGTCGCCATGTTGGTACGCTCCGATGATTTGGTCGCGTGGTTTGGCGGAAGGCGCGCCCGAAGGCGAGTGACGTTGATTTTCTGTTCCACAACCGATCGGGCCCGAGGAGCCCGGCGGATGTGGCCGCCTGAAGTATGGCCTGAAGTAACAATCGAAGGCGAAACAAGATGAGCCCGCAAGCCATTCGGCTGGGGCACATGGGCGGTCGAGGTCCGGCGTTAGGCCGGACTCGTACAGATGCAGCGGCTTTCGGGATGCGTGCTGGCAGGTTTCATAACAGTCATCCTAAGCGAGCGCAAGTTCGCACCGCAAAGGGGTCAGGTCCGTGTTTTCGGTCCACGGTCGCACTTGTGGCAGCGCTTCGAGGCCGAAAAATGGACCAGACCCCGCTAGCTGCTACGATCGTTCAAATCGCCCTTTAGAGTCTCGGCAGATGGCGGCCGAGGAGTTGAGCGATTCCCCGCCAGCACCCGCTCCGAGGGGTGAGCGCTAACGAAAGACTCCCCGGCAAACAGATCGGTTCGGAGGCGGCAGCAGGCCGCAAAACAGCGTGCTCGAGGCCCAAAATCCACGGAACTGCTGAATTTTCCTTGTTCCACCCTATTTCTTGGTTAGATTGAAGGAATGCCGGCGCAGGACTGTCGCCGGCCCCTCCTCCGACTCGATAGCTGCCTGAAGCAGCACGGCCCCACTCCACCGGAACAACTCTCGCTGAGGCCTGCCTAATGATTCGACGGACAGTCTGCGCTAGCGCATTGGCGCTGGCGTGCTCCGCGCTCGTTCCCTCGGCGTTGGCCATTCACAACAGCGTCCCGGCGGTGCACGGCGACGTCTCGCGCTCTTTATTGGGCGACGGCACCGGCGCGATCATCGGCATCATCGACAGCGGCGTCGACGACACTCATCCAGCCCTGGCGGGCCTCGACAGCCTGGGCCAGCCGCGGATGATCGCCGAGGCCAACTTCGTCACCAGCGAGCCGCTCAACACCGGCGACGACGTGTTCGGCCACGGCACCTGGGTCTCCAGCGTCGCACTCTCGAGCGACGCTTTCTACACCGGCATGGCGCCCGACGCCCGCTATGTGAACGCTCGCGTGCTCGATAGCAATGTCGGCTTCGGCAACGATGTCCAGGTCCGCAACGGCATCGGCTTCGCGATCGACCGCGGTGCGCAGGTGCTGAACCTGTCGCTCAACTACAACGCCACGTTCTCCGCCGGCAATAGCCCGCTCGATCTGATGCTCGACTGGGCCGCCTACGCGCGGGGAGTCAGTTCGGCGGCCGCGGTCGGCAACATCCCGATCGCCAACCCCGGCGATCCGAATCCCCTGCCAGGCAGCCCCAACAACGCCCGCAGCCCGGGCAGTTCGTTCAACGGCATCTCCGTCGGCCGCACGCTCGCCGACTTCAAAAAAGTCAGCATCTTCAGCGCCGGGGCCTACACGCAGGATGGACGCATGAAGCCAGACATCGTGGCCCCCGGCACGCTGCTCACGATGGCCAACGACGACTGGGAGGGTTCAGCGCCCGACTGGGACACCAATCTAAATGGCACGAGCTTTTCCACGCCGCACGTCGCCGGCCTGATCGCGCAGCAGTTGGAAGCCGGCGCCACCCATTCGCTCAGCACCGATCCCTTGGTGGTAAAGGCAACGATCCTCAACAGCGCGAGTAAGGACATTCTCGATTGGGACTTCAATCCCTGGGAACCGGCCAGCATTCAGACCGTCGCCGGCAAGACGACCACCGCGCATCCGCTCGACCCGCATGCCGGCGCCGGCCAGATCGACGGCGCGGCGCTGGCGACGCAGTACCTGGCGGGCGAGTTCTCGCCCGGCCTGGTCGACCCCGTCGGCTGGGACTACAGCACGCTCGGCGTCGGCGGGTTTGCCGACTACGTGATCGACCAGAACCTGCTGCTCAATTCGGCGCTCACCGCGACGCTCACCTGGTATCGCCACGTCGAGCGGTTCGACGGCGGCGTGCAAGGCGTCGTCGACGCGGGCGATTCGTTCTATGTCAGTCAATCCGTAAGCAACCTCGACCTGCAAATCCTCCGCAACGGACAGGTCGTCGCCGAGTCGATCAGCAACGTCGACAACGTGGAACATCTCCACTGGAACGTCGACGAGTCGGCCCAATACACGCTCCGCGTCCTGGGCACCAATCTTTACGGCAACGAGCGCTTTGCATTGGCCTGGTATGGCGCCGCGGTGCCGGAACCGGCCAGTTTGTCGCTCGTCGCACTGGGCCTCGCCGGCATGTTGCTCGGCCGGCAACGAAAGTCTTAAGTACACTCTCTGTGCCTGCAGCATTGGCGTGGCAGCGCAAATCACGTTAAATCGCCGCGAGTTTGCTTGACACTCGGCGCGTTGCCGGCATACGATAGAGACCACTCGGCCGCGATCTGGGCCACTTAGCGCTTCTTGCCCGTTCCAAAAAATGGGCACGGTTTTCTTGGGCCACAAACCGAACGATGGCGTTTTGACGGCCGGGTGCGTTGCGACGATTGGGGATTCGCGCAGCGGCGATGATTCGGTTTGCAGCAGTTTTTTCCAACGTGTTCGCTGCTGCGCCGTCGACATCGAGAAAGCATTGGGCAAGGCGCTCGCGCGACGCTCGTCGCGCGCCTGAATTGGGAGAGTGGCTAGTGAGTCGGATTCCTTCCTGAGCGGCCGACGGTCGCTCGCGCGCATGGGCGTGCGCGTTCACAGCGGGCCAGAAACCCTGTGAATTCTTTGAGGAGTGGGAATCGTGAATCGAAAAAAATCGTGGCTGTTGGTTTCGCTGTCGTTGTCTGTTCTTCTGCTGCTCGTGGCCGACTCGGCCAGAGCGCAACAAAACGTATTGCCGGACATCCCGAAAGGGAACCTCGCCGTGCGGCTCGATCCGATCGTGACCGGCATGGGCGCGCCCGACTATGGGATCAGCGCGCCGGGAGAGCCGGATCGTCTCTATGTCGTTGAGCAGAAAGGTCTGCTGCAGGTGATCGATCACGGGACGCTGTTGCCCGCGCCCGTGCTCGACATCCAGAGCCTGATCGGCGGCACGCTCAATCCCGCCAACGCCAATGACGAGCGAGGCTTTTTGGGACTCGCCTTTCATCCCAATTACAACCAGCCCGGCACGCCCGGCTACCACACGCTCTACACGTACTCCAGCCAGCCCCTCACCACCGGCCCGGCCCCCACGTATCCCGCCCCAGCCGGCGCAACGCAGAACTACAAGAACGTGATCAACGAGTGGAAGCTCAGCGCTGCCGACCCCACCGTCGTTGATCCGGCTTCCCGGCGAGAGATCATCTCCTTTGGCAAGAACGCCAACAATCACAACGGCGGCACGATCGCCTTCGGTCCGGATGGCTATCTCTACCTGGCCACCGGCGACGGCGGCAACGCAAACGACGTCGGGGCGAGCCACGTCGAGCCAGGCGGCAACGCGCAGAACCTGAGCGTCGCGCTCGGCAAGATGCTCCGCATCGATCCCTTGGATCCCGCGCTCACGCCTGCCAGCCCGGATGCCACGAGCACGAACGGTCAATATCGCATCCCGGCCGGCAACCCGTTCGACGAAGCCGGGCAGGTGCCGGAAATCTATGCGTACGGATTTCGCAATCCCTATCGGTACGCGTTCGACACGCTCACCGGCGACCTGATCATGGCCGACGTGGGCCAGAACACGGTCGAAGAGATCAACAAGGTGGTGATCGGCGGCAACTACGGCTGGGCGGTGAAAGAGGGGACCTTCCTCTTCAACCGCACGAATCCCGGCGCCGGCACCGTCGGTGCCAACAGCCCCGGCGTGCCCGCCGGCTTGATCGATCCGATCTCGGGAACGCTCGGCACACTCGAGTACGACCACAACGACGGCATCTCGATCACCGGCGGATTCGTCTACCGCGGCACTGCGATTCCGGAGCTGTACGGCGAGTACGTGTTCGGCGACCTGGCGATTCGCAATCAACAGGGCGTCGGGCGGATCGACGGCCGGCTCTTCTGGGCCGACCTCGACACCGGCCAGATCTTCGAGTTCAAGCTCCCGCAATTCGCAGGCGATCAGCTGCCCAACCAGGTGACGGTCCACGGCTTCGGCCAGGACGGCCACGGGGAGCTCTATGCGCTCGTGACCAACACCCCGGCCAACGGCACCGGCGGAATCGTCTACAAGTTCACCGCCGTGCCGGAACCGGCGACATTGGCACTGTTGTGTGGAACCGGCGGAGCTCTCTTGCTCTTTGTCCGGAGGAAGTAACGCGACGCGATGCGGTGCAACAATTGCAGCCTCGGCGGTTTCTCGCCGAGGCTGCTGATTTTTTTGCTGTAGCTACTTTGCCGCTATTTGCGGCGCGGTAGTGCGACCGCGACTGCCGCCACGAGAGCGAGCACAATCGCTCCCGGTTCCGGGATGCTCACGATGCCGGTGTAGCCGTCAAAATTCTGGCCAGCCTGTGCGATCCGCGCGCCGTTGACCGGATTGCCGCTCGCCGCCACGCCATAGCGGAGCGTCGTGGCGCCGGAGCCCGCGGTCGTGATTTTGAGGAACGACTTTGATGTGCCGGTCGTGAAATACGTGCTGCCGTAAGCGGCGAAACTGCGGTCGTTGATCAAATCAATGTAAATGCCATCCGTAATTCCACCCGTATAAGGATTGTTGCCCGGATTTGCCAACGGCCACGATGCGGGATCAGCGATCGCCACACTTAGCAAATCGGTGGGGTCGTCGATCGAAAAGGCCAACTCGACGGCCAACGATCCGCCAACGCCGTTCGGTGGATTGTTGTTGAAGAGCGAGGCATCGGGGGCGATGCTTACGAGCCATTCGCGATTTCCACCGTTGAGACCCAAGGGCGCAACGGTCATGATTGGCGCGGCGTGTACGGCGTTTGCCGCGAATGCCAACAACAGAGCTAGGCAGGCAAAATGAGTGCGAGACATTAGCGTTCCTCCAACAACAGGGAAAACGAAAATAAGCTGCTCCAGGAAGTGGCGCACGTGCGCCGCGAGCGCGGGGGCGCCCCCGCGCTGCAAAACGCCCCCATTGTGGGGCTGGGTCCTCACCATTGCAAATAATTTTTCGTGTAGAATTGGCGAAATATTGCGGGCCGAAGCGCAGCGACAATGTCACACCACTTTTTTCCGCCGCGCAGCCAGAATGTGGCGCGTTTCAGAAGCGCGCACGCGTTCTTGCAACTCGTGCGCTGCTGCGATCGCAATGACGCTTAGTCGCCAGACTGGCCGGCGCCGACTTTGTACGCCGTGAAGAACGCCAGCAGGATCCACAGGCCGTCGATCGGGCCGAACAGCGAGCCGACCACCGAGCCGAACGTGGGCGCTTCGTCATCCTGAAGCTCGGCATCGGCGAGGGCGGCATCATCGTGGTCCGCGTCGGCAGCGTCGTTTTCGTCGGCGAAGTCTTCCTCCGCGGCGACTTCATCGGACGCGGCGAACTTGCTGACCGATCGCTCTTCGTCGCCGAACTCGTTGAGGCGCGCTTCAACCTCTGCGGGCGACAGATCGGCAACGTCGCCCTTGGCCTTTTCCAAGAGCTGCTCCCAGCGCTCGTCGCTGACCGTGTCGAGGTTCTCGCCGCTTGCTTCGAGCTCCTTCATGGCCGTGGCATCGGCGAGCGCTGCACGTTGAAACGAAACCACGTCAAACCCCTGCCCATCCGCTTCCAGCGGCATCTCGCTGACCATCGCCGACACGGCGGCCGCCACAAAGATCACGACGATGAACACCTTGGCCGCGACAATTCCCAAGACCGACATAAAGGCCGCGATGATGCCGGCAAACGTGCCGTCGTCATCTTCGTGTCCCAATGCCATGCCGAGACCTGCGAGTCCGCCCAAGCCCCAGGCGACCACGCTGAACTCGTACATCGTCGCGTAGCACAACACCGCCCAGATTATCGCCCCCAACATCGCCCCCAAAAAGCTGAAAAAACTGCCCCGCAGCAGGCTCCCCACGTGGCCCAGCTTCGTGCGCTGGGGGGCCGCCGCATCCTCATCGACGCGCTCGACGCTGCGCCGGCCGCGGATCCGCTTGTCGTAGCCGCATTTGACGCAGATCACCGCTCCCGGCGTCACCGGTGCATTACACGACGGGCAACTTGCATCGGAGGGACGTGGGGGTGCGACTGGCTTGGCCTTCGCCGCGACGCGGGCAGTTTCCAACTCTTCGTCGAGCCAGGAGCTCGTGCCGGCATCGGCCTTCGGCGCTACCGGTTTGGCTTTGGCAGCGGGCGTCGCGGCGACGTTCGCAGCCAGCGACTTGGCTGCGGTCGGTTTGGAGGTCGCAGCCGCGGCCGTCGGTTTGGCCGCCACGGACTTCGATTGCGGACTCGCTGACTTCGCAGCGGATAACGTTGAGGCGGCCACGGCTTTGGTCGCAGCCGCGGGAATCGACATCTTATGGCCACACTGGCCACACTTCGCGCTCTTGCCCGCGAGCTCATCCTTTACGCGGTAGCCGCGCGCGCACTTCGGGCAGGCAAATTGAATCGACACGACGAGGGCCCTCGCAACGAGGCCTTGGGGACCACCGAACCCCTGCCCTCTCCGTCTGTTGTCCGTGCCGCCATCCTAGCAGCCTCCTCCGAGGGGTGCAAATTTTAGCCGTGCCGGCTGGTATCCTTATAACGCGAATCCATTTCCGATCACGGCTTGATGATCTGGTTGTATTCAGAATGTGGGCCAATCCAAAACCAGACTAAATCGCTATCCGATTCCACGGCCAGAGCGCGATAGTTGTCGCCGACGCGAGCAGACCACATCCGGCCGACCGCTTTGAAGTGCAACGACGGATGTCGCGGATTTGCCCTCAGCAAGGCAAAATTCTTCTTTGCCAACTTCTGAATTGCAGCGGGCAACTGATGAAAATGTTGCCAAAACTTTCTCGACGCCCGATGCCTCATAGCTCGGTCGTCCGGCCAGTACGCAAATCTTCCAGCGCTTCCTCGGCCAGTGCGTCCAATCGCCCCGCATGGACGTCTTCCTCAAATTGGCGGTCCCAAACCTCCGCGTCGAACTCTGCAAACCATGCGCGGAACTTCGCAAGCTCGTCAGGAGCTAAACCAGCCACGGCAGATTCAAGTTCTTTGAGCGTCATCTCACCCTCAATTGTAGCACAGCCAGCAGCCCAGCAACCCGCGCCAACAATCGTTCACTCTTCCTCTTCCTTGACCTTCGCCTGAGCGACGATCTGCTGCTGCACGTTGCCGGGCACCACGTCGTAGCGGGCGAACTCCATCGTGTAACTCCCCTGGCCGCCGGTCATCGATGAGAGCGTGCGGGCGTAGGTCATCACTTCCGCCAGCGGCGCGGTGGCTTCGACCGTCGTCATGCCGCCGCCGGCCGAGTCCATGCCGACCATCTGGCCGCGCCGGCCCGAGAGATCGCTCGACACGTCGCCCACGTTGCCGACCGGCACCGTGATGAACAGCTTCACGATCGGTTCCAGCAGGCTCGGCTTGGACTGCTTGAACGTATTGGCGAACGCCTGCCGCGCGGCGATGCGGAACGCCGTTTCGTTCGAGTCCACGGGGTGGTCCTTGCCGAAATGGACCTCGACGCAGATGTTCTGCACCGGGTAGCCGGCCACCACGCCGCCGGCGATCTTTTCGAGAAAGCCCTTTTCGATCGCCGGCAGGAAGTTGCCCGGTATCGTGCCGCCGACCACCGTGTCGACGAACAGGAAATTATTCTTCTCGTGGTAGTGCGACGACTTGAGGTGCGGGAACCGTTCCTTGGTGAGAAAATCGTCCGGCTTGGTCCCCTCGGGGAGCGGATACATGCGGAGATGCACCTCGCCGAACTGCCCGGAGCCGCCCGACTGCTTCTTGTGCCGGTAACTGCCGTCGCCGTTGATTTGAATCGTCTCGCGGTAGGGAATCTTCGGCTCGTGGACGTCGACCTCGACCTTGTCGCGGCGCTTGATCCGCTCGCGGAGCAGCGCCAGATGGAGCTCGCTCATCCCTGTGAGCACCATCTCCTTGGTCTCGGCGTCGTGCTGCAGCGTGACCGTGCTGTCCTCTTCCGTGACCTTGTGGAGCGCGCCGGAGAGCTTGGTTTCGTCGCCGCGGGCCTTGGGCGTCACCGCGAGGCCCACCATCGGCGTGGGAAACTTGAGCGCGGGCAATTCCACTTCGCCCAACGACATGCCGGTGTGGAGCTCTTCGTTCTTGGCCACGGCCACGATGTCGCCCGGCCCGGCGTCGTCGACGTTCGCCGTCTTGTCGGCTTGCACCAACAGGAGCGGGCCGAGCTTGATCCCTTTGCGATGCCCGGGGCAGGCCACCGTCGAGTCTTTCTTCAACGTGCCCGAATAGACGCGAATGAAGCTCAGCCGCTGCACGAACGGATCGATCCGCGTGCGGAAGACCTGCGCCGCGAGCGGCGCTGCCGGATCGGCCTTGAGCGTCACGGTGTCCCCCTCCTTGGCCGCAGTCCGCGTGACGGCCGACGGCGGCAACGCGCACTGCGCGAGCACGGCCAACAACTCGTCGACGCCCACGCCCGCTTTCGTTGAGACGCAGACGATCGGCGTCAGCGTCCGCTGGCGGATCGCTTCCACCGCCAGGCGATCGATCTCCTCCTTCGACGGCATCTCGCCCTCGAAGTATTTCTCCATCACCTTCTCATCCGCTTCGATGATCGATTCCAGCACACTCTCGCTGACGCTCGCCGGGTCCAAGAGCGCGCCGACAACTCCTTTCGGCGGATCGAGCGTCGAGGCGACGCCTTTCAAGTCGTGCCCCTGTCCGAGCGGCACGTTGAACAGCTGGCAGCTCTTGCCGAACACTTCCTGAATCGAAGTGAGCAGCTGCGGAAAATTGATCTGGTCGGCGTCCAGCTTCGTGATGCAGAGGATCCGCCCGATCCCGGCGTCGCCCGCCTCCTGCCAGACGCGGCGGGTGTTGACCTTGATGCCCGCGTGGGCATCGATCGTGATCAGCGCCGTGTCGGCCGCCCGCAGCGCACCGATCGTCTGGCCGATCAGGTCGGGATACCCCGGCGTGTCGATCAGGTTGAACCGTTTGCCGGCGTGGTCGAAATGGACGCAAGCCGCTTCGATCGAGTGCTTGTGATGCTTTTCTTCTTCGTCGAAGTCGCAGATGCTGGTGCCGGAATCGACGCTGGGCTGGCCGCTCACCGCGCCCGTCTTCACCAGCAACTGGTCGACAAGCGTGGTCTTGCCCGAGGAGCCGTGCCCACAAACCGCGATGTTGCGGATGTCCTGGGGGTTTTTCGCCATGATGAGATTCCTGTTTCGCTGTCTAACCAGTCGAAGTGGTTAGTAAGTGAGTAGGTGAGTAAGTGAGTAAGTGGGAAGTAGTTACGAAGGTTCCGGAGGATCTCCTTGTCTCGTGCGTTCGAGATACGCGATGTAACTATTGATTCGCGCGATGAGTTGGTCCGCATCGCAATGCAACGACTCCACCGCGCTCGGGTCGCCGTACCCTTCATCCACACACGCGTTGAAGTCGTCGATCAACTCACCTGCGGAACCGCGCGCTGTTCGACAGAAGCGAATGTTCTCGCGGAAATTCCAGCGGCCATGCCCCTCGGCAATGTTATTGGTGACCGATAGTGCCGCACGCCGCATCTGCGTGCCCAGGCAGTATTTTTCTTCGACAGGAAGCTGCCGAATCAGACGGTATACGGCGATACGAAATCGGCGGGCAGTGTTATACAGTTCGAACTCGTCGAGGCTGAATTGGCTCTTGTAAGACATGCCGCACCCGCGACCTACTCACCTACTCACCTACTCACGTTTCCCCACTCTGCGCCGCCCGCAGTGCGTCTTCCAGCTTCAAAGTTCCAACATACAGCGCCCTGCCAATAATGCATCCCGCGAGCCCTGCCTCGGCCAATTGCGCTACGTCATCCGCCGTCGTGACGCCGCCCGACGCAATCACCGGCAGGTGGACTGCTTCCTGCATCATCGCCATCGCCGTCACATTCGGCCCGCGAAGCATCCCGTCGGTGGCGATGTCCGTATAGATGATTGCGGCCAGCGGCTCGTCGACGAACTGTCGCGCGAGGTCGATCGCCCCCACATCGCTCGTCTGCAGCCAGCCATCCGTGGCCACCCGGCCGTCGCGGGCGTCGATCCCCAGTACCAGCTTGCCGGGGTACTTGCGGCACATCGTCCGGAAGCCCTCGGGATCGTGGATCGCCGAGCTGC
>JBFWSG010000063.1:0-29525 GCA_050248495.1 Pirellulales bacterium | reverse complement strand
ACTTCCCCTGTCGATCCAGTTCGCAGAGGTCTCGCAGTCTTTGTTGATCTTTCACACTCAGCATGTTTGGTTCTCCTACGTTCCTCTCTGTGAGCAGTTTCCGAAGTGCACAGAAGTCGGTATCCCTACTTTTGTGAACTTCGACCATTCAGTGCCCCAAATACTCAAACGAAACCACCGCACGGCCGGCCGAGCTGCGATACTGCGGGAACCTCGTGTTGGCCGGCGGGGCGGCACCGGACTTCTTCACCGTGACTGCCTTCCACAGCGGCGAGCGCTGGCAATGGCGAATCAGCGCGGGGTGGCTGCTGGTGACGTTGATGCGGAAGCCTTCGGCGCGGTGCAGCTCGGCAACCGCTGCCACCGCGCGCATGCCGATGCCGAGGCCCTGGTAGTCCGGCAGCGTCACGATACGGGTGAAGCGGCGGTGCCGCCGCTTGGTGATCACGGGGAGCGTCGCGCAAAAATTCACGGGGACGTCGTTCCAAGTGGTGAGATAACAGCGAGCCTGCGGCGCGAGGCCGGCCGTCAGATAGTGATGACGCTTAAACAGTTCCCAAGCCGCCAGTCGGCAGCGGTGGACTTGGAGCTCGATCGGTGGTCGCCGAAACCAGTGGGAGAATGACGAATGTTCGAATGACGAATGACGAAGGGAGGATTCTCCGTCATTCGTCATTCGTGATTCGTCATTTGTCATTCTCCCGTCCTCCTGCGGCCGCACGTGTAGTTTCTGCGTTGCCATGTCCAACACCCAGTCGGGCTCGAGCCACTCGGCGACGTCGTAATGGCACGTGACCGCGACGAAACGGCAGGGGATGTGGCCGCGGCGGATGCCTTTTGCAATCGCGGCGCTACAGACTTTGGCGACCGTGCGATCGACGACGCTGGTAAATTCGTCGTAGGCAACGACAGGGTTGAGAGTTGAGGGTTGAGGGTTGAGAGTTCGCGTACATGCGCGGGCCAGCGCCCGCGCCAGGTCGCACCGAAAGCGTTCGCCGCAGCTCAGAACGTGATACGGCTTGACCCACGAGGGTGGCGAGCCGAAGCCGACGGCTGTAAATAGCTCGACGACCTGTCGGACCGGTGTGTCGCCCAAGCAGTCGATCACGGCGCGTTCGGCGGGCCAGCGGGAGAATGACGAATTGTCCAATGACGAATGACGAATGGTTGAGTGTTCGTCGTTCGTCGTTCTGTCATTCGTCATTCCCGGCTCGTACAGCGCATCTCCGAACGCGTGTCGCGCCACGGTGCTCTTGCCGCTGCCGGACGGGCCGACGACCAAGCCAATCTGCCAGCCTTCATCGCGTTCCGGCAGCTCGACGGCGAACCGCTCCGTCGCCTTCTCCTGGAGCGGCACGTCGAACATCCCGGCGACCTGCTGGACGCGGAACGAGTCGTGGATCGGGCAGCTGACATTGATCTCGTAGTGTGACATCGGACGTTCCTCATGAATGACGAATTACGAATGACGAATGACCAATGGATTCGGCTTAATCGTCATTCGAGAATTCGACATTCGTCATTTAGCGCGAGCGTCTACAGAGTGAGAACTCGACAGCGATATCCCTCGGAGCGCATCCGCTCGTAAATGGCCTGCTGATCGGCTTCGTCGCGGCATTCCACGACCACCTGGTAGCTCTCGGGAATGACGATCTCGCGCCGGTCGGATGCCGCGGTCGGCAATTCACCGGCGGCTTGATACCGGCGGGCGATTTCGTCCATGAACGAGCGGACCGCGGCGCTCGTGGTCTCGACTTCCGAAAGCAGCGATTGCAGCGCTCCGTTGTCGGTCGTGGCCATGCCGGCCAGCGGATCGAGCGTGAGCAGAATCTTGCCGGCTTCGGCTTCATCGACGTCGAGCACGAGGACCGGGACGACTGCGTCCGGCGTCGTTTCGGCGCGAAGATGCCCGTCGATGAGCATCAGCGTGCCGTCGGACAGCTCGCGCGTGAGCAGCGCGTCGGCGTAGCCGACTTCGGCGAGCAATCCGCGCAGCGCATCCTGTTGTGCCGGCGGGTGTGTGCGCCAGTTGCGCCGGTTGGGCCGCAGTTCCGAGGCCCGGACGCGGCGAAACTCTTTGATGCGGTCACGGATGTGCATGGGGAAGGGTTGAGGGTTGAGGGTTGAGGGTTGAAGGTTGAGCAGTGCGGCGGGACGCCGCGGCTATATAGTCCGGCCGTCTCGGCCGTGATTGGTCATTTGCGGAAATACGCCTGTTGAATCGTCTCCTGCAGGTCCTTGAGATCCGCCCGAATTTCCGCACGCAGCGTGTGGTGTGCCGATTCGAGTGCAGCGAGTCGCGCCCCAATCTCTGCAAGATCGGTCGCGCGGGCATAAACGCGGCCATTGGCTGGTTCCGCGCGCCGCGGCGACCACTTGAGGATCGCCACGGCAACGGTCGCCAAGGTGCCAAGCAGGACGGTCGCAGCGGGCCAGTCGAACATGGGGGCAGGTGTCAGGTTTCGGGTGTCAGTTTCAGGAACACGGCGAGACGCCGTGGCTATCTAGCCCGGCCGTCCCGGCCGGGACGATTCGCAATCATCACGGTCCTGGAGCCGCGGGGATGATCGGGGCCGCGGCCGGTGAATTCGAACTCGTGGAAGTGGACGCTCCGGCGAGCGTGGCGTCGCCGCGCGTGCCTTCGTAGAAGTTCGTGAGGTTCGTGGGCCAGGGCGCGAGTGTCGCCGGTAGCTGCGTCACGGGAATGCCTTCGGCCAGGAGTTCCAGCCGGTCCTCGGTGAACACGCGGTCGAGCCGCGGCACCGTGTCGACCATTTCGGTCTGCGTGAAGAAGTCGCCCGGGTTGTAGGCGGCGAAGTCGGCGTCGGTGAGCACGAAGCCGTCGGCCGCGGCCGCGATGCGGTCTTTGCCGAACAGCTCGATCGCCATGTTCACGTAGACGCGGCGGATGTACTGGCCGACCTGGCCGGCGAAGGCGGTCGAAATCTCCATCTCCTTGCGGTTCTCGGTGTGCTGCATCGCCTCGGAGATCGACACCAGCACCAGCCCGGCCCAGCGGCGCAGAAACGGGTTGCGGACCTTGAAGTACGGCACCGGGTAGACGCGGAACACTTCGCCCGCGGGCCGCGCGTGTTGGATCTCCATGTTGTTTTCGCCCGGCGGCACGGCGCGGCCGGCGAGGATGTTGGCCGCCCGCAGGTAGAGCTTGTGGACGCGCTTGAGCGTGTTGACGGACGGCGGGATGCGAAGGTCGACGTCCTCATGGTGCAGGATGTGGAACAAGTTGCGTCCCACGAGGTCGGTCCAGTCGAGAATCTGCGGATTGAGGCTGCCGACGTCGTTCGACCAATTGGGCACGGCATATCCGGCCTCGCCGAAGATGCCGACGTTGTACCAGAGGATGGCGTCTGTGTTGGTGAGTGGCATGGGTTGGGGTCCTTTCGGGAGGAAGGTGTCGGGTTTCAGGTGTCGGGTGTCAGATGCCGAAGGTCTGAAACCAGATACCTGAAACCCGACACCTAGTTGTTGCCGGCGAGCTGTTGTTTGATCAGGGACTCGAGCGTGCTGAGCACCTCGGTGGCGCCGGGGTACTTGCGGGCGACTTGTTCGCGGGCCCATTGGTGGGCGCGTGCGAAACTGTCTCGCTCGACGGGGATGTAATGCGATTCGGGGACGGTTTGCTGTGGGGGCGGCGGTGTGTCGACGGCGATGGGGAAGTGCTGAGGGTTGAGAGTTGAGGGTGGAGAGTTTGCGGAGGCCGACGCTCGTTGTTTGAGACGCCGGCCGGCGAGGGCGCCAGCGGCCATGACGGCGAGCGCGAGCGGGCCGCTGAGACCCAGCGCTCCGGCCAGGAGTTTGCCGGTGGACAGGCCGCTCAGCAGGCCGGGCGTGACCGTGTTGACGCGCTCTTCGATGCAATCGAAGAGGATGCTCTTCAGGGAGTCGATGCGTGACGTGGTGGTTTGCTGAAGTTCGGCTGAGCTCTTGGCGATGAGCGTGGTGAGTTCGCTTCGTTCGATGAAGTTGCCGCGGTTTTGATTGGTGGTTTCGAGGTTGGTGAGGCGGGACTCGATGTCTGAACGCCAGGTGTCCGGGTCGAGGGGCAGCGCCGAGTCACGGGGGCGGGGACGCCCCGGCTCGCGCCTTGCGATTGGATGACGAATACGCGCGAGGAAGTTGCGCAAAGGCGTGCCGCAGGTGAAATACGTTTCGCCTTCGCGGCAGCCCCAGACGACACCGACGAGCTGTCCCACCGTGTTGAGCACGCCGCCGCCGCTGTCGCCGGGTCGGACGGCGCCGCCGATCTTGAGTGATGGGAAAGTCGCGCCGACGGCCTGCGCGGCGCCGGTGATCGCGCCGCGCACGGGCGTGAACCGGCCATCGCCGCCATAACCGCAGGCGGTCAGCACGCCGACGGGGTCGGAATCGTCGACCGCAAGCGGAGTCTCGGCGGGCACGCGGATCAAGAGCGCAGCGAGGTCGTGCGCGCGGTCGCGATTGACAAGGCGTGCTCCGTAACGGTCGCCGCTGGGAAACGTGACGACGATGTTCGAGCTGCTTTCATCGAATAGATGCGAGCAGGTGAGCACGAGCGCAGTTGCATCATCCTTGGAAATGAGCGTGCCGCTGCCGACGAAGCTGCTCGTAGACGAGCCATCGCCGACGTGGATGCGGCAGTGGGGGGAATGGTTGAGGGTGGAGATTTGAGAGTCGAGGGTCGAACCAATTGACTTTTCGCGCGCGCCGGAATCAACCGGATAGCAGAAGCGGCCGGTGCATTGTGAATAGCCAGCAATAGGTGCGAGCAGCACCACGGCGATCACGAGTTGCAAAATGTGATTTCTCATCGTCCGCTCTCCGTTTTTCCTACACTCAACTCTCAACCCTCAACTCTCAACTTTTCACGGCTCCAGCGTGAACAAGTATTCGTAGAACGGGCTGCGGGCGAGGTCGGCGGGTTCGGTCAGTCGGTCGGCCAAGTGAGGCACGGGGTCGACGCCGCCGCCGAGGCGGTCGGCCATCGCGCAGGCGTGACTGCAAAACGGCGGCCGGCGATCGATCGCGCTGTCGTCAATCTCTGCTCGCACTGCCAGGCGGATGAGAGGCAGGTGGAGCATCGCGGCGGAAAGGACGGCGGCGTAACCGTAGTCGCAGCCGGCCAGTCGGCGCAGGAAATGGTTGGAGCGCGTTCGATCGTACTCCGGCCACCGGTTGTGGGGATTGGCCCGCAGCACGTCGATTCGTTGGGGGAACTTTCGCACCTGGCTCGCGAGCGTCACGGCGCGGCCGCCGTGCCATTCGCGGACTTCGAGGCAGAACAACTCGTCGCCCCACCAGGCGGCCTTGGCGGCATGGGAGTGCTCGCCGCGACCGGCCACGGAAATCAAACTTCGCCGACGGAAAAGGAGCAGATCGGCGTCGGCGATCTCGCGCCGGGCGGTAGCGAGGGGGACGAGGTTGGGGTTGAGGGTGGACATTGTGAGTTGCGCCGCGGAGCGGCGGGGTGGTGCGTTTCCACGCGGAGCGTGGGAACGAGGTGCGTCAGGCAACAAAAAAAGCCCGTCGTGGGACGCTTGGTCCGACGACGGGCTCTTTTGAATGGCGCGATGGTTACCGCGGCTTCAGCAGGATGCCTTTGACGCGATTTACCCTAACGGAAGTGGTGGCCTGATTTCTACAAAGAAGTTCCGCTCACGGCGAGATTGGGCGGTAAGTTGTTGAGGCGGAAGGGGATCCGGATGCACGGTATTTCGACGAAGACAGCGGAGAAGGTGATAGAGTGCCGCAACACTGCGGAGCGGCGAGGTCTGGCGTTACCACGCGGAGCGTGGGAACGAGTTAGCGGGTGGGCGTATCGGGGCGCTGCGCGACGCGTCCCGGGGCGGCACTTTCGTAGGCGGAGAATTCGGCCCAGATCGGCAAGTGGTCGGAGAGCATCAGGGCCTGCTCTTGTGTGAGGGGCGGATTGACGAGTTGCTTCACGTCGAACACGCCCCAGCGGCCGGTGAATTCGGCAGTCGAAGGCTGGTGGACGATGAAGTTGTCGTAGAGCGCGGTCTGGCGGGTGTTGGTGAACACGCCGCGGACGATCGGGCGGATGCCGGGGATCTCGCCGAGACGGCCGAGGTGGGCGTCGTCGACATTCAAATCGCCGAGGATGATGATGTCATCTTCGCCGCCGGAGGATTGGCGCACGGCGCGGTAGACGTCGGCGAGCGTGTTGAGCTCGTCGACGGTCTCGTCGGGGTCGGTGTGGATATTCACCAGGACGAACGTGAACGCTTCGGTCGGCGCCGGGCCGCGGACGCGGAACTGGGCCACCAGCGGCTCGCGGTGGAGCAGGTCCTGCGGGTCGTTCACCGTGTAAATGGCGTTGCGATTCACTTCGACGGCGGTGGTGTCGTAGATGAACGCGTATTGCTCTTTGCTGTTGGAACGGCCGAGGCGGGGGCCGATCACGTAGTCGTAAAAATGTTGGCCGCCGGCGTTGACGTAGTTGCGCAGGAAGTTGTCGAGGAAGTAGCTGTCCTGGGTGCGGATTTCCTGGATGGCGACCACGTGGAACTTTTGGATCGCGAGCGCCAGCGTCTGCATGATGTAGGGCTTTTGCGCCTTGTCGTCGCCGAAGACCTGGATGTTGTACGAGGCGAGGCGAATGGTGGGTCCGCCGCTGAAGACCGTCGGCTGGGGAGCCGCGATGGGGCTCGCCGCTTGCGGCGCCGCGTACGTGGGATTGCCGGCCAGCGGCGCGCTGTAACCGCCCGGCGACTGGCCGAAAAAGTTCTGCGCGTTGGGCGCTTTGCCGCCAAAATAGAACCAGCCGCCGCCGAACATCGAGGCCAGCAAGAAAAGTGCGAGGCGGCGTGACACGATCCCCTCCGTGGGCGCGTGGTGCAGGCATTCAACAAGGACTCACCGGCCGGCGGCCGGTGCCACTAGCGCGCAGTATCTCCGCGCATCGCGAAGTCGGCATTCTAAACGACTTCAGATCAGTGAAACCGCTCAACTTGATCGAAGGCGAGGCGTCGAGCGGAAATTGCGCGATGATAGCTTGCTGGCAGCGACACGATTTCGCTGATCAGTAGCAGTAGCCGTACGGATCGCAGTCGCAGTCGAGGGGGCTGCATTCGTAGCCGAGTGGACTGATGCAGGTGGCAGCCGCGGCGATGGAAGCGTTGCTGGGGTACGGGCCGACGCCATCGAACGGCCGCCGCACGATCGGATGGTAGCCGAGCGACGTCTGGCCACCATAGCGCGCTCCGTAGATGCCGAACTGGGCAGGGGAGCGGTAACGAGCGAAGTCGATTTGCTCCTGGCGCTGGGCGTCCCAGTGCTCCATCAGCGCGCTGCGACGGATTCGCAAGTCGAACGGGCGGCTGGCGAGGTCCTGAGCACTGGCGCCAGTGATGGACAACAAGGCGGCAAGAAATGTGGCGACCGCCGTGGAAAAAATCTGGCAACGAAGTGCGCTCATATCCAAGCCTCCCAGCCAAAAGTGTCGCGTCCCAGCGCCGCTTGTCGTCAAATTGACAGCGAAATCGGCGCCCAGCGTGGCGTGGAGATTTTAGACGCAAAGCGGATGCCGAGAGGAGGGCAGTTGGACTTTGGCGAAAAAAAGAAAAGGGCCTGGGTTTGTGGCCCAGGCCCTGGGAGGTCTTCGCGTGAGCAAAAAGTGCAGCCGTCGTGGCTGACGTCGCTACGGCTTAATACGGATACAGGTGGAAGTGGTAGTGGATGCCGTCACCGCCGCCGGGATACATGCCTTGCCCATAAGGTGTGTAGGGACCAAGCTGCTTGTCATCCTGCATCGTCTGCTCGTTTTGCTGCTCTTCGTTGATTTCCGATTGTTCCTCGTTGGCGGCGCTGGTTTCTTCCTTCTCGATGGAAGAATACGACTTCTGCGTGGCGACGTCGGCCGACTTGGCCTGTTTGAGCATCATCGTTTGGGCCTGCTGATAGAACTGCCGCTGCTGCTTCTTTTGGTCTTCTTCTTCGTCGAACTTCATCAGCCAGAGCTTCATCTGCGTGGGCGACATGTTTTCGAGCTCGGCCATGTATTTTTCGGCGTCGCCGGGTTGGCAGTTCTTCGACGTCTGGCAGTATTCGACGAGCCAGGCGCGGGCCCGCAGCATGTTCGGGCTGTTCCAGATCGCTTCTTGCTCAGGCGTCATCACAGGATGCGGTCTCGGCGCAGCGACGGCGGCTGGCGCGGCGGCGGCCGGTGTGGCAGCCGGCTTGGAAGTGGTTGCAGCAACCGCCGGACGGACGGCAGCGGGACGCGCAGGGGCAGGGGCGGCGGCCGGTCGCAAGGTTTGTGCATGGCCAGCGAGCGCCAGCGCGAGACACGTTAGAGTGGCGACAAACATTCCGCCGACGATTCTTCGTTGAGGCGCGTTCATAGGACGGAAACCTCCAAAACCAGGGGACCGAGCCGCGCGAAATGCGCGTGAGGGGCTCTTCCCATAAATCTAGCTCGCTGGTAGCGCGCCGGCCAGCGATCAGCGTCGGGGGAGGAAAAGCAAGGAAAATCGGCGAAAAACCAGGGGCACGGCGACAAACACGAGTAGCGAAAGAGTGTGCGGTTCCGGCACGGCGAGGCTGGCCGGATCGAGTCCACCCGCGCCGGTGGTTTGGCCAAAGTGGGACTGCCACTGGGCGTAATCGCCTTCGCTGTACGAGGCGCCAAGGCCGTCGCGCCAGAGCGTGTAGTCGCCGGAATCGACGACGCCGTCTTCGTTGAAATCGCCCCAGGCCGCCGGCAGGCTATAGAAACTTTCCGCCGCGCCGATCCAGACGTTGCTCACGGTGAAGTTCGCGACATACGGGCTCCGCCAGGCCAGCTGGGTGATGGTGGGGTCGAAGCCGGCGCTCGATTGAGCGGTGAGCATCCAGGAAAAGGCCGGGTTGGTGAAGTCGGCGATCGCCGAGCCGCTCGGCAGCAGCGACACTTGCAGCACATTCTGGCCGGCTCCGTCGGCGGTGATTTTTCCGATCAAGAGCTGTGTCGAGTCATCTGCGAATCCGCCGGTGGACACGTCGTCGCCGGCGGCGTCGGCCTGGCTGCGAATTCCGAACTGATCCTGGCTGCCGAAGAGGGCAACATCGAACTGGGCTACGCCGGCGGCGTCGCGGAATTCGAGGGCCAGTGTGCGATCGGGCGAAGCGATTTGGGCCGCCAGCAGCGGTGCGGTGTTCTCGCGCACCAGCGCGGTGAAATAGGTGACTTCGTTTTGAGCCAGGTCGATTGGCTGGGCCAGATTAGCTTGGGCCACGCGATCCAGGGTGTTGAGCGAATCGAAGGCCTCGGCCGCGTTCTGATTTCTCAGCGTGATCGAAGAGTCGCTGTGCCGGCTGGCGCCGCTACCGGTGCCGCTGAAGGCGAGATAGTTGGCTGCGTGCTGGGTGTAATTGCCGGATTCGGGCAGATTGCCGCCACTGCGGATGACGCCCCATCGCCCGTCGAGTCCGCGACTATTCGTGAATGACTCAAAAGTGCCCGTGAACGCGAGTCGATCGGGCAGATTAACGCCGAGCCCGGCGAAGCGGCCGGCGAGCCAATCCGCGTCGCCCTGGTTGACGAAGCCGTTGCCGTCGTGGTCGCCCTGTTCCCAGTTGCCATTCATGTAAAAGGTTTCGAATCGGGCCGCGGTGTTGGTGCCGGTCCAGCCGGGGACGCCGCCCATATTGTTCGCCAGCGCGTTGGCGTCGGCGGCGTTGACTTTGCCGTCGAGGTTCACGTCGGGGATGTTGCGCTTGAACATGGCATAGTGCTGGGCGACGCGGGCGAGGCTCATTTTATTGGTAGGTTCATACTGCAATGCCCACCACATGACGCCGGCCATACCGCGATCCAGGGCCAATTGCACGTTGTCGCGGACTTCGTAGCGGCTGACGATGTCCCAGGTGCCGGTCACGCCGTTGACCGTGCCCGTGAAGGAACTGGCGTCGGCCGGCAAGTTCGGGTTGGCCGCGACGATTTCCTTGAGTCCGATCGTCGACGGGCCGCTGGCGCCCCAGGTGCCCATCCCAATGATGATCTGGGAATCTTTGAAGGCCTTATCCGCGCCTTGCCCGGTGAGCGCTTTCTTGCCGTCGGCAAACGATTGCTGATCGAGCGACGTGCCGTTGTTGGCCGGATAATGGTAGCCCATCATGCCGATCTGGTCGTACGTGCGGGCGTCGAAGACGGGCGTGTCGTCCCACAGCGAGCTGGCGAAACCGTAGTCGTCGACGGAGACCTCCCAACTTTCCGGAAACGCGGCCTGCATGTCC
This sequence comes from Pirellulales bacterium, assembly GCA_050248495.1. GTDB lineage: Bacteria > Planctomycetota > Planctomycetia > Pirellulales > Lacipirellulaceae > DASYDU01. Next base: position 19,292 of record JBFWSG010000063.1, on the reverse strand, counting down.
TTGGCGAGCTGCGTGTAGTTGGCCCACTCGGCGACCGTGTCCGGGCGCTCCCAGTCGAGGTTGAAGCCCGTCATGTTGTTGGCGGAGAGCAGATTCTTGACATTGTTGACAAAGGTGGCGCGGGTGGTGGGATTCGATGTAATCGCGTTCCAAACATTCTCGACGGTTTGTCCCGAAACAACGTCGAACATGCTCATGTGATAGCGGAAGCCGAACTGCGCCTGGTGATTTTTCAGTTTGGCCAGATCCGTTGCGTCGTCACTGCTTGTCGAGAGGCTGCCGTCTGCGCGGGGTTTTACTCCGGAGAAGTAGAGGACGTCTGAGAGATGATCGTAAACGCGATCTGTCGCGAAGGAGTCGATTTGGGAATGTGAAGTCCAGTAAGGAACAAAAGACCAGCTGCGAAAATGCGCCGCTTCCCAGGCGGAAACGGAGCTGACTTGCGCGCATGCCACGCGCGTCACACCGCAGGACGCCGCCAGGGCGATCAACAAAAACACTGCCGGCCGCCAAACGCGGCGATTGAAAACTCTTCGTGCGAACATGTTCCGTTCCGGGGGCTGCGACCAGCCAAAGAGTGGGCCGCAAGGCTACCCCTAGCATAATCGTTGCCGCGGAATGCTCCCAGGAAGATCGCGCGGCGAGAGCGCGAGAGCGAGACAAATTGCCGCAAAGGCGAGGTTTGTCGTCGCAGATTCGGGCACGGGGAGAATTTCAGCCGCGGCGCCTGCACCCGGGGACTGCCCGAAGTTGGCCTTCCAGTCGGCATAGTCGCCGGCATCGTAAAGCGTGCCGAGGCCGTCGCGCCATGAGGTGTAGTCCGCGGCGTCGACCACGTTGTCTTGATTGAAGTCGCCCGATAGTTCGGGAGGCACCACAGTCCAGCCGATATCGGAGAGTGCTGCGGCGTCGAGTCTGGTGAATCGTTTACGAGTGCCGGTCGTGAGTGTCGGATCCATCGCGGCCTCCTGGGTCGTCGCTGACCCGACGATCGTGCTCATGGTTCCTTCGCGCCAGTGGGCCTTGTCGGCGATCGGAGTGCCGCCAACGTTGTTGAAGGCGAGCGGCACCGGACCGCCGTAGACGTCGCTGGCCTGCTCGCCGTTGAAGTAGGCGTTGTCGCCCGAGCCGAGAGTCCGATTGATCCACTCTTGAGAACCGCCGAGGCCCACCGCGTGGCCGATCTCGTGAACGGCGACGGATAGAAAGTCGTTTGCGCCGGCGGGCGGCAGCGTGGTGCGGTCGAAGTGCCAGATAGTTTCGAGGTCGCGATCGAAAGTCACCGCGCCGCCCCAGCGGGCAAAGCCGCCCGGCTCGCCGCGCTGCGTCACCGCTGCGTAGAATTGGTCATCAATGGCGTCGATCTCTTCGCCTTCTTCAGGCGTGAAATTGCCGCCATCGTTGTTCGATTCGTAGCTGAGTCCGCCTGGGCCTCCCTGTCCCAGCGTGTTGCCGGAGAGGCTCTTGGCCCCGACATAAATGCGGTACTCGTTGGCGGCGATCGATTGATCGAGGAGCGAAATCTGACCGGGGCCGGAGGGATTGTTGAAGGTCATCGTCCAGTGCCACCAGGCCGTGCCAGGGTTGTATTCCGGCGGAAGCGAACTGACGAACTGCGGCGGTGTAACAATCGGGGAGAAGGTGTCGCCGAGGAGATTGGAATAGAAGTCGGCGACTCGCTCCAACGTCTGGCGCGCCGCGCTGCCGAGCGGAAAAAAGCCCGACGAGTCGTAACTATAGTCGATCTGAATATGGACGGCGTGAGTTGCGGCCGCCGCAAGCAGCAGGAGGCTCAGTGCGGCACCGCTGATTGCCAACCGCCATCTTGTCATCCCGATCCCCCTTCGCGTCGTCAAGGTACGCTCCAGGGTAAGCAGCGATCCAACAATCGGCAAGCAAATGCCGGGAAACTAGCAGATGCGACGGCGGATCATCGCTCCGGCGAGAACGGCGGACAAGAACAGCGCTGCGGTCGATGGTTCCGGAGTCGCGCCGGCCAGCGCGCCCGATCCAGCGAGCAGCACTTCGCCGAAGTGATTCCGCCAGCGGGTGTAGTCGTCATCGCCGACGCCGGGCGTATCGTCGTTGGGCAGGGCGGTAGTGCTTCCCAGGTGGTCGCGCCAGACACTGTAGTCGGCGGCATCGACGCCGCCGTCGGAGTTGTAGTCGCCTGGCAGTGCGTCAGGGATTTGGTTGACGTTCATCATCAGGCCGGTGGGTGTGTAGACGAGGCCGATCTCCAGACCGTTCGGCACGGGCGGCAGCACGACCGAATCGAAAGCGCCGATGACGTTGCCGGCCGTGATCAGGTTGAGCGTCTGGCCGACAAGCGATGCGAGTCCGGTTTCGAGCGAGAGGACCAACGTGCCGGACAGGCTCACCACACCGCTGACATCGACATGGCTGGAAGCACCTCCGGGATTCTCTGGGTCGATGCCAAGAATGAGCGAGGTTCCTCCGCCGCCGCCCGCGGCGCCGCCTGAATCAGCGCCGAAGTCGTCTGTTCCGGCGCCGGCGCCGGCAGACGTAAAGATCAGATCACCAAGGAACAGGGCATTGCCGCCGGGGAGCACGGTGATCGTGCCGCTGCTGGTGACGATGTCGTGAAACGTGGCGACGGTGTCTCGGGAAACGACGATGGTACCGGGGTTGTTGATCACGCCATGAATGTTGGTGACACCGTGGGCGTTCGCCAGCACGCCATTGTTGACGAGCGTGCTGCCGAAGCGGACGGTGCCGCCATTTTCGAGCGAGATCCTCCCCGTTGGAAAACCGCCGCCCGCGGCGTCGTTGGTGAATGTGGTGTTGAACTGGATCTCGCCGCCGTTGATCGTGACGGCGCCCTGGTTCGAGACGGCGCTTTGAAAGCGGAGGTGATCGCCGGGGCCCGCTTGGAGCGAGGAAGGGCCGTTAAACCTTACGCTGCCGCGAAATTCGCCGTCGCCGCCTACGTAGCCGTCGACCGTGGTGCCGAAGCCGACGAGTGGCGTCGAACCGTCAAACGTGCCGCCGTCGAGCTCGATGCGCCCCAGCGTGCCGACCAGCGCTGAAGCGACGGTTTTGTCCGTGATTTGCACCGTGCCTCCGTTGCGAATCGTGAGCGTGCCCTGACCGAGGTCGCCCACCGTGAGGTCGCGGCGGAGTTGCAGCATGGAGCGGGAGTCTTCCACGATGATGTGACCCGAGGAGGTCGCGTTCAGGCCGATGCCGACCATGGGCGGATAAGGCGGCGTGATCGGTGTGGCGGCGAGAACCGCTTGGACGAGGCCGCCGTGGCTAATGGTCAGCGTTCCGATGCCGGATTCGCCTACCCGGACAGTGCTGCTGCTACTGAGCGTGGAGCCCGCGCCGTCGACGACCGCGGCGCCGATCGAGCCCACGTTTCTGCCGATGCTCACATAGTTTGATCGGCTGGTACTATAAGTGCGGACCAGCGAGCCGTTGAGGACGTTGAGATAGCCGATGCCCGCCTGTCCGACCACGATCGTCTCCGGCGAAGTGAGCATGCCATTGTCGACGGTCACGTAGCCGAGCCCGGTCGCGTCGAGACCGATGGCAAAGTCGGCGGTCGAACTCGTGAGAGTCATCCGAGCGCCGTCGAGGATGTTTAGATAACCAGTGCCTTCGTTTCCAACCTGCACGACGGGGTTCGAGGTCCCGCCGGTGCCGGAGATATTAAACTGCGAGATCGGCCCGCCCAGCGTGCCGCCAGACACCGTAAGCTCGCCGAAGAAGCCCTGGTTATCGCCGAGGATGACCGAGCCGTATTGAAGCAAAGTGCCGCCGTCGATGTCGACAACTCCCCAGATGTCGTTCGATTCTTCATTGGTGCCGTTGCCGACGGTCAGCTGCGTAGTGAATGTTCCGCCGCCGGAGGGAGGAATCGGCGACACGACTCCTGTGGTCACGACGTCGCCCGACACGCCCTGTGCGAGACAGATGGCAGCGATGCCGGCCGCGAGGGCCACGACGCGCGGGGACAGTTTTCGGAAGTCGAACATCATTCTCGAGCCTCTCGATTGCCTTGCTAGCAAGAGCGCTAAGTCAATTCTGCCCCTCGATGCAAAACGCGCGGCATTTTAACGATCGAGTGCGATTGCCAACAAGACGAACCCTGCCCGACGTGACGTCTTCGACCAACTGACCTGTAGATCGTGATGTGGTGCAAAGGGGCTCGTCGGCGGGCCCTGACCTCGTCCGCGGCGCCGCGATTCATCCTGCCACGGGCCGGCGCGGATTGCTAGCAAACTTCGTCCGATCGGAGTGCGGCGCGAGGCGGTTTCTGGTCGCGGGCGAGGACTATCTCCTACGACCGAAAAAGTTTCGCCATGTCACGCCAATCAGGAAAACACCGAGAAAACTGCTCTCCGAACACCTGCAGCGGTTCTGCTAAACTCCCACCCAGTTGGGGACCGACGCAAACTCGCCACGTCACTCACCATGCGACTGGAATGCTCGGCCGTGCGCCGCTGGGAAGCTAGAGAATCGACACGACATGCCGGCTGAATTGGAACTCTCTGTCATTCTCACGACCTACGAGCGGCCCCACCATCTGGAACGCTCCCTGGCCTCGCTCGCCGCGCAGCGAAACATGACAGGCCGGTACGAGGTCGTCGTCGTCGACGACGGTTCCAAGGATCAAACCCACGATTTGGTTCATCGGTTCGCGCGGACTGTCGATTTCCCGGTCAGGCTCACCACGCACGAACACAATGGATTCCGCGTCGCGCTCTGCCGCAACGATGGCGTGCGTGCGAGCGTGGGTCAGTACCTTCTGATCTCCGATAGCGACTGCTTGTTTCCGCCCTATCACCTGGCTCGTCACCTTGACGCGCGCAAGCTGGGCGTCGCGCGGGCCGGCAACTGCTATCGACTCGATCGGGAAGTGACAGAGAGACTTACCGTGGCGGATGTCGCGGCCGGCGCGTACCGCAGCAAAGTGTCGCTCGTCGAACACTGGAGGATGTGGCGCCGCTGGGTGAGTGATGTGCGCTATCAATTGCGGAAGCACCCGGTCAAACCGAAGCTGATGGGCTTCAACATCGCCATTTGGCGGACCGACCTGGAAGCGGTGAATGGCTTTGACGAGGAATACGTCGGCTGGGGCTGCGAAGACGACGACTTCGCGGCCCGTTTGCGAATGTCTGGGCGACGAGTTCGAACCGTAGTTGGGTACACCCAGGCGTATCACATGTGGCATCCGATAGATCCGTCGAACCCGGGCGTATGGAATCAGGGGCCGAACGTGGCACGCCTGCTGCAAGGAGTGCGACAGATGCGCTGTCGCAAGGGATTGGTGGATCTCACCAACGAAGACCTGAAGTCGGCTCCGCAAGCGGCATGACCTGCGGGATTACCTTGTTGACTTTGCTGAGTGAATAGATGGGGTAGAGCGATGCGAATTGCCTTCTTCTCGACGATGGGCGGCTTGCCGTGGGGCGGCAGCGAAGAACTATGGTGCCGAGCGGCCGACGCGCTTTTGGACCGCGGCCATGAAGTGCACTTTTGCTCGCGGCAGTGGCATCAAATGGCTGCGCCTTTGCAAAAACTTATCGATAAGGGTGCCAGGCCCCACTTCCGCTCGCGAATGCGGCTGGGGCGGTCGCTGCGGCGCTTGCTCGAGCGGACCCGCATGGTCGACTTGAAATATCTGCCCTGGTTGAAGAAGACCAGGCCGGAGTTCGTCGTCATCTCATTCGCGTGTCATACCGACGAGCCGCAGATTGCCAACGCCTGTCACATGCTGGGCATTCCTTATGCGATCCTGCTGCAGGCGGCCGGCTACGGAACCTGGATTCGACCGCAGGATTCGCCAGCGTTTCGCTCCGCTTATGCGAATGCACGGCAATGTTACTTTGTCTCAGATGAAAATCGCCGCGTGATCGAGTCCAACCTGGTGCTCGATTTGTCCCAGGCGGAAATCGTGGACAATCCATTCATGGTGCGTCTCGACGCGGCGCCAAGCTGGCCCAGCTCCGAACCCCATTGGAAGCTGGCCTACGTGGCGCGGATCCATTTCGTCTCGAAAGCCCAGGACATCGTGCTGCAAGTGCTGCGGCAACCAAAATGGCGGGCCCGGCCGCTACGAATCACGATGTGGGGCAACGACGACGGATACCTTGCGTCGGTCCAGGAAATGATCCGGCTCTACGGACTTGACGAACAGATTTCGTACGGCGGATTTGCAACCGACATCGAAGCGCTCTGGTCGCAGCACCATGGTCTGCTACTGCCTTCGCGGATGGAGGGCAACGCGCTCTCGTTGGTGGAGGCGATGATTTGCAATCGAATGCCGATCACGACCGATGTCGGCCGCGCGTCCGAATTGATCGAAGACGGCAACAGCGGTTTTGTCGCTCCCGCAGCAACGCCGCGACTGATCGACGAAGTCCTCGAGCGCGCCTGGCAACGGCGGCACGATTGGCAATCGATCGGTCAAGAAGCCGGGCGCGCGATTCGCGCCCGTCACAGCTTGCGCCCTGGTCTCGATTTTGCCGATCGAATTCTTGCCGCGGCGAATTTCTCGGGCTCTGCCCGGAAGGCCGCGGCGTAGACCAATCGAATTCTCGAGTTTCGCCTGTGCCGATTGTAGGGCCTCTGCGCCCGCAGATTCGGCGCGTCCGTCATAAGCGGACCGCTTCTCGTTCGGCCACGCACCGGCTGTAGTATTTCGGCAACGTTTTCCCACCTCGCCGGCGTCGCAACTACTCTGAACCCTAGCGACGGATTCGCTCCGCACCGCAGTGACTCTGTCGTGTGCGATGCCTACCAGTGCCGACCGCGCGCGACACGATTCACGCGGTTGCCCACCTCGTTTCTTCTCCGCTCCGAATCCCGCCTAGTGAGACCACATCCCATGTCGAATTCGTCTGTTGTCGTGTCGCTTCGTCGCATCCGCGTGTCGCTTGCCATTGCGATGCTCACGTTGCTTGGTGCCGAACAGGCCTTCGCCGAGGCGATTTTTTCCGTGGGCGCAAAAGAAACGGTCTACACGTCGTCAAAGCGCAAGAGCAAGGCCTCATCCTGGCCGGACGGCAATTTCGGTGTGCTGTCCAACGGTGACGGAACTTACGACTTCTATGCCGCCAACAGCTCGAAGATCAAAGTTACCTCGGGCACGCTCAACGATCCGGCCGCGAAGAAGGTCGGGACCGGGAAGATCTGGAATGTTCCCAAGAAAACTTACAGCTACATCGCCGGGGGGCCGGTCTATGAGGATCCGGCCTCCGGCGCGCGGCTGATGGTGTACCACGCGGAGAAGCACTTCGGCAGCCGGTATTCGACCGACTTGGGACTGGCGGTCTCGTTCGACGCAAAAGGGCTCGACTTCTTCGACCTCGGCCCGATAATCACGCCCAACATCCCCGTGGGACAGAACCCCTATTCGTCCGACCTCGGTGGCGGCACGTTTGCGATCAAGGACGGCATGTTCAATGTCTACTTCCGCGATTACCTGGCGAATCCTGCAGACGGATTCTCGGCCGAACTAGCGGTAGCGCGAGCGCCGCTCGACCAATTGATCAGCAATTCTCTGAGCGGACAGCGGACAGAATTTACGAAGTACTACAACGGCGGCTGGAACGAACCGGGAATCGGCGGTCGATCATCGCCGCTGGAGGTCGGCAATCCGGCCAACTGGTGGTCTAGCGTTTCGTACAACGAGTATCTAGATCAGATGGTACTAGTAAGCTCGCAATGGCAAGCCAGCGGCACCGGCCCGGACTTGTACCTCGCCACTTCATCCGACGGCGTGAACTGGTCGCCGCGGCAGCCGCTCGTGCTCGATGCCGGCGAGCAGATGTATCCGACGATCATCGGCACCGGTCCAAACCCTCAGGTGACGGGTCAATCTTTCTACGTCTATTACACCGACGGAAAACGCTGGAGCAGTGCCCAACTTGCGCGGCGGCTGGTGACGCTCGACCCCTCGATACCACCGGTGGTGCCTCCGCCGCCAGGACCAGGGACAGAGCCGGACCCCAGCCCTGATCCAGTTCCGATGGATTGGTCGTTGGTCAGCGATTTCCGCAATGAGTTCCAAACCGGCGGCCCTGCCGAAGGCTGGACATACGCCTGGAATCCGACTGGCGCGAAGGGCGATGCCTCGCAATTCTCGCCGCTCGAATGGAGCGAATCGGCACAAGTTTACAACACCACCGGCGGTGCGACGACAGCCCCTGGCTCGAAAACACACAACGACGATTATTTGCAGCTCGCTGCCGGCTGGGGGCATCCCGGCAAGCCGAAGTACATGCCGATCGTCGGCTACACGATTCAGGAAGAAGATGGTGCGGGCGTCTATCGCTTGATCGATAGCGCAATCCAAAAAATCGATAGCACGTCGTCCAAGGGCGAAGACGGTTTGGGCGTGCTGGTCTATCTCAACAACTCGCTCATCGGCAGTTCCACCTCCGTGTCGACCAACGGTTCACTGGTCAGCTTCGATCGTGAACTGGGAAATGTGAACGTCGGCGATACGATCTGGGTGATGATTGATCCGCTCAAATCACAGAGCTACGACGCCTTCATGAACCTCGACTTTTCGCTCGAGAAACTGCTCCCGATCGAGGGCGGAATGGCGGCCATGAGCTTGATGGCTGCCGGCGTGCCGGAACCCAGTTCGGCCGCCTTGTTGATCGCCGCTTCGGCGGGCATCGGCCTGATGCGACGACGCAGGGGTCGTTGAAGCGAGCAACTTATGCGAGCCGGCGCTTTAGGCGGATTGTTCGCTCAGTTTGCCGAAGACTTCTTCCGCACGATCACGGCCGCCTGGAAGTCGTGGTGGGCGCGGTGCGCAATGTCGACGATCTCGAACCAGCGGCCCCAACGCTCGTAAATGTAATCGGAATCGATAAAGACGTTGCAGCTGTGCTCGATTGAATTGGGATTCGACGTGAACACGTGTCGGCCCATCGGTTTGGGCTGGCCAAGCTCAAACAGGGCGTTGAACTCCGGATGTCGCTGCAGTCGCTTGAGCAGTTCGCCTTGAATCGGCAGCGCTCGCCAGGTGTCTTCGGAGTGAATCGTCAGCAGCGCGTAAGCACCTTCGGCCAGCACGCGATGGATCTCCGCCAGCCAACCCGTTTCGTAGGCGTCGATGTGCGTGAAAACCGACAGTCCAACGCACAGCGTTACGCTGTTGTCTGAGAGCGGGAAGTGGGGATACGGACTGACCTTGATTCCGCGCACCGCCGGCCCAAAATACCGCTCCACCCATTCGATGTGATTGACATTGAGGTCGGTGATCGTGACCTGCGCTGTGTTGTCCGCCAAGATGATGTGCCGAGCAAAACGGCCCGACGCGCCGCCAAAGTCGAGAACATGGCGGAACGAAGCGTCCGGCACGTGCCGCTGAACCATCCGCAAGTCTTCGAGCCCTGTCAGCCAGTAGGCGAGGTGTTGGTCGCCGCAATAGCCCTCGCGATCGATAGTCGCCGGCATCGGAACCGGATCGCGCTCGATGGCCTCAAGCACAGCCGGCTCGCTGAGGAACGGCCGCAAGCGCGGATAAACGCTCTCGACCTGGCCCGGATCGCGAAAGAGTTCTGCCGCCGTGCCCGTGGTCGGCGAGAGCTCGCGCCGCGTCTCAAACCAACTTGGGACGTGGGACACATCGCGATGACTACGTCGATCCGATCGTCTCAAGATACTGGATAATTTAGACATCGAGCCCTCGGTCAAGTGACAGTCGAACGACGATGTACGAGTCGCCCGGGCGACGAAGAGAGTTACTCGGCTATATCGGCCTCGACGGCGGATGGGGATAGTGAAATATCGGGTCGGCGCACGAAAAACCCGGTCGCAGCGGCCACAGTAGATGGCTGAGGGCGCCGCGCCGGGATGGTCGCAGGCCGCGATTTGAATACGCGGTGAAGGACTGCTGTCTTTGCTACTAGCGCGCTAGAGTGCGCTCGCACCCGTTTCCGCCGTGCGGATGCGGATCACGTCCGAGAGGTCGGACACGAAAATCTTGCCGTCGCCCACCTGCCCGGTCTGGGCCGATTTGACGATGGTGCTGATCACGTTCTGCGCTTTGCCGTCGTCAACGACGACCTCCAGCTTCACTTTCGGTACGAAGTCGACCGTGTATTCCGTGCCGCGGTAGACTTCGGTGTGGCCTTTCTGCCGGCCGAAGCCGCGGACCTCGGTGATGGTCATGCCGGTGACGCCGGCTCCGGACAGTGCGTTCTTGACGTCTTCCAACTTATGGTGACGCACGATGGCTTCAATTTTCTTCATGTCTGGAACTCCAAATTCAATTTGATCTAAGTGTTAGCGTAAAAGAACATATTGTCCCTAGATTCGTCGCCGATTCGCGACAGAGCGGGGCGAGGAGAGTGGCTCCCCGCCCCAAATCCGGGGCGACAGCAAACGAATCCTCAGAGCAATCAGGCATCTGCCGGCGCTAGCACGAAGCCGTGATAGGCCTCGTTACCGTGTTCGCCCGAGTCCAAGCCTTCGATTTCTTCCTCGCGGGCGACGCGCATGCCCATGGTCGCCTTGATAATGGTCCAACAGATTACCGAGGCCACGACCACATAGACACCTGTCGCCACGACACCCGTAAGCTGCGCCACTAACTGATCCGTGCCACCACCAAAGAACAGGCCGCCTTTGTAAGTCTCCGGACTCAGACCGCGGGCGGCCATGATCGCTGGATCGGCAAACAGACCGACGCACAGCGTGCCGAACACTCCGTTCGCCAGGTGCACCGAGGTGGCGCCGACCGGATCGTCGGCCTTCATCCGGTCAAAGAAGATCACAGAAAGCACGACAAGCACGCCGGCAATCGCGCCGATAATTGCGGCTGAAAGGGGGCTGACCCAGGCGCAGGGCGCCGTGATCGCAACCAGGCCGGCAAGACAGCCGTTGAGTGTCATGCCAATGTCCGGCTTGCCCAACATCATCCAGCAGGTGGCCGTGGCTGTAACGGTAGCAAAGGCTGCCGCCGTATTCGTCGTGACGCAGATATCGGCAATCGCGCTGGGGTCGACCCCCATCGTGCTGCCTGGATTGAAGCCAAACCAGCCGAGCCAGAGGATCAAACAGCCGATCGTGGCCGCCGTCATGTTATGGCCGGGGATCGCACGGGGTCTGCCGTGCGCGTCGTATTTGCCGATCCGCGGGCCAAGCATGTAAACGCCCACGAGCGCGGCCCAGCCGCCGATCGAATGCACCTGCGTGCTGCCCGCAAAATCAAGAAAGCCTTTGCCAGCCAGCCAGCCGCCGCCCCAAATCCAGTGGCCGACGACAGGATAGATGAAAATTGCCATGATTGCGCTGAATACAATGAACGAAATATACTTGATTCGTTCGGCCACAGCCCCCGACACGATCGTCGCGGCGGTTCCGGCGAACACTAGTTGGAAAAAGAATTTCGCCATCAGCGGCACGCCGGTCCAATTCAAGGCGCTGTAGTCGCCGGAATAGGCGTCAAGCATGGCCGGGCTGTTGTCGGCGCCTCCTACTAGCCACAAGCCCTGTTGACCGATCCAACCGCTGCCATTGCCGAACATGATCCCAAATCCGACGATCCAAAAGAAAATCGTCGTCACGGCAAAGACGATGAAATTCTTGGAGAGAATGTTCACGCAATTCTTGGCACGACAGAAGCCGGACTCGACACAAGCGAAGCCCAAATTCATGAAGAACACGAGCATACCGGTCACGAGCACCCAAACCGTGTCGACCCACACTTTGACTTCGGTCTTTAGCGCTGCCGTAGGATCAGCCGCCGTCGCCACGGTAGCCGTCTCGGTAGCCGCTTCGGCTGCCGCCGCTTGCTGTTCCGCATCCTGCGCATAGGTCACCTGGGAGGCAAATCCCAAGATCAGCGCTCCCGCTACTGCCGCCAGCAGCAGCCAGAGCTTCCCTCGATCGAATTCAATTAGTCGTCCCATTGAAAGATCTCCCTTTCCAGAAGGTGTAATTCGCGCCGGCAACGTGCCGGGCGAATCTGAAGGTTGGCTCAATCTATCCCGAATGGCACGTCTTCGGCGGCGCGGAGTTTCAGGCCGCCCCCGCCGAAATCGCCATTTCGGGGTGAAAATGAACAGAGTAAGTAGATTGGAGAAATCTCAAAGCACGAACCGACCCCAGTCCGGCTGGCGCCTAGGTACGGATTGCCAGCGGAAACGGCGTTGTGATTCGAGGTAAATTAAGCGCGGGGAATCGTAGCAACGAGACGATCGCAGAGGATCGGCTCGCCGGGCGGCACCGCATGCAAACGGTGTGCGAATGAGAAAGAATTCTTAAGAACGTGCGAAATTGCCGCGATTCCGCAGTCCTCGAATGCGACTCTGCACTGCCGCGGGTGTTTAAGAAGTGGGCAGCAGGTGGCGAACGTGCTTAAGCATTGAGCGGCGCAAAGGCCGACTCCCCGCGCTTAAGAGATGCACGCCATACCTGCTGCCCAGCAGGCGGTTGTTACTCCAATTTTGACTTACAGCGCACTCGCGCCGGTTTCGGCGGTGCGAATCCGCACGGCATCCTGCAGGTCAGAGACGAAGATCTTGCCGTCGCCGACCTGACCGGTTTGCGCTGACTTGACAATCGTATCGATGATCGTTGCCGCTTTCGCGTCGTCGACCACGATTTCAATCTTTACTTTGGGCACGAAATCGACGGTGTACTCCGTGCCGCGGTAAACTTCCGTATGACCCTTTTGGCGGCCGAAGCCGCGGACTTCGGTAATCGTCATGCCCGTGATGCCCTTGGAAGAGAGCGCGTCCTTCACCTCTTCCAATTTATGGTGACGCACGATGGCTTCGACTTTCTTCATAGCAATACACTCCGATCTAGGATCGTTGATTTGAAATGGAACTCGATTTACTGCGTCTGCTGATGAATCGTTTTGTATTCATATTCGGGAGGGCGAAGCTGCGTGGCCGAACGGGACGACTAAATCTAATTCGACAGCTGCCTCGCCCTCCCATCAATCCGGTGTAATTCCGGTCCAAGGTTTTCAAGATACGTAAGATCTCGCGATCCACGATTCATCGAATGATCACTGGGCGGACGGATCTACTGCAAAGCCGGAGTAGCCCAGAACGCCCATTTCCGGACCATCGAGTCCTTCGATTTCGATCTCGCGCGAGACGCGTAACGGCGTGATCTTGTCGCTGATTTTGAACCAGACCCAGGCCATCACGAATCCAAACACTAGAACCGTCGCAGCGCTAATCAACTGCGCTGTGAATTGACTGCCATCACCGTAAAACAATCCGCGCACGCCGTCGGATCCATACTTTGTCACCATCTCTTCGCGGACGACGCCATTCCAGCCGGCGCCATATTTCCCCGTGGCGAACAGACCAAGCGAGAGCACGCCCCAGATGCCGTTCACTCCGTGCACTGAGATCGCGCCGACCGGATCGTCGACGTGCAGGCGATCGAAAAATCCAACGGCCAGAACGACCAACACGCCGGCGACCGCTCCGATCAGGCAAGCTGCCCAGGTGTCGACGAACGCGCACGGCGCCGTGATCGCCACCAACCCCGCCAGCATGCCGTTGACGATCATCGAGGGATCGGGTTTTCTGCCGGTAAGCTGCAGGTAAAACATGGTGGCCAAGGCACCGGTGACGCTGGCGAGCATCGTATTGACCACGACGGACGCGACGCGCAGGTCGGTGCCCGATAGCGTCGAGCCAGGATTGAACCCGAACCAGCCGAAGGCCAGGATAAATGTTCCCAGCACCGCGAATGGAATGCTGTGCGGTGCGAGCACATTGATTTTTCCGTCGGGCCCGTACTTGCCGATGCGCGGACCGATGACGATACCGCCTGCCAGCCCGATCACGCCGCCCATGGCGTGGACGACTCCCGAACCGGCGAAGTCGACAGCACCGTGGCCGTAGTTCCAATTCTTGCCCATTTGAGCCAGCCATCCGCCGCCCCAGACCCAATTGGCATAGAGACAGTACGGCAGCGCGACCCACAGACCGTAGAGGCAGAAGTTCTTCCACGACCAGCGCTCGGCCATGACGCCCGTGGGGATGGTCGCTGTGGTGTCCATGAACACCATCATGAAGAAGAACAGCGCTAGCACGCTGACGTCTTCCATGCCGTACAGGCACCAGCCCTTAGTACCGACCAATCCGTACTTGAAGACGCCGTCGGCGCCTCCCAGACCCCATCCGCCGTTGAGCAGCGAGAGACCGGGGCCCAGCGAAGGATACCAGCCCGGTCCAACCGGCGCATTCCACCAGTTTCCCCAACCCAGCGCAAAGCCATACACATAAAATGCGATGCAACCCAGCGGATAGATCATGAAATTCATCGCGAAGGTGTGGGACGAGTTCTTAGCGCGACAAAGTCCGCCTTCCACCATCGCGAAGCCGGTCTGCATGAACATGACCAAGAAACCGGTCACCAACACCCAGACCATGTTGATCGAGTAAAGATTGTGAGCGATGCGATCATAGAGGCTGCTGATCGTTTGATCTCCCGGAACGTCGCCGCCGCCAGCAGTGTCCGAGGAAGGTGCCGCCCAAGCGCCAGCAGCCGTACCCGTCGCGTCCGGCCACTTCGGCTTTCCCTCCGCAGGATTTGTACCCGTGTAATAGTCCGGCAAGGTCGGCGTCGCAGCCGGAGTTTCGGCCGCAGCTGGGGTTTCGGCCGCGGGCGCCGTCGCGTCCTGCGCGTTTGTCCAATTGCCGGCCATTACGCCGACTGCCAGTGAGGCTGCCACCAGCAGCAGCGGCCGCCAAAACTTGCGTTTTTTGGCTTCTTTCTTTCGACCCATAACAATCGTCTCCCTTTTTCCAGAAGGATGGAATGCGCCGGCTTGGGGCCAAGCGCGAATTACAACAGTCGTCCACAGCAGCGGACGGAAACAACGCTGAGGAAAAGCAGCAGCGCGGACGTACGACTTTCGCCTAGAAATCGCCGACGCTCGGCCGGGTTGAATCCAGCACCACGGCGCCGTGCGCGCACGCTGCCAAACCAGAAGCGCCTAGATGAGACTAGGCGGAGGAGTGCCCGGTAGCACGATCATGTGCGCAGGTTTCGGCGCGAGAACAATCCGAATCTGCGGCAGCGAATTGACGCGCTGGCAACGAGTCACAAAAGGTGTTGCCGCCGGAGGATTGGCAGCATCGACCACTGTCGCCGGATGCGTCTCCGACGAAGTTGACTCGAGAATCGATGATCTAGATACGTCGAGCGGAGAGAGACGGTAGCCGAGGCTCGATAGCAGACCCTCGGCATGCGTAAGCTGTCGGGCCAGCGTCGCATGCGTCAACTGGGACGCATCCTCCGCGGACCGCAAACACGAGTACGTTCCCAAACCGACCAGCGCAGCGATAAGCGCAAAGGCAATCTGTCTGGCAAGCGAGTTGGTAGGTGTTCGCTCGGTCACCGGTCGTCCCATCGGTCGGCGCAAGAATTCGCTCCGCTAGCGTGCAAGCAAATCACGTGCGCAATATCAAGAAAGTGTAAAGATTGCAGTTTTCTGCTGGAATAGCAGCATTTGGCGCGAAAACTCCGGCAGAAACGACGGCTCTTGAGAACTGCTTCGCGGGCATCCTTGCCTAGTTTTTGGGCGGAACAAAAAAACAGGGAGAGCCATATTCGGCCCTCCCTGCTGGTGATTTCACGGTCGAACGTACTCGACTTACTTGATGAACAGCATCTCCTGGTAGGTCGGCAGCGGCCAGAGATCGTCGGCCACCCAGCCTTCGAGCTCGTCGGCATATTTGCGGACCATGGTCATTGCCGGCAGGATTTCGTCGGCAATGTACTTTGCTTCGTCGAGCAGGCTGCCGCTGCCGTGGTGGGCAACTGCCTTCTTGAGCACGGAGATGCTGTCCTGCAGCGATTTGACCAGCTCAGTGACCTGGTCGAGCGTGTCGGTGTCGAACTCGTAGCCCACGAGCTTCAAGTTCGCACAGGTAGAGGCCAGCTCGTTCTGGTAACGAATCGCGGCCGGGAAGATCAGCGTCTTGGCCATTTCGATCATCTGCTTGGCCTCGGTCATGACCGTCAAGCAGTACTGATGCAAGTAGATGTCCAAGCGGCTGTCGACTTCGCGCTCGTTGAGCACGTTGTACTTCTTGAACAGCTCTTTGGTTTCCGGCTTGGTGATTTCCGGCAAGGCGTCGACCGACGACTTGAGATTTAGCAGGCCGCGTTTCTCGGCTTCTTTGTGCCAGGCTTCCGAGTAGCCGTCGCCGTTGAACACGATCGGCTCGCATTCGCTGTAGATTTCCGTGAGCAGCGACTGCACCGCGGCATTGAGCTTCGAGAGATCGCCACCCGTGGCTTTCTCGAGCTTTGTCGCGCAGAAGTCGAGTGACTCGGCGATGATCGTGTTCATCGCCACCAGCGGACCCGCGATCGACTGGTTGGAACCCACGGCGCGGAACTCGAAACGGTTACCGGTGAAGGCGAACGGGCTGGTGCGGTTGCGGTCGCCCGCGTCTTTCGGCAGCGGCGGCAACACATCCACCCCGACGTTCAACGTGCCCTTGGCGATCGACGACTTGGCGCCGCCCGCCTTGATCTGGTTAAACACATCGGCCAATTGATCGCCCAAGAAAATCGAGATGATCGCCGGCGGAGCTTCATTGGCCCCGAGGCGATGATCGTTGCCGGCGGTTGCCACCACCGCCCGCAACAGGCCCTGGTACTTGTAAACGGCCCGCATCACGGCCGCACAGAACACGAGGAACTGCGCGTTGTCGTGCGGCGTGTCGCCCGGATCGAGCAGGTTGCCCTGCGACGAGCTGCCCAGCGACCAGTTGCAGTGCTTGCCCGAGCCGTTGACGCCGGCGAACGGCTTTTCGTGTGTCAGGCAGGTCATGCCGTACTTCTCGGCCACGCGCTTGAGCGTGATCATCACCAGCTGCTGATGATCGTTCGCCAGGTTGGCTGATTCGTAGACCGGGGCGATTTCATACTGGGCGGGCGCGACTTCGTTGTGCCGCGTCTTGATCGGAATGCCCAGCTTGAACAGTTCGCGTTCCACTTCGAGCATGAACGCCAGCACGCGTTCCGGAATCGCGCCGAAGTAGTGGTCCTCGAATTCCTGACCCTTGGGCGGCTTGGCGCCGAACAGCGTGCGGCCGGCCGTCAGCAGGTCCGGACGGGCAAAATAGAAGTGCCGGTCGATCAAGAAATATTCTTGCTCGGGGCCGGCCGTCGACGCGACGAATGCACCGTCGGTTTTGCCAAAGAGTTTGAGGATCCGCTGCGCTTGGCCATTAAGCGCTTGCATGGAACGCAAGAGCGGCGTCTTTTTATCGAGCGCTTCGCCGGTCCACGAGACGAACGCCGTCGGAATGCAGAGCGTCGTGCCATTGGGATTCTCCAGAATGTAGGCCGGGCTGGTAACGTCCCAGATCGTATAGCCGCGGGCTTCGAACGTCGCGCGGATGCCGCCCGACGGGAAGCTCGAGCCATCCGGCTCGCCTTGGATCAGCTGCTTGCCGCTGAATTCGGCGAGCGCGCCACCATCGCCATCCGGCGAAAGGAAGCTGTCGTGCTTTTCGGCGGTGAGGCCGGTCAGCGGGAAAAAGACGTGTGCGTAATGCGTCGCGCCCTTCTCGATCGCCCAGTCTTTCATGGCCGAGGCCACGACATCGGCGATGGCCGGATCGAGCTTTTCTCCCGCTTCAATTGTCTTGATCAGCGACTTGTAAACCGGTTTCGGCAGACGGGCCTTCATCTGGGACTTGCCGAACACGTTGGCGCCGAAAAGCTCCTGTGACGGAGTCTCCTGGAAATTCAACGGCGGCGATATGGGCTGATAATTGGTCACTGCCGAAATGGCCGCCATCCGCACCGAGCCGCCGATTGTGCTGGGCACGCTCGCCCCGCCCGCTGCACCGTTTCGCATCCCCGCCTCAGAATCCTTGGTCGAAAACGTCATACTCACGATAGTCATCCCTTGAGAGAGCGTACTCTCCCTATCTGCGGCTTACCCTCGAAGTCGAAGGCGAGACCCGCCGCACGCAGCCCCATGATCCGAGTCCCCGGGAGCTAATGGAGCGATTAGAAATCGAGCGTGGTTCCATGCTCGCAATCCATGCCCTATGGCAAGTCCGGTGCCGGTTCCAACTGGAGGCAATGGGGGCAGGAAGGGAGTTCTTTTCGGCCGAAATCGGCGCGCGTCGGCCATTTCGACGCCGATTGTCGCCTATTTTCTGGGCAGTCGCCGCCAGCAAACGAGGCGGATGACGAGCGCAATCGACACTCACCCATCTGCCCCATTCTGCGCATTTATATGCTTGAATCCTCGATTGCTCGCTAGTTAGAATAACCCCCCGAGTTTGTCTGTTCTGCCTCCCCTAAGCAGGTTCACGCCTGCTAAGTCTTCTTCTCGCCGTTGAGTTCGCAATGAATCGCTCCTGGCCCTGGAAGACATTGATCGCGGTTGCTGCCTGGGGCAGCTTAGGTGGCGTCGCCGCAGCGGCAACGCGATTGGATGCCACGGACGAAAATCCAATCGGCGTCGAGTCGGACTACGAGTACTCAGCGAACGGGCAATGGCTCGTGTACCGCGGGTCGCCCAGCGGCGGTGGGCTTGAGGAGTTGTATTGCCTCGCTGCAAACGGCGGAACTCCGAGCCGCCTAAACGGAGACCTGCAGTCTGACCGATCGATCGAATCTTGGGAGCTGAGCGCGAATGGAAATCGCGTCGTCTATTTCGCCGAGCAGGATGTGCGTGGGCTGGCCGAGGTCTACGTGGTGCCGATGCCCAACGGCAATTTCTACAAGGTCAACGACGCGCTAGTCGAATCAGGCAGCACCGGCGGCGGATTCGCCGGTTCGGGTGCGGATCGAGTCGCGTACATCGCGGGCAAAGTGACTGGACCGTTTACGGGAACTTTTTACGAACTCTTCAGCGTGCCGGCAGCAGGTGGGGAGTCGGTCCGTTTGAGCGGCCCGTTGGCGACCGGCGGCGACGTGCAAAAGATCATTGTCCGCGCGGACGGCGGACGGATTTTGTATCTCGCGGATCAAGACGTCGACGAGAAGTTGGAACTCTACAGCGTGGCGCCGACCGGCGGAGCGGCGGTGAAATTGAATTCCGCGATCAACGACATTTCCGATGTCTTGGCGGACGGCCTGGCCTTCAGCCCGGACGGCAGCCGCGTCATCTTTCAGGTGGACCGGCGGCCGGAAGTGAGAATCGAACTCTACAGCGTGTCGTCGCTTGGCGGCGCGCCCGTGCCGCTCCATCCGACCCTGCCGGCCGGTAGCGACGTGACGCGCGGCAGCCAGCGGTTTAGCCCGAACGGCTCTCGAGTGCTCTACCACGCGGACCAAAATGCGGATGAGGTGTTCGA
>JBFWSG010000062.1:0-32235 GCA_050248495.1 Pirellulales bacterium | reverse complement strand
TGCCATTTGACCTTCGGCTGGCTGAGCCGCATCCACTGGTTGAGCCGCTCGGTCATCTGCTTGATCACGCGGTTGTCCGGGCTGGGCTCCCAGTCGAACACCGGCTGGCGGTATTGCTGATAGAGCGCCGTCTTCTGCGCAATGTCCTCGAGGCGTTCATCGCTGTAGCGCCAAATCTCGATCTTGGCCGGCTCGGTGATCGGAATCCGCAGCGCCGGCTCAAAAAGCAGCGTGTTGTCGTCGAGCACCTGAGCGACGGTGAGGTCCAGCGAAACGGTTTGCGAGATGCCCGTTTCGGCGCTTTCTTCGTCGTAGAGGACGAAATACTTGAGCATGTCGCCGGGCTCGACGCCGAGGGCGCGAAAGCGGCCGTTGTGAGTGGTCGTGGTGAGGCAATTGATCGGACCGTCCTCGACGTTCGGCGCCATGCCGCTGGTGGCCATCACATCCTGACCGTCGGCGCTCGTTTTCGAGTCGAGCACGACCGTCGGCGGCCGCAGGTCGACATCGACGTAGGACGGCAAATTGCGGAGCTGCTCGACGACCGTCGTGAACAAGACATCCACGCGTTCGTTGCGTCGCGGCGGGGCAGAGCCGGACTTTCCCGCCGATTTGTGCGGAGCCGGCGACGTCGGTTGGCAACCGGCGAGTGATATCGCGATCAAAACGGCTGCCCAGCCGAAGGCGCCGCGGTCGCGATGAGAGAGCCGAAATCGGAAGTTTGCAAGATTCACGTCGCAAGTGCCTCGAGTCATTGAGCGGCTACCGGCACGGCGAAGCCCCGTACCGTGTCACGAATCTCGACGAGCCGACGCAACAGGTCGGCGAAATCCGCGAGCGGCACCATGTTCGGGCCGTCGCTCGGCGAGAGGTCGGGATCGGGGTGAGTTTCACAAAACAGCCCTTCCGCCCCAAGTGCCATGGCCGCGCGGGCCAGCGGCTCGACCATCGCCCGATTGCCGCCGGTTGCTGCACCGAGGCCGCCGGGTTCCTGCACGCTATGGGTCGCGTCGAACACGACGGGGGCGCCGAGCGCCTGCATCTGCGGGATCGCGCGCATGTCGTTCACAAGCCGGCCGTAGCCGAAAAATGTGCCCCGTTCGCAGAGTAGAACATTCTGGCAGCCGGCCTGCACGAGCTTGTGCAAGACGTGCCGCATGTCGCTCGGGGCGAGGAACTGGCCCTTCTTCACGTTGACCGCACGGCCCGTTCTGGCGGCGGCCACGAGCAAATCGGTCTGCCGCGCGAGGAACGCGGGAATTTGCAGCAGCTCGCAGACGTCGGCCACGGCGGCGGCCTGGTCCGGCACGTGGATGTCGGTTGTCACGGGCAGGCCGATTTTGTCGCGGACTTGTTCGAGGATCCGCAGCCCGGCTTCGAGCCCGGGGCCGCGATACGCATCGAGACTCGTGCGATTCGCCTTGTCGAAGGACGCTTTGAAGACGAGCTGGATGTCGATGTCGCGGGTATCGTTCGCCAGCTTTTCGGCGATGGCGAGCGTCAGCGCTTCGCTTTCGATGACACAGGGGCCGGCGATCACCAGCAGCGGCTCATCGGGGCCACAACGGTGGGGACCTATTTGTGCGGGGTTATTTGCCATAATTCCGTTCATGTCCCTTCCAGGCGAAAGCCCAGGCGGCGAGCGACGTCGGGCATCACCATCAACCGGAGCCGGCCGGCGAGCACGTCGACGTCGACCGGCAGCGTGCCGCCGAAATCGCCGTCCACCTGGAAAGCTACGTCTGCGCCGTTTGCCGCCTCGATCCGCAGCTGCTGAATGCGGGACAATTTAGCATCGGACAGCCGAAAGTGGCTGCCCCAAATCACGTGCCACAGGTAGCGACCCACGTTGCCGACCGAACCGCGCTCGAACGTACACACATCGAGCAATTCGTCCGTGGCTACGGCATCCGGCGCCACTTTCCAGCCTCGGGCGTAGAGGGGCAAATTGAAACCGAACACCCAGCGGCAGCGAATCGCTTCGCTCGCGGCCGCCTCAAGGCCGCCGCAATATACCTGCAATTCCGGGTACTGGTAACTACGAATGACGGCCAGCATGGGTTGCAAGTAAGACAGTCGGGTGATATTTCCACGCCGCTGTGCCTGAAACTCCCGCACCACTTCCGCATCAAATCCGGCCGAAATCATCGACAGAAAGTATTGGCTCCGGCCGCCACTGTCGCGGACGCGTCCCAGGTCGAGCGGCACCACCACCCCGTGGTCGACCGTCTCCAGCACCCGTGTGGGCGACGCACCCTGCGCGACGTAGTTTCCCAACAGGTTTTCGGTCCCCATCGGTACGAGTAATAGCGGCGCATCCAGAGGAGTCTGGTTGCGGACCACGGCCGCCGTCCCGTCGCCGCCGCAGGCGACGATGCAGCGGAGCTGTCCCGACTCGAGCCACCCGGCGGCGAGGGCGGACAATTCACCAAGATCGCTCGTCGAATGGACCTGATAGCCGGCAGATTCGAGCTTCGCGGCAATTTCCCGTGCCCGTCGTTCACCCGAGCGAGCACCTGCCTGGGGACTGAAGCAGACCAGAAGTCGACGAGCTTCGGGTGAGGGGCGCTCAGCGATCGAGGCTTCCATCGGCGGTCTCAGGTTGAGATTTGGTCGCCGGGCAAAGCGTGCCCCGTTTCCTGCGGCTCTGGTGCTGGTGCGTCAAAATGTGACGCCAATGCTGCACGAAAGTGATTATACCGAATCGGTTTACGTCGTGCGATCCGATCCGGGGTCTCAATGTGAGGCGCAATTTGAGGAATCAAAACCGAGTGGCACCGGAACAGCGCAGACTGTTGCGACTTACCTCAATTCGAGCCGGGAATGTCGCAGTCTACGACAGCAACTGCCTGGGCCGAGATCTGCCCCATTTGCCCGCATTGAGCGATTGTGGGTCGTTTTTGTCTCACACTAAACGCTTACCTAGCAGGCAGTTCGGTGCGACGGCCGCGATCTTGGCGAAATCCACTTATCGGCCGTGGCACGTACCCTGCATCGAGAATTCAGCATCTCTGATGAGAGCGAGACTCGCTCTTCTCAGCGTGACAACCTCACTGGCCCGCGGGGCCTCGGATGAATTGGACACAGCGGTGGCCTTGCCCCTGACCGCCGTGTCGAGCCAAAACGTGATTGGCTCATTCGAGGCCCGCTTTTTTTTGCGCTGGCGCGAAAATTTCATGTTGCGCCGAGACGCACAGCGCTGATACGGCGCTCCGCGGCATTTCCTGTCGGCGGCGACAAAAGTTGCACGTAAGTGTCAACAGCTTGTCACCGCATATCGACGCTAAACCAGCTCTTTACGGACGGCCCAGACGGCGGCCTGGGTGCGGTCGGAAACACCGATCTTCCGCAAGATGTGCTGCACGTGCTCCTTGACCGTCTCGTAGCTGATCCCCAGGGCTTGGGCAATTTCTTTGTTGGTGAGCCCGAACGCCAGTTGCTTGAGCACTTCGTTCTCGCGCTTGGTGAGGGGAACTTCGACGTCAGCGCCGACGCGCGGCGTCGCCAGCGCTCCCGTGACGCGACGCAGTTCGTCGCGGGTCCAAATCGTATCCCCCTTCGCCGCGGTGTGAATGGCGTCGACGATTTCCTTTTTCGACGCACTCTTCGACAAATAGCCGGCGGCGCCCAGGGCGACGGCACGGGCCACGTAGGTCGGGTTATCGTAGGCGCTGAACATCACGACCGGCACATTGGGATGGTCGAGCTTGATCCGCGCCAGGCAGCTCAGGCCGTCGGTATCTGGCATGCGGACATCGAGGAGAACGACATCCGGCTTGTGCTTGACGGTCAATTTGATGACCGAATTTCCATTGTCCGATTCCGCGACGATGCGGATATCGGTGCCCTGCAACAAACTCTTCAAACCTGCGCGAACTACTTCGTGGTCATCGACGACCAACAACGAAATGGCCATTCAAATTCTCCCGACAGCTACGGCAACGATGAATCCCGGCAACACACCAACAGGGAGCAGCAGATCGCCGGGTCGACTCGCGCAAGAAGACGTCGGTAACCGCTCGAACTAACGAATTGAATTGCCCCTGGCACCGAAGTGCGACTTCACACCACTGCCTTGTAACGAACGATTCCAGCGTAACGGGGCGACTGTCACGAACCGCGAGCCTCTGACGTCGACGCTAAGGCCGGATATTCAGTGAAACGTCACGAAGATTTTTTCACAAATTCGGTCCAACGCATCAACGATCGCGCCACTCCACGAATCATGTCGAGAAATTCGACGCGATGTCGCAAGATCGCGGCACCGAGTCCGCCGCGATCCCTGTGCAGCCTGCCCCTCAAATCTGCGTAGTTGGGGTAAAACAACTAGCGCCGTTAGCGGGAACTATCACCCCCGACTAACTTGCTTACTTTAACAACCACTGGCGGGGAAGAGCAACAGCAACGAGGGGTAAACCCTTACGAAATAAGTACTAATCGACAGCTCCGAGGTGCCATATTTGCGCGGCAGGCCGCGGTAAGATGCAAATCACGGACGATTTTGCGGATTTCGTACTCGACATTTGCTCAATCAAGCGCCTGGTGGCTCCGAATCGTCGATTTGGTACTACCGCGTAGGTAGCGGATGGTCCTCCCCCCACTGAGTCAGGCCGCCGCGATGCGCGGCGATGCAGGGTGCGAGTCTTCGAGTGGAGCGAACTTGGACCGTTCGGCGCGATGCCGTTAGTTGTGACGCGACGACAGCACCAGCGACGCGAGTCGATCACGGCCGGCCGCGCTGCTAGCACTCGCGCGCTCGCGTCGCGGAGCGCACCAGCTTTCGCAACAAATCTTGATTCTGCTTACGAAGTAAATCGCGACTCGCTGCATTCCGCTTTACACGTCAGCACTCTTTCCACATACTCACTTCCCCGGTGGTGAACGTCGGCGCAAGCGGTCTCAGCGACGACGGGTCGATTCAATTTTCTCGGCGAGGAACGAATTCTTTATGCTCGAGCTTTCGATGAACGAAGTCACGACCTTTCGGTGGTCGTTTGAGGAAGACATCGAGAACTATCGCCAGGCCGGATATCGTTCGATCGGCTTGTGGCGGCATAAACTCAGCGACATCCCGGAAGAACAGGCGATCGACCTGTTGGCCGAGAGCGGCCTGCGGGTATCGAGCCTGTCGTATGCCGGCGGCTTCACAGGACATGGCGGCGCGACATTTCGCGAGGGGATTGAAGACGCCCAGCTGGCGCTGCGATTGGCGGCGCAAGTGCAGGCGGCAAGCCTGGTGATTCACCCGGGCAGCCGCAACAACCACACGTCGCGTCATGCCCTGCGACTGTTGCGCGCGGCGCTCGATGAACTGTTGCCGGCGGCCGAGTTTTTCGAAGTGCCGCTGATCCTTGAGCCGATGCACGTGGCTTGTGCGGCATCGTGGACTTTCTTGACCGATTTCGAACACGTGAGCGATCTGGTCTGGGAATACAACACGCCGTATCTCAAGCTGGCGCTCGACACGTATCACTTTCCGTGGTGCGAGTCGGAACGAAACATCGTGCCGGAATTGGCGCCCCACTTGGGCCTAGTCCACCTCGCGGACCGCCGCGAGCCGCCGAGCATCGACCACGAGCGCTGCCCGCTGGGCAAGGGGCAGCTGCCGCTGGCGGAGATCATGGCGTCGCTGATCGAGTCTGGTTACACGGGCCCCTTCGACGTGCGGCTGATGGGTTCCGAAATCCAGCCGGCCGACTATCGCCGTTTACTGGTACAATCGCAGTTGGCGTTCCGGGAGTTTGTGCAGCTGGCCACTTCGCGATCGTTGGCGTCATCGTGATCGAGCCTTTACGGATCAACAGCCGGATCACGATTCCCGGGAGCGAGTTGCGTTTTTCTTTTGTGCGAAGTTCGGGGCCGGGCGGGCAGAACGTCAACAAGGTCAACTCGAAGGCCCAGCTGCGGTGGTCGGTCGTGGCCAGCGGAGCGCTGCCCGAAGAGGTTCGCAGCCGCCTGCTCACCCGCCTGGCGTCTCGGATCAACGATCGCGGGGAGCTGGTGCTGGTGAGCCAGCGGTACCGCGACCAGGCCAAAAATGTTGGCGACTGTCTGACCAAGCTGCGCGAAATGCTAGCAGCGGCGGCCACCCCTCCCAAGCGCCGAAAAAAAACGAAGCCTCGCCGCTCCGCCAATGAGTCGCGGCTGCGCGATAAGCGAGCCAAGGCGGAGAAGAAGCGGGGACGAGGTCAGCCGCATCAGGACTGAGCCCGCGGCGGCCATTCTTACAAGCCGATTTGGCAATATGACATCGGATTCCTGCCCCCTCGCGCCTGTTGCAGCCGCAGCAAACAAAACTTTGTGCGAGTCGCAATCCAACGAAATTCCCTGCACTTTCGAGCTGCCAGAATGTCGCCACTCCCCAGCCAAATTGGTGGATGCAATTTGAATTTCGCCGCGTTATATTGGGAGCAACTTTTCGGGCGACGTGAATTCATCCTCGCGGTTATCTTCTTCTCTTCGAATTCGCGAGCGACGATGGGTACGTGTGTGACAGGCGGTCCTCGGGATCGGTCTCTGACAGGGGAACGCTTTTTGCTGTTGATGCCAGTGGGAGGGGACTTTTCTGGCGGCAGCATTTGGAGGGTTCCGGAGTGACGCCGGCGGCGTGACTTCGGCCGATAAGGGTGGGCTGCCAATTGGCGCGTTTAAATTAGGAGGATGGTGCGATGACAACGCTTCCAGATATGTCGCTGGCTTCCACGAGCCTGATCGAGCATCAGGTGCTCAATCACGTGAAGCAGGCCCTGCGGGTGATCCTGGATTGGGACGCGCCGGAAGTGAGCTTGCCGCGGAAGCTCTCCAGTTTGCAATTCACGATGAAGTCGTTCGGCCGCCACTTGGAGCGCGTGATGAAGATCGAAGAGGACGGCGGCTACCTCGACGAAGTGGTGGCCACCAGGCCGAACCTCGAGTCGCGGATCATCAGGCTCAACCGCGACCACTTGCGTTTCCGGGCTCGGGTGAAGCAAATCGGCACGCGTCTCGACTCGCTTCACGACTGGCAAGAGGAACAATTTGCCGGGCTCTGCATGGAGATCTACGAGCTCCTGGGTGAAGTCGATCGACACGATGAGCGTGAGATCGACGTGCTGCAGGAGTCGTTGATGCTCGACGAAGGGGGCGAAGGCTAAACGCCTTGGCGCGAATCTAACCGCCGGAAGAATTGGACTCTCCGGAGGGCCAATTCTGCCGCTCGCCCGCCGCTTTTCGCCTACGTACAATGATGCTCTGCGGAAATGTAGGGTATCTTTGAAGTAGCGATTCTCGGCAGACATTCGATGAGCGACCGGCCTCAGCATCTTGACTATCTCCTGGCGGATTGGCCCTACGAGTTTGGCGAAGTGATCGCCCGGATCGTGCCGGGGGTCGACGGCCGGGAGGTTCTGCAGCTGCGGGTCGAGATGGGCGTGCTGCAGATGGAAGTCAGCGGGCGGCCGGACGGCAGTCGCCCGGGCGGGCATTCCACTTGCCTCGATTGGCTGCATGCCTTAATGGTCGAGGAAGGGGACGACTTTGCCCTCGACGGGCGCCGCTGCCTGGAAATCGACCGCGAGTTCGTGCAGTTTTTCCACCGCCGCGTGGCCTGGCTGGCGCTGCGCCGATTCGATCGGGCGATTGCCGATGCCGATCACACGCTGGCGCTGATGGACTTCAGCTCGGCCCACGCCCCGGACGTCGATTGGGCTGAGATGCACGAGCAATACCGCCCCTTCGTGCTGTTTCATCGCACCCAGGCGGCCGCGCTCCGCGAACTGGAGGGGGATGGGCCGCAGGCGGCCGTGGTCGAAATCGACGCCGGCGTCGAAGCGATCCGGCAGGCGCTGCGAGCAGCCGACGATGAAGAGCTGAGTGAAGAGGACTTGGACTCGGATGAGCTAGTCGTCAAGCTCCAGGAAATGAAGACGGCGATTACCGACCAGTATCACGTCGAGCCATCGCTGCGCGAGCAGCTTGCGGCGGCAATTGCCGCCGAACAGTATGAGCGGGCCGCGCAACTGCGCGACCAGATCGGCCGCCGATCGCATCACCGCGAATAGTGACGGTGCTTCTCGCCCTCACGCTAGCATGCCCTGCGTGCGCCCTTGGCCGAGCGGCCTGCGTTGGTTGCACGGGGAGCGGACAGGCATGCTTCTGACCAGCAGCGCTCGATATTTTGCAACACTTTGTAAGCGCACGAGCCACTAGTGTACAAGCTACTAGTGCTGGCGCGGCGCGTTAAGTCGTTGCCGTTTAAGCAGTTTCGAGCGCGAACCAAAAGGCGTTCGAATTGTCAATCTATTGGCACAGCGCGTGCGTAGTATGAGGCACGGAACGGAGTCGTGGTCGGCAACGAGTGACAAATGCCTCGCCAAGCAGCCTTTGGGGAAATGGGGCGACACGAGTTGCAGTGATCGGCAAGAGCTCGCAGCCAAGTGAAGCATGCCGCGACCCGAATGGAAGCACCACCAACCAAGGGAGTGTTCGATGTTGGTACTCACACGGAAGCATCAAGAGAAGATTCGCATCGGTGATCACATCACCATCACGGTCCTCAAGACCAAGGGCAAGGCAGTCCGCCTCGGCATCGAAGCCCCGGCCGAGGTCCCTGTCATCCGCGGCGAGCTGTCCTTCGAAGGGCAGATTGTCTTGGAGGGAAAAACTGTCGAGTGGAGCGCGGACGATGAGGAAGTCGAGTCCTTGCCGCGCCGGAAAGCGAACGAAGTTTCGCACGTCGACCGAGTGCAGAAGCACTGGGCGGCGGGTTCGAAGTCTGCGGACGTCGCCCCCCAAGTTTCGCTGCAGCGCGTCTCGCGCGAGCAATTGAAGAAGTTGTTGCCGAAGGCTGAACCCGGCCTGGCACCGCTGCGGGCGCTCATGGAACGCCGATCAGTGTCGGCTTAGTTCTGGCGGATTGTTCGCCACTGCCGCTTCCTCACCGCTGGGAAAGTTTTCGAGTTCCGCGATCTGGTCCAAGAGCACGCGCCGCACTTCGAGAATGCTCTGCGGGTGGCGGTGGACGTTGACATGATCGGACGGCACCACGACCTGCTCTTTCAATTGCGGCATGTTGTCGAGCCGGGCACTGGCGAGCGACACCACGCCATCACCATCCTCCGTGAACCAGCCACGCCAGCCGAGGTCCGGTTCGCGCCCGACGACGTTGTAGTACGAAATCCAGGGCCCGGGTTCCGCAGCGAGCAGCACGGGCAAGATCGGCGAGTCTGGCGCGAGAGAGTCGATGCTTGTCGAAATCTCGATCGGCGAATTGGCGCGGAAGAAGCCATGGTTCAGCTTCAATAGCTCCTGCCGGCCCTGCAGCATGTGAGCCGGCAATGTGATCAGCTTGTGGCCGAGCCAACGCGTCGTGCTGTTGGCGAACTGGCTGCCGCGGTGCGGAGTGCCGATCGTCACGACGCGGCGGACCGATGGGCTCGGGTCGAAGAAGTAGGCGTTGGCGAGCGTGCGCTTCACGTCGTCATCGGCCTTGAGCTCGGCGAACGGATGGTCGCTGGTGGTCTGCCAGAAGGCGTCGCCGCTCTCGACGGTCTGCATCTTCGACACCAGTCCGCCCATGCTGTGGCCGACCAGCACCATCTGGTCGAGAGCCGGCGCTTTGCGCTGCGGATCGAGCCGCCGCCGCATCATCGCCAGGTCTTCGCGCATCTGCGTGCCGCTCAGCCAGAATGGCTGCCCGGTGGGATACAGATAGAACCAGAACTGGTAGTGGTCGCGGATCGCGGGGTCGCTGCGGAGGTCGTTGAACATCTCCATCCAAGTGACGGGGCTCGACCAGAGCCCATGGACCATCACGACCGGCATCTTGTCCGGATCGTAGGGCTCGAGCATGTAGAGCCCTTGCAGTTCCTTCACTTTGCCGGGATTTAAGAGCCCTTCGGTCGAAAGCTTGTCGCCCTGAAATTGCGGTTGATTGAGGAAGTAGGCCAGCGGAGTGGAGTAGTCGGCTTCGAGCGGCACGCGGCGGCTGGCGACATCGATCGTCGATCGCTCCAGCGAGTCGTATAGTTCCAGCACGAAGTGGGGGGCGTTGCGCGAGATCACGGCCGGCGAGTTGCTTTCCGCGAGCGCCGGCGGCGAAAAGACGTCGCCTCGCGAGCCGACGCGGCCGCTGCCTTCGTCCTGTTGCGGCGAGACACGCAAGAACGCGGTGAGCGGAAAGCTCAGGTTCTCCGGATAGAACCGCTCGGCGGGGTCCTCGTCACTGTGGGCTTTGCGCACGGCGATTAAAGGCACGCCCAGGCCGTAGTTGTGGTAGTGATTCCGCAGGCCTTGGACCTGATAGTCGCTGACAAACTCGACGTGGTCGAAATCGTCCGCGTGCCAGCCGGTCGAATGGAGCACGACCTCGCAGGAACAATCGTGGCTGGAAGTGCGGATCGTCCGCTCGGTGCCGGGCTTCAATTCGCCGTCTTTGCGGACCAGCCGCAGGAGTCCTTCGAGCGACTGGTTGTAAAGGTCCGACGCCCCGCGGAACTGTGGGTCGTAGGCATTGAGCGGCAGCTCGTCGCCAACATCGAACAAGTAGCGATAAGCGTGGACCAGCGACGTGCCGTAGAACTCGAGCGCTTCGCCGTCGCGAAACATATCGGGGACGGACTCGGCTTCTTTGGCGGAAATGTAGGCAATCTCGGCGAGCGCGTATTCGTTTTCGCGGTTCGGCTCCCGCTGCTGAATGGTCTCGAGTTTTTGCAGCAGCTGTTTGCGGTCACCTTTCCAATCGCCTGCCAGATCGAAGCGACGCAGCAGCTGGAGCGTGCGTTTGGTGGGTTTGGGACCGGAACGGGAAACAAGCTGCAGCGACGAAGCGAGCGGATTGCGGGGCGTATCGCGGACCTTCACCCACTGCGAGGAACTACTGCAGCCGGCGAACAACAGCGCGCAGAGCGTGAGCGCAGCGGCAGGTCGGCGAGCGTTCGGGGCTAGCGCGCGCAGCATCATATTGGTCGGCGCGAACGGGCGCGAAGGGACGAAAAGGTTGGCAGCGGATGCCGGCGGGAGAGTAGGCGATTGGCCGACCGAGCGTCAATCGTGACGCGGTGTTGCTAGCGTTGCATCGCCGCTTCAATTTCAGGCGGTGCGCAAAGCCAAGTCGCCAACTCGCTGGAGCCGATGCTCCAACGTTTGGCGACCTGACTGCTTCGCGGGCAAAACAGCGGGGCAAGGACGGGAGAGTCTTTGCGAGGGGAGAGTGGGGTGTTCGATCGGGGTCGGAAGCCTTTGGGCCAACAGTTGTCGATTCGACCTGTGGCTGTGGGTGGGCCGCGCCAGCAGGATGTGGTCAGGCTTCCGACCCCTAATTGGAGGTGCGGTTAGTAGTTTCCTTTCATGACGTGAATTGAAGGCGTGCCTTGGTTCGCCAGCTTAGGTTGCCGCCGGGTGGGCCAGCGGTGGCGCGGGCGAGAGCTGCGGTATGACGTGTAAGCGGCGATGAATCACCGCGTAGGGTTCCGGCCCCGTCTGAGCGTCGACGTCCTCATGGTCGTTGCAGGCCTCGGTCGTCGCACACTCAGCGCTAGTCTCTTCTCCGATGTGGCACTGAAATTCCGCGGCATCCCGAAATTCTCGGGCCGCCTGGTTGAGTTCGCCGCGGAGGATTCGCACGTGACGCGGCGCGTCGAGTGCCAGGGTGACCCGGTTCCCCGCCACGCGGCGAATCTCGATGGTGATGTTGTCCCCAATGTGTATCCGTTCGCCGATTTTCCTGCTGAGCACGAGCATTGATGAAAACTCCTTGTCCTTGCATGTCCGGTGTCCGCCGACCGGGCGGATGCCGTCGCGTTGAGCGACTGGGATGAGGGAGAACGCAAGGGGTGTGCCAGGGGGCGTGCAAATCTGCGGCAGGCGCTGCAGGCATCAGATTTCGGCTGGTTTTCCCGGCATTTTTTGCGGCCGGGGGTCTGCCTTGGGCATGGGAGCGGTGAAAAGCCGGTGACGACGGGGGGATTTTCATCTCAAATTGGGACGTGAATCCGGGAATGAGACGCACCCGCGCGATTGTGGATTTTGGATTTCGGATTGCGGACTGGGTTTGAGGGGTCGACAATCCGCCATCCGAAATTCGCATTCCGCAATCGAGTGCTGGCGAGAAGGAGGCACCGAGAACGATGTCCGACCCCTATGCTGTCAACGAAGCCGCGTGCCGTGGCCGACAACGAAAACTGATGCAGGCGCTGGGCGGGCTCGACTTGGAGCTGGCGGTGCTCACCGGCCGGCAGACGATTCAGTGGCTGACCGGGGCGCTGGTCCGCGCGCCTTATGAACCAGTGGCGGTGCTGCAGGCGAGCGGCCACTCGCTGTTGGTGCTGCCCGAGCGGCAGTTGGGCGACACGGCGGCCGTCGATGAAAAGCTCGGTTACCCGGCCAAACTGCATTCGACGCTGGTGGACGATCAGCGGGCGGCCAGCTCCGAGACGCTCAAGTCGAAGCTCACCGGCCGGATCCCGAAGCGGGTCGGCGTCGAATTCGCCTCGTTCAGTCCGCACCTCACGTTTCTCACGTCGCTCGGCGGGACCGAGTTTGCCGACGTGCACCCGACGGTGTGCAAATTGAGGCTGCGCAAAGATCCCGATGAAATCGCCCAGCTGCGGCGGGCGAACGACGCGAACGAGGCGATGTACGCGCGGGCGCGGGAGATCGTGCGGCCGGGCGCGAACGAGATCGACATCTACAACGAGCTGCAAAGCGTGGCCGTGAAGACGCTGGGCGAGCCGCTCACCTATTTCGGCCAGGACTTTCGTGCGGCGGCCCGCGGCGGCGCGCCGCGAAACCGCGCGATCGAGGCGGGCGAGCTGCACATCTTCGATCTTGGCGTCGGCTTCCGCGGCTACTATTCGGACAATTGCCGGACGATCGCCGTGGGCGGCGCGCCGACGGAGAAGCAATTGCAGGCCTGGACCGCCGTGCGGTCGATCCTGCAGATGGTCGAGGAGAACGTGCGGCCGGGCGTGAGCTGCAAGATGCTGTTCGAGGCGGCGCAGAAGGAGCTCGACAAGATGCTGCCGATGTTCTTCAACCACCACTTGGGCCACGGCGTGGGGCTGATGCCGCAAGAAGGGCCGCACCTGAATCCGAATTGGGATGACCACTTCGAGCCGGGAAACTGGCTCGCGGTGGAGCCGGGCTTGTACCACGAGGATCTGCGCTACGGCGTGCGGTTGGAGCAGAACTATCTGGTGACGGAGACGGGTGTCGAGCTGCTGACGCCTTGGCCGCTCGAACTTGTTTGAACGTGCGTTGTCACTGGCGAGGACTCGACGGTCATTTCCAGCGGGACGAGTCAATCGATGTGGGTGCTCATCGCCATACTCGCCGCGGATGTGCTTGCGATCGTTTCCCTGTCCGGCTCAGCTGCGAGCCGGCAGCACATGTATGTGCTCAACTTATGGGGCGCGCTGGCGATCGGCCAGGTGAGCTTGATCAGCGTATGGCTGGCGTTTCGTGAGAAACACGATTGGCTGTCGGTTGTCGTGCCGGCGTTGGGGCTGGCGGCTGCTTCTTATATCCGTTTGCACCTCAACTTTTTCCCTGGATTCCAATTTTTGGACTTCATCTGCCGCAATGCGCTGCAGGGGCTCGTGAGCCTCGTGGTGCTGTGGCCGCTGGCGCGAACCAACTTGTGGCGCCGGTTGAGTGGAGACGAATTTGGGCTGCCGCTAGAGTTTTCGGTCAAGCAGCTACTGTTCTGGATGACGGGCGTCGCAGTGTTTGCCACGCTGATCGGCCGCTCGACATGGCAGAACGGCCGACCGCTGGCGGCGATGGAATGGATGGGATTGTTGTCGCCGGGCCTCGTGGCGATCGGTGTCGCGGTCGTGAGCCAGCTGCGCATTGGCTGGTGGTGGCGGCTGGCGATCGATGCCAGTTTAGGAGCGGCGGTTGGGTTTGCGCTCGATTGGTTCGGAGGCAAGAATGCTGCCGACCGGTTGATGTTGGAGTTTGCAAGTCAAGCGCTGGTCGTGGCAATGGGAATCGAGTTGGGACGGCTCGCGGGGCCGCGAATTACCGGCGGGTTGCAAGAGCTGGATGCCGGAAGCGTCCGTTAATCTGCAAGCGTGTTGGGTAGCACTTTGAAGTGATTTCGCGGTCAGGAGGATGTCAGGGTTTGCATCCGCGCGGCAGATTCGCGGCCGAAGCGCTCTTGGAGGCGGCGGACGAGCGGATAGCCGAGTTTGGCGAGCACGTGGCGCGGGCGGGAAAAGGCGAGTATGTCGTAATGGACTTCGCCGTTGGCCGCGTTCCACTCGACTTGGAAACGCTCCTCGCCGGCTTCCATGTGATCGGGAAGCGTGCCGTAAGCGAAGCCGAAGCGGTGGATCGGGCCAGCGTGGTCATCGATCGTGTAGATGATACGGGCGCAGTGCGCAGACCAGCTGCCGAAGACACAAGCGACCACGGCGACCGTGACACCTGGTTCGATCGGCGCATCGGTCGGAAAGGTCTCGAGCCAACCGAGGTTGAATTGCTGCCAATTTTCGATCGCAGCGATGGCGGCTCGAAACGTTGCTTCGCCGCGGCCAAGGTGAATGCGAGTGTGGTCGACGACGTAAGACGGCGCAGTTTCTACTTGCGCATTGGCACGCGTGATGCCGACATCGGGATAGGAGAAGTCGCGTTGTGCCTGGTCGGTAAGGAGTTGCTCGAGGGCGGCGGATTTTGGGCGGCGGAGGTAAAGCATTCGAGGATTGGTCTCGCTCGGAGATTATCGATCGAGTGTTTGCGATCGGGTGTAAAGGTCACCGAAATCTGCCGTCGAATGTAACGGATGCATTCGCCAGGAGGATTGGTGGGGCGGTGAATCTGCTGCGGTCCCTCCTGGCCACGAATTGAGGCTTAGTCGCTGCAATGCGGACGCTTCGATTGAGGTATGATTGGTCGGGTTGAGGAAACTGGCTATTCAATAGAGGTCGAGCATGTGCTGCAATTCTTCGCATTCGAGACGAGATTGGTTGCGAGTCACTGGGGCGGCGATTGGCGCTGGGCTCGTTGGCAACGTCGCGTCTAGGGCGTATGCAGCGGAGGTCGGTACCAATCCGCGTGCTGGTCTGACGGCGGCGGATGTGCTCGCGGATTTGAAGGCGGGGAACGCGCGGTTTCTGGCGGGGACGCCGGAGAGTCCGCGGCGGCGGCCGGAGGATTTTTCGCCGCTCGCGGGCGGGCAGTTTCCGGAGGCGGCGGTGATCGCCTGCAGCGATTCGCGGGTGCCGCCGGAGATTCTGTTCGATCAGGGCGTGGGCGATTTGTTCGTGATTCGCGTGGCGGGGAATGTCGTCGGCGGCAGCGGCGCGGTGGTGAAGGGAAGCGTCGAGTACGCGGTGGCGGAGCTCAAGGTGCCGCTCGTGGTAGTGCTGGGGCACAGCCAGTGTGGAGCGGTGAAGGCGGCGGTCGAACACATCGACCAGCGCGATTCGCTGCCGGGGTCGATCAACGACCTGGTGGAGCTGATCAAGCCGGCGGTGGAAGAAGTGCGCGGCAAGCCGGGTGACAAGCTCTCGAATGCGATCCGGGCGAATGTCGAGCTGGGTGTCGAGCGGTTGAAGGGGCTGCAGCCGATCCTGGCGGGGCCGGTGGCGGCGGGAAAGTTGACCGTGGTGGGGGCGACGTACGATCTGGCGTCCGGGCGGGTGGAGTGGTTCGACGCGTAGATTGGGGCGGCGATTACCCGTCAGCTAAAACCGCAAGCGTATTACGTGGTCAATCGCCATGTATTATTTGGCCATTCGCAACAGGGACTGGTCCTGCGTGGCCGTTGTGCGTATTGTTTAGCGATCGGTTTCCTCGTCTTATGCCTGTCGATAATCGCCTATGGACTCTGGTCGGTTGATTGCCATCGGCGATGTGCATGGCTGTTGCCACGCCCTCGACAAGCTTCTGGAAGAATTCGTGCCCACGGCCGACGATCGGCTCGTTTTTCTGGGCGATCTCGTGGATCAGGGCAAAGAGTCGCGCGAAGTGCTAGAGCGGATTCTCAAGCTGCGGCAGGAGTGCCAGGTTGTGCTGATCCGCGGCAACCATGAAGAGATGATGTTCGCGGCGCGGGAGAGCGAGCAGGCGCTGCGGTATTGGGAGCGATGCGGCGGTGTGGCCACGCTCAATTCGTACCGCTTCGGCGCGACGCTCGGCGAAATTCCCGCCGAGCATTGGGCGCTGCTCGAAAGCTGCCTGCCGTATTACGAGACGGAGCGGTTCATCTTCACGCACGCGAACTATTACGCCAATTTGCCGATGGAAGAGCAGCCGGACTACGCGCTGCGGTGGGATTTGTTCGAAGAGAGCAAGGAACGGCCGCACTGCAGCGGGAAGAACGTGATCGTCGGGCACACGGAGCAGAAGAACGCCGAGATTCTCGACCTCGGGTTCGCGATGTGCATCGACACCGCGTGCTGGAAGTATGGCTGGCTGACGGCGATCGATGTGGCCTCGCGCGACTACTGGCAGGCGAGCCGCTGGGGCGTGCTGCGCGAAGACAATGAAACGTCGCACCGGATTCGGCTCAAGGAGCTGCTGAAGCCGGTGGCGTGAGTCGAGTTTGGCGCCGGTTGGCGGGTTGGGCGGATTGGTTGCGCTAAACCGCAAGCGGCGTATGGATCCAAAGACGGTTAATTGCCGTTAGCGTGTGGCGGGGAATTGTTGCCCGGGGATGTTGCCGACTTTGGCGGGTTGGCCGTTGGGGGTTTGGCCGGGAGGTGTTGCACTGCCGGGTGCGTTGCCGGCGGGAGCCACGGGTTTGCCGGCCAGCACTTGCTCGAGCGTCTCGCCGAGCTGCTTGCCGCGGCAATTGACGGCCGCCACTTTGCCGTCGCGGCCCACCAGGACATACGCCGGGATCGCGCGGATGCCGTATTGGTTCCCCATCGGGCGCGGGTTGCCGGGGAAGTTGTCGGCTACGACCGCCCAGGGCGGCTTGGCCTTGGCAACGAATTCGGCGAGTGCTTCGAGGTCCTGGTCGACGCTCACCGCGATCACCTCGAAGCCGTCTTTGTAGTGCTGCTGATAGTTCGCGAAGACGTTGGGCATTTCCTCGCGGCAGGGCCCGCACCAGGTGGCCCAGAAGTCGATCAGCACCACTTTGCCCTGGTAGCGCGACAGATCGAGCGGCTTGCCGTCGATCGTGACACCCGCGAATTGAAACGGCTTGCCGACGAGCGCTTCGAGCGGATCGCCCTCCCCTTCTGCTGCAGCCTCGGCTTCAAAGTTGATCGACTTCTCGCCGCCGGGGTACATGGCGCTCATCGCGAAGATCCGCCACTGGTCGTCTTCCTGGCGGAGATGGAGCTTGCACTTGTGCGTCTGGCCGGCGGCGCGGACCTGCGCGGGGAGCTCGGCGACTTTGTCGTCGAGCTTGGGACGGCCAAGGCGGACGGCGCGCTTGCCGTCTTCCGGCGCGGGCAGCTCCTTGAGCGGCGATTTGCCGCCTTTGAGCAGTTCCTGGGCCTTGGTGGTGAGCGAGTCGCCGACGGCGTCGCGCTTCTCGCTGCGGAGGTCCTCGAAAAACTTCTCGGCGACCTCGACGATCTCGCCGCCCTTGGCTTTGCCGCGGCGCGAGTCCTTCTCCGGTTCGCCGCCGCCGAGCAGCGCTTGATCTTCGGCGCTGAGACTCTTGATCGGCACCGTGAGCTGGCGGCCGTCGGCAGAGCGGAGCACCACGTGCCCATTTTGCACCGCGACGAGCTCGGCATCGATCGAGAATTTGCCGGACTTGTCTTTCCACGTGCGCGGGGCGGCAAACGCCGTCGCGCCCATGACAACCGTCGCCAACAGCGCGGCGAGGCGCCATCGAGATAAGAGTCTCATCGCCCGCATCCTCCGTTCCGTACGGATCCCCTCCCAAGCACAGTCCCCGGACCATTCTATGAAGAGCTGTCAGGTCAAGCAAACCGAATTGCTGACGCTCGGCGGGAGTCGGCGCGGCTCCGGTCCGCGGGGAATAATCGTCGCGTTAAGGCGCGATTAATACCCATAATGCGCGGCGGCGTGAAGCTTGAATTGCTCTTTTTCGCTGAGGCCTTCGATGTGGTCGTCGGCGAACATGTGGTCGCGCGTGAGATGCGTCCAGACGGTCATGCCGCTCACGCCCGCTTCGGGCACTTCGATCGTGCGGAGCCAGACGCGAAGCTCGTCGGCGTGCAGACTGCGGAGCCATTTGCTGGGCGGCCGGCCGTGACGGGCGCGGACTTTTTCGCTGGGCAGCTGGCGGCTGAGATCGACCACCGGTTCGGCGTGTTCGTGATCGGCATGCTCGACTTCGCTTGGCTCGTCGAGCGGTGCCTGATGGCCGACCAGGTCGACGCCTTCCTTGACGCTCGCCCGGACATCGGCCGGCACGAGGCTGTCGTCGAGGAAGCCGCGATTCTCCGGCTTGCGAGCGCCGGTCTTCTTGTTGACGGGCGTCGTGGTGCCGGTCAGCACCCATTCCCCCTTAACTAAGTTCTCGCGCTCGAACCAGTTCCAGTTTTCGTTCCCGGCGACGGTCCAATGCTCGGCGCCGCTGCGCTTGGCAAGCGAGTCGGCCGCTTCGGTGGTCCGCATGGCCGCGGCGGCAAGCGAGTCGAGGCCGGCGACACGGAGCTTATCGGAGAGCGTGAACAGACCAAAGCCAAGCCAGAACGTGAATCGTCGACGATCCATGGGAGGGTCTCGCGCGTGGGGAGGGAGTGCCTGGGGATTGGCACTCATAATTATAGGCCGCGAATAGAGTCCCGAAATCAACTCTTCCGGCCGGAATCGGGCCATTCTCAGGGGGAGCCGGCGCCGCCGGACGAGCGCATTTTCATGTACAGCTCCTGCACGGCCGCCATGCAGCAGCGGCCGTCCGCGGCGAGCGTGGCGCAGCTGGCCGCAGGCGATTTCGATTTGGCCAAGAGTGCGCGAATGCGACTTGGCGTGGGCTCGTCGACATCGGCAAGCACGTCATCGTACGTGAAGCCGAAGCAGGCGCAGATCGGCGCGTGCGCATCTTTGGGATAGACCGGCGCGCGGAGCTCGTCGACCGTCACGACGTTGTCGAACTGATTGAAGTAGGCGACGTCGCACTGCGAAAAGTTGCAGAACCAGGCTTCGTTGCGGAACTTGCCGCGGGCGGCCGGCAGCAAGTGGGTATCGAGCGGCCCGGGGCCGACCTCGATGCCGAGCGACTTGCAGCGGGGGCAATATTCGCGTCCGTCGTCGTCGGGTTCGCGGACAAATGCTTTGTTCATGGCAATATTTGCGAAAAGTATGCGAATAGCTGCCACCGCTCGAGGGGCGACCGCCACAGCCCATGTTCTTGGCTCGAATCTCGCTGATCGTTAGACTGGCAGGACCCCATTCCGGCCCGAAAGAGCTAATTGATTGTCTCGCGTCGTCTGGTGAGGTGGAAGTGCTGTTTCAACTTGACGACGTCACCAAGACCTATGGCCGCGTGACTGCGCTGAATCAGCTCTCGCTGACCGCGCCCACTGGCGCGATCGGTCTCTTGGGCCCCAATGGTTCCGGCAAGACGACGATGATCCGGTCGCTGCTGGGGCTGATCGCGCTCGACAGCGGCAGCGGCAGCGTGTTGGGGATGGACATCCGCAGCCGGCAGCTCGATATTCGCCGGGCCGTCGGTTTCGCGCCGGAGAACGAGTGTTTGTTTCCTCACGTGACGGGCGTGGGATTCGTGGCGTATGCGGGCGAGCTGGTCGGAATGGGGCCGGGTGATGCGCTGCAGCGGGCCCACGAGGTGCTCGACTACGTGGGGCTCAGCGAAGCCCGTTATCGCAAAGTCGAATCGTACTCGACGGGTATGAAGCAGCGGCTCAAGCTGGCGTCGGCGATCGTGCATGATCCGAAGCTGTTAGTGCTCGACGAGCCAACCAACGGCATGGATCCGGCCGGCCGGCAGGAAGTGCTCGATCTCTCCTATGATCTCGCGCATAACAAGGGAATGAGCCTGCTCTTTTCGAGCCATTTGCTGCCCGACGTCGAGTTTGTCTGTGACCACGTGATCGTGCTGGGCGGCGGCCGGCTGCTGGCGGAGGGAAAAATCCAGGAGCTCAAGCAGGTCCATCGGCAGAGTTTTGAAGTGCGAACCAAGGGCGAACTCCGGCCATTCGCCGAACGGCTCTCGGCCGTGGGGTGCGCCGTGTCGCAACGGGACGACACGCTGGTGGTCGGTCTCTCCGATGGCCAGTCGCCGCGGCTATTGTGGGAGACAGCGGCTCAGGCGGGCGAGCAGATTCGCTACTTCCGCCCGCAGCGGAGCACGCTGGAAGAAGTATTTCTCGACGCCGTGGAGCAGGTTTAGATGCCGATCTTCGACCAAGGCTATCAACACTGGTCGGGGCAGCTCACGGGGCATGCCTGGCGGTGGCTGGCGATCACACGGCACGGGTTGCGAATCGCGCTCTCGAGCTGGCTGGTGCGGCTGGTGCTGATTGCGGCCGCGCTGCCGGCGATCGTGTTGGTGTTCGTCGTGGCGATGTGGGGGCTGTTGGAACAAAAGTCGGACCTGATCACGGCGATCCTGCCGCTGCTCGGCGGGGCGCTCAATCCGGAAATCCTGGCCGGGCCGCGGGCCTTTCGCGTCGAGGTCTGGACGATCGTGTTCAGCTATTTCCTGGCGATCGAGCAACGGTTCGCAATGGTGCTGGTGTTGTTCGTGGGGCCGAACCTCATCAGCCAGGACCTGCGGTACAACGCGATGCCGTTGTATTTTTCCCGCCCCTTGCGGCGGTTCGACTATGTGCTCGGCAAGCTGGGAGTGATCGTCACGCTGCTCTCGGCGGTGATCATCGCGCCGGCGATCGTTGCCTATGTGCTGGGGATGATCTTCAGCCTGGATGTGTCGATCTTGCGCGACACTTTTCGGATTCTGCTGGCGAGCGTCGTGTACGGCCTCGTGATTTCGATCTCGGCCGGGCTGTTGATTCTGGCGCTATCGACGCTGTCGCGCAACTCGCGGTACGTGGCGCTGTTCTGGATCGGCATGTGGTTTATCACCAGCGCGGTCGCCGTCGTGCTGCAAACGATCCAGTTCCATGAGGCGCGCCGCGCGGCAGAGGCCGGCGAAGCGGTGAATCCTGGCGACGCGATTCAGCGTGCGATCGCTGCATCGCGCGACGATTGGCGGCCGCTGGTGTCGTATACGTCCAACTTGACCCGTATTGGGCAACAATTGATTGGTATCGACGCGGCCTGGCTGCGGATGGCCAAGCTGCAGCCGGAAAACACCCGCGAGATATTTTTGAACAACGTGCTCGGTCCGCAGTATCCCTGGTACTGGTCGGCACTGGTGCTCTTAGGTTGGCTCGTACTTTCGCTATGCATCCTGAACTTCTGCATCAAGTCGCTGGATCGGCTCCGCTGACGCCGGTCGTTGCGTTCCACAACGTCTCGAAGTGGTACGGCAACGTGATCGGCGTCAACAAGCTGACGCTCGCGGTGCGCGCGGGCGTGACCGGGCTGTTGGGGCCCAACGGCGCCGGTAAGTCGACGCTGTTGCAGCTGGCCACGGGGCAGCTCGAACCGAGCCAGGGGGCGGTCCGCGTGCTCGGCGAGCGGGTATGGAACAATCCAGCGCTCAACCGGCGGATCGGCCTGTGCCCGGAACAGGATGCGTTTTATGAGTGGATGACCGGTTGGGACTTCGTGTTCACCTGCGCGCGGCTTGGCGGCCTGCCGCGCGGCGAAGCGCGGAGCGCGTCGGCGCGGACCATCGAATCGGTGGGCATGACACGGCACAAGGACCGCGCGATTCGGGGTTATTCGAAGGGCATGCGGCAGCGGATCAAGCTGGCGCAGTCGCTGGTCCACGAACCGGACGTGCTGTTCCTCGACGAGCCGCTCACCGGCACCGACCCGGTCGCGCGGCGCGACTTGATGGACATCATCCAGCGGCTCGGCAGCGAGGGCCGCAGCGTGCTGGTGTCGAGCCACGTGCTCCACGAGGTGCAGTCGCTGACGCGGAACATCGTGCTGTTGTCGCGCGGCCGGCTGGTGGCTGAGGGCGACGTGCGGCAGATTCGCGATTTGATCGACGAGCATCCGCACCACATCGTGATTCACGCGGCCGAGTATCGCAAGCTGGCGGCCCGGTTGCTGGCATTTGACGACGTCGAGGGGGTCCGCGTGCTCGCGGATGAGAAGGGCGTGATGGTCGAGACTCGCTCGCCCGATGCGTTTTACGGCCGGCTGCCGGCGCTCTATCTCGACGAAGGACTGCAGATCGATTCGGTGTACTCGGACGACGACAACCTCGAAGCGGTGTTCAAATACCTGGTGCGCAAGTAAATGGCTGACGCTGTAAACATCGCCGCTGCAAAGTTGACTCAGCCGACGGGTCGCCGGCCACAGGCCTTTTCGCGTTTCTCGTCCTGGTGGGCGCTCTATACGCTCGCCTTGCGGCAACATCTGCATGGCAAGCGCTGGCTGGTGATGGCGCTGTTGTTTCTGGTGCCGGTCGGGCTGGCAGTGCTGATTCGCGCAACGGCGCCGAGGGTTTCACCCGAAGCGCTCGAATTCAATCTGGTAATGATTTTCATGCCGCAGGCGCTGTTGCCGGTTATCGCCCTGCTCTACTCGTCCGGCGTCATCCAGGATGAGCAAGAGGACCAGACGATTACGTATCTCCTGCTGCGGCCGGTTCCGAAGTGGGGGATCTATGTCATCAAGTTGCTGGCGGCGATGACAACGACCGCGGTGCTCGTCGTGCTCTTTACCGGCGTCACCTATAGCGCGATCTATTTCGGGACCGATAAGCCGGTGGGAGAAGTGGCGACGCGTTGGCTTCAGGCGGGGGCGATCCATTCGTTGGCGATTGTCGCGTATTGCAGTTTGTTCGGGCTACTCGGACTTGTCACGCGGCGGGTGCTCGTGGTGGGCATCCTTTACATCGCGGTCGTCGAAGGGATGCTCGCCAACTTCCCGTTCAGCATTCGGCTGTTGACCGTGATCTACTACGCGAGGCTGATCGCGTACCACTTCATGACATTTCGCGTGCCCAGGCACTTCGGCACGGAGGACGTCGCGGCCACGGTCTGGCAATTGGGGAACACGAGCGATCCACGGCTGATCGATCACCCGACGACGGCGACGGCGATCGCCACGCTGGTCGTTGCCAGCGTCGTGTTTACCGCGCTCGGCGCGTGGCTTTGCTCGCAGCGGGAATTCCACGTGAAGACGCCCGAGAAGGATTGACGTGGCGGGATGGGCTACTTCGCGCGCTGACGCTCGAGGGCGAATTCGAGGTACGACCGCAGGCCAAAATCCCACGGCGGCAACTGGTCGCAGTGATTGACCCAGTTGACGAGTCGGCCGAGCTTGGAGCTGGCGATCTCGACGCGGTCGCCAACGTGGTGCGTGAAGCCCTGCCCGGCCGCGCCTCGGTCCTCGGTCGGCGCGAACATCGTACCCAGAAAGAGCATGAATCCATCCGGGTACTGGTGATTGGCACTCCGCACCTGGGCCACGAGCGACGCCGCCGAGCGGCTAATCTCGCTCATCCGGCTGGCATCGAGCAGCTCGAAGCCGTCGGCACCGGAGATTCTCAGCGACACTTCGGCGCTTTCGACATCGGCGAGTGTAAAATCGCCATCGAACAAACGAATGAAAGGGCCGATCGCGCAGCTGCCGTTCTGGTCCTTGGCTTCGCCCAGGAGTAGCGCGCTGCGGCCTTCGTAGTCGCGGAGATTGACGTCGTTGCCGAGCGTCGCACCATGGATCTTTCCTTGCGGCGAAACGGCGAGCACGACCTCGGGCTCCGGGTTGTTCCAGGCCGAATCGGCGAGCACGCCCACCTGAGCGCCGAAGCCGACCGACGCGGTGGGCTGGCACTTTGTGAACACCTCGGCGTCGGGGCCGATGCCGACCTCCAGGTACTGCGACCAGATCCCCTCGGCCTGCAGGCGAGCCTTGAGGGCCATCGCACGCTCGGAACCGGGGTTTACGTCCTTGAGGCTGCCGCCGAGCGTTTCGAGAATCAGTCCGCGAAGCAGTTCGGCCTGGTGGCGGTCGCCGCGGGTGCGTTCCTCGATCACGCGCTCCAGCAAGCTGCGAACAAACGTGACGCCGCAAGCCTTTACCGCCGCGAGGTCGCAGGGGCTGAGGAGGACTGGAGACGGAGAATCGGCGATGCGGCCGCCAAAATTGAAGAACAGACTGTCGGCGAGCAGTCTGTCGACGCTTCCGAGCGAGCGGCGCGGACTGGACCGCAGCGCCGCGACCGGATTGTCGGCGGCGACCACCTCGCTCACGGTAAGGAATGTTTGGCTGACGTCAAAAACTTCGCCATGTGCTACGCAAACGACATGCGGCCCCGCAATTTGCCGGTGTGCGCTGGCTGCCGGCTGCCACACCCGTCCCAGCCAGATGCCGTCCTCTGGCAGGCAAGCGGTGACGCGAAACTCGGTTACCGTTTTTAGTTTGTCGAAAGTCATTGCTTGTTGGCGCGCTATTCCCAACGCCCGTCGACGAGCCGGTGGATGCCGAGCGGATTCGATTCCTTAAGTGCGTCCGGCAAGAGCAAATCGGGGCAGTTCTGCCAGGCGACGTGCCGTGTGAAGCGCTCGATCGCCAATGTGCCGACGCTAGTGCTGCGGCCGTCCGATGTCGCCGGATACGGGCCGCCGTGGACCATTGCGTGACAGACTTCGACGCCCGTGGGAAAGCCGTTGAGGATCAATCGGCCCGCTTTGCGCTCGAGCAAGGACAGCAATTTGCTCGCCGTCGCAAGTTCACCTTCGGTCGCGTGGACGGTCGCCGTCAGCTGGCCTTCGAGTCGAGCAAACGCTGCGTGGAGCTCGTCGAGGCTGTCATAGGTGACCAAGAGCGTCGCCGGGCCGAAGATTTCGTCCATCAGCGAATCGTCGCGCAGGAAGGCGGTTAGCGGCGCGCTGAACAGCGCGGTGCCGGCGTGGCTGCGGCCGGGGCCGAACTCTGTTGAGGCGGCGACCAAGGTTTCGAGCTGTGCATTCTGCGCACTGCGGGTGACGCCCGTTGTGTAGGCTTCGCGAATGCCGTGATGCAGCATCGGGCAGGCGGGCGTGGCCTGCATCAGCTCGATGAACTTCGCGCGAAACGCGTCGGCTTCCGCTCCGGCGGGT
Organism: Pirellulales bacterium; assembly: GCA_050248495.1. Classification (GTDB taxonomy): domain Bacteria; phylum Planctomycetota; class Planctomycetia; order Pirellulales; family Lacipirellulaceae; genus DASYDU01. Next base: position 7,177 of record JBFWSG010000062.1, on the reverse strand, counting down.
ACGAATACCAAGCCCGGGTTGGTGCAGAACTGGCCCACGCCGAGCGTTACTGAAGCGTGCAGACCTTGAGCTATTTGCGCTCCGCGCTCGGCGAGCGCGCCCGGCAGCAAAACGACGGGGTTGATGCTGCTCATCTCGGCGTAGACGGGGATCGGCTCGTGCCGCGCGGCGGCGACTTGCATCAGCGCTTGCCCCGCGACGCGTGAGCCGGTGAAGCCGGCCGCTTTCACGCAGGGATGGCTTACCAGCGCCTGCCCCACCGTGCGGCCTCCGCCATAGACGAGCGAGAACACACCGGGCGGCAACTCGCAGGCGGCCACCGCGCTCACCACCAACTCGGCCACGATTTCGGAGACGCCGGGATGGGCGTGGTGCGCTTTGACGATGACCGGGCAACCGGCGGCCAGTGCCGACGCCGTGTCGCCGCCGGCGACCGAAAAGGCGAGCGGAAAATTGCTCGCGCCAAACACTGCCACGGGCCCGAGCGGCCGGCGCATTGAACGCACATCCGACTTGGGCAGGGGTTGACGATCGGGTTGCGCATGATCGATTCGCGCACCGACCCAGCTACCTTCGTCCAACAGCGCGGCGAAGAGTCGCAGCTGGCCGCAGGTGCGGGCCCGCTCGCCTTCGAGCCGGGGCTTGGGCAGGCCGGTTTCGAGCTGGCCGCGGGCGACCACTTCGTCGTTGACTTCGAGCCGCTCGGCTATCGCGCGGAGCAACTTCGCGCGGTTTGCATCGCTTGTGCAACCGAAAGTCTCAAAGGCTTGCGCGGCGGCGGCGCAGGCGCGGTCGAGCTCGGCGGCCGTGGCCTCGTAGAACGCCGGATCGAGGCGTTCGCCGGTGGCCGGATTCACGCCGTGGAACGCTCCGCCAAACTTATCGCCGCGGCCGCCGGCAATGAAGGAAAGTCCTTGCATGGTGCGACACGTACCGCTGTCAGTCGATGAGGAAATGTGAATCGTTGCCCGCAATGATAGCAAGTTTGCCAGTCGCCGGCAGTCGGGCGAACTACCACGGGATTTCAACATTCGCGAACATCTCGGCCCGGCGACGGACGAACCTGACTTGACCGGCCGATCGAGCCCGCTATACTCCGCGACCTCATCTCGCACGGCCCGAGAGAACTTCGGGCTCAGGAACGATTCATTTAGCTACCAACCGCCGACAGGCGACGCTACTCGCGGCTCGACTGCGCCGAGTCCACGGTGTGGCCAAGTCGATTCTCGCGCCATGAACGAACCGTTTGCCGACATCCATTGCCACCTGTTGCCGGGCATCGACGACGGCGCCAGCCATTGGAACGATACGCTCGCCATGGCCCGCCTGGCCGTGGACGACGGCATCACTACCATCGTCGCCACGCCGCACCAGCTCGGCTCCTGGAACGAGAACCGCGGCGGGGAGATTCGCGCGCTGGTCGCCGAGTGCAACAAACGGCTCGCGGCCGAGCGGATTCCGCTGCAGGTGCTCGCTGGCGGCGAGGTCCGCATTGAACCCGGGCTGATCGACGATTTAGTGACCGGAGAACTGGTGACGCTCGGCGACCATCGCCGGCATGTGCTCTTGGAACTGCCGCACGAGCTCTATTTCCCGATCGACGGCCTGATGAACGACCTCGCGGCGCGGCGGATCAACGTTGTGCTTGCGCATCCGGAGCGGAATCAGGGACTGTTGCGTCAGCCGGACCTGGCGGTCGACCTGGTCGAGGCGGGATGCCTGATGCAGCTCACGGCGGGCAGCCTGTGCGGCATGATGGGCTCGCACGTCGACGACATGGCGGTATGGATGATCACCGAAGGTCTGGTCCACATGGTGGCCACCGACGCCCACAGTCCGCGGACGCGGCGGCCGCAAATGAGCCGGGCCTACGAACGGATCTGCGAGCTGGTCGACGTGACGACGGCCGATGATTTGTGCCGGCGCAACCCGGCGATGATTGCCGCTGGACGGATGGTCGCCACGGGGCGGCGCGCCGTGCCGCGGCGGCGACGCACGAGCTGGTGGCGGGGGAGGAAGTCGGCGTGACGTGGCGGAGACAAGTAAGAAAAGAACGAGAACGACCAGGCAGAGTGCGGATGCGCGTGCTGCTCGGCGTCGTTGCGCTGTGGTCGCTTGGGACGGACCAGGTCCGCGCCGCCGGACGCTGGGTCGATACGCGGCAAAGTGGGCCCTTCATCTGCCAGGCAGAGTTTCCGCTCGACGAATACGACCCCTTGCTCCTCGAACTCCAGCAGCTCCAGCCGGAGCTGGTGCGGATTCTCGGCGTGACGCCGGCGCCGGAGCCGGTTTACATCTACCTGTTTGCCGACGCGGAGTCACATCGACGATTCTTGAAAGAGCACTATCCGGATGTGCCGTACCGGCCGGCGCTATTCGTGAAAGAGGGCGGCATGGCCGGCGTGTATGCCTACAAGCACGACGACCTGGCGACCGACCTACGCCACGAGTGCACGCATGCCTTGTTGCACGCCGCGTTGCCGATGGTGCCGCTCTGGCTCGACGAGGGGCTGGCGAAGTATTTCGAAGTGCCGGCCGACGAGCGCGCGTTCGACCATCCGTATTTCGGTTCGCTGCGCTGGGACATGCGGCTCGGAATGATTCGCACGGTGAGCGACCTGGAACAGCGGCACGAGCTGGCGGAAATGGGGGCCAGCGAGTACCGGTATTCCTGGGCTTGGGTTCATTTCATGCTGCACGGGCCGCGAGCATCACATGCGACGCTGGTTCACTATCTCGCCGACATTCAGCGCGGCGAGATCGCAGGCAACTTGTCGGAGCAACTCGAAACGGCGATTCCGGGTTCCACCGAACGCATGGTGCAGCACTTCAAATACTGGCATCGCTGAGACAGCAGTGATCGTTGTAAATGGGAGCTTTGGAGAAAGTTTTTCGATTTTGCCGGCGAACTCGATCAAGTTGACCACGCGGCTTTGTCGATAGGGAGGCCTGGATCACTATCGCCAGAGCAGCTGCTAGCGAGCGGGAGTGACCGCCTCGCGCATCGAATCATTCATACAGCGGGGCGGCACAGAGCAAAGGCATTCAACGCCAAGGAGAAGCGATGACTCTCAAACGACTTCAATCGATTCTGGCCGCGGTGGCCTGCGTCGGAATCGCTAGTCCGCGTCCGGCGATGGCCGCCGAACCGACGAACGCCGTTAAGGACGTCGCACTGCGTACTGGCGGCATGCTGGTTGGCCAGGTGGTGGATCAACAGGGCACTCCGCGAGTCAACACGCCGGTAGTCGTGTTGCAAGGCGAGCGGCAAGTCGTCGACACGACGACCGACGCGAATGGCGTCTTCGCCGCCCAGGGCCTCCGCGGCGGACAGTATCAGATCGTGACGCCCGATGGCCAAAAGCTGTGCCGCTTTTGGGCCCCGAACACGGCGCCCCCGTCGGCTGCCGACGCGGCAGTAGTGATTACCGGCAATGAGGTGTTCCGCGGACAGTGGGCGGCTCCAAGCGGCCCGGCCAGCTATGGCGGACGCTGGCTCGATTGGGTCCGCAGCCATCCATACATCACGGCAGGCGTTGTCGCCGCGGCGATTGCCACGCCGATCGCCATCGCTGCCAGCGACGACGACAGCGGCTCGAACGGCACAGGCGGCGGTCCGCACAGCTAGCGACGCGACCAGCGGATGACTCGCGACTGGGTTGGCATCTCTGTCAATTTTCAGGTGCGACTTGCGCACGCGCCTTTTGCCGCCCTCGGCCGGCCGTCGATTGCCCTTTTGCCTCCACGGGCAAGCGAGTAGTATCCGCGGTCGGACTTTTCTTTGGAGTATGACGGGAGAGTGCGCATGGCGACTTCATGCACTTGGTGCCGCGCTTTGACAGCGCTGGTGATTGCCGCGTTGGTGTTTCCCTCGGCGCCGGTCTCTGCCCTCGAACATGTGCCCGCCAAAGCGCCACCGGTGCGCGATGTGGAATTGGCCTACGGCGGCCTGCTTGTGGGAAGATTGACGGACGCCAACGGTCGACCAGTCGTTAATGCCCCCGTCTCTGTGCTCTCGGCGGGTAAACCCTTGGCCGCGATGCACACCGACGGCGAGGGAGTGTTCGCGGTTGCCAAATTGCGCGGCGGTGTGCACGAGATTGCGACCGCCGATGCCGTCCAGGTCTGCCGATTGTGGGCGCCGGGCACTGCTCCGCCGGGCGCGCCCAAATCGATCGACGTCGTCGCGTCCGGCGACGTCGTCCGCGGTCAATACGGCCCGCCGCCGGGAAACCGGCTTCTCTGCAAGGCAAAAGAATGGGCCACCAATCCGTTCATCGTCGGCGGCGTCGTGGCGGCTGCCGTGGCGATTCCCGTCGCGCTGAGCGACGACGACGGGCCGCATAGTTAGGGGTTAGGGACTTGGGGCTAGAGGCTGAGGACGCGTAATTGCTTCGCGTTGCAGTCTGCGACGAGAGCATCGAAAATAGTGCGTAGTCCCATCGTCAGATTTTTCCCCCAGACCCAAGCCCCTAGTCCCCAGCCCCCATTCCATGTGCGGCATCACCGGAGCCGTTTGGAGCGATCCGCGGCTCGCCATCACGCCTGAAGTCCTTGCGCAGATGACCCGCGCGCTCGCGCACCGGGGGCCGGACAGCGATGGATTCTATTCGAGCGCGTTGCAAGTGGCATCGTCGGTCGGCGATGTGCCGGGCATTGCCTTCGGGCATCGCCGCCTGGCGATTATCGATCGGGATGCCAGCCTCCAGCCGATGGCGAACGAGGACGGCAGCGTCCAAGTCGTGTTCAACGGCGAGATCTACAATTTCCGGGAGCTGCGGCACCGGCTGGAAGCCAGCGGGCACCGCTTTCGTAGTCAGGGCGACACCGAAGTCCTGGTCCACCTTTATGAGGACGAGGGCGTCGACTTTGTGCGGCATCTGGTCGGCATGTTCGCCATCGCCATCTGGGACGCCGGCCGCCGCCGCCTCGTCTTGGCCCGCGATCGGATCGGGCAGAAGCCGCTCGTGTATCGGCACGAGCCGGGTCGGCTGATGTTCGCCAGCGAATTGAAGGGCCTGCTGGCAGCGCCGGATGTGCCGCGCGAAGTCGATCCGGTAGCGCTCGACGAATACTTGACCTATCAGTACGTGCCGGCGCCGCGGACGATCCTCCGCGGCATCGCGAAGTTGCCGCCGGGATGCATCGCCGTCTACGAGCACGATTCGCTGCGCGTCGAGCCGTATTGGCAAGGAGATTTTTCGCTCGAAGTCACGCTCTCCCAGGCGGAGTATGTGGATCGCCTGCGGGCGACATTGAGCGAAGCGGTGCGATCGCAATTGGTGAGCGACGTCCCGCTCGGCGTGTTTCTCTCCGGTGGCGTCGATTCATCGATCATTGCGGCGCTCATTCGCGGGCAGGTGTCCGGCCTCATCCAAACCTTCACCGTCCGTTTTTCCGATCCAACCTACGACGAGTCGGAATTTGCCCGCGGCGTCGCCCGACATCTGGGAACAGAGCATCACGAACTGTCGGTCGAGCCGCAGCTGGCGGCGTTGATCTCGGAATTGAGCGAGTCGTTCGACGAGCCCTTTGGCGACAGCTCGGCGCTGCCCACATACTGCCTGGCCCGGGCGACCCGCGAGCACGTGACCGTGGCGCTCTCGGGGGATGGCGGCGACGAGCTTTTCGGCGGTTACAACCGCTATCGGGCGATCCAGCTAGCGGCCCGGTTACCGGCTCCGCTGCGCGCGCTCGTTACGAATCGCCGCTGGCAGCGACTACCCGTCACGGGGCGACAGAAGCATGTCTTCGATCGGGCGGTCCGATTTGCGCGGATTGCGGCGTTACCGCCCGAACGTCGATATCTCGAACTGATGTCGATCTTCAACGAACGAGACCGCGCGGGGTTATATAGTGAAAGCTTCGTACAGCAACTCGACGACCACGATCCAGCTACGTATCTATTTGCCGCCCTCGCGCGCAGCGGCGAACGCGATGCAGTGACCGCCGCGTCGCTTGCCGATCTGGTGACGTACCTCCCCGGCGACCTCTGCCAAAAGATTGACATGGCGACGATGGCCCACGGGCTCGAGTGCCGACAGCCGATGCTCGATCATCGACTCGTAGAATTGGCGGCGGCGATGCCGGCGAACTTGAAATTGCGGGGCGGCCGGGGCAAGTGGATTCTCGAACGGGCATTTGGACATTTGCTGCCGACGAGCGTCTTTCGTCGCGCGAAGATGGGCTTCGGCGTGCCGGTTGACGAATGGTTCCGCGGAGAACTCAAAGAGCTGCTTGTCGACACACTGCTGTCAGTACGTGCGACGGGCCGCGGCTACTTTCACACAGGCGAAGTCGAGCGGCTTATCGCCGAGCACGACGCCCTCCGCCGCGATCACTCGCATCGGCTGTGGCTGCTGTTGATGCTGGAACTCTGGCACCGCCGCTGGCTCGATTCGCCGGGCGATCGGTCGGGCTGTGAAACTCTGCCGCCTCTAACGCCTGCGGCGACCTGAGCGAACGTGCTTCGGTTGCTGAATTTGTCGCGTTGCCGCGTCCGATTAAATCTGCTAATTCGCGCTACAAGCGCAAGAGTCTTCCAGTTCCGGTAAGGATGCCAGCACTGGGCGGATCGAAATCTGGCACGCGCCGACAAGGAGGTTGCCGTGGCTGCTGCGAGTTGGTTGAAGTACGCGTATCTAGCACACTTCTCCCAGCCGCGAACTCAGCGGCAGCTGTTCCGGTTAGTGAAATTCCACAAGATTTGCCGGATCGTCGAAGTCGGCATCTTCAGCCTGGAGCGGACCGCGGCGATGATTGCCGTGGCGCAACGCTTCGCCGGCACGAACCCCGTCAATTACACGGGCCTCGACTGGTTCGACGCGCGGGACGCGGAATTTCCCAAGTTGACTCTCAAAGACACACATCGCCAATTGCAGGCCACCGGCGCCACGATCCGCCTCGTGCCGGGCGAGCCGGCGCGATCGGTGGGCGCGATCGCCAACTCCCATCCGAGCACCGGGCTGCTGTTGCTCTCCTCGCCCGTGGCTGAGAGCTCGCTAGCACCAGCCTGGTTCTATTTCCCGCGGATGGTCGACGGCAAATCGATCGTGCTCCGCGAGCGGATCGACGCGGCGAACCGACCCGCGTTCGAGCTGTTGAAGAATTCGCTGCTCGTCAAGCAGGCGGCCGCGCTGGGCGAGCGAAAAGCGGCTTAGATTCACGGCGTTTGGCC